>JBAQFB010000001.1:0-24920 GCA_049287065.1 Candidatus Nanopelagicaceae bacterium
CCTCGTAAGTAATACCTAAGCTCACGGCGAGTCTTAACGGCCCCTTTGCTCCTGACGGAGCGGAGGGGCTGTTTTGATTCTTGGTGTGGGAATGGAGGATCTTCTCTACCCCAACTGATTTTTCTCGTCAGGAGCAAGCGCGGATCAGAGTCACCGTGGCGGTTAATTTCCCGAGTTCTTTGGACCTAATTTAAGTAGTTTCCTTTAGAGATATTCCAATTGAAAAAAAAGGGGGTAAGAAGTCCACTTCGCAGCATCATTCGCTTTCGCTTTTGCAAGATGACGATCTCCTGGCTGTCCACTTCTAGACTGGACTCATATCATTCAGTATGGTTACCAGAGGAAAGCCAACGCCTCAGTTTATCGAATTTGCGAGTCACCTTTCATCGGAGAAAAAATGGCTACTCAAGCATTAAAAGTGAAACGAATTCTGGTAACCGATGTGTTGGCTCGATATACGCATGAAGTTCAGTATGGGGATGGTCAGCAGTTTGTAATCATATACGGACCTAATGGCGTCGGGAAAACTAAGTTTCTCGAAGTGGTTGACGGCTTACTTAACTTGAGCTGGCGAGCTCTTAGGGAAATTCCATTTGGAAACGCGACCATTGCTTTCGAAGATGGGACCCACTTCGAAGTGAATCGAATAGCTATCCAGAACCCAGAGCTAGAGATTATTCTTCAATTTCAACTTTCACGCCCATCTAACGAGGAAACTGTTTGGAAAGTTGAGACACGCGAATACATGAAATTTGATGCTTGGCTTCGCAAGGAAACACCATACCTGCCTTTTCGCGGAACTATTTGGCATGATCCCACCGATGGTGAGATGGTGGAATATGCGGATCTTGAACGGCGATACGGGCACCGAGCTGGTTCACCTGCTAGTCAAGAAATTGTTTCCGGGCCGCCAGATGAATTGGTTGAGTTCACGACCAGGATTGCAAGTCATCTTATCGAAACTCAAAGACTGAAGATCGACGCCAATTACAATGAATTCCGGAATCGCCACGATTCAAGGCAACGTGTACCTACGAGCACAATTATTGACTACGCGTCGGGAATGAAACGACTCCTGGCTGATGCGCTAGCTGCTAATTCGAGAATCACCCAGCAACTGGATCGTACCTTCCCGAGTCGTATGTTGAACCAAGGTTCATCAATCGGCACGAGCGAGCCGGATATTCGAAAGAAATACGAAGCCCAAGATAAGTTCCGAAGTCGATTGGCACAGATCGCACACACGAAACTCGATCCCGAACTCTCTCTCCCGGAAAGGTCACTCACGGCGTCAGAGATTTCAATGTTAGATTTGTATCTGAGTGATGCGGACAACAAATTGGAGACTTTTGAAGAATTGCTCGGCAAGATCACTTTGCTGGAGGAAGTTGTGAATGCGCGATTATTGGGCAAGACCTTACACATTGATGCTTTGTCTGGCATAGAGGTACTTCAGAATGATAGCGAGGTTTCACTGGATCTAGATTCACTTTCCTCAGGAGAGCAACACGAAATCATCCTCATGTACGACCTACTTTTCAATGTTCGACGTGGGAGTCTCGTATTGATTGATGAGCCTGAGATCTCACTCCATGTTAGTTGGCAAATCAAGTTTATTTCCGATGTGGAAAGAATTTCCCGCATAGCAGGGTTCCAGTTCTTGGTGGCAACGCATTCGCCTCAGATTATTGATAAATGGTGGGGATTCGCCAAACAGCTGGGACCAGAAGATGCGGAATTCTAGATGCAAGTCGCGTTATCGGGCGATGCCCTATTTTCTCAAGTGCTCATGCAGAGACAGGTTGATAAGCGACTCTTTCTCCTGGTCGAAGGAAACGATGAAGTATCCATTCTTACTGGTCATATTGAGGAAAGGAATCTTGCCCTAGTTGCTTTCGGAGGCGGTAAGCGAGCACTTTTGAGAGCAGGTGAACTTCTACACACAAACGGTTTGACGCATACTTTGGTCCTGGTTGACCGCGATCTTGACGATCTGACGGGAAAGTCTGGTCTATACCCGCCTACCGTTGTTGCAACTAATGGATACGACTTGGTTGGTGATGTGATTGTCACTCACCCACACTTATTGCGGCGTGCGGTTCAATCTCATGGTGGGGCCGTCGTCTCCACCATTGGTTCGTCGTCAAATGGAAACGTGAGCGAGATTACTTTTCGACTTGCAATGGCGCTTGCGATACTTCGCCTTATCAACGAAGAATTGGATCTAGGTTTGAAATTGAGAAATTTTCCCTTTCGCGATATTTTGAATCCTGATTTCACTGTCAAGGATTTTGCTGAAATTCTTGACCGTGCAAATAACAGATCGCCAGTTGTAGTCCAATTGGATGATATTCGACATCTCTTAACGAGTGCGGTCAATCGGATTAACGAAGATCCACGGCATTGTGGCGGCCATGACATCCTTGGGGCGGCAGCGGCTGTCTTGCGACAGGGGGGTGCTCGGGGAGTGGGTTCTGACCAGTTAGCAGCTAGCATCAACACGGCAGCGAGTTGCACGACAATGATGCGCTTATCAATTTATTCGAATATTGAAAATTGGGCTGCTCAATGGTCGGTTATGGCTTTTGATTGTCTGCAAGTCTAGCGGAGGCCAACAGATCGCCCTCATGCATTGCAAAGCAAATTATCTAGAGGCTCCATTCTCTCACGATACGGGTTAGCGGTAGTCTATGTGGACCGACCCATTGTTCGGACTCAAAGAGAACGTCATCATCGGCAAGCTCATCCCGGCCGGTACTGGTCTTGCCAGATACCGCAACATTCGGGTTGAGCCAACCGAGGAGGCAAAGGCCGCTGTTTACGCAGCCTACGACGAGTACGACTTCACCCCATTTGAATCACAAGGTTCGGGTGAGGCTGTACGACTTGATGAATTCGAAGCACCTCGTAAGTAACACCTAAGCTCACGGCGAGTCTTAACGGCCCCTTTGTTCCTAACGGGGCGGAGGGGCCGTTTTGATTACTCTGCCTTCATTATCGTGCTAAATCATGAGGGATTGTGATCATACATACCCTCCGCTCGTTGGTGAGTGAATCTTGATGGCGCTAGGCTCATCGAGATCACGACCCGAAAGAGGCGAGAGAGTGTCCAGAATTACGAGTGGGAAAGCGCAGATGACTCCTGCAGAGAATTTTTGGTACATCCTGCAATGTCTCAACTTTGGTGCCGCTTACTTTGCCAAAGTGCCTTATAAGAAGGCCCTGAGTGAAGTTGGCGAAGTGGAGATGACATCCGCAGAGAATTTTTGGTATTTCTTACTTTGCCTCTGTTTTGGCGCCGGCTACTTTGCAAAATTGCCAGCGAAAATGGCGCTTAGCGAGGCTGGCATAACAGAGACGACCACCGCGGAATATTTCTGGTACTTGATTGGCTGCATTGCCTTTGGTGCGGCTTATTTCCAAAAAGTTATAGTCAAAAAGGGATTTAGTGAAGTTGGTTCGACAAGTAGGACATCAGCTGAAAACTTTTGGTACGTACTTGGGTGTGCTTTCTTCGGCGTTGCTTACCTGTCAAAAATGCCGGTTAAACGCGCCTTGTGCGATATCTGGAAGATGCCAACGCGGCATCCAGCCCCAAGTATGTAAATATCAACTGTCTATCACGAAAATCATCTAGCCAATCTCTTCGAGTTTTTCCGCAGCTTCCAAGAGACTTTCCTTTGATTGGGTAACTCGAAAATCAATTGCCACAATTTCAGATCTAGTGGGAAAAGTTATGATTCCGGACCTCGGCGATTTGCTTGCAAACTCAATTGTATTGCCTCCACTGAGCATTCTCTTCTCCGTTTGTGCTCCCAGAAGCGAGCGGACATCGTTTACGAAAGTCTCCTTATTGATATATGTGGTGATAGTAAATTGAGGCTGATCCTTAGGAGATGAATAGGCGTTTGAGAGAAAATATGAGATTCGATGGAATTTATGATTTACAGTCTCGACCGTGTATTCATGTGCGTCACTTGGTCCTATCCAGAAAATATTCCCTTCTTCTTCCCCCGTCATGTAGTCCAAGAATCTATCGACAGGTGCCGGGACGATTTCTGGATGTTCGATCATGAATCTCTGGTGGCTTTCCCAGATTTGAGGGCCGAAATAATGAAAGCCGCCCACAACCAAGGCGACCGAAATGACAGCATCGGCAGTTAGGTACGCCAAGAAATGAGGGTGCGCTCGATGATAGTTGGTCCGGAGAGTGTGCTCCTTCCTTGCGACTTTCAGAAGCCAACGAAGTACCGCAATCATAGAAAACTCATTCTGTACCCGCCCTCTAATTCGCCGGTGTGGCTACTTGCTTATCTACTCGACCGAATTGGATTCAGTCATGCTTTAGGGTATCCATTTGAAAATGCGCGAGGCTTTCAATTCCGAGTGCCGGCACTACCGATTTAGTTTACTGAGTCACAACTGCACGCTGAGCACACAATCGACTTCTTTTCGAGTGCTTTTGAATCCTCATAACATTTGTGATCGAGCATCAATTGACCGACGGTCTTAGGATCAAATGAAATTGAAGTGATGAAAGAAATTGCAGATTATGACTTGGTGAAATGACATTACATTCTTGGGGAATCGACAATTGACTTGAACGCTGATTAGATTGCGTAATGAATTCTTCCTTTCGATCACCGATATTTGAACTGAGTGATAGGTACATCGCCGAACTGGCCGAGTTGAGCCCCATAAGTGCGACACGTATAGGTGTTCGCGATTTTGACGACAAACTCGATGACTTTTCATTGGCAGGCACTGAGAAAATTGCCGAAGTCACTCGCCAGACATTGAGAGATTTGGCAGCGCTAGACCCAAAGGATGAGATCGACTTGATCGCCAAGGCTGTCATGGAAGAGCGATTGAATTCGGGATTAGCCTTGCATGATTCTCGCGAAGAACAAATTTCATGGAATGTCATTTCATCGCCAATCCTAGAGATCCGCCAAGTCTTTGAGGTGATGTCGCACGACACGGCTGAGGACATCAATGTGATTACAGCTCGTCTTAATGCGGTTTCTGGCGCACATGAGTCATGGCTATCGTGCATTGGTGACATGGCCAAACTGGGTAAGACCACATCACGAAGACAGACGATCGAGGTAGCTAAGCAGCTGAAGACTTTCGCAGAAGGCGCGTATTCCGGCATCGCCAGGGGGATTGATCCGACCGAAAAGTATCCAGAACTGCATCGCGCGGGCGCAGCCGCTGATAAGTCCGCGCTGCAAACCAGCGAATGGTTATTGCGTGAGTATCTCCCAAAATCGAATATCGGCGATGCTGTCGGTGAAATGAGATATTCCATGTGGGCCCGTCATTTCACGGGGGCAGAGCTCGATTTGCGGGACACCTATGAGTGGGGCTTGCAAGATTTAGCGCAGATAAATGAACGGATGTGGCGGGTAGCGGCAAAAATCAAGCCAGGAGCAAAAAACCTACGCGAGGTTGCAGATTATTTAGAGGCTGATCCCAAGTACCGTATCCACGGCACTGAGGCGCTGCTGGAAAAATTGAGAGGTTTTACCCAGGCCGCGGTCGCGCAGATGGACGGAAATCATTTTGACATTGACGAGCGGGTCAAATTCTGCGATGTACGACTTGCTCCGGAGGGAAGTGCCTCTGCTCCTTATTATCAGTCACCCAGTGAAGATCTTTCCCGTCCCGGTACCACATGGTTTCCCGCGCTGGGCAAGAATGAGTTCAGTTGGTGGCATCTCGCTACGACTTGGTACCACGAGTCGGTACCAGGGCATCATTTGCAAGAAGCGACGGTGATCGTCGAGCAAGATCGGTTGAGCAGATTTCAACGGACCAAAGCATGGACCAGCGGCTACGGTGAAGGTTGGGCGCTTTACGCCGAACGACTCATGGACGAACTCGGCGCATTCGAAGATCCGGGTTTAGAAATGGGTTATCTCTCCGCTCAAGCTTTGCGTGCGGCACGCGTTGTTGTCGATATTGGGATGCACCTGGAATACACCGATTACAACGGTGAAGTATGGAACGCAGAATCTGCCTACGAAGTCTTGATGAATCGAGCGCTCCTCGATGATGCTCATTCACGAAGTGAAGTGGATAGGTACCTCGGTTGGCCAGGGCAGGCGATCTCTTATAAAGTCGGCGAACGGGTGTGGATGAGGGCTCGTGAAGATGCCAAGAAACGATTGGGAGATGGCTTCTCGCTTAAGAGATTTCATACGTTTGCACTGAAACTCGGACCGATGGGACTGGATCCATTTGAAGTTGAAATGGCAAAGTGGGATGGAAACTAGACCGAGCCCAGATCCATTCAATTGACCGGCAGTCGAGGCAGACTCTCGATCAATCTCTGTGTGTAGGCGTGGCTAGGTGCTCCAAGAACAGATGCCGTCGAGCCTTGTTCTACGACGAATCCCTTTTCAAGAACGATGCTCTGCTTGCATAGTGCCGCCACGACAGCAAGGTCATGGGAGACCATGACAATCGTCAGATCTTTTGTTGCTCCGAGTTCGGCAATGAGTTCTATAACTCTTACTCGAGTGGATACGTCGAGGGCACTTACTGGTTCGTCTGCGAGAAGAACTTGCGGTTTGCAGACAATCGCACGGGCGATAGCTATTCGCTGGCGTTGCCCGCCGGAGAATTCGTCGGGGTAGCGGCGCGCAGAATCAGCCGGCAGTCCAACTGATTTTAAAGCTTCCACAACCTCATTCTCTATCCACTCACGAATGTTGGCTCGGCTTCCTCCGACATTCGCATCTCTAGCAATGCCGAGAGAGCGCAGTGGCTCAGCGATCAGCTGGTCAACCCTTTGGCGGGGATCTAGTGAAGAATATGGATCTTGAAAGACCACTTGCACTTGGCTTCTAAATCTGCGAGCTTGCTCTTTATTCCGTAATGCGAGCTCCTCTCCCGCGAAAAGTATTTGACCCTGCGTCGGACGATAAATTCCAAGAAGTAATCTAAGAACGGTGCTCTTACCGGAACCTGATTCTCCGACGAGACCAACATTCTGACCCTTGGTGATCGAGATATTTATATCATGGAGAATCGGAACTCCAGAATTATAAGAAAAGTTGAGACTGTGCGTTTCAAGAATTGGCGAAGTCATCGCTTCCTCCATTCTCAATTCCGTTTTCAGTATCTAGTGCGATATCCAATGCGTTATCGAGTTCTTTGGCACTGGTGACAAGGTCTCGTGTGTACGGGTGCTGCGGATCACGCAGAATGTCCCTTAATGAGCCAGATTCGACAACTGAGCCATCCTTCATCACGAGGACTCGATCAGTGATTCTCGAAACCACAGCAAGATCATGGCTAATGAAGAGAAGCGACATTCCTCGATTGGCAACGACTGCATCAAGCAGTGTGAGTATTTCCGCTTGCACGGTGACGTCTAAAGCGGTCGTGGGTTCGTCTGCAATGAGCAGCGCAGGTTCACATGCCAGTGCCATAGCAATCGCAGCTCGTTGACGTTCGCCTCCGGAAATTTCGTAGGGGTACGAAACCGCAATTCTCTCTGGTTTGTTTATACGTACTTCGGCGAGAGCGGAAATGACGGCATCGTTAAGGGCATCACCCGTCAGCCCCTGCCAGCGCCGAAGTGGTTCGGACAACTGGCGGCCAATCTTCATGAGCGGGTCAAGGGCGGTGAGAGGTTCCTGGAAAACAATGCTGGCGACGGTTCCTCGAATTTGATTGAGCATTTTCTCGGGAGCTCCCAAAACCTGCACCGATCCGTCTTTTCCGTTTCCCAAGAGCAGACTTCCAGATGCTTTCAATTCGGCTGGGAGCAAGCCCATGATCGCTAAGGCCGTCATTGATTTTCCAGAGCCAGATTCACCGATTAAACCTAAGCGCGATCCAGGTTCAATTGAGAACGAAACCTCTGAAACGACCTTGGATCCGTCTGCGGTTTCAACGCTCAGATTCTGTACTTCCACTATCTTCATCTGGACCGCCGCAAAGTGGGATCGGCGACATCCCGTAGTCCATCAGCAACCATATTCATCCCGATCACCAAGCAAACAAGCAAAAGTCCAGGTGCAATCGCGGCTACCGGAGAAATGAGCACGGTTGCCTGCGCCTCCTGCAACAAACTTCCCCATGATGCATTGGGAGGAGGCGCGCCAAGTCCGAGGTAGGAGAGACTTGCTTCGGTCAAACCAGCAAAGCCGAATTGCAGGGCGAAGGTGACGATCAAAGTGGGCCAAATATTGGGAAGTATGTGGACGAGAATTATGCGCATCCAGGAAGTGCCCGAAGCGCGCGAAGCTGTAATGAAATCTTTCGCGAGTACTCGCTTAACAAGTAGTCGAGTCAGCCTCGCAACTATTGCCGACATGCCGAAACCAATGGCGATGATTGCGGAAGTTAATGAGGCTCCTCTGGCGGCCACGACAAGCATTGCTAGGAGCAGGGTTGGGAATGCGATAAGGATGTCAAACATCGCCGAAAATGATTCGTCCACCCAGCGTTGCGCAAATCCAGCGATTAACCCGAAGATCACGCCGAGAATTGCGCCAATAAAGACAGATGCAAACCCGACGGTAATTGCAATCCGAGCGCCGATCATGACTCGTGAAAGGAGATCGCGACCGAGTTTGTCAGTGCCCAACCAATGGTCACTACTCAGCGGACCCAGTCGGTCACCTGTCATATCGCCGACGGAGTATGGCGTCCAGAAAAGGGAGATCAAAGCCATGCTCGCTATGAACCCGACGAGGATGCACCCAATAATTAGAGGGGCAGAACGTTCTTTTTTGGGATTGCTCATGAGTTCCAACCTGCCAGAGACTTGCTGAGGCGAGGGTCGATGAATCGCTGGGCAAGATCTGCAAGAAACCCGATAATGAGGACGGCCATGGTGCTGACAAAAAGTATTCCTTGGATAATCGGGTAATCGCGTTGCGCAATGCCTTGTACTAGCAAACTTCCAAGTCCTGGAAGCGCGAACACGGCCTCCACTACCACCGCTCCGATAAATGTTGTGGCTAGTTCCATGCCCAGAATGGAGACGACCGGGGATGCGGCATTGCGAATCCCATGGCGCCACATCGCCTCCATGAAGGAGGAGCCAAGGGATCGAGAAGTTCGCAGGTAATCACTGTTGAGCACATCCAAGGTAGCCGAGCGGACATAACGGGTGAGCGATGCTGACATAACTAGGGCAATCGTGATGACTGGAAGAAGGAGTGATCGGAACGCCTGCCCGGGATCACCCCAGCCTGTGGGAGGGAAACCTCCCGCCGGCAAGATCATGAGCCGAAGAGCGAAAATTAGAATGAGAATTACACCAACCCAAAAGACGGGAATTGCTATGCCTAGCTGGGAGACGCCATTGAGCAGCGCTCCGTACCAAGTTCTCGCCTTATAAGCGGCAACGAATCCAAGTGGCACCGCAATCGTGATTGCAATAAAGAAAGAAATCAATGTCAGAGGAACCGTGACAGAAAGACGTGAATTTATTTCCGGACCAACTGGAACATTGCCGATCAGCGAGGTACCCAATTGGAAAGTCACGAGGTCATTGAGCCAGTTCCAGAATTGCTGAAGCATTGGAAGATCTGACCCTACTGAATGGCGCGCCGCAGCGACCTGTTCGGGGGTCGCTCCAACAGTCAGGAGCGCGTTTGCTGGGTCACCGGGCAACATCCGCAGAAGTACAAAGAGAGTGGTACTGGCAAGGAAAAGCGAAATGACAAGCACCATCATTCGTCGAACGATGTAGGAAACCATCGGCGAAGCTTTCATTTATACCTCCCATTCCCTGAAAAGCCGTATCCAATCCAGTTGCCCTATTCGGGCAACCGGATTGAATACGGACATTATTCTAGTAGTGAAATTATCTCCTAATTCTTCGTTATGTTATAAACGAAGAACTGTGAGTTGATTCCATTGATTGGGTATCCTGAAAGAGAAGACGAGGAGACCACGATTAATGGATAGAGATAGAGCCAGTCACTCGCTGCATCTGCAACTACGATTCTGTTGGCTCTTCTGAGAAGTTCTGCGTTAGCACTCGTTGTATTTGCCGACTCGGCCAAATTGATCAAGTGCGTAACGCGGGGGTTGTTGTAACCCCAGAAGAAATCTGGGTTTCCATACCATCCGATGTTCCGACCGCTCAGAACGTTCTGAATTGTCGCGGTGTAGTCCAACTTCTTGTAGATCTTCTCAAACCACTGGCTCGTGGTGATGATGTTGATCTTCATTGTGACGCCAATTTGGGCCAGTGACGACTGGATGAACGCAGCGAGTGCTGGATGCGGGTCATCATTTGGTGTATCGAGCGTGAAGGTGAAGCCCTTTGGATAACCAGCCTTAGCTAATTGAGATTTCGCCAAAGTCGGGTCGTAAGGATTCATGAAGCTCAAATCTTCATATCCAGGATCAATTGGCGTCATGATGGAATCCAGAACTGTGCCGTATTCCCCCCAGACAGAGGAAAGTAGCTTCTTCTTGTCGATAGCAGAAGTGATTGCCTTACGGACCAATACCTTATTGAAAGGGGCTACTCGGTCATTGAAAATTATCAATTGCTTATTTGTTGATAGGCCATTGGTAATTTTGTAATTTGAGTTCTTAAACTGAGCAAGGGCATCGGGATTTCCCTCGCTTGTAATGATGTCTACTGCATGGCTCAGAAGCGCGTTATTGAGGGCGGTTCCATCAGTGAATTCATGGAATACGACGACCTTGTTTTTCGCGTTTGTGCCCCAATATGAATCAAATCGCGTGATCGATATGGAAGATCCTCGTGTCCATGAGGTGTACTTATAAGGACCAGTTCCATCCTCAGCTGAAGTCATGTTCGTGAGGGCTGAATTTACTATCCAGACGTAGGTGAGATTATAGATAAAGGAGACTGCCTTCTTTCCAAGAGTAACAACGACAGTCTTGGTGTCAGGTGTGGTGATCGACTTGATGTTATCCAAATCTCCCTTTTGCGGCGATTGTGAGCCCTCAGCTGTCACTCTTTCGAGGCTGGATTTCACATCGGCAGAAGTAAGGGTCTTGCCCGAGTGGAACTTTACGCCGCTGCGGAGTGAGAACGTATAGGTAAGTCCATCCGTACTTTTCCTATAGCTAGTTGCCAGAAGGTTTTCAACCTTGCCAGCATCGGTAAGTTTGAAAAGTCCCTCATATACGTTGCCGTTGAAAGCCTCGGTCAAACCTGCGCCGCCATTGGCGGTGTTATCCAGATTTTGGACCTCGTGCAGTGTGCCTACATCAATGGTTGCATTGCTGTCGGCCGCATTTGCAGCAAAGCTGCCGGTGGTCATAGATAGAGCGAGAGCAACCACCAGGGTGATCCCTCCCAGCTTCATGCCTTTCTTTCTGGTCTTCATTTTTCCCCTTAGTGGTTGTTTGTTTATTGATTGTTTGATCGGTGGTGTTTGTTGACTTAACTGACCTTGTAGCCGTCACGAAAAATCGGGTATCGCTCGCCGGCTCGGACAGGGATGTGCAGGCGGTTTTGAGGCGGTGGTAGCGGACAGTTGTAATGACTGGAGAAACCGCACGGTGGAACAAAGGCTTGATTGAAATTGAGAATTATCCGGTCGGTACCGGCTGACGGGTAGACGAAGAGAAACCTGCCCGAAGAGTACGTTTCTGTGCCGTTGGTCGTGTCGCCGAATACGAGGAGTAATTTGTCCCCATCATCGAAGGCGCTGAGCACGAGATCCACGCCATCCAAGCTCAATGTGATCTCGCCGGGTACTACAAGGTCGCGAGTTCCACCATTGTCCCTAATATGTTCGAAGGCCACCGGGCGTGACTCAGCATGCTGGGCATATTTTGCCTCGATGATCCAATCAGCATCGAAAGGATAGACGTCCGTTGTTTCAAATGAGCGAATAGCTTGAGATTGCGAGTCCCACAGACGGATTCCGCGTGCTATCACTTCTCCATCAAAATTTCTTTGCACAGTATTAGTAGCTTTAATCGTATCTGGGAGACCAGCCAGTACCTCATCTAGTAATAACTCCTGATCGTCCTCTTCCCATCGTGTTTCGATAAGGGCGAGATTGCCGGTCGGTGATACCACCGAGGCTAGGCGAGCAGCCCGCCAAGTATCCCAATCTGTGCGTAAAACCATGCTTAGTTCTCCTTATTGTTTACTGAGATTGTTTAATGAGGCATTCTGGGGGAAGTTCGAACCACCGAAGATGTTCAAAACGATCACTCATGGTGGGCGGTACAAAAGTCCGACTTGTTTCCAGTGGTGGATTGATCCGCGTTGAAGCAAACTGCTTAGCAAGTTCTAGATAATCTGCAAGAGCGCTCTCCGGTGCGCGAGAATCATGAGCTGGGTAGTGCATCCGGCCGTCGTCACCGTATGAAATTTCGCGCAATCTCAACGCCGGTTCCACTGGTCCATTGCGATGGCGCCAAATACCTGTCTCTGGATCAAAACTGTAGTCAGAAAGAAAAAGATGACCCTGTTGCGCGACAAAAAGCACAGACGAGATGAGGTAATCGGCGACGACTTGAGAGAGGAAGTAGTTAAAGTTGATTCTTACCCAACCTGGTTTAATTCCTTCGCAACCGCCTGCGATTTCTTCTTCGATTTCGTGACTCTTGGCATTGTCTATCCCCAGCAACCTGTGCCCATACGGTCCCGCACAAGAACAACCACCCCGTGACTGAATCCCAAAGAGGTCATTGAGGAGTGCCACAATAAAATTATGGTGAAGAAGTTTTCCGGAAGGAGCACGAAGCACGAAAGATAAGATGGAGAGTCGTTTGGATTCAAGATTACCGAGTAGTTCTATCCGAGGTTCCGATTTCCACGCCTCAATGGCACGTGCCAAGAACTTTTCCTCTGTTGCATGAATGGTAGAAACGCCGACTGCTTCCTTAAGTTGGAAGACGAGACCTGCGCGAATAGATTCGATGATGGCCGGTGTTCCGCCCTCCTCTCTATGGGAAGGGTCGGTCAAATAGCGATGGTCATGTGCGTTGACGTACGCGACAGTGCCACCTCCAGGTACCACAGGGACCGTATTGTGGATGACTGAGTGGTTTACAACTAAGACCCCTGGTGTTCCAGGGCCGCCAACGAATTTATGCGGGCTCAGGAAGATGGCGTCTTTGCGATGCATGGGATTTGTCGGATGCATGTTGATTTCCACATACGGGGCTGCCGCAGCGAAATCCCAGAATGCAAGGGCACCGTGTTCGTGTAGCAACTGCGAAACTGCATCTGTGTCCGTAATGATTCCCGTGACATTGCTTGCCGCCGAGAAAGAACCAATCTTCAAGGGCCGAGTTGCGTAATTGTCGAGCTCGGCGCGCAAGTGATCAAGATCGACATGACCATCCGCATCCTCGCGAATAGTGACAACATCACAGATTGATTCTCGCCAGGAGAGTTCGTTGCTATGGTGCTCAAAAGGGCCAATAAAAACAATAGGTTTTTGATCTTTAGGGATCTGATCAGAGAATTTCCACTCTCGATCGAGATCTGCAGGAATTCGAATGTTGAGGATGCCGACCAATTTATCAATAGCACCAGTAGCGCCGGATCCTGCAAAAATCACAACGTCATCTGTTGTTGCACCCACTCCTTTGCGAATAATTTCACGTGCGTCTTCGCGCAGTCGAGTTGTCTGTAAACCGGTTCCACTTGCTTCGGTATGGGTATTGGCGTATCGCGGCATAACTTCGTTGCGAATAAAATCCTCGATAAATGTTAAAGACCTTCCACTTGCTGTGTAGTCTGCGTAAGTTACTCGACGTGGCCCGTAGGGCCCATCCATCAATTGATCATCGCCTATTACGTTCTCGCGTATTTGGCGGAGTAGTTCGACGCCGCGCATATGCGAAGGTTATACAGAAGTGATACTCAAAGTCTAGTGAATTGATTGCACAATTCGTGTTTGTTGAAGTCACTATTTATGAATATGCAAATTTGTCTGCATACTCTTGTAGAATCACGCGCACGATAACTTTCGGATAACTTTCCTATAACTTTCCTATAACCTTTCTTCTGACGCGAATGTCGTCATTGCAGTTTCCTCTGAGGAGATGAAAGCCATTAACTACAACACTTTTTCTATCACTGCTCGTTGCTCTCGCACAGGCGAACTTGGAATCGCAGTTTCTACAAAATTTGTAGCAGTTGGCATGCTTTGTGCTTTTGTAAAAAGTAATGCTGGCGCCATTGCGAGTCAGGCATACGTTAATCCTTATCTCGGTATTTGGGGCATTGAATATTTGGCCAAGGGACATAGTGCGGTAGAGACTCTTGAATATTTAAAAAGCCGCGATGAGGGATTCGATTTCCGACAATTGGGGATCGTAGATAACAACGGAGGAAGCGCCGCCTTTACTGGCAAGAACTGTGACTCTTGGCGTGGTGATCTAACTGGACCGAACTATGCCATCGCTGGCAATATGCTTGTAGGAGTTGAGACTCTTGAGGCAATGAAGGAAAGTTTTGAATCTGATGAGACTCAGCCCTTAGCTAAACGTCTTCTCGTGGCATTGCAGGCAGGTCAATCAGCTGGTGGGGATAAACGCGGCCACCAATCCGCAGCAGTGAAAGTGTATGGATTTGAGGAGTACCCCATAGTTGATCTTCGAGTCGATGAACATGTTGACCCAATTTCCGAACTCATTCGTGTGTACGGTGTAGCCGAAACTATTCTGCTTCCGTTTATTGATTCGCTGCCGACAATGAATGCTGATGGCGAAACTTTGCGACTCAATCGCTCAGTGACGACCGATAATGGGACTGTTGCGCATTATTAGTGGTGTTGGCGGTCTTTAAATCGAATTCTCCTTATATGCGAGCCAGTCCGGGTCCCCCAAAAGGAGGCCCGGACTGGACGCTGATTTAGTCAAGTAGGGCGAACTGCTCCTAGTTCTTTGTGATGTTGAATACGTAGAACTGAGAGTTGAGCCCATTGATTGGATACCCAGAGATCGAGGTTGAAGCCACCACGATCTGCGGGTAGAGGTAGAGCCAGTCGCTAGCAGCCTCTTCGACGATGGTTCTGTTTGCCTGTTTGAGTAGATCTGTCTGTTCAGTTGTGGTGCTGGCCTGTTCGGCCTGGTTGATCAGATTCGTCACCGTCGGGTTGTTGTAACCCCAGTAGAAGTCGGGGTTGCCGTACCAGACGACATCGCGATCATTAACATGTTCCTGCATCGTCGCCGCGTAGTCCAACTTCTGGTAAACCTGCGCGTACCACTGATCAGCTGTGATGATGTTTATATCGACCGTGATTCCGACTTTCGCAAGTTCAGCCTTAATGAAGGTCGCAGCTGCTGGATGCGGGTCGTAACTTGGGGTATCAAGCCTAAACGTGAATCCGTTTGGATACCCCGCCTCGGTTAGCTCCTTCTTGGCCAACGTAATGTCATAAGGATTCACGGTGGTGAGGTCCTCATACCAAGGATCGGTCGGTGGGACCATCGAGCCAATTAATGTTCCATACTCTCCCCAAATTGATGAGAGTAACTTCTTGTTATCTATCGCAGACGTAATGGCCTTGCGAACCAATGGATTATTGAAAGGTGCCACACGATCATTGAAAACGAGTATCAACTTCGTCGTCGATTGACCGTTGTTGATTTTGAAGTCAGCTGACTTGAACTGAGAGAGTGCATCTGGACTCTGCTCACTCGTGACAACATCGACTGCATTGGTTAGGAGTGCATTGTTAAGGGCGGTTGCGTCGGTGAAATAATGGAATACGGCGACCTTATTTTTTGCTGGCGTGCCCCAGTATCCGTCGAATCGAGTTAATGACAACGTCGATCCGTGCTTCCACTCAGTCAATGTGTAGGGACCAGTTCCGTCTTCGGTAGCGGTGATGTCCTTGGCTTCGGAGTTGATAATCCATATATAACTCAGGTTGTAGACGAATGAGATAGACCTTGTCTTGAGTTTCACCACAACAGTTTGGTCGTCAGGTGTAGCGATTGAATCGATCATCTCAAAACTGCTCTTGCGCGCCGACTGGGAGTCAGCGGCAGTCACCTTCTCAATGCTTGACTTTACATCGGCCGAAGTTAGCGCCTTTCCGGAGTGGAAATTAACATCGCTCCGGATAGTGAAAGTGTAAGTGAGACCATCTGCACTTATTTGGGAATCGGTTGCCAAGAGGTTCTCAACCGAGCCCGAATCAGTCAGGCTGAATAGACCCTCATAGACATTTCCATTGAGCGCTTCGTTCACGCCCTGCCCACCACCTCCAGTGTTATCCAAATTCTGGGGTTCGTAGAGCGAACCGATGTTAATCGTTGCATCCGATGCTGTATCGGTCTCCGTACTCGATGAACACCCGGCAAGGGTGAGTGCTAGGGCTACCGCAACGCCAAGCCATCTGACCTTTATTCCGTTCTTTATCGCCATATTTTTCTCCTTTGTAGCTCTTTGGGTGTCATTGGTGGTTGAAAGTTCTTAGTGAATCTCGTAGTTGTTACGAAATATCGGATTCTTTTCGCCGGCGTGGATCGCCACTTGGAGTCGATTCTGCGGCGGCGGGAGGGGGCAGTTGTAATGGATTGAAAACCCACAAGGAGGAACAAAGGCTCGATTGAAATCGACTAACACTCGGTCTGAGTCAGCAATTCGATGGACGAAAAGGAACCTTCCTGCCGGATAGGTCTCAGAACGGTTGGTTGGATCTCCGAAAACCAGCAGCAGGGGACCGTCATCATCAAATGCATCAAGGGCGTATTCGGTGCCAGCAATTGTGACTCTAATTTCACCGGGAACTGCCAAGTCACGCAGGCCAGGCTTCTCTCTTACGTATTCAAAAGGAACGGGTCGAGCCTCGGAATATGCGGTGAACTTTCCTTCAAAAATCCACTTGGGATCAAAAGGGTATACATCAATAGTGCTAAAAGAACGGATAGCTTCTGAGTTGGAATCCCACAGTCGAATTCCATTAGCAATTATCTCTCCATCGAAATTCTTACGCACCAGTCTAGTTGCGGTCACTGTTTTTGGTTGCCCAACTAATGCTTCTTCTAATGTCAACTCTTCATCATCTTGCAGCCAACGCGTTTCAATCAGCGCGAGATTGCCGGTAGGTGACAAGAGAGAAGATATTCGTCTTGCTCTCCACTCATCCCAATCTGTATGCGGAACCGGTGCTTGTAGATTCATGGTGCAGGTTATCTAAAGCGGGAGCGTAAAGTCCAACCGTTTTATTCATTTGCACTTGCATATTCATTGCACAACCCACATTCATTCCCCTCGCGATTGCACATTTAGCGCACGAGCAAGTGAATCGCGTGCCTCCGTTACCCGACGACGTAATGCCGATGCGGCTTCCTTGCCTGTGACGTCGAGCCAGTAGTTGGCCTTATTTAGCGTTGTTTGGGTTGTTATGTAGATTGGAAATGCGTATTCAGTGAAGCGAGTTGCCGATTCGAAGGACTTGCGCTCTGCCATCACCAACAACATTTCAAAGTAGTTGTCGACGTAACTTTCAATAAGATCGCGATTCAACGCACTATTGAAGCCGTTGATCAACGCGATGCGATTGGCATTTGAAGTTTCTTCGCTCACGATCTCCGCCCATGCTTTTGCTTTGTCCGCGGGGGTTGGGAGCGCCGCTATGGCGTGTAAATGGCTGAGTTCGCCTAACGTGGAGGGGTCTCTCTTCCACTCTTCGTCCACATCAACTCGGGTGACGAGTCCTCGTTCGGCAAGTGCACAAATCAGGTGCCAGCGCAGATCTGCATCAATCGCAAGTCCTTTAAGTTCTCCTTTGAGGATCGAAGTAATTCTTTGATTTTGCTCCGCGGTAATCGCCAAGGTCGCAAAGGAGCGTGCGAACTGGAGTTGGTGGTCGCTACTTGGTTCCGCGGAATCCAAGAATGTTTCCAGCCCGCTGGCAACTCGTGAACGGAGTGCATCTCTCACTGAAGGGTGGGCATACTGGTTGACAGCGATTGCCAACTGCTCGGCGAGCTGAGCGACAACAGTGATCTCGGATTCTCCGGGCAGACCAGCAAGTGCGATCTCAACGAAATCCGTCGAAGATATCTCGGCATCTCGGAGCATTTCCCATGTAGCGCTGAAACAGAGAGCACGGGCAAGCGAATCACTGATACTCCCAATGTGGCCCTTCAGCGTGACTATTGAATTCGCATCAAACCGGGTCTTCGCATACGTCAGATCCATATCGTTGATGAGAACAAGGTCGGCGGCTTTCTCGCCAATCAGTTCGGGAACATGGGTAATGGCGCCAGATACATCCAGTTCGATAGATCTTCTGCGCAAGAGTGACCCATGGCGGAGGTCGTATAGGCCAATCGCCATTCGGTGTGGTCGAAGTTCGGTTGATCCCGCGGGCATTGTTGGCGCCTCTTGCAAGATTCCCATTGAGGTGTAGATACCGTCTGAGATTTCTAGAACTGGGCGGAATGTATTTACTCCTGCTGTCAGCAGCCAAGTCGCCGACCATTTCTTGAGATCGCGTCCACTTGTTGCTTCGAGCTCTACGAGCAAGTCAGCAAGGGTGGTGTTCTTGTAGGCATGCTTGGCAAAGTATTTTTGCAGACCTCGAATGAAGTTGTCTCGCCCCACATATGCCACCATCTGTCGAAGTACGGAGGCGCCTTTGGCGTAAGTGATTCCGTCGAAATTGGAGTTTGCTGTTTCGATGTCCTTTACATCGACAACTATGGGGTGAGTTGACGACAATTGATCTTGCCGAAGCGCCCATGTCTTTTGTCGTGCATTGAAATCCGTCCAAGTGTTCTTAAAATCGGTGCATTCATCAGTGGCGGTGAAAGCGGCCCACGTGGCGAAGGATTCATTTAGCCATAGGTCATCCCACCAATTCATAGTGACCAGGTTGCCAAACCACATGTGTGACATTTCGTGGAGAATCGTGTTGGTTCGATATTTGTAGAGACGCTCGGTCACCTTGCTCCTGTAGATGAATAGATCTTCCTTGAAAGTCACTGCTCCGACATTTTCCATGGCGCCCCAGTTGTAATCAATCACGGCAATCTGATCGTATTTATCAAAGGGGTATGCAAGTCCGAATACCTTCTCAAAGTATTTGAAACCTTGTTTAGTAATTTTGAAAATTTCTTCACGGTCCAAATGTGGAGCAAGAGATTTGCGGCAGTAGATACCCAGGGGAATTTTCTTCTCGCCGACGTAATCATCGTGAACATGGTGGTATGGGCCGGCGATGAAGGCGGTCACATATGTAGCAATGCGGGCGGTTGGGAGAAATCTCCAAGTGGTGTATTCCGAGCCGGTTGGTATCTTGGACTCAACAGGACTATTTGAGATTGCTTCCCAATGGTTGGGTACGGTTGCGGTGAGTGTGAAGGTTGCCTTTAAATCTGGCTGATCAAAGCATGCATACATGTGACGGGTTAGCGCAGGTGCACATTGCGAGTAGAGGTAGACCTCTTGATCGGCGGGATCAACCGAGTATTGAAGTCCCTCGCCGTCTTTAGAGAAGATGGCATCGGACTCGATGACGAGTTCATTTTCTGCGGCGAGGTTCTTAAGGAACACGGATTCGCCGTCGAAGTTTGAAATATCGATTGCCACGCCATTGAGTGTTGCCGAGATAATTCGGCGCGCTGGCGCATCGATAAAGGTGTCAATGCCCGGCTCGCTGCAGGAGAAACGGACCATGGATTTGGAGTAGAAGGTCTCCTGACCGGGAACGATTTTGAGCGTTACGTCGTAGCTCTCAATGGAAAGGTACTTGGAGCGCTCCTGCGCCTCGACCTGCGAAATATTTACTCCTGGCAATTTCTTCTCCATCTCTTGGACTCATGCGAGTCTAAGGTAAATCGAGGCATAGATAGAAGTAGATGCGATGGAGAATACCTGGCTCCAACATGAGGGTTTAGGCATAATGTCGTCATGATCAATGTGACTCTGCGAAAAATGACGGGACCTGAGTTCGACGTTTTTCGAGTCAGACTCATTGCTGAGTACGCAGCAGAAAATGTTTCGGCTGGTCGTTGGAGCGCCGAAGAGGCTGAGGAGAAATCAACCGCGCAGACCCAGGAATTGCTTCCGCAGGGAGTTGAGACGCCACGGGTGCTAGTCATGATTGCCGAAGATTCTGGTGGAGAGAGAATCGGTCATGTATGGGTAGGGCTTGATCGCAAGGGAGCAGCCAGTGGTGGTGCTTGGATTTACGATATTGAAGTGGCGGAGAATCATCGCGGCAAGGGGTATGGCCGTGCGATATTGCATGCCGCAGAACAAGAGACATTGAAGAATGGTGTGAGTTCAATTGGCCTCAATGTATTTGGCAAAAATACCGTCGCACGAAGTCTCTATGAATCTGCTGGGTATGAAATCACCACTCAGCAGATGCAAAAGTCTCTGGAAGTGTGAGCCGACTCTTCTTCGCGCCAATTCCGTCGCGACGCGCGGCGGAAGATACGCCCGCGGATCGAGACCGTGTAGTCGATGCGGCACGAGCTTTCTCGTTATTGATTGTTGTCGTTGGGCATGCGTTTATGGCGGTTGTGACTTGGCGAAACGGTGTTCCCAAAGTGGGGAATCTGCTGGCTGCGTATCCATGGACACAGGCAATAACGTGGATATTCCAAGTCATGCCTCTCTTCTATTTTGCAGGAGGTGCAGCGAATTCAATCTCCTGGGGTAAACAATTAGCACGCGGTGGAAAGTATCCAACGTGGATGTGGTCCCGTGCTCAGCGATTATTGCGTCCTGTCTGGGTCTATTTAGCAATTGCAGGATCTTTAGCCGCATTGGTTTCCGTTCTCACTCCGACTCGGATAGCCGCGCCACTTTTATTCTTGATGACTCAACTTCTCTGGTTTCTTGGCTCGTACGTTCTCGTCACCGCGCTCACTCCACTATTTCACTTGACCAATAAGGTGCGCGGCGCACTCACCACGTTTTCTTTGCTTCTTGTAGTCGCGATGCTCGATTCGCTTCGGTTATTCGCAGGTTGGCCTGGCGCAATTGGGATAGTGAATTTCGTTTTAGTTTGGACGATTCCCGCGTATTTAGGCTCCCTGCGCGCTCGCGGAACTCTGGCCCAGTGTTCGAGATCGTTTCTGATGATGGTCATACTCATCAATCTCTTCGCAAATGCTCTCTTGATCAAATTCGGACCCTGGCCGATTTCTCTGGTGGGAATGCCGAAAGAACCGATCACCAATATGGCCCCACCTTCTGTCGTGATGGCCATCCATTCGGTCACCTTGGTCGCACTTCTCTCCTTACTTAATGGACCGCTGACCCGGTCGTTGCAACAACCAAAGATCTGGCGTCAGGTAACAGGTGTAAACCTGGTGGCGATGACCTTGTACCTCTGGCACCTTCCTGTCTTAGTTGGATTGGTGGTTGTCACCCACTACCTGGGTTGGGATCGACCGACCCATCTTGGGACAAATGGGTACCCCGTCCCTGATGGATGGGGGTATGGCCTCCAATCCATCGGGTTCTGGGCCATATTCGGGCTCTGCGTCTGGGTAGTGATCCGATGTATATGGGTCTTTGAGCATGTTCGCCTGCCTTGGTGGGATTCACCACCTCGCGGACAGAAGCCCACGGGTAAATGGAATTCGATTTCTCTCGTAGCAGGGGTTTTCGGGGTTGGAGCCTCACTCCTGATGCTCTCCGCCACGGGGCTGGGAGGGTTTCCGACGCGAGTGATCCACTATTTGGGGTTGCCTTTAAACGCCGCCCTCGCACTGGGGGTATTGATCGGATCTGGAGCTTTGATTCGTTGGTCCGGAGCGCCCCGCTCCCCTTGACATCGTAGTGAACAGTTGTTTATTATCCTCTCTATACTGAACGAGCGTTCATAATAAAGAGAGGGCGGAAATGATTGAAGTAAAGAGTCTGACCAAAGTCTTTGGGTCAACGCGAGCCGTCGCGGAGGCCACCTTTACTGCGCCAACGGGTGCGGTTACTGGATTCCTAGGACCAAATGGCGCAGGCAAGACCAGCACGCTGAGAATTTTGCTTGGCCTTTCCAGACCAGATCAGGGTGTCGCACTAATAAATGGCCTCACCTACGCCGAACTTGAGTCCCCCCGTCGCACCGTCGGGGCGGTACTCGATTCGATGGGCTATCACCCAGGTCGATCTGGTCTTAACCACCTTCAGATTGTGGCAAAGGCCGCTGGAATTGATCGTAAGCGGATTGGTGAGGTACTTGATCTCGTCGAACTGGAATCGGCATCGACTCGTCCAGTTGGTGGATACTCGCAAGGCATGCGTCAGCGCTTGGCGTTAGCAACTGCACTCCTCGGAGACCCTCCCATCCTGGTTCTGGACGAGCCAAGTAACGGATTGGATCCGGCGGGCATGGCCTGGCTCCGTGATCTGATCCGTGAGTGGGCGAGGCAAGGGCGCACCGTTCTTTTTTCGAGTCACGTTCTCAGCGAAGTTGAGATGGTCGCCGACCACGTCGTGGTTATTAATCGCGGCACGGTTGTTCAGGATGGGGCGATGGCAGATCTGCTTGCCGCTTCTCCGACTGGACGACTTGAAGAATTGTTCTTCGAACTTACAAGTGCAACCGCGCAGGTGCGACTATGAGGAATCTTCTCGCTTCAGAGTTCCTCAAGCTCCGAACAACTAAGACAACCTGGGCACTCCTCGCTGCAACGGTAGCGACAACTTCCCTTGCCGTTATCGGCGCAATTATGGTTGCATCGAATTCAAAACTCGATCTTGAATCTCTAGACGGCATTCGCACAGTTCTGCATGTAACCGCGAGCGGAGGAATCTTTGTACTCGTACTCGGCATCATCATTTCCGCCGGCGAGTATCGACAGCGCACCTCAACCGATACCTTTCTTACTTCGCCGAAGAGATGGAAAGTTATCGTCAGCAAGTTGGTGGTCGCCACAAGTACTGGAGTTGTATTTGGTGCGCTAGCTGCTGGTTCTGCCATTGGCGTTGCCAATCATGTGTACGCAGCGAAGGGGTACACCTTCCCACTTGGCTCGTCGCAAGCATGGACGATATTGGGTGGATCGGTTCTGGCGGCGGCACTCTTCGGCGCCATCGGTGCAGCTACAGGAAGTTTGGTGCGTAATCAGGTCACCGCAATCGTTGCTTGGCTAAGTTGGCTCTTTGTCATTGAAAATATAATCCTTGGGTTCTCAGCCACTGTTGGGCGATGGCTTCCTGCGGCCCTTAATCGTTCCCTCGTTCGCGACCCCAATGCAGATCTGTTGGGACAAGGAACCGCTGGCTTCGCACTGCTCGTCTATGGTGTAGTCATTGTGTTTGCCGCGCTCCTATATGAAAGTAGACGAGATGCCTAGACCGCTCTCCAAAAAAATCCTCACCTCTACAGGCGGAGACTCTGAAGCGATACGAGTGCACATTCTCGAATCTGCACTGCGAGCGATCCAGAGTGAGGGATTGGCCGGCGCGTCCACGCGGGTAATAGCTACCGAGGCAGGAATTGCTGCCGGCACTCTCTACAACTACTTCGATGACCGACTTCAATTGCTAGCGCAAGCCATTCTTCATCGTATCCATGTTCTCTCCCAACCCGTGGTGGATCTGTCTTTGCAGGCAGGAAAAGGAAGTGTCGAAGGAAATTTGCGGGATGTGGTTCGTCAAGCAGGAAATATTTTGGATGAAGTAGTGCCACTCATTGGTGCCGCCTTCTCTGATTCCGAACTCCTTGGCGCATTTCAGCAGGAGGCGGCAAAGACCCATATCTCTTTCAACCCCGTCTACCTTGTTGAGCGGTACTTATCCGCTGAACGTGAACTTGGTCGGATCTCACCGCAGGCAGATTGCCACGCCGCTGCCTCGACGATCATAAGTGTTTGCCATGACCGAGCCTTCCAACGCTACCTACATGGTGGTGTTGGTGAGGTTGAATCGATGTGGAAAGAAATTGATTTTATCGCCAGCGCAATCGCGCCCCGAGAGACAAATGTAGGAAAGGATTCTTAAAGTGAATATCCGTGAATTCAAAGGTGCCAAGATTGCAGGTTCACTTGGCGCCGTCATGATTATTGCGCACCTTCTTTTAGCTATTTTTCTTGGACTGGCAGCTTCGCAATGGATGAGTGGCGCCGGCATTGGTCTGGTTCTCGTCATCGCTGCTTCGCTGCACGTAATCTTGTCGAGGCGCAGACAGAACTCTTAACTTCGCCGAAAAGCAGTTAGTGGCGAGTATTAACGGCCTCTCTGCTCATACTGCTTCTTAAGCGAAGGGGTCGTTTTGACCTTTGAGGGTACAGACAAGCCGCGTTGCCATGGGCGGTGCAGCTCTACCTCGGGAAATTGCCGTCCAAACGTTGATTTAAATGTGTAGCAGGTGCTTAACGTTTGATAATCTCCGAGGATGGAACCTCGTGTTTCGATAGTCACTTTAGGCGTGGCCGATCTTGCGAGGTCGTACCGCTTCTACAAAGAGGGCCTTGGATTGCCAACCACCAGGTCACCTGAAAGCGGCATAATTTTCTTTCAAACACAAGGAGTTACGCTCGCGCTCTATCCCTATCAAGATCTCGCTTTAGACATTGGTCCCGACTGGAATGAGCCGCGCTCGAAGTTCTCCGGAATCACGTTGGCGCACAATGTGAGGAAGCGGGGTGAGGTGGATGAGGTGTTGGCAACTGCAGTGGCGGCCGGTGCCCAAATTGTTAAGTCCGCTGCCGAAACTTTTTGGGGTGGCTACTCGGGGTACTTCACGGACCCCGACGGGTACTTATGGGAAGTCGCCTGGGGAGCATCTGAATTCAACGACGACGGATCACTGCGTATCACCTGATCATCGTTGCAAGATTTTCCTCCGTTAAGGCGTTGCATTAACGATTAGTGGGGTTCACGAAGGCGGTTTGCGCAAAAAATAAAGGACCCCGAGTTTGAACTCGAGGCCCTTGCTCAATTTCACTAACTTCTTGATCGATACCAATAGATCAGTCTTGAGAATTTGAGGCCTTGGAGTTGCCGAAACGAAAGACCTCGATAA
>JBAQFB010000002.1:0-28977 GCA_049287065.1 Candidatus Nanopelagicaceae bacterium
GAGGGAAACACCCGGCTCCATTCCGAACCCGGAAGTTAAGCCTCACAGCGTCGATGGTACTGCACGGGTGACCTTGTGGGAGAGTAGAACGTTGCCGAACATCCTTTAAGAGAAGGGGCACTTTTAATTAAGTGCCCCTTCTCTATTTTTTACTTATAGTTCCTTATATTTATTTATAGTTGAAGGAAAGATTTTTTGTACCACTCGGAATGGAGTAAAGGATATGGAATCACATCGGCCGCCTTCTAAGGGTTCACGTCCATCGTCCCGCCCCTCCAGTGGAGGTTCAACATCAGGACGTTCTTCAAGTGGAAGGCCTTCAGCTGGCCGACCTTCAAGCAGTAGTTCATCGCGTCCACAAAGTAGTTCAGACCGTCCAAGATCTGATGCGCCTCGTGGCGGCAGACCTGATCGCGCCGGTGCAACGCGTCCATCATCGCGTGGTTCAGCTTCAATCTCACCGCGTACTCCAATGGGTCGCTCAAGTGATCCCACGCGTTTTCGTCCACGAATTGTTGAACCGTTAATTCCTGAGGAAGTAACCGGGGAGGAACTAGAAAAAACCGCACGCGCAGAATTACTTTCTCTTTCGGCAGATAACGCCAAAGTTGTGGCGCGACATTTGGTCTGTGTCGGCCTCTTCATTGATACAGACCCAGAACGTGCCTATCTACATGGAATGGCAGCCGCACATCATGCCGGTCGCTTGGCAGTGGCTCGCGAGACAGCAGGATATGCCGCTTACAGAGCCGGCAAATATGAAATTGCACTACGAGAACTAAGAGCCGCACATCGAATCTCTGGAGATGTCTCCGCGTGGCCGGTGATGGCTGATTGCGAGCGAGGATTAGGTCGACCGGAGAAAGCGCTTGAGATGGCAGGCTCTCCAGAAGTATCCAAATTGGAAAAGGCCGAAGAAATTGAGATGCGTATTGTTGCCGCAGGAGCGCGCCGAGATCTCGGCCAACTTGATGCAGTAGTAATAACTCTGACATGCCGCGAGTTGAAGACTGAAGATGCTGAGTGGTCGGTGCGACTACGGTACGCATACGCTGACGCACTTGAAGCAACTGGACGCACTGCCGAGGCTCGCGAGTGGTTTGCCAAATGTGCTCAGTTGGATGCTGATGAATCAACTGATGCGTTAGAGCGTTCACAGAGTTCTTAATATTCTTTTCTTGTTCCGCACAACCTTTGATGTTAACGATTTGCAAGCATTCCATCCCAGAAACCTGGCGTTATTTCCACTACGCCAGGCTCTTTAGGGAGGGCATTGGATGGGCCCGCATTCTGGTCACCGTGCTTGGGCAATATTTTTTTATGATTCGTAATAGTCGAAGTATCACTTGTATCGCTCCTAACTGGTACTAAATGGCACTAACTGAACGGAAGATACCGCGTGACTGTGACATTTAGTGTCATCTGGTGATGTCTAATGTTGGTTGGTTTGTGTCAGTTCTGTGTCAATTCATTAGGGGTCTATATCCCTGCCGTGTTCTCATGAGTCGCGCTTCCCGTAGGTTTATGACTGGAACTCACTTTTCTCCCACCATGCTCTGTGGTTTTACAACATCGAGGATGCATTTCTTATGCTTGAAGATCTTTCCGCCTAGTGTCGCTCTGTGAAAAACAAGAATGGTCTACGTAGCCTGTAATTTGGCCGGCACCGATATTGATCGTTTGTGTCCGTTTGTGTTGGTCGAATTACGTTTTGATCGGATGGAGAACGGGAATTAGCACCTCATCGACAAAGAGTTCGATGAATTTGCTATTGACACTTTGGTGGTACACAAAAAGCCGAAAATAAATTACCGCGGATATTAATTCTAGAATTCTTGTCGACTGGACCGAAGAAGAAAGGTCTTCGCGCGCAACAGCGCGCTCGAAAATGGCTGCGTGTGTCACTCCGGCACCTTCAATCATCGATTGAGCGATTGCAGCTGCAAGAACTGAGTCTGCTCGAGCTGCGACCATGAGTCCCGCGATTAACTGCCCGTCTGTGCTCTTCATCGCTTTCACCTTCTCAGAGATGGTCTCGATAAGGTCGCCTCGCAGTGAACCAGTGTCGATTGTTGGGTCCTCAGAGAAGGAATAATGGTGAAGGGCATCTGCGATCAATTCTGCTTTATTTTTCCAGCGGCGATAAATAGTGCCCTTGCCGACATGTGCACGCAGTGCAATGGCTTCAATAGAGATACGCTCATATCCAAGTTCGCAGAGTAACTCGATAGATGCGCCTTCAATGGAAACTTCCTTTGAAGTGTCGCGAGGGCGACCCATATGGCTTGTAACTTTCGTGGTCCACTCCTTTCATACATGCAAAGCAAAAATATACGGCACCCGATCTTTGAACTTCAAGCATCGCCACTACCCAACTGCTGGACTTGCGTTCTTAATCAACGATGCCGACTCATGATCGGTGGCTGCCACTTCTCTTTGGAGAAGACATTGCACGTGAGAAAATAGTCACTCAATGGTGGCAAAAAACGAATTACTTCTTGAAGGCAAGCAGCGTTCCAATATGAGGGCCAAAATCCGCACCGGCATGCAAAACTGCAAAGACAATCAATGACGCTCCTGCGAGAGCCAGATCCTTAAAAAATGCAACTTGCTCGTTCATCTTGGCAGTTTCATCGGCTTCTTTCCAGAAAGCGTGCATAATGAATGCAGTAGGGATGAGGAATACGACCCAGAGTAAAACTCCTAGGTCCGCATAAATCCCGAAAATGACAGAGACAGACCCAAGAATTAGCATGAGACCAGTGACATAAACCGCAAAACTTGCCATGGGGACTCTCTTGTATTGGGCGTATTGGGCCATTTGCTTATTTTTCACGATATGGCCCATGAGGCCAGAAGATAAGAAAATAATGGAGAAGAGAATGCGACCTATGAGAAGAACTGTGTCCATACTTTTCCTTTGTTCGGGGCACCCAGAGCCAAGGTAACTTTGCTCACTAGGATAGACCCGAATGATTGAAATTTCAACTAACCGAGTTGACTCATCTAAATTGCCCGCTTTGAAGAGTTGGTTGGGTGCATCGATTGTGGATGGGAATCTCAATGAGTGCGCGCAGGGAAGTGACCAAGGCGATGGCAAGGCGATATGCATCAGCCTCAAAGTTAGAAAAACAAGTAATCCTGGATGAGTTATGTCAGTTGACACTCTGGCATCGCGACAATGCGCGCAAGGCGTTGCGATTGGCGTGCAAAGCGCCCAGAGCAAAGAAAGCGCGCAAACCCAGAGTTCCGGTCTATGACGAATCGGTGATAGAGATTCTTCGAAAAGTCTGGGCAGTGCTCAATGCCCCATCTGGCAAGTTGATGGCACCAGTCCTAACTCGCACGATCACTTGCCTTCGTGCATGCGGAGAGTTAGACATTGATGATGACTTGGCGAAGCGAGCCTGGTCAGTCTCAGCCGCCACGCTGAATCAACGCCTGGCTGGAGATCGGGTCAAGTTGATGCTCCGGGGCCGCTCGGGGACTAAGCCTGGCAGCTTGCTCAAAAGCCAGATTCCGATTCGCACCTGGGCCCAGTGGGATGGCGCATCTGCGGGGTTTGTGGAGATCGATCTGGTGGGTCATAAGGGCGGTGACCCCTCTGGTGATTTTTGCCAAACCCTCACGGTCATAGATATTTGCACCGGGTGGACTGAGACCCAGGCGGTGAAGAACAAAGCCCAGAAGTGGGTCTTTGCAGCGTTGGCCCAGATCATCACTGCGATGCCATTTGCAGTACTAGGAATCGATTGGCGATAACGGGGCAGAGTTCATCAACGCCTATCTGCGAAATTATTGCGACGATCACCAGATCACCTTCACCCGCTCGCGGCCTGGCAACAAGAACGACGGCGCTCATGTGGAGGGAAAGAACTGGACTGTGGTGCGCCGGGGGCGATGGCTATCACCGCTATGACAGCGCGGCGGAGTTGGAGTTGCCCAACGAACTTTATGGACTGCTGCGCTTGATGACTAACTTTTTTATCCCGCAACAACATCTCATTTCCAAAATCCGAAACGGGGCGAAAGTCACCAAGCGCTATGACAGAGCCCAAACTCCTTACGAGCGTGTGCTGGGCGATGACAGAATCGATCGAGAGATCAAAGACCGCCTCTACCGGCAGTATGAATCCTTAAACCCAGCCCAGATTCGTCGGCAGATGAACTCTCTCAACGACCAGATCCTGGCTATCACCAGAGCTAAGCGTCATAAAGCCAAAGAGGCGCCAGTACCCACAATGCTCAAGCGGGCAAAAATACGTGAGGCAACGAAACCCTCGAAGCGGGCAATTTGACATGAGGCAACTAGCTAACTGAAAGTCGTTTTGATCCGAATCCGTCCCGGATCTCTTGCAACCGACGCCCCTCCAGAACCCGCGCGTGGGATGGATTCTCTGACATCTCTGATGCTCGCAGGTATTGCGGTGGGATCCAGTTGGCAGAAACTCTTATGGTGTTCGGGGCCACATGAAATTGAACTTCCGAAAGCATTCAGAGCGGATACTTCCCAAGCGTCTGCGACATCGGTCCAGAGGAAGTTAGGAAACGAAAACAAACTGCTGGATGGGCCTTATTTCAACCGTTCTGCTTTGGATTTTATTTATCTGGTTTGACGCTCCGCCTGTTTGGTGGTCCGCGCTTTTATTCCTTGTCATGATGTCAGCATCTGGTTTTTTGCAGGCACGCAAGCATTTCTGACTGAGCTATAGGTAAGCAAGATTCAAAATCTGGTTTCCTGAGGTTTGATTCTTCCGACGAATCTGTCGAGTCGCCAAACACTCACTTGATCAATGGGCTGAAGCATGAATTCGGCACACAACCCAGTCGAAGATCTCGTGTGACCACGCAAAATAGGACAAAATAGACATGGCGCATAACTTGAACATGACAGTTTTGAGCAAGTGAAAGTGCGCAGGAGCGATATTGAGAAATGCGGCGTCATCGCATTCACGGATGCAGTGCTCGGCTTAAACTCTTGATCCGTTCGATAGATCAACGCTGGTCACAATTGGGTTTCGACCTAGGCATTCGTTGGACTGTCGAGCGTAGAACGGTTCGGAACGGCTGCCGGATCCCCGTTGATTAAGATCCCTGTTGATTAAGATGGTTCACGTTGTTGAATATTTCATTACATGGAAGTATTCTATTGGCATGCCCGTCGTGAGACCCAATGGGAAAAATATGGCGAAAGAAATTCTCGCGCTATTGCCGACGATTGCGGTGAACTTACGATTATCCGCGCTACTCGAGTCCGCTGACGTTGTTCTGACGCCGAGTCAGCTCTTGTGTGCGGTGCTTATCGACGAATCGGAAAGTCGGCGGATGAGCGCTGGAGAAATCGCGCGATGTCTGTCGGTGTCCCCCCCAGCGGCGACGGCTTTGGTGGATCGGTTAGTGAAGGTCGGTCTCTTCTCCAGGAGCCAAGGTGCGGATAGGCGAGTCGTATGGGTTTCGCTCACCGACCGCGGCAGCGCGGTCGTTGAGCAACTGATGTCCGGGTTGATAGAGAAGATTTCCTTGGCCCTCGGAACTATGGACCGAGTAGTTCAAGAAGCACTGATTGAGGCGTTGCGTCAGGTAGCCATATTCGCGCGCGAGATCACCGGCGAACATGATCCCAAGTCTGTCGGGGACCCTGCGCAGTTGGTTACGCCATGATTGGGCTTGATCGCGTGGCCAAAAGTTGGACGCTACGTACTCTGCCGACCATGTTCTCGGGTGTGCTGGGCACGTTCCTTGCGGCGATGACACTGAATCTATTGGCGCGAACTTGGCGACACTCCCCGCTGGTGGATGGAGTGCTACGGGTTTGGGGTAGATCGTGGCTGGTTCCTGCCGGCGTGCGACTACAGGTTGAGGGACGCGAACATCTCCAAGTTGGACAGTCCTATGTCATAGTCGCGAACCACCAGTCCATTTTGGATGCCATGGTTCATCTTGTTGCCCTCGGGTTTCCTATGCGAATCTTGGCCAAGCAAGAGTTGTTCAGGATTCCGGTACTGGGGTCGGCTATGCGGGCCATCGGCATGGTGGAGGTAGATCGAGCCAACCCTAACTTTGTCGCCATTAACCGTTTCGCAACAGATGCATTCTCCGCTGGTCGAAGCCTACTCGTGTACCCAGAGGGGACAACGTCAAAGGATGGAACCCTCGGTCGTTTCAAGGATGGCGCCTTTTCGATCGCTATCGCTCATGGTATCCCGATACTGCCTGTGGTCATTGATGGAACCCGATCAGTCTGGACGCCAGGAAGCAACTCGATCCATGGCGGACAAGTGCGAGTGGTTATCACCGAGCCGATTTCCACTGGTCAACTTACCCGTGGTGACGTGGCGCAGTTGCGTGCCGACGTACGAACGCTCATTTCTTCGACTCTCGAGGATAGGTCTAAGGCGCCCTCATGAGTGAGTCATTGCAGACACCTCATGGTGGGACACGATTGGGTCTCGTGCTTGGAGGGGGTGCGGCTCTGGGGGCTGCGCATGCCGGAATCCTTCAAGCTCTTGATGAGGCTGGTGTGCGATGTTCGGTCGTTGTTGGCACCAGCGCTGGTGCACTGATCGGTGGCGGTTATGCAGCGGGACTCACCGGAGGTGAACTCACCAAACTAGTTCTGGCCGCACAGTGGAGCACGTTCGCTCAGTGGCATCCGAACCGTCGCTGGGGTCTGCTGGACTCCAGTCCTTTAGAACGCAGCATAGAAGAGTATGTCGGCACTCGATTAATTGAGGACTTGGAACGACGTTTTGGAGCCGTGGCTTTTGATCCCTTAGCCCGCGAACTGGTGCTGATCGAGTCGGGGTCTTTGGCGACCGCCTTACGTGCCTCGAGTGCGGTGCCCGGTCTTTTCCCGCCGGTCCGGATAGAGGGTCGATTACTGGTCGACGGCGGGGTCTCTGACAACGTACCAGTGTGGGCAGCGCGAAAACTTGGCGCCGACTACGTAATCGCAGTTGGTGTGGACAGCGGACCCGCTGCAAATGCCGGGGTCACCGCGCGCGTACTGGACACAGTCAGCGGTGCCCGCAGAGCCCGGACTCGCGATATCCCCCGAGCCTCCGCAGCAGCAGATGTATTTGTCCATCCCGACACTCAAGGATTATCTCGGTGGACTCCGAAAGACGTGCCCCAACTGGTGGATGCAGGGCGCAGGGCCTTGGAGTCCTCGCTCCAAGAGATCTATCAGATGCCCGGAATTGCACCGCCACTGACAAAATCTTCTGGTCGCGACTCTAGATGGATCGATCAGACGGCGTTATAACCGCAGGGCGGCACTCGCACAAAACCATTTCGTTCTTGGACCAAATATCTGAAAGGACTCTTATGCGCGCGCTGTTCGCCAGTGTCGGCAAGTTCGTCGAACGCCACCCTGTCTGGATCATTGCAGCGGCAGTGGGGCTGAGCATTCTGGCCGTGTTGGGCGCCAGCTCAACGCGGATCGTTACGACTCAGGATGCATTCGTCCAGCGCGACAGCCAGGTTTTTCGTGACTACGAAGCATATGACAAGGCTTTTGGCGCCGACCCAATAGTCATTCTGGTCCCGGGTAACCCGAATGAATTATCCAACCCCTCTATGTTGAAGGCGATGCGGTCTTTGAGCACTGAGTTCTCCAAGGATCCAGCGGTGCGTTCAGTCGTGAGCATCCTTACACTTCTTCCGCCTGCAACGCCGGCCGGAACGGTCCACTCTGTTCTCTACACCCCCGAGGGGCAAGCACGAGCGCAGTTTGCGTCACTATTGCCCAAAGGTCATGCGCTCATAGTTGTGCGTCCGACCGGTGGGCTAACGGTCGACCAGGAACGCTTCGCATCCGATCGGATTCTTTCGGAGGTAGCGACGTCTGGGTTGCCAAAGGGGACCATCATCGCTGGAAATGCCAGATTAATTGGCGATATCACTACCAGTATTACTAAGGATATGGCGACCACTGGCACGATCGCGATCGTGTTGATGATTGGCGTGCTATATCTGGTCTTTCCAGTACGCCGTCGATTACTGGCCTTGCCTGTTGCACTTGTCGGGGTGGTGTGGACATTTGGCGTAACTGGGGCGATGAATATTCCGCTGACGCTAGTGACTATGGCTGGACTTCCAGTACTCATCGGGCTGGGTGTGGATTTTGCTATCCAATTTCACAACAGATATCAAGAGGAATTGCACCGCGGAGAGCAACCCGAGGACGGACTCATCGCTGCTGTGACTCATATAGGCCCAGCAGTGGGCATCGCGGTCGCGGCATCCGCCCTAGGGTTCATTACGCTCTTGCTCTCCCACGTTCCGGCTGTGCGCGACTTCGGCTTGCTCTTGGCAATTGGCGTCCTCATGCTTTACATAGTTGGGCTATTCGGACTCAACGCGATGTTGTACCGTTTTGACCGAACACAAGGCAGACCTAAGCGGGACCGACCGGCGAGAAAACTAACGCTTAGCAACATACTTCCAAAGATTTCCTCTACCGCAGTACGTCGAGGTCCGTTTGTAGTTGCCATCGGACTCCTTCTAGCCGTGGGCGGGTTTGCCATGGATGCCCGACTGCCCATACAAACCGATGTCGAGAAACTCATCCCTGCAAATACTCCGGGGGTAATTGCACTAAACCAGGCTCGCGCTGTCCTTGGCACAACTAATAATGTGCCCATTCTCGTAAATGCCAAAGATGTGACCGACCCTCACGTTGTGACATGGATGGCAGATTTTCAACAGCGAGTTCTGCGCGATCACTCTCAGGTCGTCAGCGCCGAAAGCTTAGCCACAGTGATGCCACCCACATTAGGGCAACCTACTCCCTCGCATCAAATGATTTTGCAGGGTTTGCAGGGGATGCCCAATGCCCTCCGTTCAAGTTTGGTTACGAACGATCACACTGGTGCTTCGCTGGTCTTCAACATCACCCATATGTCTATCTCAGAGATACATACTTTGATCGAAGAAATCGTTGCCGAGGCTCACCCCCTGGCCGGAGTCACCGTTGTTCCTGGTGGAACACTGACTCTAGCCAGTGCCGCGATAAGCGCGGTGACAGAGCGACGTACCGCCATTGAGTTCATTGGTTTCATCGCAGTATTTGCCGGCCTTCTTCTTATCTACCGTAACTGGAGAAAGGCCATTGCACCTGTACTTCCAATCATTCTCGTCACTGGTTGGTCTTCCGGCGTGATGTGGTTACTCGGGATCCAACTCAATCCGCTGACCGCGGTTATGAGTGCCCTTATCATCGGAATCGGAACCGAGTTCGGCGTTCTGCTACTGGAGCGATACTGGGAGGAACGCGCCAATGGTGAGGCTCCCTATGAGGCCATACAGCAAGCTGTCTCCAAAGTCGGTCAAGCGGTCACCGCCTCCGCGCTGACTGTCGCGGCCGGGTTCGGTGCTCTCCTCGCCTCCTCTTTCCCAGCATTGCGCGAGTTCGCCGCTGTTATCGTCATCGACGTCCTGCTCGCTCTGGTTGCCACTCTCATTGTGACACCCCCGCTCATCCTCTGGCTTGATCGCAAACACACACAGACGACCATCAAGCAAACATGATTATCTGCACACCTGTAACTAGTGATGGGAATATCGATCCACGCTGGGATCGCGCAGATTGGATCGCCATTGCCGAAGTGATTAATGGCAAAATCGTGAACTGGCAAGAGATCGATGTCCTCTGGAGCCAGTTGTATTACTCGGGCACATTCGGGTCGCACGACGATCGAATTGTGAAATTCCTCCGTGAGCACCGTGTCGAAGCCGTCATCGCCAATCATGTGGGCGATAGCATGGCGCAAATTTTCGGAACGATGAGAATATCTGTACATCTTGGGGCGACGGGTGATGCTCAGCTTGCGGTTAAGAGCATAACGACGTGAATCTGGTTCATCCTTGAAGCAGGTCAAGAAGTCGTGATCATCGTCTTACTCCCTTTCATCTTCCTGTTCATTTATCAAGTCTTGGAAATGGATCGGTGGCCGGCTCTGAATCCAGCAAGGCATGTTTGGAAACCGCAGATTCCCCGCATAGCGTCCTATATTCGCTCTGCTCCTGATACGTATATTTATCTCTTTATCTTGCTCATCACTACATGGGTCTTGCAGATATCCGACACTTCAATTGCACATCAATTAATAATTGAAAATAGTACAAACGTATACCGACTTATACATGAGCCAGCGCGAGTGTTGTTCTCAAGTGCCTTTTGGGTTCCCAACTTCGCGCAATGGTTGATATGGGCTGTGGTCTTTACAGGCATATTGGCAAATGTTGAACGTTGGATAGGAACCGTACGGACGATCGTAGTTTTTTCCTGGGCCATGTTTTCGCGACGTTGTTAGAAATTATTATTCTGTGGACTTCACTCAATTTCCATAACCCACCTTCGTCGATGGCCAACATGCAAGACGTCGGTGCGAGCTATGGATTTTGGGCAGTTGCCTCTCTCTTTTCTTATCGACTTGAAATTCCCAAACGTCGGCGTTATGTGCTCATACTGCTCGCAATTTCAGGAATGATTTTGGCAATTGACTATGGTTTTAGGGATTGGGCGCATTTATCGGCAATCCTGATCGGTCTCAGTTGCTATAGAATTATTCCGCGCGAGCGTCGTTATAAGAAAGTCTAGCAACCAGTTGCAGTTGTCTGGACTCCTTCTTGCACTCTTTGGCTCTCTGGGCTGTGTCAAGAAACCTGGACAGTTCTCCGTTCATTGTTTGGTTTGACTATGCCGCGAAGGTCACAGCGTAGTAGTGAGCAAGCACTTCACTAGGGGTTTGGTAACCAAGAGTTGAGTGCAGCCGCTTGCGGTTGTAGAACACCTCAATGTATTCAGCCACGGCAAACCTAGCCCGGGCCTGTGTTGTGAATCGGTATCGGTAGTACATCTCATTTTTTAGCGTGGCAAAGAAACTCTCTGCTGCAGCGTTATCCCAGCAGACTCCGGTCCTGCCCGTGCTCGGGGTGATGCGGGACCTGCGCAAGTACTTTGCAAACTCACTCGATGTGTATTGGGCCCCTCTGTCCGAGTGAAATATTGCCCCATGTGCGACATGGCCATGCAGACGTGCCATCTCCAGGGCATCGGTTATCAAGGATGTGCGCATGTGTGTGGCCATCTGCCAGCCGATGATCATCCGTGTGGCAAGATCGAGCACGACTGCTAAATACAGCCATCCTTGATCGGTGCGCAAGTAGGTGATGTCGCCAACTAATCGTGTTCCCGGCTCCATCGATGTGAAGTCCCGGTTGATCCCATCTTCAATATTTGGATGCTCATGTGAGCCGATTGTGGTGGTGCGATATGAGCGTGGTTGCACTGCTTTTAGCCCTAACTCGCCCATCAGATCTGCCACCAGCCCAACGCTGCAACGATGGCCTTGGCGGTTTAATACCACGGTGATGTGCCGACAGCCGTATGTTTGGCGAGAATCGATAAATTCTCTAGTGATCAAAGCTGTGAGTTCTCTACGCCTGGTGGTTGCCGCACTATCGAGGTTCTCCCGCCAGGCATAGAAGGACGACCTGGAAACATTCAACATCCGGCACATCCAGATGGTCGGATAGTTGGCCTTCTCGGCATCAATGAACGCAGCCTTCTCAGCTAGGGTTGCATCGACCGGTTGAACTCACCGCTGCTTTTTTAGAAATTCGTTCTCCATCCGCAACCGTCGCATCTCGGTTTCCATTTCAGCCGCTGCCGCACTCTCTGTTGGTGTTAAGGCCTTTGAAGGCTCGGGATTATTAAGTTTCCACGCATTAACCCAGTTGCTCAAAGTGCCATTGTCTATCTCCAACTCTCGGGCAATCTAGGCTACTGGGCGACCGGTTTGGAGCACGAACTGTATTGCCTCAGCTTTGAACGCAGGCGAGTACTTCCTTCGATGTTGAGCCACGGACTTATCCTCTCGCCAGAGGAGAATTTGTCCAAGATCCTTAGTACACCCCATCGGTGCGTGGGCTACACAAAAAGGCGAAGCATAAGAAAGTCTTCGTGGTTTCATGGATCAACGTAACCCGATCCATCGTATTAAGTTTATTACAGGAATTCCTTTTAGAAAAAAAGACCGTCCTTCAGTTTCAGAGTATGCGGTTCACATACTTTCGCGCATCGCGACATGCAGCGGCGTCGAAGGTCGCTCAATAAGTCGAATAAGATCGTCGCTGGTCGTATAAAGATCACCCCGAGACATCGCCTCATCGAAACTTGCCACGAAACCCGCAGTCGTCTCGTCCAAACCTGCGCTCTGCAAAATAGTGCGGAAGGTAGCAAGATCCACGTCTTGGCTTACAACTTTTGTTCCGGTGACCTCGGAAATGGCATCAGCCAACTCCGACACAGTGAAAGCAGTGCCACCGAGCTCGTAGATCGAATTTATGTGCCCGTCAGTAGTCATTACCACGGCGGCCGCTTCAGCGTAATCGGATCGCGTCGCAAAAGAAATTTTGCCACCATGTGTAGCGTGAACGATTGCACCGCGTTGGAGATATTGTTCCATCTGAGCTGTGTAATTCTCTATATACCAACCGTTGCGCAAGATTGTGTAGGGCACTCCTGACGCGACCAAAGCTTCCTCACTGGCCTTGTGTTCGGGTGCAAGGGAGAGTTCAGAAGTGTTGGCGTGCAGGACGCTGGTGTAGACGATGCGTCTAATGTTGGCACGTTTGGCGGCGGCGATCACAGCGGCGTGATGCAAGGCGCGTTGGCCCACCTCGCTGCTTGAGATCAATAGAAGGATGTTGACACCCTCTAAAGCACTGGAAAGAGTGTCTGGCTGTGAATAATCGGCCCTACGGACCTGGATGCCTTGCTCTGCCATGTCCGCGACCTTCGACGGAGTACGGACAAGGGCCACAATATCTGAGGCCGCCACTCCTTTTGCTAAGAGCGCTTCAATTGCAAGACGACCAAGATGTCCGCTGGCACCGCTAATGGCATAAATAGTCATAAACACTCCTAGGAATAGTCAGTTACCGGAACGCAACCATTTGAGATGCACATTTATTCCCTGTAGAAAAAATAACTGTCGGAAGGGGTCCACGCCTCACTACCTTGCAAGGCGATGCAAACCCGACACCAACCCAAGCGTCAGAATCTAAAGTGCGAGTGCGACTATAGCAACCGCAAGACCTATTACGACAGAGTAAATGACAATCTGCCAAGCTTTCTTTCTGTCTTTAGCGCGGAATTCCGCTTCCAGAACATCATCAGTATTGCCAACCTTCGATCCAAAATTAAACAATGACGCGAAACCAAAGTAAGCGCAAAAATGCATACGCGCCTGGAGAAAACCGGTTGCTGACATTACTGATGGTATGAAAAGGGATAGTCGCCATATATGGGGGGTGTTAAACCCGATAAAAATCCCCCATAGAACGACAGTGGCAATCAAGCCACTCCACCCTGCCTGTTTTCGTTTTGCGATTTCTGCCGGACCTATATTGCAGACACCAGGGACATACTCATTTTTTGTTTCCATTTAAGGAGAGTACCGCTCTAGATGGTTTTCGGATGTTTCGGTAGACCCTTACTTAAGGGAATAAGAATGCTCGAAAAAGTGTTGCCAGTAGCATGACTCAATTCGTGCAGTCAGCAGGTCCAGACCGAATAGGCTCACGGCCGAAAACAACCCCCAGCAATCCGCATATACAGTTGGATCAACAGCCGACCGATGATAGGGCACGTCAGCACCTTCTCGATCTTCTCGCTGGCCTTCCAGTCATATGGAAACCATCCGCGATCTCTGTTCCTGGCGCTCTAGCACTTACTCTCGAGCCCAACTCCGCCTTGGGGCCTAAGGCGGCCTTCATGATCGGTACCGAATTCGCCCATTTGCACCCGGCGCCAGACTATTCGTTGCATTTGATCCTGCCTCCGGCTCGCGCAGAAGAAGTGATTAGTGCTGGGTGGGCCGAACAGCATCCGATCGCCCGACTTGGATACATTTCCTCGGGAGCGGTCATGGTGTACGCGCCACGAGATGATAACGAGGTCGAACTGGTCGCTGAATTCGTGCGCGAATCGTGCGCGTATGCGATTGGCGTGAAGTCACCACACTAGACAAGAACAGGTGCAAATTGTACGGTGTTTTTAATTGATTTTTACTTCCCAACAATACAAAGGAGATCTAAAATGGCTGGAAGACTACAGGGCAAAGTCGCTCTCATTACAGGCACCGCCGATGGTCAAGGACGAGCTGCGGCTCTGCTGTTCGCTGCTGAGGGAGCCAAAGTCGTTGGCTGCGATCTCAAGGCGGATCTTGCTGCGGAGACTGTCGAGTTGGTACGCAAAGCCGGTGGAGAGATGGTTTCGTTGCAGCCTCTCAACCTCAATGATGAGAATGAAATCCAGCGTTGGATGGATTTCGCAGTCGAGCAATATGGCGATTTTGACATCCTTTACAACAACGCCTCTGGAGTCCGTGGCGGGACCATTGAATCATTGACTCGCCAGGACTGGGATTTTGACATGGCCAATGAGGTGACAATCTTGTTCCTCGCGATCAAAAAAGCTCTGCCCGTTTTTAAGCGAAAGGGTGGCGGGACCATTCTCAACACTGCCTCGGTTGCTGGCATGGTAGGTGCTGCGATGCCGGGTAATCTTCCTGGCAATCTGGTGCACAATGTGGCCAAGGCGGCAGTACTCCGGCTCACCGTAAATCTCGCCGTCGAACTATCTCCTTGGAATATCCGCGTGAACGCGGTCTCGCCTGGCATCATCGATACCCCCGCCACCCATTCACTCCTCGCAGTTGGTGGCCGTGAACCCTTCGAGCGTTCTCTCCTTACTCAACGAGTCGGAAAACCCGAGGATATTGCCCGAGCCGCCCTCTACTTATGTTCGGAAGAGTCGAGTTACGTTAACGGTGCCAATCTCGTCGTTGATGGTGGTTGGAATGCGTCGGGAGGTTTGGGACGGCCCGACCCTGCAACTGGCGCGATTTTCGGTGAGGCGATGCTGAAGCTAAGTAACATTGCCAACCCAGCGTAAATAAGAACCACGGGTATCTGGGCTAGTGAAATGAACTCCTGAAGTCGAAGACTCAACTAAGAGTCTCGACTGAAGGGGTTCTTTTCATGGATGGACGAATTAACTATTCCGGAAAAACACGGAATGAAGCGCCCAGACAGTTTGCGTTGGGTCACGGCCCCTGAAATCGTGCCAACATATTTAGGTCCGCTTCGCCGCACTACGTGTTGAGAGTAGATAGATGCTATCTACAGCAGCTCAAGCAGGCAGCCGTTGAGAAGTTCTTAGAGGGTGCACCTAAAGCCGAGATTATCCTCGAGTTTAGAATCAGAACTCGTGCAATTTTTAACGGGCGGATGGCCGCCTTTCGTAAAGATGGACTATCGGGCCTGGTTGCCAAACCGAAAAGGTCGCAAGCCTTCGGTAGATGGAGAATGCACTCCTAAAAAAATTTCAGGCTCTAACGGCGAAAGGTAAAGCCGCGCAGCTATCAAAGCGCAATCGATCGCGTCGTTAGAGCATCTTTATCCAGTTCGCGTTCTCGTTCAGGGGCTTGGGTTGACGCCAAGCACTTTTTACTATCGTCGCAGCAGACCCATCGCGGATCTTTATCTCAAGGTCAGACCAGTCCTGCCTGAAGTCTTTGATCGTGCCTGCAGATCCTACAAGCACAATTTGCATATCAGCGGGAAAACTGTGTTGGAAAGATTAGGTTACCGACACTACCGGGTTTCCTGTGTTGGGCTTAAAGCAATATCCCTCACCGGCGATTGACCTCTTTACCGGCGAGGTGATCCCTTATGAGGTGCGCTCATCGCCAGGATTGGGACTTGTCACAGCCCAAACTCCTACTTCAGGGGTTCAGTTCACTAGTTGACAATGGGAAACAGATCGAGATTCAAGAGGAGACGATATCTACCTTCGGTTCGAGTTTGGCATCGGCGAAGCATTCGACGGCACTATGTTTTCGACAATAAGCGATGGTTTAAATGATGGGGGGGCATTCCGCTGTAATCCTCTTGGTTATAACTGTTATGAAATATTCCACATGAGCAGCATCTTAAATAGGTTTCTCAATCAATTTCTTTTAGATTCGTGTGCGCCATCCCTGCGAGACTCTATCCCAAGGGTGCCTGCGACAATTTCAATAAATTGATCCAGGTTAAACTTTTTGACGGCATTCGCGGACATTACGCGGGGAGGGTTGATCCCCGTCATTAGAAGTACGAGGGCACAGTGCGCCCTCAGTTCTCCTGTTTTGCTGGGATTTGGGCCAGCGAGCAGCTTTTCGATTTTACGGGCGCGCATAATCGTTGCTTTGGAAAGTTCAGTGGGCAATCCTTGGGAGAGATCTCTCAGCAGTCGGATCACGTCTCGGTGGTCGAGAAAGACTGACGCAATACTCCGCATGAGGTTAATCTTCTCCGCATCGGTAAGCGCTTCGTTACCCAAGTCTGTAATCACCGCGTCCATACCTCTATGAATATTTTGGAGTAGTTCTGCGAAGAGTGCCTTTTTATTATCGAAGTAGTGGTAAATAGTCGCTTTCGAGATATTTGTGGCCGAGGCGATATCCGCCATAGAAGTGGCGGCATAACCCTTCTTCGAAAAGAGCTCTGCTGCAGTAGCCAGTACCTCGGATTTAGTGCAGACGGCATCGCGCTTCTTGATAACGCGAGCGATGGACATGGTGGTATTGTATCACCCGACCGTTCGGTAGATTAGAATATGGAGAATTTAGTGGTAGATAATACGGAGGATTCGACATCAAGTGGAAGCGATTCCGCCTCGCCTGTGCTCCCGGATCTATCTCACAGGGAGATCTTGACGGTGCTTACCGGACTAATGCTCGGCATGCTCGTGGCAGCGCTCTCGCAGACAATTGTCGCGACAGCTCTTCCAACCATTGTCGGGGATCTTGGCGGCCAACAACAACTTGCCTGGGTAGTCACGGCGACACTGCTGGCATCAACTGCTTCCACCCCAATCTGGGGAAAACTCTCTGATATTTACGGAAGAAAGATTATGTTTCAATTTTCCATTGTAATTTTTCTTCTAGCATCTTTGGCAGCTGGGTTCAGTCAAAATATTGGACAACTTATCGGTATAAGGGTTTTCCAAGGTATCGGTGTAGGCGGCCTAATGGCGCTTTCGCAAGCGATTATAGGTGACATAGTTCCTCCTCGCGAGCGTGGTCGTTATCAAGGGTACATAGGTGGTGTGTTTGGTCTAGCCACAGTAGCTGGGCCACTCATCGGGGGATATCTCGTTGACCACCTTTCGTGGCGATGGACCTTCTGGATCGGTATTCCAATAGGACTCGCAGCCCTTGTTATCATAGAACGGGTGATGAAATTTCCATTTCCGCGCCGTCAACACGCGGTGGACTGGCTTGGAGCCTTCTTTATAGTGGCAGCAGTAAGTTCCTTACTCCTCGAGGTTTCCCTTGGTGGCAAAGAGTTCCCTTGGAATTCAAGTTGGACTTACATGCTTTCTTCCTTGGCGGTTGCCTTCTTATTCCTTACAATTTGGCAGGAACGTCGCGCTGTGGAACCGATCATGCCACCGCACCTTTTCCAGAATCACACCTTCATGATCGTGAGCGCTGTTGGATTTGTTGTCGGTGTTGCAATGTTCGGTGCGATAATTTTCTTGCCGCAATATTTGCAAATTGTTAAAGGAGAGTCACCGACGGCTTCTGGTTTATTGACACTGCCGATGATGGTGGGGCTACTCTTTACATCTATTGGTTCGGGCAGGCTTATCACTCGAACTGGGCGCTACAAAATCTTTCCGCTGGTCGGGTTGGCGCTGGTAGCGATCGGTTTGTTCTTGATGAGTCGCCTTGATGTCAACACGTCCATGCCAACCATGGGTGTTTTTATATTTGTTGTTGGCGCAGGTATCGGTCTCGTGATGCAGGTTCTTATATTGGCAGCTCAGAACTCGGTAAGTCAGCAGGATCTTGGAGTTGCGACCTCGGGCGCAACCTTTTTCCGCTCACTTGGTGGCGCCATTGGCGTTTCCGCATTGGGAGCCTTGCTTACGCACAGGCTTCTGGTAACGATCCCAGCAAGGCTTGTGGCAGCTGGAGTGCCAGTGACTAAAACTACTGGGGAGGGAATCAAATTGGGAAGTCCCGCTGCAATTGCAAAACTTCCTGAACCACTCCGCGGAGCTGTTGTCGGCGGATTCGCAGATGCTCTGCACACGGTCTTCCTGACAGGCGTGCCGATTACAGCCGTTGCATTTGTAATCCTTATGTTCCTCCGCGAAATCCCGCTGCGTCAGGCGATTAGAAAGGAAGAGGCTGACGGGGAGGCGTTATCTCTGGGCATGCAGACTGCGGTGGCACCTGACACAAAGCTCACAGATGAGACCAATTGAAAATTCTGGGAGGCGCCCGCTAAGGCCGCAATGATACATACTTTGGAGATCGTCCGGGTCGGCGGAATACCAATTGCGTCAGTTGCAATGACCGGGCCCTGAAGCCTGCTGCCGAAGCAAGGAGGTAGTAATTCCACATTCGCTTAAAGTGATCGTCATATTGTGGAATCTCGCTCCAATGCGAATTGATATTTTTATACCATTGCATCAGGGTTCGATCATAGTCAGGGCCGAAGTTGTGGACGTCTTCGATCACCCATTTCTTTTCCGTTGCTTTCGAGATCCGAGCCAGCGATGGGATCACACCCCCGGGAAATATGTAACGATCAAAGAAAGGATCAGTGTGATTTCCTGAACGCAACGAACTGATGGTGTGGTGCAGCATCATGCCGTCGTCCGCCAAAAGATCATCACATTTTGCAAAAAACTTATTGAGATTCTTTGGTCCTACGTGCTCCATCATTCCGATAGATACAATGCGATCAAATTTGCCAGCCAAGTCTCGGTAGTCCATTTTAATGAATTTGACAGATAGTCCTTGCGAGCGTTCGTTCGCCAATTTGATTTGTTCGGTCGAGAGTGAAATGCCTGTTCCAACCACACCGTAATTCTTAACGGCATGACGCAGGAAGCCTCCCCAGCCACTTCCGATATCCAATAATTGCATACCAGGTTTGAGTTGTAGTTTCTGACAGATCATGTCCATCTTCGCGAATTGGGCCTCGTCCAGTGATGACGCGTTTTCCCAGTAACCACAACTGTATAGCAGCTCTTTATCCAGCATCCGAGTGTAAAGATCATTGCCAATGTCATAGTGGTGCTGTGCGTTCAAAGCCGCTTTGGCCTTAGTTTGTCGGTTGCTGATAATCGACTTGGCTGCATGTGCCACGATGATGGGCGTGGGTTTAATGGTTGAGACGGCATCAATTTCGACGAGCCGGGTGAGGGCTTCATCAACTTGCTCGCAGTCCCACCAGCCATCTATATAGGCCTCGCCAAGACCGAGTTCGTGTTGTGCAATCACACGATCCCATAGGCGCTCATCTCGCACTTGAATGCTCCAGAGCTCGTTGCTGTTGACGGGCACCTTGGCCTCGTCTAGTAGCCGAAGGCACACATCCTTGCTGCTCACACCTTCACCTCTATTTCTCCGCGTAGGGATCTACACAATGCTTATTTCTATTATCGGTCGTCAGCGATAGAACCAACTGAACGCAGTGGGGCCGCAATTTATAGGGCGCTGTCGATGGCTGCACCGGCTCCACCAAACTCATCGGCTATCTCGCCAGAAACATCTGCCGGGTCACCATGTTCGAGGGCAGAGTGGCCCTCCTCGTCAAGGCCTTTGTCACTTTGAACCAACGTTTCATGCACCGTGGACAAGGCGGCGACGGCTGCGATCACGGCAATTGAGCCGATGGCAAACGGGACATGTAAATTGAAGTGTTCGGCCAATTTGCCGGCGGCGAAAGGGGCTAAACCGCCACCTAGAAAGCGGACGAATCCATACGCAGCCGATGCGACCGAACGTTCAACTGGGGAGATGATCATTACTGCTTGGGTGGTCAAGGTGTTGTTGACCCCGATGAAGATTCCCGCAGTAATAACGGCGACGATCAGAACAGTGCGGTTGTTGACGAATATGGCGATCACCGCAAGGTCGGCAGCAAATAGCAGGAGTGCGGTGTACAGGGATCGGGGAGTTCCAAATCGACGCTGCAACCAAGGTGCTCCAAAAACGGAGAAGAACGCTACAAGCAATCCCCAACCGAAAAAGACGAAGCCCAGCTGAGTAATTGACAATCTCATCGGGAAAGGTGCGTAACCAAGCATCGTAAAAAATCCCCAGTTGTACAGGAGCGCCGTAATGCTGAGCGTGAGTAAACCGCGATGGGTGAGCGCTTTTAATGGCGCCGACAATGGCGTTCCGTGAGCTGGAACTGGCGTGTGATCGAGTAGAACAACAGTGGCAATCAGTGCAATAGCCATCAAAGTTGCTACGCCGAGAAAGGGACCCCGCCAACTAATGTTTCCCAGAGTGCCGCCTAGCAGAGGACCTGCAGCAATACCCAACCCGAGCGCCGCTTCGTAGAGAATGATGGCGCCACGGAACCCTCCCGAGGCTGAAGAGACTATAACTGCCAAGGAAGTCGCGATAAAGAGGGCATTGCCCAACCCCCAACCGGCGCGAAAGCCAACGATTCCGTTGATCGTATGAGACGAGCCAGCCAAGGCCGAGAAGATGACAATGATCGACAGACCTGTGATGAGAGTGCGCTTGGCTCCCAGTCGAGTCGACACCCAGTTTGTACCGAGCATGGCGAAGGCAGTAACGATCAGGTAACTAGTGAATAGCAGTGTCGTCTGGCTTGGCGTTGCATGTAACTTGGTTCGCAACGACGGCAGAATCGGATCCACCAGGCCGATGCCCATAAATGAAATGACGCAGGCAAAGGCAACGGCATATACCGCCTTCGGCTGGGGAAATATCCCAACCTGCTGGGTCTCATCCTCATGTGTCGCTGTGCTCATCTAGTCTCCTGTCGTTTGTGTCGTCTGCAATTCATGGCAATGGCTGGCGAAGTCGGTAAGGCGTTGCATGACGGGCATGGCAGCACTGAACTTCTCTTGCTCTCCATGGTCCAGTGAATCCAACATTGCGGCTAAGGCATGAGCGCGCTTGGTTCGTCTGGATTGGATTACCTTGCGCCCTTTGGTCGTCAACTCAACGAGAACGACCCGCCCATCGGAGGGATCGTCGTGACGAGATACATATCCGGCTGCTTCCAACCGATGAACCAATCCCGTCATCGCCGGCTGACTGACCCCCTCCTGTTCGGCAAGGAGCGTGAGTCGCATAGCACCTGTCCGCATCAACAGTCCGAGAGTCGACCCTGCCGTTCTACTGATGCCTTCAGCCGGAATTAGATGACTCCACAAGCCATAAAATGCGTCGAGTGTCTCCGACGCTTGGATGTGTGAGCCTGCGACGGCCGTGGCTTTCAATGTCATGATCGATTTATATCACATCATTATGTATCTTGCCGAGGGGATAGGTAGCTCGAGGCGAAGTGGACTTGAGGTGATTAGTGTCGACAAATTTCGACTTGCTTACAATGAACTTCTACATCTTTGGATCAACTTCTCTCGATGGTATGCGAGGTCTGAGGTTCCCCAATAGGAGTGGACATCAAGTGAGCAACCCGCAGAAAGTTCACCACCGAATACAAAGTCCAAGTAGTCCATCGGGTCATAGTTTCTTGCCACACCATTATTGAGGTCGCTGGCGAGTTCGATCTAGTTGAGGCCACGTTAGGCAACTGGGTTAGGCAAAAGTGCCGTCGTATTCAAGCGGTGGGAGGAAGTGATGTGGAGGCATTGAGCGCATCATGTTGGTGCACTTGCGCAAACAAGTGAGTGAATTAGAGCTTGGCCTCAACCATAAGTCCCGATACTTACTCGGACATGATGCAAAAAGCCGGTCGATTCACTTGATATATTCACGAGGAATATTCGATGCATGAGCACGCGGATGATACGATAAATTCCGGTGGCGTCGTCCCAGAAGAGCCTGCCGTGGAGAGTGATATGGCGTGATGAAGCCACGAGTTGCCCCCCTTTCAAAATCACAATCACATACCGTGGCATGGTGGCTTACGTTAGTGAATGGTCGTTTAACTCGATCGATCAGGAATCACAGGGCCGCCGGGCTAACCGCTTCCCAAATATCAGCGATGGCAACGATCGAAGATTTGGGACCCATCCGAATCAGCGAACTTGCCTCTCGAGAATCCATAGGGGCACCCGTAGCTACAAGACTGACGACGAGCCTTGAAGAATTGGGCTATATCAAACGGATTCAAGACGCTAATGACAAACGCGCCTGTTTCGTCGAGATCACTGCAGCGGGCCACAGAGTTTTAAGAAACTTATGGGAAAGTAGAGTTGAAGGGATAAATGAGCGAATTCAAAGACTTAGCAAATCCGAGATCGAAGTATTGAATGCTGCGCTGCCAATCCTTGAGAAACTGACAAAGGAGGTTTAGGGAAGTCCTTTATGCCTACCCTCGACACATAAATCTCCGATGTAAGAATTTCGCGTGTCGCTATCTCATTGTATCGGTTTGAGATTTTCAGACGGTGGGGCCGTGAATTCGCAATCTTCATGTTTTCAGGATTGGCCATCGCCATCCTTTTCGGATTCAGGGACTGGGGACATCTAGCAGCCATTCTGATCGGATTTGTCTGCTACAAAATTATTCCCAGTAATCGTCGTAAAAAATCGATCACAACCAACTCCACGGGTTGAACATCACAAGTGATTATCAACCCGTGAAACTGGTGGCAAGGCGCGTTGCTTACGGCACTATCACCGCACGACCAAGAATCTCACCATGCTCGAGTCGGTGGAATATCTCGTTTATCTTTTCAAGCGGATGCTGCTCAAAATGGAATGAGAGTCTACCCGTTGAAGCGAGCGTAAGTACTTCCTCAAGTTCGTTATGAGTCCCCCAAGTGCTGCCCATCACGACTGATTCACCTGGCATACCCATAAATGAGTACGGCAAGGAACCTCCAGCAAGCCCCACCAATACGACCATTCCCTGGCGCCCAACGAGGGATGCTGCTAATTCAAGAGTGGTGGCTGCACCAACAAAGTCGAAGACGGCTGCGGCACCCTCGCCGCCACGCTTCACCTCAGAAGCAACGTCGTCGGTGGTGGGATCGAGAGCCACATCTGCGCCCAACTCAAGCGCCAGAGCACGCTTTTCTTTTGATGTGTCAATGGCCACAATGCGAGCAGGACTGAGCTCGCGAACGAACTGCAAACCAAAATGACCAAGACCGCCCACCCCAATGACAACTGCCGTCGTGCCTGGCAGCAAGCGAGGAAGTGCTTGACGAACAGCATGGTAGGGGGTAAGTCCTGCATCAGTTAAAGGAGCTGCAGTAGCAGGGTCCAAACTCTTTAACGTGATGAGGTGGCGAGCAGCTGGCACGATCATGTACTCGGCATAACCGCCTGGAGAACCAATACCACCCCACGTCATCGTGTTGCAGAGTTGTTCTTCACCAGATAGACACAGACGGCACTTGCCGCATCCCCAACCGCCGAAAACAGCCACAGGTGTGTCAATGTCCAGACCAGTGACACCAACTCCCACTGCTGCGACCCACCCTGCATTTTCATGACCAAGTGTCCAAGGCAACGTAGGAAGCATTCGTAGTTCACCGCTGATGATATGCAGATCGGAGTGACACGCCCCTGATCCGCCAATACGTACCAGAACTTCTCCAGGGCCAGGAGTGGGTGTAACTATTTCTCGAATTTCAATCGGCTTTCCATAATCGACTAACTGTGCTGCGCGCATCGTCGTCATCCTGTTCTCACTGTTTTCCGATCACCTAGTTGGGATTCGGAATATTGTTGGGTTTTCGCATGGCCTCGTCGAAAAGGTGACCTCCTTCAGTCTCTGATTACCGCCATTCAGGCTGGATTTCCCTTTCGAAAGGCACACGTGCTCGTTCACGCTACGCTTCACTCGGCGCCCCCGCAAGGCTCATATGTGTTCGAAAATGAGATATTGACCATGCCTGTTGCATCCGAAAAATGAGCACGCAGCGACAGGGCGATGAAAAGCATTCGATTAGTTGCAAATGGCTCGCATATGTACCGGTCGATTCGGCGAGCGAAGAAGGGCAAATGATTGTAGGTTCGACAGATGGAGACAAAAGATAAATACATTCCCGGGGTTTGCAACATTGGCCCCGCGGAAATTGCAAGAAGAAAGAAGGCTGGCTGGACAGGGTCAGTGGTCACCGTCATTCTCTGGGCGAGTTTCATCGGGTTTAACGCACCACATGCATGGCGTCTCACGTTATTTATTCCCGCGATGATGGCCGCGACAGGCTTTCTACAAGCTGGTATGCATTTCTGCGCGTACTTTGGTCTTTCGTCATTATTTAATTTTGGATCCAAAGTTGGCGAAACCGATGATGTCCTACAGGCAGAGTTCCGTGCAAAAGACAGGAAAAAAGCTTGGCAGATTGTTTATCTTTCGGCTCTCATCGGCATAGTTGTGGCGTTGGTCGGGGCTGCTCTTTAGATACCCTCTTTAAACAGGACACGGTTAACGCCAATTGAAATATTCCCGATGAATATTGGCGACTCTCGCTCCCTGCTCGCCCAAAGACTTACTAATAGAGTCGACCCTCCTCTCTGGTCCGCATGAAAATACCGACAAATCTTTCGGCGGTGCTGACACGACTTTGAGTATCGAATCCCCGGTGAGGTGCGGCTCACGGCTCGAATCGATCAAATGCAAAGAGATGTTCGGCAAATTCGAAATCAATGTCTTAATCTCGCTTTCAAAGGGTGCCTTTCCTTCCGCCGTGTAGAAAAAACCTACCTGCTTTGGGAGATGATGTGCCTCAGCAGAGCGCAACCAACTTAAGATAGGAGTGACGCCAACACCTCCGGCGACCCAAACTTGATTTTCCGTTCCTTTCCGATAGTCGAAGTAACCATTATCCTTACCAATAATTGCAGGCATGCCTGGCTCAATTAAATGAGGTATTTGACTTGTGAATTCGCCCAAAGTTTTTACCGTAACACGAACATTCCTTTCCTTTGGAGAGCTAGCGATTGAAAAGGGATTGCGATGCCAACCATCTTTGGCTTCCAGATAGACCAATGCGAATTGCCCCGCTCTAAAAGTAAATGGCTTCCCAGAGGGCTCTAAAGAGATTTCAAATAGGCCATCTCCCAGCACGTCCACCAATTCCACCTGATAATCATGGCCTTTGGCAAAATGGCGAGGAAAAGCTCACGATAAACGTAAAAAGCCATTCCGATACCACCAACAATCAAGTAATTGAATCTCAGATATCGAGAGCCAAATACTGTCCCCTCAATAATTCCATGGGCAAATCCTGCAGCCACAAAAATGCCAGTCAGCCGATGGAATTGCCTCCACATCGGATAGCCCTTGAATCTACGATGTATGTTCTTAACAACTTTGGTCTCGATTCCCAGGTGGACATACCTTTGGAATCGTTTAGGCACAAATGACCGCCATCGTGGTGCAATTGCCCAGATTACAAGTACAAGTAAACCCAACAATCCGATGGTCCCCAAATCGCCGCCTACCGTTGTCATTCCCGCTTTGACCGTCAGTTACGAGTGCATCAATGTCAAAATCATCCCAGTCATTGTCGAACGCCGATGCCAAATAGCTGCACGATTTATTCCGTTGAACCATCGCTCTACATAAGCCAGTGAACTAATTAGGACAAGTCCAATAGTCAGGAACGGAATTGCTTCGGCTCCGAGAAACTGCCCGATAAAGCGCCCCCATGGCTCTTGATTTGGCTTGTAAACGAACCAAAAGATGCCTTCAAGTATAACTAGCGCAAAAATTACGCTTGGTCCAATGATCGGCTGTCGTATGTGGGAACCTTTATATTCAGGCCTCTCGCCATTCTTGTGGCTTACATTCATTTATACGCCCTGCCATTCGATTGACCTATCGGTTCTAAGCTCGCATGGGATTGTGCATTCGGCAACTTCGACCGCCACCAGAATTACGGTCTGCATGACATCAGTACTCATCCTTATAAAACTTAGTTGGAAACTTTATTTCAAGTCAAATGCAGGAATGTTGTTGACTACTCACGCGATAACAAGTGTCAACGGCCACCTGGGCCGTCTTCTCATTGACGCACTTTTGGAGCGCGGTGTGATACTTCCAGATATCACAGCTTTCGCGCGAACATCTTCAAAAGCGATGTACCTGTCAGAGTGGGGCGTCAAAATCCGAAAGACGGAACTATCCATTGTGGCGTGCCAAACTGTCCGAAGAGCGTTGGGCAGATCAGGCAGAGATCATTCGACCTGAAAAGAAATGGTGGCTTCTTTGGATTCCAATCCTTTGATCAATACAACGAAAGAGACAAATTCCACTCCACAAAGTTAACTAGACGTTTTGGAAGTTGGCTCGAAGCGTAAGCGAGATTTTGTATCGAAAATTAACCGCGAAGACATGACTTCTTCAGAGGGGAGGATTCGACAATTCGAAATCGTGCCCTCATCGCGGGATAAAACCAAACGAAGGATTAATTGGCGCTTAAGTTTATTAGTTCTCCGAAACGATGATTTTACCTCGTAAAAGTGTGGACGAACTCGCGCTACAGATCCAAATGTCATCCCCATGAAGATCACAAGATTCCGTGGGCTAATGGTGGAGAAACCGTTTTCGAGAATTTACAGACACTCTGCTCTAAATGCAACAGGCCTCCGAGAACGTGCGGAAACCTTTCGAAGGCGATGGCCACGCGCCATCGCAAACGGGTTGCATCATCCGGCCGAGTTCCTTACATTGTGGATCCACAAATGCAGACTGTCCCGTCACTGAGCTTGGGCACTTACCATGAGCGCCGACTGGCTTTCATAGGAGCCTTGCATTTGGCTGGGTTCTTTGCGGATAGAGGCGATGTTAGTCAGGCCACTGAACTAGCTAGGCGGATTGAGGCGGTATGGGGGAACGTTCTCCAGGGTGACGATCGTAAGAGTGCCGTCGGTCGGTGGCAGGTGAGTCTTGCACAGACATACGCAGCGATTGGTCATCTCGATCAGGCGAGCACGATGCTCAATGCAGCGTGGGTCATATCCGGGGCGATTGGCGATGAAGACTTAGCGCAACAAGTGATACACGCAAGATTCGACGTCGAGGTTGACATGTTACAGGTGCTGTTGCCCGAGAACCGCGATCTAATCCGGTGCGATGCATTGAGCTTATGTTTCCGATATCGAGGTGACCCTTGAACAACTCTAAGGACCCTTCTAGAGAGAGATTGGTGCAAAGTGTCAACCGACCATGACGAAAATGCAAGCCTGCACAGAGATCGACCCACCACAATTTGGAGAAACAGAAATTTTGGTGCATTCATCAGCGCGTATGCGCTCTCAGGCTTTGGTGACTCATTTCGACTTGTCGCGTTGGCTCTTTGGGTCTTCATCGATTCGAAACAAAACCCCTTCGCACGGGTGCTTCTATTGTTACTCTCGGTCATGCTTGGACTTTTGCTCGGTTTTTTTCTGGAATCTTGGCTGACAGGGGAGACCAGAAGAGGATCATGATTTGGGCGGACCTTATACGGGCTGGTTTTAGTCTCGTTCTCATGGTTGCGGTTCTCGAGGAGTCTTTGTCCCTCGCGTATGTGGCAGTGGCCGCGAGCGGCGTCGTTGCGGTCTTCTTTTCAAGTTCCTCCTTTGCTCTGCTTCCGCGGCTGGTCGATAGGAGCCAGTTGGGGCGCATCAATGGCGTGCATGAAATCGTTGGCTGGGGAGTTACAGCGCTGGGTCCAGTCATGGCTGCCTTGACGTATGTTTGGCGCGGCCCCGCCTGGTCGTTCGGAATCGATGCTGCTACATTCGTTGCCTCAGCTGTACTGCTGTCATTTATTCGTCTTGCAGACCCGGTTGAGATCTCGACCGAAACACCCCGGGTTCGGGGCAAGATAATTGACCATGGTCAATGTTCACTTAGAGAGGCTCGAGAAGGGCTGGTGTATGTTTGGAGGCATCCAGTTGCAAAGTGGTTTCTGATCACAGTTGCAGGTCCAACGATTACTTCAAATGCCAACGCCGTCGCACTGATTTTTCTCCTCAACCAAGACCTTAAAGCTCCACTATCGGCGATCGGCTTTGTGTTCTCTCTAAATGGAATCGTCGCCGTGATTGCCGCTTCAGTAGTTACCGTCAGGGCAAAGCACATTGAATACGGGAAGCTTCTAATCCTTAGCGTAGCTGGCATGGTCACGTCACAATTCGTTATGGGTTTTGCTCCATCGCTAACGGTGCTTGCTTTGGGTGTGGTTATTGGCGCTGTAGCTAACGCTCCCTTCAATATCGCATATGACACAGTGTTGCAGCAGTCGGTAGATCAGAAATTTCTGGGCCGAGTTGAAGGCCTAGGCACGACCATTTCGAACATCTTGCAAATCGTGGTCCTGATTGGCGCTGGCGTTTTAGTTGCGTCGGTCGGTGCACGGTGGGTTTTCATTTTGGCCGAGGACCTAAGCGGTTTCTGCGTTCTGGTCGGTGGTGTCGTGCGGCTTCCGCGCATGCGGGCCACGGGCATCGCGTCATCAATGAGGGATCAATGACGGATAGTTGTTCGACTAAACCAGTTGCGACAGATCAGATCCTCTGAGCATAGGTCCAAATTGACTACGAATGCGCTCATGTCGCTCGCGTTCGCAAACAGGACGAGGCGATAATACGGGGTCTGCAACGACGTCGTTGAAGCGACAGGCGTTGGCTTCTCGAGCACGATCGATGGCGCTATGCACGCATGTGGCCACGATTTACATACTGCAATGCTCATTGGAGCTGCGAAGTTCCTGGCTGCACATCGCGACCAACTCGAAGGCGACGTAGTTTTCATGTTTCAACCTGGCGAAGAAGGGTGGGACGGAGCGGGCCATATGTTGGCAGAGGGCGTGTTCGACGCTGCCAGGCAAGGTTTGGCACCTCGATGTCGGCTCGTCTCATCCTGGGGCTGGAGTAGGTCCCAAGGGTTGGGCTGTTCGCCCATTAAAGAGGCACGCGAGCTGGGTTCAGAACGTCGTGAGACAGTTCGGTC
>JBAQFB010000003.1:0-14453 GCA_049287065.1 Candidatus Nanopelagicaceae bacterium
TTGAATAAATCCTTATCATCAATAGATATCTTGAGACAAGAAGTCATGTAGTGTTACTCTTCCCTCGGTGTCGTTGCCATTGCATAAGTTCTATCCAAAGAGTTACATCACTAAAACCTCGAGAGAATCTTGGGTTCTAGTATTTACTTAGATATTCTTATGCAACCCCGTATATGTCGGTGACAATCAACCAATGATTTCTACGCTTCTATCAGCGGTGATAACTGATTGCATACATCTACTTTCCACTGTGGATGCTCGAATGTGCACCTACATCACGCTACCCCACCCGCTGCCGACCTTGGTGGATCCATAAAATACGTCGATTCATACTTGCTTTCTCGATCAAGGGCTCGCATCAATCTTCCAACAAGAGCTCGAGTTAGCCTTCCCGGATATTGCTCAATCTCCTCCAACGATGCGATAGTCGTCATTCGATATACAACTTCTTGAGCGTCGTAGCGTGGCGAGTGCGCCGATCCGTATGCAGGTAGACCCGCTATACCTGTGGCGCCCACTCCTAAGCTCCATTCGCATCTAATTCCAGTCTGCCTAGAAAGTTCCGTCACCATGTATAGGACTTGGCGAGTCAGCATTGGAGCAAAATCATCCATAATCACATAATGATTTAGGGTGCCAGGTGCGACCATGTGTTGCGGGAGAGCGGTTCGACTAAACAACCCGGAAAATACGCGAATTTCGCCATCCTCGGTAAGTTCTAGCTCGCTGGCATCTTCATACATCATCAGCGTGTGATCAATTGTCCGATCACTTCGAAATTGTAAAGATGTCAAAGCAATTCCGTCAGATCGCAAATTCGTATTTTGAAGATCATCCAGAGGCCCCGTTTGATCTGAACCGAAATTTACTTCTCGAAAGGTATTATTGACCAGATCTCTTACTCTCTGTTGCCAACCATTGACTCGAACAAAATCAACCGCCGTTTCCGTTCGATTCGCATTTGGAGTTGCGACTACAAATATATGCGCTTGTTTTCGGATAACTGAGGGAATTGGATCCCTACCGATGGTTCGATCAAGCCTACTTTCGATATCTGCACGTCTTCGGGCTCTCTCCTCGTGCAGACTCGTGACTCGGGAGTCTGAAAGGCGAACTTTCATTTTATCCCCACGGCCGTAATAGACCCCGTCAACCATGTGCGGAGCCCCTCCGGTTACCGGGATTTTTACAAGCAAATAACCCTTTGAGGGATCTCCCTCCGACGGTATTTCAAGAAAAGCTACGGGTAACAATGGATCTGGAATTGAACGAGCAACCTGTTCAATGCGCTCTGCCAAGCCGTTCAGTGCTACTGGAGAGAGTGACAACGTGTGATCGGTATTTTCCTTAATACCAATAATGAGAACACCCGAATCCACCGCGAACTGAACTAAGTCCCTGGCAAGTTCTCGATTGGCGACGGGACCAGTATCCAATTTCGCCTTAAGTTCAACATAATGATTTTCGGAGATTATTCCGTGTTGAATTGCTGATTCTAAATCCTGCTCGTTGGTTGGTTCCCAACGCGGTGTTGAAGGACCAAGGTAGACACTCATATTCTTCCCTCCTTTCCAATTGACGAAGCCAGGGTAAGGCAACCACTAATAATTCTCTCGAATATACGCATAGGCATTATCAAAGAGTGGTCCTGTGACAGGCAATCCGTACTTCTGTAGCACTAGCCGAATCTCGCGACGTGCTGCCTTATCCCCGGGTTGGCTCTCATTCCATCCAGCGTAGGTGACCTGTTTGGCAATGGTGTCAATATCGCGCACAAGGTCGGTGACGATCACAGGAGTGTTGGCAGGTTTGTACTGTTCAACAATTTGGGTCAGTGCGCCGATGTTGGGATCAAGAATATGTTCTGCCTCATCTAAACGGCCCTGCGCGTCAAGCCGCTCTGCAATGACGGCAGCACGTGCCACTTCCAGTGCTTTCTTCAAGAACTCAATCGAGTCTTCTGCGCGAGTAATAGCTTGTCGACGCAACCGATCAATCGCATCAGCCAAGGATTGGTAGACCGGATGTGGGTGTTCAGCTAGAAGTCGTTTAATTCGTCGATCAATCAGGGTCATCACTTCATCAACAGTGACGGGATTTTCCAAGAAGTCTCGCCCTGGATCTAAATCAAGTTCGCCTTGCTCTACAAGTTTGCGTATGGCTTCAATGGCATCGGGATCAACAACAACTTCTTCTAATCCAGTGCCAGCCACATGCACTTTGGTGATGTAGCCATGAACAAGTGCCAACGTCTTTGGTCCCAGACGATGCCAGAGCAGTGCGTTGGAAACACCAGTGGGTTTGATTGCCTCATATATCTGGGCAAGCCACTTGTAGTCGCTGCGATGGCGTTCGAGAACTTCGTGAGGATCAAGGAACTCCCAGAGCGTGATGACCGCGGTGAAATCTTTCGCAAAGGCATCTCGACTGTCAGATTCGGTTAGGCGTTGGAGGGCGCTTTGCAGCGCAATAAAGGAGTTATCCTTTCGATTGATTCCATCGAATCGAATTAGGGCGCCTGCAATGCATCCTTCAAATTCAACTGCCAGACCATCAATATCGATGGGGCGGGCTCCGCCGGTATCCGGATCTGCCGCTTTAAGGGCTGCACCGATCTGATTGCCCAAACCAATGTAGTCAACAATCAATCCGTGCGTTTTATCTTGGCCAGTGACTGGGTGGGTGAAACGTCGATTGGTACGAGTGATCGCTTGAAAGAGTGTGTGCCTGCGAAGGGGTTTATCCAGGTATTGCACCTGTTCAATCGGGGCATCGAAACCGGTGAGTAGTTTGGCAGTAACAATAAGGAATGCAAGTGGATCGCCTGGGTCATTGAATCGGGCTTTGATGTGGGCTTCTTGCGCGCGATCAAGGGCGTATTCATACCAAGACTGCGGATCATCTTTACTTGTACCTACGGTCATAACGATGGCAACTTCATGTGGCAGGGCTTGTTCCTTAATGAGGCGCTCTAACTCGGTTTTATAAGCAACAACAAGTTCGCGGTCAAAGGCAACAACTTGGGCTTTCATTCCCGTGGGCGCGATCTTGGCTTCAAAGTGATCCAAAATATCTTTGCAAACAGCAGCAATGCGATCGGGGTTGAGCAAGATTGTTTTAACATGTGCGGCTTTGCCGGCTAGGAACTCGCGTTCTTCATCGGTGAGTTCCTCCTCATCGGCCATCTGGTCGAAGGCTTCATCAAGTGCCTGACGATCCAAATGGAAATCAACCAGGCGTGTCTCAACATGGACTGGCACTGAAGCCCCATCAACAATGGAGCGCTCCATTGAGTAGGTATTAAGAACATAACCTGGATCATTGACATCACCGAAGAGCTTGAATGTATTCCGCTCTTTATCTGAAATCGGTGTTCCCGTTAGCCCAAAGAAGCGGGCATTGGGTAGGGCTGTGCGCATGTCATCGGCAAGAGATCCCTCTTGGGTGCGGTGAGCCTCATCGACAAAGACAATAATGTTTTCGCGGGTGTTCAACTCCCCCGCACCTTCGAACCGAAAGATCGTGGTGAGCACGATTCCGCGACGATCCTCCTTCAAGATCGCACGCAAATCCTCTTTACTCACAGCCGTTGTTACACGCGGCAGGCCAGCAGTTTTGAACTGGCGCTCGATTTGCTCAATCAAATCCAAACGATCCAAAACCACAACAACGGTGGGACCACCGACCTCTTCATTGTTGAGCAACATCAAGGCAGCAAATGCCATGAGCAGTGATTTACCAGTGCCCTGGTAATGCCAGATCAGACCTTTTTGTCCCCCAGAGAGCACCCGCTCGACAATGGCTTCGGCAGCTTCCACCTGCGGGTAGCGAGGAATCAACTTGCGCACTCCACCACCGGGAACTTGTTCAAAGAGTGTGAAGTCGCGAAGAATGCTCAGAATGCGCGCTGGCGTGAGAAGTAGATCAACGCTGCGATGCACGCGAGCAAAACCATCCAAGTTGTAGGGGTCAGAGGTCGAGCCCCACATCAACCACGACTCAGCCGACTGTCCCACTGCGCCGTAGTGCAGCTCTCTTCCCTCTGTTGCCACCGATAGAACATTGGATGCGAAGAATGATGGTCGCTCTACTTCATACACGTTGGCAATGTCGCGCGCTGCATTCAACCAAGAGACTGAAGATTTCACTGGCGTCTTAGTTTCAATAACAACTAAAGGAATGCCGTTAATCCAGAGCACAATGTCGAAGCGACGAGAGTTACCCGGGGTGCCGAATACCACTTCGTCAGAGACTACAAAGGAGTTATTCGACGACACTTCAAAATCAATCAAACGAAGTGGTAAATACTCCTCACTTCCAATGAACTTGATTGTCGTATCTCCACGCAGCAACGTCGTCATTCGCTCATTTGCAGCGAGCAGACCATCTGTCACTGCCGACAAGATTGTCGAACGAACCCGTGGCAAAATCTCGTCGATCTGCTCGGGAGCATTTCGAACATCGGGATTGAGAGTCTGGATTGCTTCAATCAACAATTCTTCACATAAAACATCTGTATCAACGCGCGTCAACTCATTGGCCGAAACATAGGTCCATCCCAGTTCAACAAGTCGTCCAATCAACCACGATTGGACTGTCGAAGTTTCCGTGAATCCCGCCATCACGCGACCTCGGTAAGAAGAGTGTCGTAATCCGAGTCAACTATGAGGTTGCCATGCATCAACATCATTAGCAAATATGCGCGAAGAGACAATAGTTTCTTGACTTCTAATTCCAAAGAATCCGACACCGCCTGCACTCGCGAGATCGTTGCGACGATCTCGCGTTGAACCGTGAGCGACGGAGTGGGGAACGGCCAATCTGGCATCTTCGCGATGGGTATCCGATCAACGGTGGAACCACGAACCGCCCGCTCCTCAATCTCGCTCTGGAAACTAGGGCTTAGGTATGCCTGAGCGAGAAACTCTCCGAGAATAATCTCGAACTTTGGTCGAAGCAAACCCATTCGCCTCCCAAGAACGGCGCGATCATCCTGATCCCACAATGCAGCCTCACCAAGCCGTGTCTCATAGGAGAACAGGACATCACCAAGTTCTGGCTTCACGCGACGAGTCCAAGTTGCGTACTCGTCCTCATTAAGATGAGCGGACGGAACAAGATCAACACGCCCCTGTTTGAGAGACGAAATACTCAGATACCACGGACCAACTGAGGTCTTCTTTGGGGTCGCATGCGGTCCGTCAAATACCTCAGCGATATCTCCCAACTTAGTTGAGGCCCAAGTCTCGTCTGGCTTGATCAAGTGCCCACGAGCGGATTTAAGTAGTCTCTCGGCCGCATCTCTCTCCGTCCTCAAGTTCCCCAAATGGTTGTCCAGGTGTGTCATGAGATCCACGATCCGACGCTGAATTGGGAAGGATGGAACGAGGATCGACATGGCTCTAAGGTTCTTGAGAACTACGCGCTTGATGGCCAGGCCCGTCTTTTGACCCATGGCTTCCTCTTGGAATCTTGGCGAACTCAATACCATAGCTAAATATTCGGGCCGGATTTTCAACCCATCAGCGCGCAGAATCGCTAAAGACGAGAGAACTACGAATGGCACATCCGTTCTAACGAGTGCAACCTTGCCAACAGTCCCATCCTTGGAGAACAGAACATCGTTAACCTGGGGGCGGCATCCCGTTCGTTCAAGATCTTCGAATGAGGCGCCATCAATCCGAGCACATGCGGATAAATCTATCTTTCCCTCTTTCACGTCCCGGACTGTTATGTACGGATATCCCGTTTCGCATGTGGGTGGTGAGAAATGACTTCCATCCGTGATCAAAGTGCATACGTCATCAAGGAGTAAACGATCACCCCAGTTTTCAGCCATCATCTTCACCAATCCTGGCGATGCCTGCGACAGTGAGACGTTCGAAAAGTGCGCGCTCGGATCCGAGCCGAGCCGTGCGGGCTGCTTGGTATTCCGCTAGCGCAGTCGGCAAATCTGTTACATCTGCAGTGACGGTTTTCAAGTAGCGACCAATGTTGAGATCGAAGTTATTACCTTCGATTTCGATAAGTGGGACAAGGCGAACTTGCGCACCCTCATCACCGTCAGGATCTTTACCGCTTGTGTATGCATCAAGAATTGCTGCGACGTCATCATCGCTCAGCGAGTTCTGATTGCGGTTCTTAACGAAACGCGCAGAACCATCAATGAAAAGCACGTGTTTACGGCGCTTTTTTGGCTTATTTGCTCGAAAAATTAAAAGGCAGGCAGGAATGCTTGTTGAGTAGAAAAGATTTCCTGGAAGTCCGATAACGGCCTCGAGTCGATCATCTTTGATCAAGCACTCTCGTATCTTCGCTTCGGCACCGCCGCGAAAGAGAACACCATGTGGCATCACAACACCGACGCGACCAGTCTGCAGGTTCATCGATGCAACCATGTGTTGTACCCAAGCAAAATCGCCATTCTTCGCTGGTGGGACGCCACAGAAGGATCGGGTATCGGCAGCCCACATCTCGGCGCCCCAATTTTGAAGACTAAAGGGTGGGTTCGCTACAACCACATCAAAGGTGGAGATGCGACCATCGCTCTCTCGCAATCCAGGTGAGCGTAAAGTGTCGCCGCGAACAATCTTGAAATCTTCGATGTCGTGGAGGAAAAGATTCATTCGTGCAATTGCACTGGTAGTCAGATTCACTTCTTGTCCGTAGAGGCGAAGGGTTCGGGTATCACCCCCGTGGTCGCGAACTGTATTGATAGTTTCTACAAGCATTCCCCCACTGCCAGAGGCTGGGTCATAGACACTCTCGCCACTTTGTGGGTCAAGGATGCGAATAAGTAAGCGCACAATCTGGCGTGGAGTGAAAAACTCTCCCGCCTTTTTGCCAGATTCATCAGCGAAGTTTTTCAACAAATATTCGTAACCCTGACCAAGAAGGTCATGGCTGACTTCATCAGGATTGAGTTTCATGCCGTTAAAAGCATTGAGCAAATTGACTAGCGCTGTCTCGGGAAGTCGTTCCTTATTACCCCAGGCAGCGTCACCGAAAATGCCGGCGAGGCTTTCTGGGTTGGCTTGCTCAATCTTGCCAAGTGCTTTGTTGATTTGGGCACCCAGGTTTGCCGTCTTGGTGGTGACATCTCGCCAATGTGTCCCGGCAGGGAGGGTGAATTTGTGATAATCGGCTTCAACAAGGGGGTCGACCGAATCTCCATAGTCGGCGAGTGCTTTGGCATGCTCCCAGTCCCAGGTGTCGGAGATCCATTTCCAGAAGAGAATAGGAAAGGTATAAGTCTTGAAATCGGCTGGGTCGACTGGACCACGTAGAGCATTTGCCGCATCCCAAAGTCGGCGTTCTAGGTCTTCCAAACTTACCGGCACTGCTTGCCCACCTCGGTTTCGATTGTCTCCGCTGAGACTAGTGACAGGAACAGACACTTGGGGCTGTCGGCGCAGTTTTTCACAGAATTTTTTGCAAATCTATTCTCCACAGCGTTTTTTGGTTGACCAAAATGCCTGTTTTACTTGAACAATATCCATTGGTGCCGGCAAATTCTTGGCCAACCCCACCAATCGTTACTACGCCCCCTTAAGTACGATCCACCGAAAAGAGGTGTGAGAGATTGGGTGCCCTACAAGTCTCCAATATCCTCACCAGGAAGGGCCACAAGGCGGCGCACCAATGTCCCCGCTACGGCTAATTATTCATGGGGAAAGTTTGACCGACCATCCAAACGCTTCTGTCGGTGCCCGAGTTTAGAGTTAATGGTCCTTGGACTTTCCAAGGCCGATCTAAAGGAGTATCTGTCATGGCAACCGTTGACCCATACAACACAAATTCATTGGAGTACCCACCAGAGCATCGGAACGTGTATCACGACAAGAACACTTGTCCAGACGGCAAACGCATTAAGCCTGAGCACCGCGTGAACGGCAAGAGCGGTAAATCTCTGTGCAAAGAATGCCCCAAGGTTTCGTAAACTTCTCGAGTACGGGGGGCCTTTGTTCTGGAACTTCCCATGGCTTTGGTTCTTTCGCATGAAAGAACCAAACCCTGTTCTGAGCGTGCGATTTTGTCCACATTTGCGTCCGAAGGCGGATAGTTGTCCCCAGCTAAGCCTAAGTGTTGCCTCGGCTGTGCGATTTAGAGTATAAAAGAGCCCAGCAAGGTTTTCACGCCTCGCTGGGTCTCCGTCTAGAGAACTCGGAACATTAAAGAACCAAGTCGCCGTAGCCGCGGCGATTTTGGTTTTTTATCAACACGAAGTCGAAGAAAAACTTTGTCGCTGCCACCATGAGATCGAGTAATACGGTAATCATGGCGTCCTCCTCTCTTTTCCTGGTACTCGTGTAGTGGTGCTCTCCAGGAAACTTTTCGACCTTTCATTGGAAAAAAGAGGAAAGTGCTTAGCACTCTGAAACTTACTGCGGACGCCTGACGAGTCAATTTGTTATTGTTTAGAACTGTGGATAACTTCGGCGTCAAAGTCTTGCTCTGACCTAAAATGGGTGCGCTAAAAGTGCTAAAAAGTTCTTAAAGGTCGCTAAAAGCATTGAATATCGCGGATACCATTAAGAAATTCGTACATATTGGGGAATAAAAGTTTTTTTCTGAATCTCATATTTTGGTCAAGGCAACAGAATCGCACTTGCATCGGCAACCCCATCAATCGTTAATACAACCCCTCGGTGTGGGCTCTTATCTTTGGAACGTCCCCTTGCTTTGGCTCTTTCGCATGATGGAACAAAGCTGTACTTTCGGCTATCTGTTGGTGATATGGCCCGCAGATCTTAGGCGTCATCTCCACGCTTATTATCTTTCGCGAGGTGTACCTTTGTGGCGACAACTTGAAAGGGGAAATTAAGTGGCCGCCAGCGAATCAAAAGAGATTAAGCCGACTGAGAAAAAGGGAGCCTCGGGGGTAGGTAAAGTACCAACCAAGCCGAGCCAAGAGAAACCTGCCGATAAACCCAATAAATCTAATGATTAAGCGCAAACCTTGACTCCCTCCACGTGGGCATCGTTTCTCTTTTTTGCGTACTTCCTCGTTCCCGGCCTGTATCTGGATCTGTTGACTAGAAGACATCACGCTGGCTATCACGAGACCGCGCTAGCCGAAATTGGGCGGATCTTCCTTGGGTCAAGCGTATTTAGCGCAGTTGGACTCTTGATAATCGCCCTTACTAAGTGGGCGTTTCCGTCATGGATCCTAGATCCTGGACGGTTATTGAAAGAAAAGAATTATTTTGCAGATAATTATCGATTGGTATTCTGGACTTTCTTCGTTGAGGAACTATTCGCATTGCTTGCGGTATGGCTTTACGATAATTACATTATCGTCGTAAAGAGTCCGCAATTTACTACCTCGCACCATTGGAATATGTTATTTCAGGACGAGCCGCCCGAAACGGTAGAAAATTCACACCGAACAGTTCGCAATGCTATCAAATTCGCACTTAGCGGAAAAGAAAGATTACAAAAAAGCATATTTGAAAACGTAATCGTTCGAAAGGCAATTAAATTCATTATTAGGCGAAAAATTGATCCAACTGAAGATGAATCAACGGGGCCAGATGTGTCCGAAATTCTTTGGACATTCAGAGTTGTAAAGGTCACTCTGAATACTCAAGAAGAAGTGGTGGGCTTTGCAAGCTATTGGAGTTTGGAAGAGTCGATGGCCGATCGAGAGATGATATTGACTTCAATAAGTGAGCAACAAGTAGATCGACTACCTGAAGAAATTCAAGAAGTAGCGAGGCGTGATAGTTCGACCCTCTATACGTACATCCCAATTCAATCTGTAGAAAAGATCCGAGTATATGAGGTCCCCTTCCCGATCTAATGGCAAGAAGAAGGAGCCTGATCATCGCTCCAATTGAAATAGCAATCCAAACCAGAAACACGACTTATGTACACGCAGTGAAGTATGAGAGCTTAAAACCTCAAACTGCATCTATGACGCGCCACTTCACACTCAAATCAAACGAACCGCCTGATGTCCACAATCCTAAGTTCGGAAAACGTTAGACAGATCAAAACATATTTAGAGGCGGGAAACGAAGTGAGTCCCTTCAACGGACCGCCTCACCTCTCGCCTTCGAAATGTTATCCGCTCTCTAATGCCCCAGCCGTGCCCCAAGCGAAGATTCAATCCAAAAGCAAAAAATCGGACATTTCACCCTCAATGCATTTTGCAGGTGCTGTGTTACAGGGGATGCACCTGCATACTGGCCACCTACTTGATATTCAATATGTATAGCCAATACCCCCTGCGCCTGTGCAGGCGTTTGACGGGTTTTGGCATAAATCAATCTTGAAGAATCGATTCATCGAAATTGCCTTGAATTCGGCCTCAGAATCTAATGTCAGCCAAGTCCGATAACCTAACGAAACATATCCAATAATCTAAGGAGTCTTGATGTCGGATAGAAGAGAATTCTTTTTTGAGGCCCACCAAGCAGTTCGAAACGCCGTCCGCTCCATTCAAAATTTTGGGGTAAAGGCGCTCCCATACGATCAAGAGGAAGATGCAAGGGAGTTATCTTCGCTACTTGAAAAACTCGACCGTGCGGGTGAAAGATTGCAGGAATTAAATGAAATAAGGAATACCTCAACAGAAATTAGTAAGATAATCCAATATTTTAAGGATCAATTTGGACCTTCAATTGGAGAGGGTGATGTGATCCGCGCAGCCTCGACACAAAACCGGCTTAACGAGATAGAAGAGGCAATCTATGAAGAAACTATTCCAGATGCAATACATGCGGTTTTGTATGCCTCCCAGGTTCTGGCGTTTGTTGCGAAAAACGAGTGATTGACTTGAAAGCGATTGCACATCATCGAGTCCACCTCGCGGGGATTCGCTAGGGCCCTGACACTGCGCTAACACGCAAGAGTAAATTCCAAGCACCACCGCATGGCACCAAGTGTAGGTATTGCGCGGTAATTTCCGTTCCGTTGGCGCTCTTAAGTGCCATGGTTGAAAGTGAAATGTCTTGGTTTCCTCTGGCACGGAACTGACCGAAACCACCAGACATTAGGCATCACCAGATGACACTAAATGTCATAGGTACGCGGTAAGTTCCATTCAGTTGGTGCTGTTTAGTACGACTGAACAATGATGCAATTGTTGTTACGACACCCTGTATAGAAAGAGGCAGTCGCATGAAGATTCAATCAGTGACGATTCAGATGTTTCGCAACTTTGTCCAACCACAGACGATTGAAATCGAGGAAGACGTCACGTGCTTCGTCGGAAAGAATGAATCAGGTAAAACCACGGTCCTTAAGGCGCTCCATAGGCTCAACCCGGCGAATGGTGACGCGAAGGACTTTGATCTTGTAACTGAGTATCCCCGCTGGCGATTATCCAAGGACCGTAGGGACGATTCCGACCTTGAGAACCTTTGCCCTATTGAGGCTAGATTTGTGCTTAGCGATCAAGACCTCGAATCGCTCGGTTCCGTGCTTCCTTCGCCTCCACCTCAAACGACAATCGTGCACGCAACTCGATCGTATGGAAACAAACTACACATATGGCTCACGGCTCCGTTGATTGACATCATCACCGCGGCAGCGAACGAATCTTCAGTGGACGAAACGGACCTATCAGATCTCGTCAAGACTCAGTCAGTGGATGAAGCGATTACTATGTCGAAGACAACGCAAAAGCAACTCAAAGACTCTGGCGAGACAGCAAGGGCAAAGGCACTCAATTCCTTCCTTGGGGCAGTAGTGAAATACCAGTTCCTGCTGGATCCCAACGGGCTAGAACCAAAACAAATTAGCGCTATCGAGTCCATACTTCCAAAGTTTTTCTACTTCTCCAACTACAGCATGCTCCCCGGTGAAGCCGATTTGACTGCGCTTGACGAAAAACTAACCCGAAGAGAGAGCCTCGAACCAGAAGACCAAACGGTGCTTTCCCTGCTAGCTCATGCTGGCGTCAAACCCTCCGACTTCCTCGATAGCGACTACGACAGCCGCAAAGCGGAACTCCAGGCCGCGAGTGTCGACCTAAGTCAACAGGTGTTCAGGTATTGGAAGGCTAATACCGACCTTCGCGTGTCCTTCGATACCGACAATGTGGCCGTGGCTACTGATTCGAACGGTCGACCGATCCATCACCGGCTGCTAAAGATTGAAGTGCGTGACGCGCGACATGGAGATGTCGAAACCAAATTCGCGACCCGCTCAACTGGATTTCAGTGGTTCTTTTCATTCTTCGCCGCATTCAGTGAGTATCAGGACAGCGCGAAACAGATAGTCGTCTTGCTTGACGAACCAGGCACAAGCCTTCACGGGGAAGCGCAGAAGGACTTCGTTGAGTACATCTTCAATGAACTCGGCGCGGCAAAGCAGACGCTTTATACAACGCACTCGCAGTTCATGGTCGACCCAACAGTGTATGAGAAACTGCGAGCTGTCCACGACCGAGCCACTCGCGAGAACCACGATGAAGGCGTCGAGGTGACGCGGGTCAATCTCGCTGCGGACCGTGACACAATTCTGCCAGTTGAGTCAGCCCTCGGCTACACAATTAGCCAGCATCTGTTCCTCGGAACAGGGCAGCACCTCCTCGTAGAGGGCAGCAGCGATCTCATCTATCTGATGCGATTCAGTGAGTACTTTGAACGCCAAGGAAATCCCGGACTGAGTCCAAAGCTCTCCATGATTCCCGTTGGCGGCATCACGAACATGCCTGCCTTCGTCGCGCTAATGGGTCGCCGGCTTGAAGTATCAGTCCTAGTTGACGGAGTGAAGGCCTCGGCAGTGTTGGATCGAGTCCGCTCGGCCGCTAAAGATATCGGCATGTCCGAAAACCGAATCGTCACCTGCGCGCAGGTCAATAACACACTACCCAAGACGGCAGACATTGAAGACTTGCTTGATCCTGCCGACTACCTGCGCCTATATAACTGGGCGTTTAGCAAGAACCTTGACACGGTGGCTTTGGGCACAACAAGTGAACCAATCATCAGGCGTGTTTCCAAGATTGAAGGTGAATTTGACCACGCGCTACCGGCCCACGCATTGACTGAGCATCGAGAGGAGTTTTTCAATTCAGTGACCGAACCAACACTCAAGAACTTTGCGAAGCTCTTCACCGCGCTCAATGGCACTGTGAAATAGCACAAACGACCGTAGCCGCCATCCGATGAGCTATTTGGGCGGCTGGTTAGAACGCGCGGAGTCAGCGCGGTCGCCATGTCGCCCTATAAATGCACGAAACTCAACGGGACCGTCACCACTGGGTAGTTCATTTTCACGACGAGTGCGCCATTACATATATAGAGAAAAGAATTTTAAGAAACTTACGAGCGCCCTAGCGCATCCGTACTTTCCTCTGTATCAAGTTGTGCGCATTTGGCGAACCATTCACGTGCTTCCGTGGAACGACCTGCTGCATCGAGTGCATCTGCATACGCATAACGCAAGCGCACTGACCATTCAGCACTCTCAGTTTTCAATTCCTTGCACGTCAAAGTGATAACAGCAGCATCCAACTGACCCATATCGCGCCTCGCCCCGGAGGCGACGATTCGCATCTCAATCTCTTCTGCCTTTTCCAGTTTGGATACTTCAGGAGAGCCAGCCATGTCGAGCGCCTTCTGCGGGCGACCTAACCCTCTCTCGCAATCAGCCATCACGGGCCACGTGGAAACATCTCCGGAAATCCTATGAGCCGCTCTTAGCTCACGAAGGGCTATTTCATATTTGCCGGCACGATAGGCGGCGTATCCTGCAGACTCACGAGCTACTGCAAGACGACCTGCATGATGTGCAGCAGCCATTCCATGCAGGTAAGCCCGCTCCGGATCCGAATCAATAAATATTCCGACACAAACTAAATGTCGAGCAACAACTTTTGCATTATCAGCAGATAGAGAAAGTAATTCTGCACGAGCGCTCTTCTCTAACTCTTCACCCGTGACTTCTTCGGGAATAAGAGGTTCAACAATTCGTGGACGAAAACGCGTCGGGTCGTTAGAGCGACCCATAGGTGTGCGCGGGGAAACGGCGCGACTGTTTCGATCGCTGGCACTCTTGGAAATACCAGGACGTGTTGCCCCAGCGCGATCCGGTCTTCCACCTCTCGGACCATCCGAACGTGGACGATCTGAAGAACTACTTTGTGGACGCGATGAACTACTGCCTGAGGATGGCCTTCCACTTGAAGAAGTACCTGATGTTGAACGTGCTGGAGGCCGGCCACTTGACGGACGACCAGATGAAGGACGTGATGACCCTCCCTTAGATGGCGGGCGTCGTGAATCCATGTCCTTGCTCCATTCCGAGTAGTAATTATTTACAACTGCAATTCTAAATAATCTGTATGAGTGAAAAATAGAGAAGGGGCACTTAGTTAAAAGTGCCCCTTCTCTTAAAGGATGTTCGGCAACGTTCTACTCTCCCACAAGGTCACCCGTGCAGTACCATCGACGCTGTGAGGCTTAACTTCCGGGTTCGGAATGGAGCCGGGTGTTTCCCTC
>JBAQFB010000004.1:0-207495 GCA_049287065.1 Candidatus Nanopelagicaceae bacterium
TCGCGATCACTACCGTCCAGATGTCGTCATGCTGCATGCTTCACCTCCCCGTTTTGACACGGTCAGCCTTGGAACCGAAGTAAATGTCCTTCCATCGGCAATCGAAGCCGCCCGCGCCCGCAACGGACTTGTGATCGTGCAATCCAATGTTCGGATGCCTTATACCTATGGTGATGCGCAGATTTATGAGAATGAGATCGACTACCTTGTAGAAGTAGACGAACCTCTCGCGATCAAACCTCAAACAACTCTTGACGACATCTCTCAACAGATCGGGTCGAGAATCGCGGCGCTTATCGAGGACGACTCCACTCTTCAGCTTGGCATCGGTGCGGTTCCGGATTCCGTTCTCGCCGAGCTGGGACACCGCAAGGGGCTTCGTATCTGGACGGAGATGTTCAGTGATGGAGTTCTTGACCTGCATAAAAGCGGGGCGCTTGATGACGAGATCCTTCTGACCGCCTCCTTTGTATTCGGATCCCAAGAGTTATATGACTGGCTCAACCTCAATCGAAAAGTGCGGATGATGCGCACCGAGCGGACCAATGATCCGAGCCAGATTGCCCGCCAGGCGAAGATGACAAGTATCAACGGCGCACTCGAAGTCGATCTTTTCGACCAAGCAAATGCCAGCCATGTTCGCGGGGAGATTTACTCTGGCTTCGGCGGCTCGACGGATTTCATTGTGGGCTCGCTCCACTCCCGCGGGGGCCAATCTTTCATGGCGCTTCCCTCTTGGCATCCCAAGGCGAATGTCTCGACAATCGTTCCGCGCCTGACCACAAACGTGACGAGCTTCCAACATAGTTATGTAGCCACAGAGAACGGCATCGCCGACTGTTTCGGCCACTCGCAGAACGACCAGGCGCGTAACCTCATTGAGAATGCGGCCCACCCAAGTGTCCGTGATGAATTACGTGCGAAGGCAGCTGAATTCGGCCTGCTTTAGACTCACGCTCGAATAAAGCGCTTCATCGAAATTTCTCTTCTAATTCACCCTTTATGTGCGTTAAACCCTTTTGTTCGAGAGCAACGGGCGCGTATATTTACCCAATGCGACGTCCCCTAGCAATCAGCCTTTTCTCCTTCTCACTTGCCTTATTTCCGCTTGCCGCGAGTCCGTCTTTTGCGGCCCCGGAATTCGCCACTTACATTGTTGTACTCCAACCTGATGCTGATCACTCAGCCGCTGCACGTGATTTCCGTGGAGCCGGATGGCGCATTCAATATGACTACACCAACGTATTCTCTGGCTTTGCAATCTCCCTTCCTGTGACCGCTGTTCTTGGGTTAGAGCACAATCCAAAGGTGTTGTACGTAGAACGCGATGAGGAAATGTCTGCTTCAGGTATCCAAGCGCCGGCTCCATCGTGGGGTCTAGATCGAATCGATCAACGCGCATTGCCACTGTCGAATAGTTTTGAATCCTCATCCTTCGGCGAAGGCGCAGGAGTGAGGGCCTATGTCGTTGATAGCGGTGTGCTCTCAACGCACACCGATTTCGGCGGTCGTGTGGCATCTGGCTACAGCGCAATCAACGATGTGATTAATACAACCGAGGATTGCAATGGTCACGGCACACATGTTGCTGGAACTCTGGCCGGTACGAATTACGGTGTGGCAAAAGCGGCAACAATTGTTCCGGTACGCGTCCTTGATTGTCAGGGATCGGGTTCGACCTCAACCGTTGTCGCAGGCCTCGATTGGGTCGTGGGCGATCATTCGTCAGGACCGGCTGTGGTCAATATGAGTCTGGGCGGCAGGTCAAGTAGGGCCGTGGATGCAGCAGTTGTGCGCGTCTTTGAAGATGGCGTAACCGTGGTTGTCGCCGCAGGCAATGGACATACAAACGCCTGCACGGCATCACCAAGCCGTGTCGAGCAAGCAATTACAGTCGGAGCAACCAACGCAACGGATACCAGAGCTCCGTATTCAAACTTTGGTAAGTGCGTTGATTTATTCGCTCCCGGCTCATACATCGTGTCGGATTGGTTTGCATCATCGACGGCCACCAACACGCTATCTGGAACTTCGATGTCCACGCCACACGTTGCCGGAGTTGCGGCGGTCTTGTTATCTAGAACGCCAACCTCAACGCCATCAGAAATTGCATTGGCGCTCGCAGCCTCAGCAACTGTTGGTGCAATTGCGGATGTGGGTGCTCGCTCTCCAAACTTGCTGGTCTACTCCGACACATTGGGTGGCTGAGCGACCTCATTCGTAGGGGAATTTCTGGTTTAGTTTCAATTCACAGATTTGGTTCTGTGCACTTTCACATTCAATCCCTGTTTGCCATGGAATAAACGTTGCAGAATCCGTAGAACAAATAAGGGACCCCGGCAGCTTGACTTTCGTCAGGGGCCCACCGGGGTATCTGCCTCAAATTCTACGTTGCGGAGAAGAATTGTCAAGCCAAGAGACCGAAGTGGTGGTTGCACTTTTGACTGTGGATCGCCTCCAAAGTTATTTGATTGCGAGTAATGGTGACATCGATGAGGCCCTCGCACTCTATCGGTGGAACGTAGAGATCTCTTCAGCAATTTTTTCCGTATTGTCAGACGTCGAAATTTCACTCAGAAACTCAATTGATAGAGAAATGCAAAAGTTAAATGTTACTCTCGGTAACAATTCGACCTGGCTGGATGAACTCATCGAATTCATTCCACTCGCTCACCACGAACCAATACACAATCGAGATATCGCCCGTGATTACCAGATATGCATTGAGGTTTTAAATGCCATTTCGCCCGCTATTGCGACCTGGTCTGCCGAGAATTCAGGAGTCCGCAAGGTACTGGCCGAAAAGCCACGATGACGACTGGGCTTGCAGACTTGGTGAAGAGTGGCGCGACCCAAATGTTCGCCAGGAGTTATGACCAAAATTCGTGAGTTTGGACTCAATTACGAAAGTTGAGTGCTAGCAGACTGATTATATGAACGGTGCCTCCGTAAAATCATGTTTGGAAATGGGGCATCATGAAAGCACTAGTTGTTTATGATTCTAATTTTGGCAATACGAAATTAATTGCTGAAGAAGTTGCAGAAAACCTTGGAAATGACGTCCGAACGCTCTCTGTCCGGGAATTCACTCCTAAAGATATGGTCGGCGTAGAACTTCTTGTTCTAGGCAGTCCGATCAACGGATGGAATGCCACGGCGACGACAATGAAAGTTCTAGATCGCTTCAAAGAGCATGATTTCGCCGGCGTCAAATTCTCCACTTTTGATACTCGCATCAAACTTTTCATTCATGGAGATGCCAAGGACAAATTGGCTGAGGTAATTGCCGAAAAGGGCGGCGAATTGATCGCAGAGCCGCGGGAATTCTACGTCACTGGCCGCGTGGGTCCGCTCTTTCAAGGCGAAATAGAGAGTGCCGCCCAATGGGCCAACCAAATCATGAAGAAGATCTAGAGAGGCGCTTGCGTTGCCTAGGCAAAATCCTTCTTATCGTTTGAGGTTCAAGACTGCCCAGCGCGCTGTTTCGGCCACCATCATCCTTATTCTTGTTCTGACAGTCTTGGAATTTCCTGCACCGATTGGGTTTGAAACCAGGCCGCAGACTGGTGTCTCTAAATTATGGCTCCTGCTTTTTCTAGCTATCGTGCTTTCAGAGTCTGTCGCGATGATCCAAGTTTTCAAGCGACCGCGGACGGGCGCGCGCCTGGCTATTTTGGCGGCCGTCTTGAACCTCCTGCAGATAGTCGCCGACCTGACGCACATGATGCAGCCGGAATCCGCGCCGTGGAACTATGTGGCCCTAGAGCTCTCAGTCGGATTCCTTGCATTTCTGCTCATCTATTTTTCGCGCGAAGTATGGCGAGGTTCCCCTTAACCTCCATACATCGGTCGCGCCATACGGGTGACCCCAACTTGCCCGAACGTCGCGCGCTCACCCTTTCTAGCGATCATTGCTAGGTTTAAGAGGTGGGCGCGCTTCGGGGTGTAAGGGTCGCTGATTTCTCCCGTGTACTTGCCGGGCCCTACGCCACCATGTTGCTCGGTGATATGGGCGCTCAAGTAATCAAAGTCGAACGTCCCGGTTTCGGTGATGACACTCGATCCTGGGGACCGCCTTTTGATTCGGAAGGACGGGCAACTTATTTCCAGTCGGTCAACCGCAACAAGGAAGGCATCACGGCGGACCTCAGTACTCTTGATGGAAAGAGGAAAGCGCTGGACCTCATCGCCACATGTGATGTTCTCGTCGAAAACTTTGCGGTCGGCACCATGGAGAAGTTCGGACTCGGATACGAAGAACTCTCCAAACAATTTCCAAAATTGATCTACTGCTCCATCTCAGGTTTTGGCACCAGCGACGAAGCGAAAGCCCTTCCTGGCTACGACCTGCTTGCCCAAGCGATGAGCGGACTCATGAGCATCACCGGCCCCGACCCCGATCATCCAACCAAAGTGGGAGTCGCCCTCATTGACGTCCTGGCAGGACTGCATAGTTCACTCGGAATTGTGACCGCCCTCTACCACCGCAAAGAAAGCGGCAGAGGCCAGAAGATCGAAATCAACCTCTTGAGCTCTGCCCTCTCCGGCATGGTCAATCAAACTGGTGCATTCGCCGGGGCAGGTGTCGTGGCTAAAGCAATGGGCAACGCACATCCCAGCATTTCTCCGTATGAGACTTATAAGACCAAGGACAATCACATAGTTATTGCAGTCGGCAATGACGGCCAGTTCGCAAAGCTGTGCGCCGTTATGGACGCGCCATTTGCGACGGACCCTAAGTTCTCGACGAATCCAAGCCGCGTGAAGAATCGTTCCGAACTAAACGGACTCATGACGGCAATATTGGTTACCAAAAGTGCAGGGGAGTGGGTTGCCGCCCTCACCAAAGTCGGAGTCCCGGCGGGGCCGATCAACGATATTGAGCAGGCAATTAAATTGGCCGAAAGACTCGGACTTGATCCCATCGTCACAATTAAGGACTCCCGCGACGGCAACACGAGCAAGACGATCGCCAACCCAATTAAATTCTCAGAGACCCCTGTTATTTACCGTTCCGGACCACCGTCTTTAGGGATTGATGATTGACCGGCGATTGCGCAATCAGAAAGTTGTGGTTGGATTTCGAAAATCAAACACAGCTCCTTCGAAACCATACTGATTTAAAGTGCACCAATGCTTATCACCGGTAAGGATCGGCAACTTCGCGTCAAGGCCATAGGACAGACATGCTAGATCTGCAAGGGACAAACTCTTGATTGCGCTCTTTGCAACTCCAGCCGCCAATTGAGCATTGCGACTCACCTCATCTATATTTTTGAGTGTGTTGAAATATCGCGCGGCAGACAAGTCAAACGGATTGATTTGCAGTCCAAATCCAACGAAGGCGCTCTCCACTTTTTGAGGGTCTACATCTAGTAACTGCTCCAACTTGTATAACGTCTCCCCGAAATTGATGGATGTCACAACACATCTCGACAGAATGGGGATAAACAAACACGCATCTCGGTCACTATCAATGATGCCGATCAGAAGCGAGGCATCTACAAGGATCTTGCCCGAAGGAAGAGTTGGTTTGGTTGCCACCTACTACTTCAAACTCTTGTCATCACGACGGTCTTCAAGAAGACGATCAACCAGAGAGCCTCGAAGATGCCGTTCGCGTTTGTGCGCCGCGACGTTCTTCTGTAATGCTTCAAGTAACGCGGTTGGATCTTCAAGAACCACTCGCCCTGGACCATCCACACGAGCGACAAGTTCTTGGGAACCAGCCATGATGCCTGCCTCCTCTAATAGTGCAGAAGGGAGCGTAGGACGTCGCCGACCGTCAAGCCGTACCAGGTAGGAAGTCTTGTGGGGAAGGGATGACTCGTTCATAACTCCTATGATAATCCATATCGTGGGTAATGCGACTTAATTACCCACCAAAAAGAAAAATGGGGTAATACGTCATTCCCAGGGCTAGCATCATGTATTTTGAAGGTGCCCTGTTAAGGAGGTGTGATTGGACGTAAATCCAGCTAGGACCCGTGAAGGCCTGATCTCACGCTTTACTTCGGCAATTACTTCTATCTGTAAGCCGCAATCCCGGTAAGAGCCTCACCAATCACCAGTGCATGAATCTCGTGCGTGCCCTCATAGGTCAAGACAGTCTCGAGATTGCTCATGTGACGGAAGATCGAATACTCCGACGTGATACCGGCGGCGCCAAGAATTGATCGCGCGTCTCGAGCGATCTCGAGTGCGCCGTTGACGTTATTGAACTTTCCCATGCTGATCTGCGCCGGCTTGATTTCATGTGAATCTTTCAGCTTTCCAAGATGCAGAGCCAGAAGCATTGCAGTATTTAGTTTCGTGGCCATCTGCGCCAATTTGCCCTGTGTCAATTGGTGGCGAGAGATTGGCCCATCAAATTGCTCGCGGGTAGAGGCGTAATTCAAAGCCACTTCAAAGCAATTCCTAGCTGCACCAACAACTCCAAAAATGATTCCGTACCTTGCCTCGGCAAGGCACATGAGCGGAGCGCGAAGGCTGGTTGCTAGGGGGAGTCGAGCGCTATCCGGTAGACGCATATCCGTAAAAACTAATTCAGAGGTAACAGATGCTCTGAGAGACAACTTGTGCTTAATTTCGTTGGTACTAAAACCTGGAGTGTTGGTTGGTACGACAAACCCTCGAATTCCTTCATCTGTGCGTGCCCAAATGACTGCCACAGCAGCAACGCTTCCGTTGGTAATCCACATTTTGCTGCCATTAATGATCCAGTCGTCGCCATCCTTCTTGGCGGTGGTGATCATGCCCGATGGATTAGACCCGTGGTCCGTTTCTGTCAGACCAAAGCAACCAATGGCATCACCTGCAGCCATCTGCGGAAGCCATTCCTGTTTCTGCTCTTCACTTCCATATGCATGAATTGCAAACATTGCGAGTGAGCCTTGCACTGAAACAAGAGAACGAAGTCCAGAGTCGCCCGCTTCTATCTCCATGCACGCTAGTCCGTAAGAAGTAGCATCGGTGCCCGCGCACCCGTAACCTTCAAGGTGCATACCGAGCAGACCAATGTCGCCGAGTTCTTTTGCAAGTTCGGTCAAAGGTAAATTACCACTTTCAAACCACTCTGCAATGTTTGGCTTGATGCGATCTACAACATATTTTCTGGTGACAGACTGAATCTCCCTTTGCTCCTGGGTTAACTCTCGTTCGATGTCAAGGAGCGTAAAGGGGTGCTGAATTGTCATGGTTGAAGCGTAGCGACTCGCCAAAATATTACTAATTACACAGGAACAATTCGTCAGAGTAGGAGTAAAATTTCAATGTGAGGGGGAGGTAACCTTCTTGGCACGACGCATTATCAACTGCCAAGCCCACATACTGACCTACCCCCTCACCTTAAAGATCCAAGTAAGAGTCAGATGCCAGATAAACATGAACACGCATTCGCGCTAGATAATGATGGGCAAGTGACCTGCACTATTTGTGGTGTCAGAGACGATGAGATGGAACAAGTGGATTCGGATTAAATAAGTCTGCCCGTAGAAACACTAAAACCTCGAGATGAAATCTCGAGGTTTTAGGTAGTAACTCAATTGATTGAGCATTCATACGGTCCTAACGAAGTATCGAAACTATAACATAATTCTAAATTACTTCACTTAGTTTGTGGAAAATAAATTGATCACTCTAAGTAATTACTCACTACGCATCGCGTTCCCTTCTCCACAAGGCTTCCGTGAGATGCATTTCTCCACCCGAAAATCTCTTACCTTACGCGAGGTGCCTCTGTAGCTCAATGGACAGAGCACGGTCTTAACGAAGCCGGAGATACGGGTTCGAGTCCCGTCAGGGGCACATCACTAGTAACGCTCTATTCATTTATTGAGTAGAGCGTTACTTCGTGATACCGACACGTTTTCCCATTACGGGCTCCTCTCGCTCTTCTTGTATACATGTTGCTTCCGAACAGCTCTTCCTATGGGACCACCATGTGCGAAGGGCGCGGTTGGCAGCGAGTCAGCCAGAGAGCTTGTGACAGACTTCTTGAGCAATTGAGAAGGTAGCAGTGGCTACTGACGCCGGGCCATATTGATACAAGTATTGTCATCGGTACCTGCTATCTTTTCTCTTGTCGCACAAAAGGTGCGACACAAACTGTCCAAGGCTCGCGCCTTGCAGAAGAAGGTTTTGGAGCGCTAAGCCCTTCGGCTTGCTCCACGCCAACCGGACAACCGCACCGGTGGAACCGATGGAAGACAGGCTGTAAACCTCGCAATTGAGGATTTACGGAATGCGGATTCGAATTTGCACTCGAATCCTCGTTACAAAAAGGGGGTTATTGTGAGTATCGACTTTGAGAACGAGGAAGAGACCACCGAGGAATCGCTCTGGGATGAATTTTCAAAACAGGAGGGTGTTCACCGGGCGGATATTTGCGTTTCTTTGAGTCAATTCGCGTACCAAAGAGAAGGCTACGCCGAAGCGCTTTCTTTATGTGAAACTGCACTCGGACTTTATGAATCCTTCAGTGATGTGGCTTGCACTGAATTTATGGTTCAGGCACACCGCGGCATTATGTATTCGCTCACTTCGCTCGATCGTTCCCATGAAGCAGCGGAATCAGCGGATCGGGCTTTCGCTGTTATAAGACTCGTTGGCCCCTCAGAGGGTGCGGAGATCCTCAGATACGCCGGGCTCGCCTGGTACAAACTCGAAGAGTACGAATCCGCGATTCAGCGTTATGAACGGGCCCTTATCGAGCCTGATCTAGAAGTAACTGACTACAAAATTGCTATTGATTTCTTCAATATTGGAATGTGCTACCTCGGCTTAGAACGTTGGGGCGAAGCAAAAAGGAAATTCGAGATCGCGCGGAAATATTTTCAACTGGATTCAAATGAGGAACTCGTGACAAATTGCGACGAAAAACTGGCCGAGTGCGATGAAAATCTTGGGAATGTGACTTGAGGGAGTAGGAGGCTTTGCCGAATGTGGATTCTAAACAGCCTCTTATGCAAGGCACCGTTTGCTGCTTGGATTAGTAACTGCCATGGAGAGGGAATCCCGATGAGACTTCATTCACGAACAGCCCTTCTATGTCACGAGTATTTACATAAAACCCATGCACCCGATTTATTCGATATCGATTGGGAGATGGAAGAGAGCGAGATAGCCAAAGAATTCAAGCGGCAGGGCCAGACACATGAAGAGACTGTGATTGATTACTTGCTGTCTCTTGAAGGGACCAGAATCCAGGATTTGCGGAACGTCTCTGGCCAAGAGCACGCCACGGCCACCGCACTCCTATCACCAGACCTAGACATCATTCTCGGTGCGTATATCGACGAGGAATGCGAGAAAGAGATATTTCGGGCTCTAGGCATCGCACCTGGAGGAGACCCACTTAGGGTGAGTCGCCCTGATCTGCTGGTCCGCGTCGGTATGAGTTCTCTAGGCACTCCTCTATGGGCGCCAGTTGACATAAAAAGTCACGGAGCATTTGCTACAAATCAATCAAATAGCGTGCGACTGAGCCCGCTGGAAGAGTTGTCGCCATTCTCAGGTGTTGAAGAAAATGGACGGATAAGCCAGGAGGACGCCTTCCAGCTGGCCCACTACTTCAGGCATCTGGAATCACTGGGGTTAGCAAATGAGGGGCACTGGGTTGGGATCATTGGAAGAGACTATGAAGAGTGTGCCTGGTCAATTCTCGACAAGGTCGTTTTTGGAGTTGGTGCACGAAAGCAAGATGCGGTCACTGCCTATAATCGCGCTTTCTTAGAGGCAAAGAGGATTATTGATCTGGCACGGGCACGAAATGAGAATCCGTCACTTCCTCCTCCAACTATGCCGCAATCATTTACCGGAAAATTTGGATGTGCTGGCTGCGAATTCAAAGATGTATGCGAAGAAGAAATGAACGAATTTGGAAATGGCTCTGGGCATGTAACTTTATTGGCCACGGTGACCCCTGATAAAGCGAAAAAACACTTTCCAACGATTCAGAGCATTGCAGAACTCGCAGAGGCACTTGATCTGACTCCCTTTGGTATGACTGCAACTTTAAGAGCGCAAGTGTGGCTAGATGAGATACCTCGATTGATAGACCCGACAGCGCCGCTCACTATTCCAGAATTCGACATTGAGATTGATATTGATCTAGAAAATAGTCAAGCCGCTCTTCAGGAAATTGATGAGGATGAAGTGGTTGGCCGTGATCAAGTGTACTTATACGGGTACGGAGTGCACGATCGCGGTGCTTCCTCTGACTGGCGTACAGCGGATTTTCAAAGTATTTGGGACTATTCAAATTCCCCTGCAGGCGAACTGGAAGTCTTACTCAAGATGTGGCGCACTCTCGAGGAAATTGTTGAGAGCGCCCATAAAGCCAATAAGACGGTAGGAATCTTCCATTACTCACATCATGAACGAACTTGGTGGAGAAAATTTGAGACGCGTTACGCGGGCCTGCCTGGAGTCCCAACAGAAGATCAAATTGAAGAGTTTATGGATAAATATTTCGTCGATCTACTTCTCATTGCTAGGTTAATTTCGTTCCCCACTTCTGGATATTCAATAAAGTCCCTTGCACCTTTGGCGGGTTTCGATTGGGAAGTAGACGAAGCGGGAGGAGCGATGTCTCTTGTGAAGTACAAGACTGCGGTCTCGGGAATCTCAAGCCCTGATGAGCGTGCGGACGCGATTGAATGGCTAAGGGCGTATAACCTGGATGACGTTCGGGCCACTTTTGTTGTGCGAGATTACTTGCGCAATCTGCCACTTTGAGATTTTTCACTTTCCTGAGCCTTCAGAGTCCTGTTCTTCCCCGCCCGGAGACCGCGTGAAAGAGGCGCCAAAGGGCATAAATTGTTGATCTGGCTATGAATGGCGAGGCTTGTTTAGTCGAAGCCGGCTCCTTAAGCTGCTTTCATGCGCCACTGGTGGGTCAACCAAAATCAGACCTTTGATTTTGAGGTTCCGGGTGGGTTTCTCTGGTCACCAAAGACAAAAGCAAACGGCGGGCGACATTACTTCTATGAAGTAATGCAGGAGGTCCGACCCGGGGACTTGGTCTTCTCTTTCGCGGAGACGTATATCAAGGCAATAGGTGTTGTGCAGAGGTCAGCAGTCACCTCTCCCAAACCGAACTTTAGAAATGCTGGCAGCAATTGGTCGGATGTAGGTTGGTTTGTAGAAGTTGAGTTTGCTCAGTTAGACAATCCGATTCGCCCGCGAGATTTCATGCCTCAGATCATTCCTTTGCTTGAGAAGCGGTATGCACCTCTTCAAGAGAATGGGAATGGACTACAGGGTGTATACCTTACTGAGATATCAGTTGAGTTCGGGAAGTTGCTAATAGATTTATCAAATGCAAATCTCCCGGTTATCCAAAAGGAACTGGCAGCTCAAGGAGAGACTGAATCTGAGTACGAGGTCAATCTCGAAATCCAGATGCGGGGAATTCCTGAGGGCGATCTTGAGACTATTCAGATTACGAAGGCTCGAAGAGGGCAGGGTTTATTCAAGACAAATGTGAGAATGGTTGAGGATCGATGTCGCGTTACTGGAGTGACAAATGTGCGGCATTTGCGAGCAAGTCATATAAAACCTTGGGCCAAATCTAGTAACGAAGAGAAGTTAGATGGCTTCAACGGGCTTTTGCTCTCGCCACACATCGATCACTTGTTTGATCAGGGATTCATTTCATTTGAGGACCGTGGAGGCATATTAGTTTCTCGAAATCTCAACCCGGATGTTTTGAAAAGTTGGTCTATTGAAATTGCCAAGAATGTGGGGGACTTTAGGCCGGCTCAAAAAATCTATCTCGAATACCATCGAGATGTGATTCTGCAACATTAAGGTTTTTGTAAGTCCGTGTTAATTCGGAGGCAAAAATCTAATGATTGATCCGCCACTTCTCCCCAGAGGAAGCAATCCGGTGGGGAAAACAGGCCAGGTTCGGGTGATATGGGGTTCCTCCGGAGGGAACCGAGGATTGCATAAATAAATTCTTAGGAGATATCGTGCCGAATATTGGCGCGTTCTACGTTCAAAAAGAGCTCGGATCCAGCCCCTGAGGGATCTTTTATGCTCAATCAAGACCGAGGGTTGGGCAGACAAGGTCAGCGCTCACCACTAGCCTCAGGGGGTAATCGTGTCTCTGTCGGGCAAGTTGGCGGACAACTGGAAACAGTTGGAGACCCAGAGCTCTTGAGGCGCCTTGATTGATAGATTATGAAGGAGCTGAGATTCAATGGCACAGTTAACTCTCCAGGAGCAGCAGGAAGTTAATCGATTTCTCGAGGCTGGAAAGCCCCTGCCAGACAAGTACCGTTTTCTACTTTTCGATGATAAACGCGAGGTGGAGTTGGTCTGGAACGGCAAAACCAACGAAGTCACTAACGCGGTGCTGCCATTTCAAGTCATTGAACAGGTTGATGAGCCGCGAGCCGAGGTCGACGTAAAACTTCAGATGAGCATGTTTGATCTTGATGAGCGAGGACGCCAACTGAAAGGTTGGCAGAACAAACTCATCTGGGGTGACAACAAGTTAATACTTTCTTCGCTCAAGAATGGCCCTTTGAGAGATGAGATTGAAAGTCAAGGTGGAATCAAACTCATTTACATAGATCCACCTTTTGACGTTGGTGCGGATTTTTCTATGGACATTGAGATCGGAGACGACACTTTTACAAAAAAGCCCAATATTCTCGAGGAGATCGCGTATCGAGATACCTGGGGAAAAGGAGCAGACTCCTTTATTTCGATGATTTATGAACGACTCGTCTTAATGCGGGACCTACTTGCCGAAGATGGAAGTATTTATATTCATTGCGATTGGCGCGTAAATAGTTACATTAGACTTGTGATGGATGAGATCTTTGGAACAAGTAGGTTCGTTAGTGAGATTGTGTGGAAAAGTGGAGTTATAAAAGGCGCAAGGGGGAAATCGAAGAAATTTGGAAAACTTGTTGATTATTTATTTCTTTATTCAAAGGGACCAAATTACATTTTTAATAACGTCTATAAACCGCATGATCTAGACAGCAAAAACAACAAATTTATTCACAAGGATGCGGACGGAAGGATTTACAGTCGAGATACACCGTTAGGTGATTATAGTGCTGAATCAATTGCAGCATTTGAAAAGGCTGGACGGATCTATGTCACCAGTAATGGTGGGAAACAATTGATTCGGTATTTGGATGAGGTCCCAGGATTGACTGTAGGAGAGTTATGGGACGATATTAATCCAATAAATCAAATAGCAAATGAAAGATTAGGTTATCCAACGCAAAAGCCCGAAACGCTTTTAGCGCGGATAATCAATGCCTCTTCGAATGAGGGGGATCTTGTTGCCGATTTCTTTTGCGGGTCGGGAACGACTGCCGCTGTTGCTGAAAAACTTGGACGGAAGTGGATCGCTAGCGATCTAGGAAAGTTTGGAGTGCATACAACAAGGAAAAGGATGATAGCTGTTCAACGAGAGATGAAGGCAGATGGGAAGGATTTTCGAGCTTTTGAAATTTTGAACCTCGGCAAATATGAACGCCAACATTACGTCGGAGTAAATGAAAACCTACGAGAAGGGGAACAACAGAGACAACTTGAAGCACGGGAGAAAGAGTTTGTTGACCTAATCCTGAGGGCCTACAGAGCTGAAAATGCTGATGGTTTCAAGACATTCCAAGGCAAGAAATCTGGACGACTCGTTGCCGTTGGCCCAGTTAATATTCCGGTGACGAGATTACTCGTCGAAGAAGTTATTTTGGAGTGCCGACAGAAACACATCACCAAGGTCGATATTCTCGGTTTTGAATTTGAAATGGGACTTTTCCCGAATGTTCTTGATGATGCACGCTCTAAAGGGATAGATATTTCCCCGAAGCACATTCCCGCCGAAGTATTTGATAAACGAGCAGTTGAGAAAGGTCAGGTTGTTTTTCACGACGTTGCAGCTATTGAAGTGAAGCCGCACGTAAAGAAGAACAGCGTTGCTGTCGAGTTAACAGATTTTTCAGTCTTCTATTCTCAAGATTCTGTCGCGAATGCTGAGACATCTTTGAAGGATAAGGCAAACAAGATCGTTGTTGAGAGAGGTCAGATTGTAAAGGTCTCAAAGGATAAGGACGGAATCGTTACACGGGAGCAATTAACAAAAGTTTGGACGGACTGGATCGATTATTGGGCCGTTGATTTCAATTTTGAAAACAAGAGAGAGATCGTTCGTGTCAAGAATGTAGATATCGGTGAATGGGAGGAAGTCTGGACCGGGGACTACATCTTTGAGAATGAGTGGCAGTCATTTAGAACGAAGAAGGATCGCTCCTTGGAACTCACGAGCGTGGCGCACGAGTGCACACCAGGGTCGCGCAAAGTTGCAGTCAAAGTGGTCGATATATTCGGCAATGACACGATGACCATTGTGGAAATCAATATTGGAGTTAAGAAGTAATGGCGTTGCATCCTGAGTTCCCGGAATCCCCGTATGTGATTCTTGATCCTTCTGTTCGCTGGTTTCCTGCCGATGAGACCTTGCGGGAGACCGGTTCAGACAAGTTGATGCCTCCACTGGTTCCTAACTTGCGAAAGAAAGTCAAAGAGTGGAGAGATAGCGGGTATGTGGGAGCCACACCTACCAGCATTACATTATTGACGTGGTGGTTTAAGACAGATCACCTCGTGCCTCGGCTGGATGGGAGTTGGTTCGAGTTTCGGTATTACTTTGCCCAACGCGAGGCAGTCGAGACGATTATTTATCTCTATGACGTAGTCGGAGTCCAAGACAAGAATGATCTCTTTCGCTTCGATAGTTCAGGCAAGGTCTCTGGTGAAATGTTCGATGAGACCTGGCGTCGCTTTGTCGTGAAAATGGCGACCGGATCAGGTAAAACCAAGGTCTTGAGTTTGGTCTTGGCTTGGAGCTTCTTCCATAAGCTCTATGAGGCGGACTCCCAATTATCTCGTAATTTCCTCGTGATTGCCCCTAACATCATTGTTCTGGACCGCATTTACAAGGATTTTCAAGAACTGCGTATTTTCTTAAAGGATGATCCCGTTCTTCCTGATAATGGAGTCGATGGGCGGGAATGGCGCGACGATTTCCAGTTGACCCTCCACTTGCAAGATGAGGTACGAATTACTCACCCCACAGGAAACATCTTTCTGACCAACATCCACCGCGTCTATTCGGGTTCCGACATCCCGGCATCGGCAGACGACGTGGACACTATGGATTACTTCCTGGGCAAACGACCCACTGGCGCCACCAATGATTCCAAGGTGGATCTGGGGATGATCATTAGAGATATTAATGAACTCATGATTCTCAACGATGAGGCTCACCACATCCATGATGCCGGTATGGCCTGGTTCAAATCTATCGAGGAAATCCATAACCGACTGGTTCTAAAAGGCTCCGCCCTTTCCATGCAGGTCGACGTTACGGCAACTCCAAAGCACACCAATGGGGCGATTTTCGTGCAGACGATTTCGGACTATCCATTGGTCGAGGCCATCTCGCAAAATGTGGTCAAGCACCCAGTGTTGCCCGATGCGCCCAGCCGAGCCAAGTTGGTTGTGCACGAGAGCAAGAAATTCGCTGAGATGTACCAGGATTATTTGAACCTGGGAGTAATTGAATGGCGCAAAGCCTACGAGGAGCACGAGAAGATGGGGAAGAAATCCATCCTCTTCGTCATGACCGATGACACCCGTAATTGTGATGAAGTGGCTGCGTTTCTTGAGGCGACTTATGCGGACCTCAAAGGCGCAGTACTGGTCATTCACACCAAAGATAACGGAGAGATCTCTGAAGCAACCTCGGGCAAGAGCAAGGAAGAGTTAGTCAAGTTGCGTGAGCAGGCAAATTCCATTGACGACTCAGAGAGCCCCTATAAGGCAATTGTCTCGGTCATGGTCTTGAAAGAGGGGTGGGATGTTCGCAACGTGACGACGATTGTTGGGCTGCGTCCATTTGGGTCAGAGAGCAAGATTTTGCCCGAGCAAACATTAGGTCGAGGGTTGCGCAAAATGTATGCCGGCGATATCGAGGAGTATGTGAGCGTGGTGGGCACAATCGCCTTTATGGACTTCGTTGAATCGATACAGGCTGAGGGCGTCATATTGGTGCGCAAGCCCATGGGACCCACGACGCCCGCAAATACGCCGATCATCATCGAGATAGATAGCGAGAACAAGAAAAAGGATCTCGAGAAGCTTGATATTGAGATACCACTTCTCTCGAATCGCGTTTATCGGGACTACAAGAATCTTGCCGATTTGGATCCCAGCTCCCTGCCTCATGTGAAAGTCCTCTATAAGAATTTCAGCGCGGAGCAACAACGTGAGATTGTCTTTAAGGACATCACGACTGGGGAGATCACTCACACAACCATTTTGGATACAGTCGGTATCGCCGATTACAGGAACGTGATTGGGTACTTTTCCCAAACAATCATGAAAGAGCTCCGCCTCTTTTCAGGCTATGACGTTTTGTATCCAAAGGTAAAAAGTTTCGTTGCCGACTACCTTTTCGATCGAGCCGTGGAATTGGAGGATGCCAATACCCTGCGTAATCTCTCTGAAATCGAAGTAACGCGGACCATTCTGGAGACTTTCAAGAAGGCCATCAACGATCTAACAGTTAAAGATAAGGGTGATGCCGAGATTCGCGATTACATCAAATTGCGACATACCAGGCCGTTCGTGGTGAAAGACCAGGGTTATCTGGTCCCCAAGAAGAGTGTCTTTAACCGCATCGTTGGGGATAGCCACTTGGAACTGCTCTTTGCCCGCTTCTTAGACCAAGCTGAGGACGTGGTTTCATTCGCAAAGAATTTCAATGCGGTGAACTTCAAACTTGATTACGTCAACGCCCATGGAGATATTTCACATTACATCCCGGATTTCATCGTGAAGAACGATAAAGGCGAGGTAATTGTTATCGAAACAAAAGGTCAGGAAGATCTTGACGACCCCTTGAAGATCGCACGCCTGAGCCAGTGGTGCGACGACATCAACTTCCTTCAAGCAAAAGTGAGATACGACTTCGTTTACGTGGATGAAAAAAGTTTCCATAAGTACCAACCTTCGACTCTCAAGGAGTTGATGGCAGGCTTCCGCGAGTACAAAGCAAGGTAGACAACTAACCATCGAGTGGATTGAGAGTTTCATGTTTTTTGGTCACGCTTTGTCAGTGACAGTAAGTAATCAGTTGGTGCCGAATAGTCCGATGGGAAAGTGACATATGGAATTAGTCCGACAGAGGGAATCGAATCGAAGTTATGTGATTTTCAAAGTGAATTCGAACAATAGTGAAGTCACTTGTCAAAGAGTGGTTTCCGTGTCAGGGCCGTCCTGTTTGATATTCCATACCTACATTTGCGAAAGTTACGAGAAACAGGGTAGCGGATCGTGACAGACCTAACTATTGAAGAGGCAGACCGGCAAGCGTCCGGAATGAAAGTCATGAAGGAATACTTTCTGGCCAATGTTTCAAAGGCGGACGCACTTGACCACGCCGCAAACGGAGTCTCTTTCCGCTTTGAATCTACAGATGATCCACTGAGAGTTTCCATGAGTCAGGTGGAATATGGACTGGATGCATTGAGTTCCGCCACTTTCTTTTTAGGTGCCGCGGTAAATTCACTACTAGCACTTCGGTTGCTTACTTTTGGCGAAATTGTCGATGTTGACGGGGTCATGAAAAGGGACGCCCATATTACGGTCAATGGAACAGCGGGATTGATTCGACAGACGGTTGAATGCGCTGCACGAGCACTGTGGCTTGTAAGTCCCAAATCGGCTGAAGATTTGAATTTACGAGGTTTCGCGGCAGTCTGGGCAAATGCCGAGGAAGCCTGTCGTTTCGCCAAGGCAATTGGCAGTCCGGAGGCGGATGAGAAGGAGAAGTTTTTCCAAGAATTGCTGGATGCTGGTCTAAGCAAAGGTTGGATGAATGAAGGGGCTCGTCCCCCAAAACCAACGTATCCCCTTTCTGATGCTACTGGGATTTTGGCTGGAGTTACCTTTGACGCAGGCCCACTCACTCCAGCCACCCATCTACTGGGCACAAATGTTAATAACGGAGAGTGGGTCTATCGATGGTCATCAGGAATGGCACATGGCCATGCGTGGGTTCATTCCAAGTCTCCCGAAGGAATGAAAGATCCAGTTATGGAATTGGTATGGACAAAACCTGATTGGATGAAATTGGGCTTATCTACCGCGTTGGCAGCCCAGGTAATTCAAAATGTCTTGGATGCGTTTAGCCAAGAGAGCCTCTACTAAAAATGAGATTTGCCAAGATCGAAGTTAATTCATGTCATCAATCTACTTTCAGGGTCTTTGAATGCGCTGAGGGCGGAAACAAGATGCTGTGTATGGTTATCAATTGTTGTAAGAGAGAGGACTTCTAGTGGCAACGACGATGTTCAAAGACACAACACACACGGTCTTCGGTTTGATCGAGGACATAAAGAGTGGGGAAGTTGCTTTGCCCGACATCCAGAGGCCATTTGTGTGGACTGCCTCGAAGGTGCGTGAACTCATTGACTCTATGTACAAAGGCTTTCCTGTCGGCTACTTGCTCTTTTGGGATACTGGTGCTGAGGTGGGTGCCAGACAAATCGGTGTCGAGAGTAAAGAGAGGGCCCCGCGTCTCCTCATCGTTGATGGGCAGCAGCGACTGACCTCCCTGTATGTGGTGATCACTGGCGCCGAGATTATCCGTGAGGACTATTCCCAAGGTCGCATTCGGATCGCCTTCCGCCCATCGGATTCTACTTTTGCCGTGACCGATGCTGCTATAGAAAGAGATCCCGAATTCATCCCGGATATCAGCAAGATATGGGTGAGCGGTGAGAGAAAGAATGAAGTTCGGGCATTCAAAAAACGTTTAAGAGAAAAGAGAGAATTCTCCCAATCTGAATCAGATGAATTGGAGGAGGCGATCGATCGTCTTCACGATATTCGTGACTACCCGTTCAAGGCAGTCGAATTAAATTCATCGGTAGATGAAGAACTGGTTGCTGAAGTCTTCGTTCGAATCAACTCTGCAGGTGTCACTCTCAATCAAGCGGACTTCATTTTGACGTTGATGAGTGTTTTTTGGGAGAAAGGGCGGCGTGATCTGGAGGAGTTCGCGCGGAACTGCAAGCAACCGACACTCTCTCAAGCTTCGCCATTTAACTGGTACATACAACCCACTCCAGCTCAAATGCTCCGCGTCACTGTTGGCCTAGCTTTTCGGCGTGCAGTTTTGAAGCACGTGTATTCACTGCTTCGCGGCAAGGACGTGGACACTGGCAAATCCATTCCGGAACGGCGCGATGCGCAGTTTGCCATCATGCAAAAAGCCCACGACAAAGTTCTAGACATCACCAATTGGCACGAGTTTCTGCAGTGTCTTGAGAGAGGCGGCTTCCGAGGCTCCAAGATGATCTCCAGCGATAACGCCCTTCTCTTTTCGTATGCGCTCTGGCTCATTGGCCGAGTCGAGTACGGCGTTCCTCTGGACAAGTTGCGCGAAGCTATTGCGCGATGGTTCTTCATGGCCCACACCACAGCCCGCTACTCGGGTGCCTTTGAAAGCGCTTTTGAGCAAGACGTTGCTCGTCTATCTGACGTGGCAGCGGGGGATGCGAATGGGTTTATCTCGATCCTGTCCAAGGTTGTCGATGACGCATTCACTTCTGATTATTGGGAGATCACTTTGCCCAATGAACTGGCTACGTCGGCTTCCAAATCTCCAGCCCTGCTTTCTTACATTGCGGCGTTGAATATCCTCGATGCCGATTCGCTCCTTTCCACTGGCAAGGTGCGAAGCCGCCTTGATCCGGCGATCACGGCGAAGAAGGGGATTGAAAGACACCATATTTTCCCACGCGCCTACCTTTCTTCAGTTTTGAAGGTTCAGGACAAGCGGGAGATCAATCAGATTGCGAATATGGCTCTGGTGGAATGGGCCGACAACATCGCCATTTCAGATGATGCTCCAACCAAATATTGGCCAGAACAACTTGAGTCTAAGAAGTTGGATCCTCAGCGCTTGCAGAAGCAGATGTACTGGCATGCACTCCCAGAGGGTTGGGAGTCGATGCCGTATCAAGAATTCCTGGAAGCCCGTCGTCGTTTGATGGGTGGAGTAGTCCGTGATGCTTTTGCTCTTCTTCGAGAGCAGAGTTATGCGCCCGAGTATCCCACTGTTAACCCGACCGCACTGATGGAGGCGAAGAAAGCGCGACCAACCGGACTAGGCGTGAGCATCAGTGACTTACTGGATGCTGACATTGTGCAAGTTGGTGCGACTTTGTCACCTGCTAACGACCGTGACGGCACTGTTGTTGCCACCATATTGCCAGATGGCAAGGTCGCGCTCAATGACGAGGTTTTTTCATCCCTCTCAGGCGCTGCCTACGCTGCCACTGGAATTGAAACCAACGGATGGTTTTATTGGGCTGCAGAAACTCTAGATGGGCGATTCACCATGGCGGCATTGCGCGAACTCTATGCCGATCGCAAACTCTAGCATTTACATGGTGCCCTGCACAGAATTGAACAATGACGATTAAAATTTCGCACGCGGCACTTTCGGAATTGGAGTCGACCCCTGCCTGGGTCAAATCGAGCATTCCCAAGAAGGCTGGATTTAGCGCCGAAGAAATTTACGGACCAGAGGGAAAGCTGAATTGGCGCTGGTCTCTAAGATCGAATGACGCAGAAAACATGCGGGTCGATCTGTGTGGCAACATAGGAGGCGGGGTCCAACTGAAGTTACTGAAGAATTCATTCGCATTTGCTTGGCACAAGCTATTGGAAAGTGGCCAAATAAAATCCGATAGTCAGAGCCTTTATGGTTAAAGACAGCCAAACACCTCATAAGTTTCAACTGCAAGGTTGAATCAGTGGGAGTTTGGTGCCTCCGTCAATCTATTGACAGGTGCCCCGAATGAACATTAATGAAAAAGATTTCTTCCACGGCAAAGTATCTATGGGCGGGCGACGTGGAATGGAGAGGCGCGGGGGAAGTAGTTTTTGAAGGACCTAAATTCATAATGAAAATAATCCTTTGTGACCTAAGTTCAAATTAAGAATTTGGACCGGCCTCTCTTGGATTAACCTGACTCAGTCAATGTCGTTGCGCCATTGATTCATCTAAGGAGCTTCCTTTCTCGGTGATATTTGAGGTACTTGCGTTGTTTCGCATGGAAAGTCCCTACATTCAAAACGTGAGGTATTCCCCATGTCTTGAGCACGGACTTGTCTAGCTTGGGTGAAATCAGTAGGTCGCCATTGTCTTTAAAAGATATGAATCCTTTGTCAAAAAGGTGGTCTATGTGTGGGGCCAACAGAAGTCCGTTGAATCCGTCAAGTTTCTCGTCATCATCGCTATTCACCCAAGGCTTTATATGACTGGCAATCAAGTGTGTCTTGGTGTCAATGCCAGTAACACGACAACGATTTTCGTAGAAGCCTACGTTCGATTTGAATTTCCCTTGGCCTCGGCGGGCTTTTATTAGCGTCTGCTTCTCACGAGGGCCGATATCTGTCCGCCTAAGAATTTCCTCTTCGTGTTCATCGTCTTTCCCTGCCAACGGTTTTCGAGAATTGGGCGAGCTCGGAACATATTTATCGGGAATGCTTCCCCATCCGTTCCTTTGAAGCACTAGGGAATTCGGTCTTGGTTTTCCAATCCATCGCACTGGTTCATCTAGCCAGGCGATCAACCATCCATTTTTAGGTGCATCCATCGTGTAGTCCACCGACATAAAATGCTCTTTGTCTACTTTGGCACGGTTTAGTAATTTTTTTGGTATCGCAGCCTCAATCAACTTCCATGCATGATTCTTCGATGTGTACTGAGCCTTCACCAAGTATCGAATCCGACCCTCATACATCATGAAATCTTTTTTGGGACTATTCGTAGCTGTCATGAGAATTGATTGACCGTCCTTCAGAATGTGAAACGGTTGCTTCCGCGTCGCCCACATGTTCCATAGGGGTTCTGCTTTATTCATGAAGTCTTCGGACGGTTCTTTTACCCATGACTGGTTGTATACGAGCATCTTTCCCCCATGCCTCTTCCGTGCAGATGAGCCATCTATAACGATTGATCTTTGCACGGCGTCTGTCCATCAGGGACTCGACATGCATCTGTCAGAGGTGGGGGAATCGAGTCTGGCGTGGTACCGAATATGTCAGAGCCTTCTGACACCTCTGGGTCAATTGATAGAGAGCCAAGTGGAAATCAACAATCCTTACCTGTGTGAAGGTGGCATCAGGTTGGCCTTAGATACGGGGGAGAGGCATCAATCAGGGCGGCAATGATCTCGCCCTTCTCGCAACCCTTCTGACTTCAGATGACAACAAACTCTCCATCACAAATAGCGGCAGCAATCATGGAATCACCGATGACCTTGAGCATGAAGAGTTCGCCTTGGCCGTCGATGGATTCGGGAACGGGGCCATGCGGGTCTTATCGACGGGGCTATCTCTCAGACGAGGTAACTGTTGCCAAATCGTGACCTTCTGGTGTTGACAGGGGATATGACTGCCTTTATGGTTCAGAAATCGAATATGTAATCGATTACAGGAGCCTAAAATAGTGAAATCGTTGGACTCTCGCGTAGATCAGGCGCAAGCCGAGCGGGCCGCGGCGGCGGCTCGTTTTGCCGTGGAGTCTGAGATATCAGAGTTGAAGGGGCTTCTGTCTCGGTTGGATGTCCAAGTCGAGCGATCTTTGGCGCCTCTTCTCCTTTGCCAAGGTCGAGTCGTAGTCACGGGTATTGGAAAATCCGGTCTGGTGGGTGCCAAGATTTCGGCGACTTTCTCCAGTACTGGCACACCTTCCTTCTTCTTACATTCAACCGAAGCCCTCCATGGGGATTCGGGGGCTCTTTGGGAGGGCGACGTGCTTCTGGCCATATCTAACTCTGGGCAAAGCGCGGAGGTTTGTGCGATTGCCCAGATGGCTAAGAACTCCGGGGTCCATGTTCTTGCAATGACCGGGCAGCTTGATTCTCCTTTGGCCAAGATCGCGGATGTTGTTTTGGACATCTCTATTTCTCGTGAGGCCGATCCATTGAATTTGGCGCCGACCTCATCGACGGCCGTGACTTTGGCTCTCGGGGATGCTCTGGCTAGTGCGCTGATGGCGGCGCGGAATTTCACTTCGGCGGATTTTGCACGCAGGCACCCATCGGGGGCTTTAGGCAAGCAACTTTCGTCCCCTGGTACATCGTCGGAGCAATTATGAACGGGCGCGTCTGTGTTCTGGGAAGTTTCATGATGGATCTCATTGCCTATGCGCCCCGTCGTCCTGAACCAGGGGAGACGATGAAGGGGACTGGCTTCACGATTGCCGTAGGCGGCAAGGGATTTAATCAGGCGGTGGCTGCATCTCGGGCGGGTGCAACGAGTTTTATGTTGGGCAATGTGGGTATGGACTCCTTTGGCGACACTTTCATGGAGACCCTGACGAGTGAAGGAATTGATTCCTCAGGCGTAGAACGTCATGCGGAAGTAGGAACTGGCGTGGGACTGCCGGTTGTAAGTGCAGATGGAGATAACTCGATCATCATCATTCCGCAATCAAATGATTTAGCAGATGAGAATTTCGTACAGCGGCATGCGGATTTGATCCGTAATTCGAAGGTGCTGTTGCTTCAGCTGGAGTTGCCAACTGCCGGTGCAGTGGCTGCAGCAAAGATCGCAAAAGAGGCAGGGGTGAAAGTAGTTCTGACTCCCGCGCCGGTTGCATCGATGGATGCATTCGTCGGATTGGTAGAGGTTCTTGTTCCAAATGAGATGGAAGCCGCTGCACTCACTGATGAGTCCGAGAGTGTGCAAAAACAGGCTGAGGCTCTGATGAAGAAACTCGGGTGCAAGGAAGTTGTCATCACGCTTGGTGCCAAAGGCGCGTATGTGACCAACGGCATAAAGTCTGAAATTGTTCTCGCGCCACCAGTTGACGCATTGGACACAGTCGGAGCTGGCGACACTTTATGCGGATATTTGAGCGCAAAATTGGCCACTGGCGAGGAATTATTCAATGCAACACGTCAAGCGGTTTTTGCGGCAAGTCTTTCGGTGACCCGTCGCGGTGCGGCCCTGGCTGCGCCGTATGCAAACGAAGTTGATACCTTCATGAGTGAACTTTCAAAGGAAAAGGTCACAGGATGAAGCACATAGAGATTACTGGAAATGGCATGCATAGCCATGAAGAGGTATGGAATCTAGTACCTGGATTAAGCCCCGAACTAGGCAGGTTGGCATTGGATCTTCTGCCGTCAATGAAGCAATGCAAAAGACTCATTATCCGTATCGGTGCGGAGGCATTGCAGGAAAAGTCCCCGGAAAATATTCGTGCCCTCGCTTATGAATTGGCCGCTGTTGTATCCGATTCTGCAAAACGCATCACGGACAAATACGAGAGCGCAAGCGGTGAAGGTCCTGTCGGTCAGATCGTTCGCAACCTCAAGTTTTTGGCTGAAAAAGCCGATCACATTGCGACTTTCGGGATGGATGGCGAGTCCGCGAAGTCGTTGCGACTGGGCTATCGCGCCTTCCGCAACTCATGCGCGTTGATGTGGTTTTACGAATTTGCTCCTGAAGGCCGCACAAAATTCCTAAGGGGTGTGCGATGAGCGACTGGTCGATCTGGATGCTCGAGTACGCCCGCTGCATGACTCAGCCGGTTGGCTGCATCCTCTACGGGCATTGGAATGAAGGCACGCGGCAGTTCCCATATTCATATGTGTACATCGAGGGCAACGGACACAAAGTTCTCGTCGATGTGGGATATGACCAAGAGACTTATGGCGGCGATCTCGGAAAGAGATACGACGTTGTGAATTGGCGCGATGCTGATGTCGTTCTGGCGGCCGTCGGTGTGAAGCCAGAGGAAATCGACACGGTGATTTTGACGCACGCCCATTACGACCACATCGGCAACCTTTCCAAGTTCCCCAACGCCCACGTCTATATCCAGCGCCGCGAAGTCAAACATTGGCAGTGGGCGATGAGCAAAGGTGCAAAGTTTGGCCAGCTCACTGGCGCACTGGACCCAGCCGATGTCATGTATTTGCTTGAATTGAAGGAGAGCGGTCGCCTGACACTTCTTGAAGGTGCCGTCGACAATGTTCTTCCGGGGTTGCATGTTAAACCCGCCTTCGACACTCACTCCGATGGCTCGCAATATGTGGTGCTGTCGAATGCCAAGAACAACTGGGTTCTGGCCGGAGACAACCTCTATAGCTATGAGAACGCAGAAGGTGTCAACAAGAGCGGTGAGTACATCGCAGTTGGTTTCGGTGGTGGGGGAGCCTGGAACAACTTGCTGATCATCGATGAAATGGTCGGAATTGCCGAGACCACCGATCGCATCGTGGTCGTGCACGAGAACGAGACTTTCAAGCGCCACACATCTTGGGTTACTGATTCAGATTTGTCAGTTGCAGAACTTCACCTTGCGGCGGGAGTCGCCTCCCGTAAGCCCAAAGCAGAAAAGGAAAACGCATGAAGAAAACCGGAATCCTCAACCGCGACCTATCTTCCCTTGTCGCGGCGATGGGTCATTACGACCGCCTTGTCGTATCTGATGCGGGTTTCCCGATTCCCAAGGGCGTGCCGTGCATCGATCTGACAATGGGGGCGAATTCGCCAACTGTTCTAGAGGTGCTCAAAGTAATTGCCCTAGAACTCGAGGTTGAGGAGTTCTATTTCGCCAAAGAGATTCTGCCAAGTCCAGAAAGCCGTTCTTTGGAAATCGCAGGAATCTTTCCGAAAGCTAAAAGTTTCCCGGTCGCACATGTCGAGTTTAAAAAACTCGCTTTGGAGGCTCGTGGAATTGTACGTACCGGCGACTTTCATGCCTACGGGAACGTGCTGCTTGCTTCAGGGGTCGCTTATTGAGGACCGCGTAGTTCAGGGATCTCAGTAAAAGATATCTCTCGTAAAAGGCGTCCCCCAAAGGCGCCACCAATTCCCTCGCAACTTCTACAAATCGAAAAGGAAAACTATGTTACGTACAAGAAAGTACATTGTGGTTGCTACGGCAGCGGCACTCTTGTTCGCGGGAGTAAGCAGCGCAACAGCAGCACCAAAGAAACTGCTCGGCATTGTTTCGATCACTGCAACTGATGCTGGCAACGCTCGTGTAATCAAGGGTGCAACCGCTGCTGCAAAGGCTGCTGGATGGACCGTGCAAGTTGTTGACGCACAAGGAAACGCTGCAACAGCAAACGCTGCGATCACAACCTTCGTTAACAAGAAGGCTTCAATGATCTTCGATCTCGTATTTCCAACCTCCTCATTGGGTGGCGGCTTGGCTGCAGCAATGGCTAAGAACATTCCAGTAGCAACCTGGGGTGGCGGACTTGGTAAGGGCGTCGTCATGACTACCGGCAACGGTGGACCATTCGCTGCTCCTGCAACCAAGGCTCTTCTCGATGCAATGGGCGCTGAGGGCCACATCCTCGCGCTGACCTACCGCACTGGCCAGGTCTGCCGCGATCGTGAAGGAATCTTCGATGACATGCTTACCGGCAAGGCCGGAATCACAGTCACCAAGAACGAAGTAACCATCCCAGGCTTCTTGCAAGATGGTGCTAAGTACGCAACCGCTTGGCTGGCTGGACACCCTGCAAACTCAGGAAAGCTAGCAATCTGGGGCTGCTGGGAAGACCCAACCCTTGGTGCAATCTCTGCCCTCAAGCAGCAGGGCCGCACTGACGTTCTCACCTACGGCATCAACGGATCCAGCACCGCGATCAAGGCAGTTCAAGATGGCAACCTGACCGCAACTGTTTACGAAGATGGCGTCAAAGAGGGTGCAACAATGTTTGCAACCACATTGAAGGCAATCAAGGCTGGCAAGAAGTGGAAGCCTGTAACGGTGAACGTTCCAGGTGTTCTTGTAACAGCTTCAACTGTTGCCGCATTCGTTGCTGCACACCCAGAGGCACTTAAGTAATACCCATAACCGGATAGTTCGACCTAGAAAGGAGAGATCAACGTGCATGCCGATTCGGATAAGTCGCTTTCCGCTGGTCTCTCTGTAGGGAGTTCTCGCACCTCAAGTCAGGGACATTGGCTTGAGGTGCGAGACCTCGCAAAACAATTCGGCGGCGTATACGCCTTGAAAGATGTTTCACTTAACATTCGCCGTGGTGCAGTCCATGGCCTGGTCGGAGCGAATGGCGCCGGCAAATCCACGCTTATTCGTTCGCTGGCCGGCGTCATCGAGCCGGACTCAGGCGAGATTTTGATCGATAACAAAGTAGTAAAGATTCCCGATCCGCATGCCGCCACAGATTTGGGCCTTGCCTTTATTCACCAAGAGGTGAGCCTGGTCCCGGGCTTTGATGTGCTGCGCAATATGGCGATGGGCATCGAGCCGGAGACGCATTTCGGATTGATTGATTGGCGCTCCATGCGTCGCCGCGCCGAGCAAGTGCACGAGCGCCTCGGGATGCATTTTTCTTTGAACGCACGGACCGATGATCTGAGCACGGCAGAACAGTGGCTGGTTCTCATCGGGCGCGCACTTATGCGCGACGCCGTGATGATCGCAATGGACGAACCGACCGCATCTTTATCCGCGGCCGAGGCCTCGCGTGTCCATAGAGTCGTTCGGGATTTGCGGGACGAGAACGTCGCGGTCATTTATGTTTCTCATCGCTTGGATGAGGTTGTCGATCTGTGCGATGACATTACGGTTTTTAGAGACGGTCAGGCAGTTTTGAGTACGACCCGCGAGAACATTACAAAACCGTCTCTGGTGCGGGCGATCGTCGGAAGTGATGTCGAAAGACTCGAGAAGGATGAGTCGAATGTGCATGGGCGGGTAGTCCTTGAGGTGCGCAATGTCAGCGACAAGAAACTTCTCCGCGACGTCTCCTTGAAAGTACATGAGGGCGAAGTCCTCGGCTTGGCAGGCTTGGTAGGGGCAGGACGCACCGAGTTGGCCCGAATCATTTATGGAGATGCCAAAGCAACCTCTGGCGAGGTCTATATGGACGGGGAGAAGATGCGCTTCCACTCCGCCGCAGACGGTGCGAATTCCGGCATCGGACTTGTGCCCGAGGAGCGCCGTTCGCAGGGAGTATTTCTTGACCGGTCAATCTCATTTAACGTGAATATCTCATCCCTGCGCGACACTGTGGTCTCGCGTTGGTTGCCCTTGCTGAAGATGGGTGCCGGAAACGCGCGTGCCCTGCGATCCACCCAAGAGGTCGGGGTCAATACCAAAGATATGAAGATGCTGATCGGTTCTCTCTCGGGTGGAAACCAGCAGAAGGTGGTAATTGCCAGGTGGCTGGCGCAGAAACCTAAACTCCTCATTCTTGATGAACCCTCTCGCGGAGTAGATGTCGGTGCCAGAGCTGAGATACATCGCGTCATCCGCGAACTTGCTGCAACTGGTACCGCCGTGATTGCGATCTCCTCGGACAGTGAAGAACTTGTTGATCTGTGCGATCGAGTGATCGTGATGAATGAAGGAAAAGTGAGCGAAGAGTTAGTCGGCTCAGCAATCACTTTGGAAAATATTGTGTCGATGAGCTTCAATCGAAAGGAAGACTAGTTATGACAACCAGTGGAACTCTGCCCAAGGCAGGCGGGAGGCGAACTAGTCGCTATGCCAATATGACAAGGGGGAAAGCAGCCCTGGTCATTGTCTCCAAGTACGGAACGCTCATGGCAATGGGGTTGATGCTGCTGATCTTCAGTATCGCCGTGCCATACAATGGGTTTTTGAACTCCGATAACTTAATCAACATTCTCAATCAATCTTCTTTGACCGCGATCATTGCATCAGGATTGACAGTGGTGCTGGTTGTAGGCGAATTCGATCTTAGTATCGGATATGTCGCGAGTTTGGCGGGCGTGCTGGTCACCGGGTTGATTGCCAAGCAGGGTCTTTCGATGCTGGTGGCCATTCTCGTGACTTTGGCAGTCGGAGTTGCCATCGGAAGCATTAACGGGCTCGTCGTGGCAAAGGCGCGCGTCAACGCCGTGGTTGCGACATTGGGCGTTGGAACTGTTGTGGTCGGTCTGAGTTATGGCTATACCGCCGGCTCTCCAATTGTTGAAGTGCCAGAATCATTTTTCACGATAGCCCTCGGCAAAACATTTGGTCTTCCCAATCCAATCTGGTTGATGGGCATCATCTTGTTCTTGCTCTGGGTGATCCTCAACCGGACACCATTGGGTCAGCGAATTCAAGCAGTTGGTGGGAATCTGCACGCCGCCCGCCTGGCTGGTATTCGCACCGATCGCACCAAGATCATCACCTTCATGATCGCCGGACTCATGGCGGCAATTACCGGAATTATGTTGTCCTCACTGCTGGGAAGTGGAACCGCGGCAGCAGCAGATAGTTATTTGATGGATTCATTTGCGGCGGTTTTCCTCGGGTCGGCAACGCTGCGAGATGGTGAGTTCCATATAGTTGGGACCCTGATTGGAGTTCTCATCGTGAACGTCGGTTTCAACGGTCTTAGCCAACTTGGTACACCGGTGTTCTGGCAGTACGTCTTCAAGGGCGGAATTCTTGTGGCTGCTGTCGCGCTATCAACGGTGGCGCGACGCTACTCGAAAACGTAAGTTTTACAACATTTCTAGGGCAAAATACGAGAAAGAGGGAGAGCGAACTTGGTAGTCATGCGCGATGTTGCTGAAGCAGCGGGTGTTTCCACTGCGACGGTCTCCAGGGTGCTCAATAAGTCAGCTGATGTAGATCCGGCACTTGTCCAGCGCGTGCTGGCTGCGGTGGAGCGGCTTCGGTATAAACCAAACCTCACTGCGCGCGGATTGCGCACGCAGTCGACACCGGTTCTTGCCTTGATTATTTCCGACATCGAAAACCCCTTCTTCACCTCTGTCTGCCGCGGCGTAGAGGACGTGGCAAGCCGGGCTGGATATTCGGTCATGCTCTGCAATGCCGACGGCGATCTTGCCAAAGAGCAGGAGTACATCTCGATGCTCTCTTCGCAAAATGTTGCCGGCGTAATCATCAGCCCGGCAGCTTACGAATCAACGGATGTAATGCCGCTGATGGAGCGCGGAATCAGCATCCTCACGATCGACCGTGAGTTGCCGATACAGACCGATGGCGTGCAGATCAATAACAAACTTGGCTCACGTATTGCGACCCAGCATCTGCTCTCATCGGGTGCGCGCAGGGTTGCCTGTATCACGGGTCCACGCCACGCCAGTACTGCGCGCGATCGTTTGGCCGGCTATATCGAGGCCTTGGAAGCAGCGGGACTTGTCGCTGATCCAGATCTGCAGATTTACGCGGACTTCAAAGATGAAGGTGGCTATCACTCAGTTGGCCTTCTTCTGGAGATGGAAGATCCGCCGGATGCGATCTTTGTGACAAATAACCGAATGACGACAGGTGCGCTGCACGCTTTGATGGAGTACAAGATTTCTATCCCTGATGATGTGAGCCTGGTCGGATTTGATGATCTGCCTTGGGCTGACATCGTCAACCCGGGTGTCACTACAGTGCGTCAGCCCACCTATGAAATGGGAACAGCTGCTGCCCGCAAATTGATCGAGCGGTTAGAAGGCGATGACTCGCCTTTGCAGACGATCGTCTTTGATCCAGAATTGATTATTCGGGGAAGTTCGGTGAAAGCTCGAACCGTCCGTCCGCCGCTCAAAAGAAAAGCGGCGCAGGGCTAGTCGGAGAATTTAAGAACGGGCGAACGTCAGAAGTCTCGAGTAGTCACCTTTATCTGCTGCCCGGAGCGCGGCTATATATTGCATTCGGGCATCTCCATCGTGAACCAGGGATGTCTGCCCCCAGGTGAATTCTTGCTCGCCCAAGATGGTCAGAAGTTTATCCGTGACAAGTCGGGCATGACGACCGTTCCCATTTACAAATGGGTGAATTGCCACCAAGCGGTGATGAAACCTGACTGCTATCTCATCGTTGTTCCAACGACGTGAACCGCTGTCCTCAATTTGGGCAAGAGTGTCATTGATAAGCGAATCAACACTCATTGGGATTTGTGACCATAGGATCCCGATATTTTTATTGCTTCGCCTGAACTTTCCAGCCCATTTCCACACACGCTCGAACATTCTTCGATGAATCAATTGAACGCGTTTTGACGTGAGAAGACCCTTAGCATTCATTCGTGAGCCATCGAGCCATACAGTTGCAGTCAAGATATTCAATTGTTCTTCTGCGTCCAATTGGCTACGAGTGGTAATCCCTATAGGAATTAACTGTTCTTTCTCTTCTTCTTCCAAGGGCGTTGAACCGAGTGGCCCATCGAAAATGTCGCTAATCATTATTCGCAGATTTTTTTGATTGACTTCGCCATATCAAGGGAGAATCTTCGAATTCCTTTACAAATTCGTTGTATAGAGACTGCGAAAATTCAGCGCCTTGATCTTCAAGTTTCATGGAGTGGGAAACCTTCTTCATTTTTTCTTTGACAATTTCCTGCAGTTGCCGCTGAACAAAATTTTCAAGGCTTGAATTGGGGACGATTGCATAGACGAATGAACAGTCCAATGCTTTAGCTGCCTTCTTCAACGAATCCATTCTTGCCCGACCTTCGACTTCTGACGTCTCTAGAGTCAGAACGGATTGAGGGGCGATACCAAGTCGATCTCCAAGGTCAGCAGCGCTCATTCCGAGGGACTCTCGGATGGATTTGATCCAACCACTTTGGGGAACTTGAAACTGCGAGGCAGCCGGCATCGCCCTGAATCTATCGTCAAGTATTCGGCGATCGCGTTTTCTGAATGCCCGTTTCATGACTCCTCCTTTATTAACATACTATAGCCTGTTTTTTAAGCAATAAAAAACATACTACAGTATGCTAATGACTTAAGGAACTAACGAACGCTCCGCAGCACCGCAGTGACTTTGCCCAAGATTTCGCAGTCATCGCCGTTGATCGGCGCGTAATTATCATTGGCGGGCAGCAACCAGATGTGTCCATCTTTGCGCGAGAATGTTTTGACTGTTGCTTCACCATCAATCATCGCGGCAACGATCTCGCCCTTTTCGCAATCTTTCTGGCTGCGGATGACGACGTAATCGCCGTCGCAGATCGCAGCATCGATCATGGAATCGCCTTTGACCTTGAGCATGAAGAGCTCGCCCTGACCGACTAAGGATTCGGGCAGAGGGAAGGTTTCCTCGACTGCCTGCTCGGCCAGAATGGGACCACCAGCAGCAATTTGACCCAGCAGGGGAACAAATTTCGTTCGGTCAGTACTCGCGGAGTTCTCAAGGTGGGATGTTTCACCAGGCAGGAGAACCTCTAGGGCTCGCCCGCGAGTGGGATCGCGGCGGATGAAGCCCTTCTTTTCCAGGGCTTGTAGCTGGTACTGGACTGAGGCGGGGGAGGCGAGACCTGCCGCAGCGCCGATCTCGCGCATGCTGGGCGGATATCCGTTGGAGACGAGGGCTTCCTTGATAGCCTGGAGGATCTTGAGCTGACGAGTGGTCAGCCCGTGCTCATCGGCGGGGCCGTCGGGGAGTTCGGTGATGAGATCGCTGGGTTTGCTCGCTTTAGCCATGGTTTGAGGGTAGAGGAAGTTCACCGGAAATTCAAACATCTGTTCGAATTTTTCTTGCCTTTTGTCAGTGCCGTGGAGTATAAATGTCCTATCGAACAGACGTTCGAAAAAGGAGTGAAGACCATGAGCGCAATCGCACTGCAATATCCGTCCCTTCCACGTCTTAACCGTCGTGGTCGGTTGGCGCGATTCCTCGTGGTGCTTTCTCTGACGGTAGTGCTGGGCGCTGGTTTTGCCATGAAAGCTGGCGCGGGCGTCGAAGTAAACCAAGGCCCGACTTCCTACATAACCATGGTTGTTGCCCCGGGGGAGACGCTCTGGTCGATCGCGACCGATGCCGCGAATAACGGAGATGTGTACGCAATGGTTGATGAGATTATGTCGGCGAATTCCCTGAATTTGCCTGACGTAGCCCCCGGTCAGGTGTTGCGAGTTCCGGCTTAATTTCCTTTCTCGTTTAACTCGCTTCTGTTAGCCTTGACTTATGGTCGCTAAGGTAAAGGCTAAGAAGAAACCCCCTCCTGCAAAATCTGCGGTTAAAACTCGCAAAGGTCGAACCACGACAACGCGGCTGAGTTCTAAAAATCAAGTGACATTGCCGGTGGAGATTATTCGAAAGGCTGGATTTAGAGTGGGGGACACTATTAATTGCACTGTTACGAAGGATGGAAAGATCGAACTTTCCGCTCCCGAAAATCCAATAATGAGTCTGATTGGTGCGGGTAAGGGTATTTTTGATGATTTTGATTTAGAAAAGGAAAGGGCAGATGCATGGGGCGAGTGACTCTCGACTCATCGACTTTGTTGGCGATCCTTAATCCTGCCGATGCTCATCATGATGTCGTGGTGATGCACCTAACCGGGAGAGCGGATCGATTCTCAATTTCAACAATTACGTTGGTTGAAACGTTGGTGTACGCCTACCAACAGGGATCTAGACAGGGGGTGAGGTATAAGGCTTTGATTGATTCGGCAGTCAAAGAGATTTATCCAGTAGATGAAAAAGTTGCCCTCGAGGCTTCAAAACTTCGGTCACGAACCGGGCTGAAGACTCCCGACGCGATAATTAGTGCCACGGCCACGCTCATGGGAACTCGGTTGTGGACCTTGGACAAGAAATTGGCTTCAGCCCATAAAGGCGCGGTCTTTCTGGGTTGAACGGGCGCGAGAGGGCCCAAGAGGGTATGAGTGGTAGCCCCGACACGCCCAAAAAGAATTCATTAAGGAATTGTTGCCAAACCCTCAAGACCCGCTTTATAGTTACTACTAGATGTAGGGGTTAAAGCGCGATATAGTTCCATAATTAGTGGTTTTAATCGCTAATCAGGGAATTTCGAGAAAATCGCTTTATACCCCGAAGGCACATTAGGAAGGAAGACACGCCGCATGATCTGCCCATTTTGCCGACACGATGATTCTCGCGTCGTGGATTCTCGTCCCGCTGAAGACGGCACTCAGATTCGCCGCCGTCGCGAATGTCCGGAATGTGGCTCGCGATTTACCACCCAGGAAAGTGCCATCCTTAACATTGTGAAGCGAAGTGGGGCCACCGAGCCCTTCAGCCGCGAGAAGGTGGTCGCTGGAGTCCGCAAGGCCTGCCAGGGTCGCCCCGTCAGCAATGACGACCTAGCTCTGCTGGCCATGCGCGTGGAGGAGACGCTGCGCGGGACTGGTCAAGCCGAGATTGAAGCCCAAGAAGTCGGGTTAGCAATATTGGCGCCACTGCGTGAACTCGACGAAGTGGCATACCTCAGATATGCCTCGGTTTACCGTAACTTTAACTCCCTTGAGGACTTCGAAGGTGAGATCGCAGTATTGCGAGCCTTGCATTCGCGGACACCTTCGCGGAGTAATTCCCCGGTTACGAACACACCCGCAAAAAATTAAAGTACTACTAAAGAACCCGGAGAAATACACATGTCAGAGACGGTCATCAACCGACCAAGTAAGTCCACCGCTAAGTCCGCAAAAGGACTCGTGCTCGAGCGCATTTATACAACTGCGGGAGTGCATCCTTACGACGAGGTGACGTGGGAACGTCGGGATATTGTTCAAACAAACTGGCGAACGGGTGAGGCAGTTTTCGAACAACGTGGTGTCGAGTATCCAGATTTCTGGTCGGTCAATGCATCGACCATTGTTACGACGAAATATTTCCGGGGCGCAGTTGGTGCAGAGAATCGCGAATGGTCACTTAAGCAAGTTATTGACCGCGTAGTTCTGACTTACACAAAAGCGGGAAAAGAGAATGGCTATTTTGCTACAGAAGAAGACGCTCAGGTTTTCGAACATGAGATCACATACATGCTCCTTCACCAAGTCTTCTCATTCAATTCACCAGTCTGGTTTAACGTTGGTACACCGGCTCCGCAGCAAGTAAGCGCCTGCTTCATTCTCTCCGTAGATGACACAATGGATTCGATCCTCAATTGGTACCGCGAAGAAGGAATGATTTTCAAGGGCGGCTCAGGCGCAGGACTCAACCTCTCCCGCATTCGCTCCTCCAAGGAATTGCTCAAATCCGGTGGAACTGCTTCCGGTCCGGTCTCTTTCATGCGTGGTGCTGATGCATCCGCTGGCACTATTAAGAGCGGCGGCGCAACCCGTCGTGCAGCCAAGATGGTCGTACTAGATGTGGATCATCCAGATATCGAAGAATTCATTGAGACAAAGGTGCGCGAAGAGGACAAGATCCGAGCGCTGCGCGATGCTGGTTTTGATATGGACTTAGGTGGCAAGGACATCATCTCCGTCCAATACCAGAACGCCAATAATTCAGTACGTGTGAGCGATAAATTCATGCGCGCATATGAGAATGGCTCAGATTTCGGCTTGGTTGCTCGCTCAACGGGTGAAGTCATTGAGACTGTTGATGCTCGGCAGTTGTTCCGCAAAATGGCAGAGGCCGCCTGGGCATGTGCTGATCCAGGCATTCAATATGACGACACAATTAATGACTGGCACACCAACCCAGAGACCGGACGGATCAATGCATCCAACCCTTGCTCTGAGTACATGTCACTGGACAATTCTTCGTGCAACCTCGCATCCCTCAACCTGATGAAGTTCTTAAAGGCCGATGGATCATTTGATTCCAAGACTTTTGCCCGCGCCGCAGAGATGATCATCACTGCGATGGATATTTCAATCTGCTTTGCAGACTTTCCAACGCAGGCGATCGGTGTCACGACGCGTGCCTACCGCCAACTCGGAATCGGATATGCAAACCTCGGCGCACTCTTGATGGCATCCGGTCTCCCATATGATTCTGACGGTGGCCGCGCCCTTGCCGGTGCGATCACTTCATTGATGTCAGGCATCACCTACAAGCGCTCTGCCGAACTCGCCGGCATTGTCGGACCATACGAAGGCTACGCAAGAAATGCGGCCCCGCATGCTCGCGTCATGCATAAGCACGCATCGGCTTCCATCTCTGCTAAATCAGTGACCACACTTGATCGCGATGTATGGACAGAAGCAAACAAAGCTTGGGAAAGCAACAACAAGATCGGGGAAAAGAACGGCTGGCGCAATGCGCAGATCTCCGTTCTCGCCCCAACCGGCACCATCGGCTTGATGATGGACTGCGATACAACCGGTATCGAGCCGGACTTCTCACTTGTGAAGTTCAAGAAGCTGGTCGGCGGTGGATCGATGCAGATCGTCAACCAGACTGTTCCAGCTGCGCTTCGCAAACTCGGCTATGCCGAAGAAACCATTGAAGCAATTGTCGAATTCATCGCAGCGCACGGTCACGTCATCGATGCACCAGGTCTCAAACTTGAGCATTACGACGTCTTTGACTGCGCATTGGGCGCTCGCTCTATCGCACCTATGGGCCACGTCCGGATGATGGCTGCATGTCAGCCATTTCTCTCCGGTGCTATCTCCAAGACCGTCAACCTTCCGGAAGAAGCAACAGTTGCGGATGTAGAAGAGGTTTATTACGAAGGTTGGAAGCTTGGACTCAAGGCGCTGGCGGTCTATCGCGACAACTGCAAAGTCGGTCAGCCACTCTCTGACGGCAAAGCAAAGTCCAAGGAGGCTGCCTCAGATGTGGCGCCAGATGCGGCAGTGCGCAAGCGTCTTCCAAAATCTCGGCCTGCAATGACAACTTCATTCTCCGTCGGTGGCGCTGAGGGATATATGACCTCTGGTGCTTACGCAGATGGCGCACTCGGAGAGGTATTCCTCAAACTCGGCAAGCAGGGTTCGACTCTTGCCGGCGTGATGGATGCCTTCTCCATTGCAGTATCTATCGGACTGCAATACGGAGTGCCGTTGGAGACCTTCGTTGAGAAGTTCACCAACTTACGTTTTGAGCCAAGTGGAATGACGGATGATCCCGATATTCGCATTGCACAATCAATGATGGATTACATCTTCCGTCGCCTGGCACTTGATTACCTGCCATTTGCCACTCGCTCATCGATTGGTCTTTACTCTGCCACAGAGCGCGCACGCGCCCTTGAGACAGGTGAGTACACCGAGAATGCACCCGTTGAGATTGATGAATTCGAACGCTCACCAGAACCAATCGTGGTCGCGCCAGTTGCACCCACCAGACCAGCTGAACTCAAAGTAACAACAGCTCCATCTCAGGGCTACGGATCTTCCACGGAATTACTCGAAGCGATCTCCGGAATTAAATCCGATGCTCCCTTGTGTATGACATGTGGAGTGAAGATGCGTATCTCAGGTGCGTGCTATGTCTGTGAAGGCTGCGGCAATACATCTGGTTGTTCCTGATAATCACTTAGCATCAGAAGGAGGGCTCTCCCATAGCGGGAGGGCCCTTTTTCTTTGGGCTATATTTAGTCCAAAATCGCCTTATTTCCTTATTATGGATTAAATATAATCCTTTTTATAACATTTAGGGGTTCCAAAATCTCTGGAATTGGCTTAGAATAAGTCCATGAGGAGAGAATGATGGCGATTGTACGGAGTACCTCTGGTTGGGAGCAGGAGTTGGGCACTCGGGTTCGTCTGGTGCGCAAGCAGCGGAAGATGACTCAACAGGAGTTGGCAGATCGATCGAATGTCTCCCGTTCGGCTATCAAGTATTTGGAGAGCGGGAAAGGTTCGAGTCTTGCCACATTCCTCAATGTCGTGCGAGCACTTGAGCTTGATGAAAATCTGGATCAGATTTTTGCAAAGGTCTCCACGATTTCTCCACTCGCGCTATTGCAAGCTGAGAAGAAAACTGGCGCAATGTGAGTCCGTATATCCCCGTGGATGTGATTGAAGTCCGCTGTTGGGGTAGATCGGTCGGTGCTTTGGCGTTTGATTCAAGACTAGGTCTTAACGTCTTTGAATACACTCCAGAATGGATAGCAAGCGGGGTCGAGTTATCGCCGTTGCATATGGCAAATCGGAATGGTACTTACTCTTTCCCGCAGTTATCCAAGGAAACTTTTTATGGCCTGCCAGCAATGATTGCCGATGCACTTCCTGATGCATTTGGAAGTGCTGTCATTGACGCCTGGTTGGCTGCGCAAGGCGTGGATAAGTCAGAGATAAAAACACTGGATCGTTTGGCATATGCAGGGGAGAGAGCGTTAGGCGCGTTGACATTTCATCCAGCGCAACCAAATCTCGCTGGCCCCGCAACTGCGATTCAGATTGCCGACATTGTGGCAGGGGCTCGCTTCGTGCTGGCGGGTGAAGCGGCGAAAGCCGATTCCGCACACGATGCCCTCGCGCAACTGATCCAGGTCGGCTCATCAGCGGGTGGAGCAAGGGCGAAAGCAGTCGTCCAGTATCAGCCCAACACTCATCAATTTCGCTCTGGATACGCCAACGCCGAACCTGGCTTCGAACCTTGGTTAATGAAACTTGACGGAGTGAGTAAATCCGCTGACTGGTCAGTCAATTCTTTGGATAAGCCGGAGCAGTTCACACGAATCGAGTATGCCTATTACCTGATGGCGCAAGCGGCGGGAATCACGATGAGTGAATGCCGACTATACGAAGAAGGGAATCGGGCACATTTCCTCACTCGTCGTTTTGATCGTGATAGTGAAGGCGGGCGGATTCATCTTCAATCCTTGTGCGCGATGGATCAATTGGATTTTCGTTACAGGGATACACATGATTACGCGCAGTATTTCAGCATTATTAGGCGATTGGGGATGGGACCGATCGAACTCTCGCAAGCTTTCCGGCGGATGGTTTTCAATGTGGTCGCAATGAATAGGGATGATCACACGAAGAATGTCGGATTTCTTTTGGGAGAAGGCGGAACATGGAATCTCGCGCCCGCATACGACGTGACCCATGCATTCAATCCCAAAGGCGAATGGACCCAAAGGCACCAAATGGGTATCAACTCAAAATTCGAGCAGATCGCCCTTGCGGATATTTATGAACTTGGCAGCGCCCAGGCAATTCCTGCATATAAGTTAGTCGTTGCTGAAGTGATGGGTGTCGCGCAAGATTGGGAACTATTTGCGAAGAAAGCAGGAGTGAGTGTGGAGAGTCGCAAAAGAATCGCTCAGGATATGGCCAAACACCGACTATGAATCCTTACGCAGAGTTACAGAAAAGACCATTCTGATTACAGCGGAGTGATTTCTTTTAAGTAAATGACTTTTCAGGTCATTTGTCATTGCAGTAATTACAAAGTGGGTGTAAAAATAGAACCGCCTCGAGGCAAAACCCCGAGGCGGCCGTCCCGTGTTAGGACTCGTTGTTGGTTTTACCATCATCGTGGCGAGATCGACGTTTTTCTATTACTAGAAAAACTATTCGAATTACGCTCACGATGAGGGTTAGCCAACTGTGAAAAATCAAACAGCCACAATAGAATTCCTAGAAAGCGTCCGTGAAGTAGCTTTCTATATTTCGAGATACTAGAAGATTTGATTCCCGTACTTCAGGATGATCGCAAGGGCGAGTGCGGTCAGTATGGCGCCAACAACGACATTGTCCCAGCCGGCTGATACTGCTTTCAGGATTTTCGCGTTGAGACGGTCAGGGAAGGGGAGATTTCCTTCAAGGGCGTTGACTTTAAACATGCTTGAGAAGACTGTCGTAGTTGTGAAGGTGACGAGCAAACACCATGGGCAGAAGGCACCGATAACAAAGTAGGACTGCGCAAAGAGCCAGAAGGCGAAGACTAAACCGATGAAGTAAACGCTGGTTGCTATGCGCATGAATGTCTTTGGAAAGTGGACGCCAACAAGGCCAGCGACGGCCAGGGTGATAACCACGGGTTCGCAGATCAGCCCCAGAAATGCGTTGGGGAATCCGAGCAAATTCGACTGCCAGGAGACGGCCACTTTGCCGCAGGAGATGATCGCGTTGATGTTGCATGCCAACTTTGAATTCGGGTTCTTGGCAAGTTCTATTGCGTCGATCGAGAGGACGAGTGAGGCGGTAATACTTGCGATCGAAGAGACGAGCATCGTGATAAAGGTTCCACGGTGTCGTACCGTTCTGAGTGCCGTTTCAATCTCGCTCACAGATTCATCCAATCGCTCTCTTTGTTCGTCGGCGAGTCTACCTGGAGAGGTTGAGATTCACGCACTTGGGCTATGCGACAAGAATCGAACGCTTAGAAAGACCCAAAAAGTAGCCATCTATCAAGGTTTTTGGGGCTTCTTCAATCGATGCTGAGACACCGAGGGTGATGAAGAGAGGGGTGAAGTGCTCCACGGTTGGGTGGGCATAAGGCATGCCGGGAGCCTTGGTTCGAAAGTTTGCCAAAGTCTCAATATCTCCCTGGGCAAGAGCTTGCGCCGCCCATGTATCAAAATCACTCGACCAGGTTGGTGCAGTGGCATCGGCGCGCCAATCGCGAAGATAGGGAAGACCGTGGGTCATGAAACCAGAACCAATCACGAGAACTCCTTCGTCGCGGAGTGGTTGCAATCGCTTACCCAATTCGATGAGTAGGTATGGATCAGACGTTGGCATCGACATTTGCAAGACCGGAATATCTGCGGCGGGATACATGACCCGAAGTGGAACCCATGCACCGTGGTCGAGACCGCGACTGCTCTGATGCACTGGCTCTGAATCCGGCATCAAGGCTGCGACCTTAGTAGCCAGGCCAGTTGCAGCGGGAGAGTTGTAAGTCATCTCGTAAAACTTGCGATCAAATCCGCTGAAATCGTAAACAAGTGGTGCATGTGCTGCGGGGTTGCTCAACGTCACTGGTGCGGATTCCCAGTGCGCAGAGACAATCAATATCCCCGTAGGTCGTGGAAGATCTGCGGCAATCTGGGTGAGTTGACTCGTCCAGAGTGGATCATCCAAGAGCATGGGAGCGCCATGGCCGATGTAGAGCGCGGGCATTTTCATGAGCACATCATACACAATGTAGTTGAAAGTTCAACTATTCTCTCCTTGGGGGGCCCACCCGCCGGACCTTACGATTGTGGCTACAGTGCACCCCATGAGCGAGCTGCTGGATCAGGTGAGAGAAGCTCTAGAAGCGGCTGTGGAGGCAATTGGTGGATCCACTCGTGAGGGCCAGATCGAGATGGCCGAGGCAGTAGCAAACGCTCTCACTGATCGGCATCATCTGATGGTCCAGGCTGGAACAGGTACTGGAAAATCATTGGCTTATCTGGTTCCTGCCCTCGTGCACGGCAAACGCGTGCTGGTCGCTACTGCGACACTGGCTCTGCAGCGCCAATTGGTCGAACGTGACTTGCCAAGAATTGTGCCGGCGTTGGAGAAAGTTCTAAAGCGAGAAATCACTTATGGAATCTATAAGGGCGTTGGCAATTACATCTGTTTGCAGAAGATGAATAGTGAGACCTCAGATCCTGATGGTGATGTGCTACTGGACATTAGTAGCTTGGGAGCCGACGCGAAACGACTGCACGCATGGGCTAAAACGCCTGGTGTCACAGGGGACCGCGACGATGCACCCGATGTAGATCGGCGTGTGTGGATGGCTAATTCACTCTCTGGTCGCGAATGCGTAGGGGCAGATGTCTGTGCCTATGGCAACCAATGTTTTGCGGCGCTGGCAAAGGCAAAGGCAATGACGGCAGATGTCGTTGTCACCAATCACACATTGCTTGCCATCGAGATTGTCGAATCTCATCCGATATTGCCCGAACGTGATGCCGTCATCCTTGATGAAGCACACGAATTCATGGATCGCACCACGCAGGCAGTGACAGAGGAGATGGCCGGACCGCGCGTCTTGCGAGCGGCCGCAATGGCTAGAAAACACATGCCTGGCAAGGTTTCTGATGCACTTACCAAGGCCGCGGATGATTTTGATGACGCGCTGGATTCGTATGGAGAGCGTGTGAAGTTCGAGTCGGCTCTGCAAGGCAGACTCGCTGAATTGCCGTCAGAATTGGAAGCACCCATCCGCCGAGTTCGTGAAGCGGCACAGGCCGTCCTTCAACTCATCAGCGCCGACGAGGAAATCGTCGACTCTGACTCGATCGCGGAGAGAGCGCGCGTAAAAGGCGCGGTCAATGAAATCTCAACGACCGCCGCCAAATTATTGAAACTCGGAGCAGGGCAAGTCCTCTGGTACGAGCCCACATTTTCTACCCTGCATCTTGCACCGTTGGCAGTTTCATCTGTGCTGCGCGAAAATTTACTCACGAAAACGCCCGTCATTGCCACTTCGGCAACCTTGACCGTTGGCAAAGGCTTCGATGCGATGGCGCGAAATATTGGCTTTGTGATCGGGGAGGCCGCTGAGGAGGCTGCCGAGGATGAAGTGGAAGTGGCGGAGGGGGAGGTAGATCCCGCAAATGTCCAGATGCTTGATGTTGGCTCGCCTTTTGATTTTGCCAACCAAGGGATGCTCTACTTGCCCAAAGATCTGCCCGAACCAGGCCGTGATGGTCCAAGTTTTGAAGCACTTACCGAACTCGGCGAGCTCATTGATGCAGCGGGAGGTCGGACTCTGGCGCTTTTCTCCTCTTGGCGTGGAGTTGAGGCCGCTGATGCGCATCTGCGCAAAGTGTTGGCAGAACTGCCGATCAAAATCATCACTCAGAAGAGAGGCGATGCAGTCGGGCCGCTGGTTGAGAGATTTGAGAAAGACGAAACATCAATTCTCCTGGGCACGATGAGTTTGTGGCAGGGAGTTGATGTGCCGGGTCCATCATGCACACTTGTCGCCATTGATCGGATTCCATTTCCAAGGCCCGATGACCCGGTAATGTCGGCGCGCGCCGCAGAAGTCGATGCGGCCGGCGGAAGCGGCTTTATGAAGGTATCCCTTCCGCGCGCCGCACTCTTGCTCGCCCAAGGTACGGGACGGCTCATTCGCTCTACCGAAGACCGAGGAGTTGTTGCGATCCTTGATTCACGGATCGTCTCCAAAAGGTATGGATCAGTTTTGTTGAACTCAATGCCCCCGCTTTGGAGAACGTCGGATGGAAAAACGGTACGAGAGTCGCTGCGCCGACTTCATGAATCCCTAATTAATTGATTTGGTCCTTCGCTTCGGAATTGAAGTTCTCGAGTATCGCGTGTACGGCGGGCCAGGTTGCCGCGAAACTTGGGTGTAGGGGCATTGCATCAATTTCACTCCACGCTATCCATCGCAATTCCTGTGATTCCTCGTTCATTTCATGGGGAAAGAGCTCAGGATCTGCGAGGGCTACAACAGTGTCGTAGCGCCAGTCGATGTGATCGTCAGTATGAGTGGCGTGGACGCGCAGCAGAGCAGGATCGATGCCAGTTTCCTCGACGGCTTCACGTAGCGCCGCTTCGAGAACGCTTTCATGCGAATCGCGCGCACCGCCAGGAATGCCCCACGTATCGCCGTTGTGAACCCACTCCGCGCGATGTTGGAGGAGCAGGGTTTTATCGCGCACAAGAAGCAATCCTGCGGCACCATGCAATCCCCAGTGCTTACCTCCGCAGCGACATTGAACCCACCCGTCGCCGTCTCGATGTGCCATGAGAACACCTTACGACCAGGCGGACTCCCTTTCCACAGCGAATCTCAATAAGACACAGAGGCAGTACTCACACTTTTACCCTTGCCAACATGCTCACTTCACTTAGAACGCGCATCTCATTATTCTCTGCACTTTTACTCACTTTTCAACTTTTTCCTGGATGGCTGAATGCAGCTGGGTGCGTCAGTAAAACGTGCGTCGATGTCTATCTCGAAAATGGCCAGATTGTCATTGAGGGGCATAAAGGGTCGGGAAAGAAGTCGACCACCTCGGTGCAGAGGAAGATCGTTGTGGCGAAACCAAAGGCGAAAACGGTTCCGAAAAAACTAATCCATATTCCGCAGGTGACAACCCGTCGTTCGCCAGAATTCGCCTTACCCAGAAAAGTACATCCGGTAAAGATTATTCCAAAGAAAACTGTACGAAAGATTCTGCGCAAGGTCGCACCCGCAGTTTCGCTTAGCGATAAGTTGGTGAAGCTCTTACCTACTGCCTCGATAGCAAAGCAACCCGCAGATACTGCGCTCGTGAATGTGCCCGTCATTTTCTGGTGCGATCTGCCGAGCGTTTTCACAACCAAGGTTGCGGTCGTAGGTGAGATCGTGGATGTAACGATGCGAGCATCATTCCTCTGGAGTTTTGGGGACGGTACGTTCTTTGCAACAACTCAGCCAGGCCGGCCGTACCCGGAGCAGAGCATCTCGCATACGTACTCACATTCGGGCACGTATATCGTCACGATGTTGGCCACCTGGGGCGGAACCTGGAGCCATAACGGAGTGGCACGGGCGATTACCGGACAGATTCGCAAGTTATCGGTCAGCACACTTTCCGTTGAAAATGGACTTACTCGCTTTATCCAATGACTCATTCACTTATATCTTCTTTCCACAAGCAACGACAGGTTACGAGATTCATGTGGGTCCGCTCGGGAAATCTTCGCTCTTATGACAACACTTACTTCACCACACGATCTGCTTGCTGCTGTTCCATTTCTTATTGGGTATCACCCAACCAATTCCCTGGTCATTGTCTCGTTGAAAGATGATGCCATCGGGATGGCAATGCGGGTGGACTACCCGGCCCGCGAATCCCATGACCAGGATTCATACGATCCACTGACGTTTCATCTTCTGCGTGAGGGTGCCGAAGGCGCCCTAGTAGTTGCGTACGTTCCTGATGATCGAAGTGATGGGGAGGAAGTCTTAAGAGATATTGAATCAGCAATGGCGCGGGCCAACATTCCACTTCGCGAATCGCTGCTCATTGCCAATGGAAGATGGCGTTCGATTATGTGCGCGGACACTGAATGTTGCCCAGCAGAAGGAAATGTTCTGCCCGAAATTTCTACTTCGAGGATTGCGGCCGAACAAGTTGCCCAGGGCAGGCCAATGCCATTTGCCGATGTTGAGGGTCTGAGCGATTCAATTGCGCCCCTGCCGCTCGCCATGGATCTGGATTTCCTCGCCACAGTGCATAGTTACTGCATCGATGCCGATTCAGCAGAGATCCAATCTGCCCAGCGCACCAGCGCAACTTCCGTGATCGACCTGGCCGCACGTTTTGTTGATGGTTCGATCGGAAGGGATTGTGATTCCGACCAAGAACTCATCTCGCGAGTCATCGCCGGTGTTGGTGACATTCAAGTACGTGATTTTGCCCTCGGTTCCCACGATGAGACAAGTATCGATTTTTCTTGGTCGATGTGGCGCCATCTCACGCGCGTCGCTCCTGCAGGGTTCGTTGCGCCGGTTGCCAGTATTTTTGCCGCGCTCTGCTACGAGCGAGGTGAGGGCGCCCTGGCTCAAAGAGCGCTTGACCGCGCATTTGCTGATAACCCTTCCTACTCATTGGCTTTGCTCTTGCGCCGAGTGTTTAGTGCGGGCTGGCCGCCCGAGTCCTTCGCCGCGATGCGAAAGGATCTGCACCCCAAGGTCTGCGCCGGGATATTCACTGACTGAAACTCAAGTTTCGATCCCTTCTGCTTTGGTCTAGAATCGCTGCCAAGGTCACGAGTTCCAGGTACAAGCCCCGGCTAACTGGACGGCAACCCTCCATCGCGGCGGGGTGCTCCGGGTGAAGACCAGGTTGGTAGTTCATCTACTGACAAGCGCGGAGGTTTTTATGACACCAGCAGTTCATTCTGGAGCGCCCACGGGTGCTTGGCTGGAATTTCAGGACCCGGGCGATCGCCAATTTGTCTCCATCGGTTCGCTGATTCTGGAAAATGGCGCGGTGCTGCCAGATGTCACCATCGCCTATCAGAGTTGGGGCAAATTAAATACCGCGCGCGATAATGCAATTCTTGTTAATCATGCCCTCACCGGTTGGTCCGATGTTCCTGCATGGTGGCCACTTATGGTCGGGCCTGGATTGCCCTTGGATACAGATAAGTACTTCGTAATCTGTCCCAACGTCATCGGTGGATGCCAGGGGAGCACTGGACCTTCGAGCTTGGCCCCCAATGGAAAGCGCTACGGGTCTCGCTTCCCTTCAATCACTATTCGCGACATGGTTGCCGCAGAAGTCGCCTTTAGCGATGCGGTTGGAATCTCGCATTACCGATTAGCAGTGGGCCCATCTTTGGGCGGAATGCGCGCCCTTGAGTGGGCAGTTCAATTCCCCGATCGAGTTGCCGCAATCTGCACCATTGGTTCATCCGCCGTGGCGACCGGAGATCAAATCGGAACCGCTTCGGTTCAAATTCGCGCCATCAAATCCGATCCCCATTACTTTGCGGGGGATTATTACGACAAGGCATACGGACCCGACGCAGGAATGGGGATTGCTCGTCGGATAGCGCATCTGACCTATCGCACCGAGGCCGAGATGGATGTGCGTTTTGGACGCGAACTGCAAGGTGATGAGACCGGTCGATATGCTGTTGAGTCCTACCTTGACCACCAGGCGCAGAAGTTGGCCAAGAGATTTGATGCAAATACTTATATAGCTTTGACCGAGGCGATGAATTCACATGACATTGGTCGGGATCGCGGTGGTGTCGCTGCCGCGCTCAAAAGCATCCAGATCCCGGTTGTGGTCGTCTCTATCGACACCGATCGGCTCTTCCCGCCCCGACTCCAAGCCGAAATTGCCGACCTCGCTCCCCGAGCCGAGCCCATCGCCTCCATCTCCTCACCCTTTGGACACGACGGCTTTTTAGTGGAAGTCGAGGCCGTGGGGGAGGTCATACGGCGCTCTCTCACGCTTGGGTAGAGGGTTTGCTGCCCAAATTGAGGCTCTCAATGTGCATTTACCCCTGTGGATAATTTATAATATAGCCATCGCTTCTTCGCGGTCGATCGATAAGAGATTGACTCAACGAAGTTAAAACAAAGGACTGATGTGGCTGCTCTTAGTGCGCTCAAAAACAAGGCCAAGAGAACAAAGAAGGCGGCTCCTAAAAAAGCAACTGCCAAGAAGGCCCCTGCCAAGAAAGTAGCGGCGAAAAAAGTCGCAAAAGTTCCATTGAAGAAAGACCTGACCGTAGCTGATATACGTTTGATTATCAGTGCGAAGGAATCGATCGCACGTCAGAAAGAAGTCAATGAAGAACTCGCAGAGCGCGGTGTTACAAGTTTAAATCGCATACCGAAGAAAGTTGATAAGCCTTTGGTTGACGAAGCGCGTGAGCTTCTTGTCAGCGTTCCAGCTCTCACTGAGAAACTGCGCAAACACGGACTCGGATCTCCCAATCGCATTTTGAAGAAGACGGAGTACGCGCTCGTTGCACCAAAGGTCAGTCCAGTTCCGAAGGCGGATGCTCCAGCAATTGTAAAGATTGATGGCGAAGACGTGGAACTCGAAGAAGTGGAACTCGAAGATCTTGATGCGCTGGTTGCTGAAGTTGTTGCAGACGAACCCGTTGAGGATAAGGCCAATGCGCCGCGTGTTGTAAATCTTGCAGAAGAGAGCTCTGGCAACGAAGAGAACGCATTTACTCTAAAGGCGTCTGAGGAAGATGATGCTCCCGCGCAGACAGTAATGACGGCCGGAGCAACGGCTGATCCTGTTAAGGATTATCTAAAACAGATCGGTCGAGTGGCTCTTCTCAACGCCGAACTTGAAGTAGAACTTGCCACCAGAATTGAAGCTGGATTATTTGCAGAAGAGAAGATTGCAACTGATAAGAAAATAGATAAAAAACTCAAGCGCGAACTCGAGTGGATTGCCGAAGACGGAAAGCGCGCCAAAAACCACTTGCTAGAGGCTAATTTGCGTCTGGTTGTCTCACTGGCCAAACGTTACACCGGTCGTGGAATGCTCTTCCTGGATTTGATTCAAGAAGGAAACCTAGGACTTATTCGAGCGGTAGAAAAATTTGATTACACCAAGGGATACAAATTCTCGACTTACGCAACGTGGTGGATTCGTCAGGCGATCACTCGCGCGATGGCTGACCAGGCACGTACGATCCGTATTCCAGTACACATGGTTGAAGTGATCAATAAGTTGGCTCGAGTTCAGCGCCAGATGTTGCAGGACCTTGGTCGCGAACCTACGCCAGAAGAACTTGCTAAGGAACTCGATATGACTCCTGAGAAGGTCGTAGAGGTTCAGAAGTATGGTCGCGAACCCATCTCTCTCCATACCCCACTTGGAGAAGAAGGAGACTCTGAATTCGGAGACCTGATCGAGGATTCTGAGGCGGTTGTCCCAGCTGATGCAGTCTCGTTTACTCTCCTGCAAGAGCAGTTGCACGCGGTACTCGATACTCTTTCGGAGCGCGAAGCAGGTGTTGTAGCTATGCGATTCGGATTAACTGATGGGCAACCAAAGACTCTCGATGAAATCGGCAAGGTTTACGGAGTCACTCGTGAGCGCATCCGCCAGATCGAATCTAAGACAATGTCGAAGTTGCGCCATCCATCGCGCTCGCAAGTTCTGCGCGATTACCTCGACTAAAGCGCTTTGGAAAAGGCGATCATGAGCGAGCACACAAAGATGTATTTCAAACCGAACGGTTCAATCCACGTTACAGGAACTGTCGATTTTGTAGACGCAGAAGGCAAAGTGATCCGCACTGAGACTAATTTCAAACTATGTCGTTGCGGACATTCAAAAAATCAGCCCTTCTGCGACAGTGCTCATAAAGAGCACAATTGGGAAGCGCCAGCGCTGAGTTAATTCTGAGTTTGTGGGACTAACTTCTGGGTCTCGTCCTGATAATGGGCGACAAGTGGCTTCAAGCTAACTGAGTACTCTTTGGCGTGGTGACCGCAGAAGAGAAGTTCGCCACCAGAAAGCAGTACGGCACGGACGTAAGCTTGCGCACCGCAACGATCACAGCGGTCAACGGCGTTGAGCGGCGTGGCTTCCAGAATCATCTGTTCAGTCATGGTGCACTCCTTACGTCTGAATCTTGCATGAACCCTCGTATAGGGAACATCAAACCATCTCTAGATATTCCCCGCAGGTATTAATCATAGTATTTTCCAAAGTATTCTTTATTACGCTCACTAGATGAGATAAGCGCACGTATTCTCAGGATATCTTAACTATCGGCTGTACATTCGGCGCGCTTACTGTCGTACCTACGTAACCCTCGCTAGCCTTTGCGCCCGTGGCTAGAAAAGAGAAGAACCTAGAGTCGAGTTACACCGCCAAAGATCTTGCGGTCCTCGAAGGGCTAGATGCCGTGCGAAAGCGTCCCGGCATGTACATAGGGTCAACAGATTCACGCGGACTCAACCACTGCCTCTGGGAAATTATCGACAATGCGGTAGATGAAGCGCTCGCCGGGTACTGCAAGAAAATTGAAATAAATCTTGAATCAGATGGCTCAGTTGAAGTTCATGACGACGGTCGAGGTATTCCCGTCGATAAAGAACCCAAAACGGGCCTTACTGGAGTTGAAGTAGTACTGACTAAATTGCATGCTGGTGGAAAATTTGGCGGCGGTTCGTATGCGGCCTCCGGTGGGCTGCATGGTGTTGGTGCCTCTGTCGTGAATGCATTGGCATCGCGACTCGATGCTGAAGTAGACCGAGACGGCAAGATTTATTGGATGTCATTTCAACGCGGCGTTGCGGGAATCTTTGAAGGCGAAGGTCCGAAGGCCGCTTTCACGCCTGCCTCTGGACTCAGAATTGTTGGCAAAGTGCCCTCAAAAGTAACTGGCACGCGCATTAAATGGTGGAGCGATAAGCAAATTTTCCTTAAAGAGGCAGATTACGAGCTTGAAGAAATTTACGCTCGTGCGCGACAGACTTCTTATCTTGTTCCTGGTCTCACGCTCATCGTCAATGACAACCGGACGAGGACTAAGACAAGCGAAACTTTCCAACATAAAGGCGGCATCTCCGAATATTGCACGTTCCTTGCGCCCGATGAACCAGTGGGAGATGTCATCCGTCTGACTGGCGGTGGGCATTACTCGGAAACAGTCCCAGTTCTGGATGAGCAGGGTCATATGGTCTCCACCGAGGTCGAACGCGATATGGGTGTCGACATTGCGATGAAATGGGGGAATGGCTTCGAAACTACTTTGCGTTCTTTCGTGAATATCATCGCGACCCCTAAAGGCGGAACCCACATACAAGGATTTGAACGGGCAATCACCAAGGCATTCAATGAAGCCCTTCGCTCAACAAAGACTTTGAAGAACAACGAGCCGGACGTCGTCAAGGATGACATTATGGAAGGTCTCACTGCTGTCGTCACGGTACGAATGTCTGAACCGCAGTTCGAAGGACAGACCAAAGAAGTTCTCGGTACTGCGGCTGCCACGAGGATCGTCGCCGCTGTTGTGGCCGATGAGATGAAGGCATTCTTCTCGACGACAAAGAGAATTGATAAGGCAAACGGCCGATTGATCCTTGAAAAAGTTGCGGCTGCATCGCGCACGCGTATTTCCGCGCGGGCACATAAAGATTTGCAGAGACGTAAGAACGCCCTTGAAAGCTCATCTTTGCCGACCAAGCTATCGGATTGCAGGTCAGAGGACGTTTCGCGAACCGAACTATTTATTGTTGAGGGTGAGTCTGCTCTCGGTACTACCAAGGCAGCCCGGAACTCGGAATTTCAGGCGATTTTGCCTATCCGTGGCAAGATACTGAATGTCCAGAAGGCCTCTCTTTCTCAGATGCTCGACAACAGCGAGTGCGCTTCGATTATCCAGGTCATTGGCGCTGGCTCTGGTCGCTCTTTTGAATTGGATGCCGCGCGCTACGGACGGATCATTCTCATGTCCGACGCGGACGTCGACGGTGCTCATATTCGCTGCCTTCTGCTGACTCTTCTCTATCGCTATATGCGCCCGCTAATTGATGATGGCCGGGTGTTCGCCGCGATCCCACCGTTACACCGAATTGAAGTGACGGGCTCTGGAGGCAAGAAGGGCGACTTCTATTACACCTATTCTGACGATGAGATGAAGAAGGTCTTGGCGGACCTCACTAAGGCTGGCAAGAAATGGAAAGAACCGATTCAGCGGTATAAAGGTCTTGGGGAGATGGACGCAGACCAATTGCGCGAGACGACGATGGACCCGGATCATCGGACATTGCGTCGTGTCACCGTCAATGACGCATCTGCCGCAGATTCTATGTTCGAACTGCTCATGGGCAACGACGTAGCCCCACGTAAAGAATTTATTTCATCTGCAGATATTGATCGCGATCGGATTGACGCCTAAATTCCAAGTGCGTTCGAGGCGACCTTAAGAAGCAGATCAATATCGACTGGTTTACCTTTTGCCCTTGAGCGGAATGGTGTTGGTGGCGAAAAACCAAGACGAGCAATAATTACGACGGCACTCCGAGCGCGCAGTGCGTTTTCGTCAGTGGGATTTTTTCCTACGAGCAATGTTTGCATCCGCATCATCAACTTGTTTGCCCGAGCAGTAAAATCTGCTGGCGCTCCCACTATGTGCATGGGGGCTAAGTGCATGATGTCGAGATGTGAGTTAAGTACCTCGGCGAAACCACGCAGAAGTTCTAGCCGATCGAATGCACTAGGTGATGCAGATTCATGCAGTTCCAGAAGTTTCTCCATGTCATCGGCGAGTGAATCGACGAGCGCGTGGAAGAGTGCCTCCTTATTTTCAAAATGGTGATATATGGCAGCTTTGGAGAGCCCAAGTTCGTCTGCCAGGTCCGCCATTGACGTGCCGGTGTAACCCTTCTGGGCAAAGAGCGCGACTGCACTGGCCAAAATTGCTTCTTTTGTCTGAGCTGCTTTCCGCTCCTTGGTTTGAATTTTACCCGTCATGGCACTATCTTACCTACTGACCGTTCGGTAAGTTACCAGAACGGAAGAAAATGGAGTTTTCTTCATGAATCGCCTCGCTCAATTGAGTTTTAAACACCGAAGATTGGTCATCGTAGCCTGGGTTTTACTGCTGTTGGCCATCGTCGGCCTCAGTAAGTCAGTGGGAAGCACTTACAGTTCGTCATTCGCGCTTCCAAATACGGAAAGTTCCCTCGCTACAGAGGTGATCCAAAAGTCGTTTCCTCGAGTATCGGGGGACACTCTCCAAATTGTCTTCCAGAGCGATTCCGGTCTCACCTCAAATTCGAATCGACAACTCATTGAGTCCTTGGTTGGATCTCTCAAAGAATTATCGCACGTAGATTCAGTACAGGACCCGTATGGCCAGCAGTATCGGGCATTGAGCCCAGATAAGACCATTGGATTTGCGACTGTTCGATTTGATGGTCCAGCGGAGAAAATACCATCGAAGTCCATACAAGACGTCATTGATACATCGGAAAACATAAGGACTCCATCTCTAAATGTGGAATTTTCTGGCGAGGCGCTTAAGCAAGTCGAAAAGCCAATGGGGCCGTCAGAAAGCACGGGATTGGCTTTGCTTGCTGCATTTGTCGTACTTCTTCTCACCTTTGGCAGCGTTGTCGCGACAATCATTCCTATGGTTGTGGCAGTAGTTGGCCTTGGAATATCTTCCTCACTCATTGCGCTCTTAAGCCATCAATTGAGCATTGCTTCTTTTGCTCCGACTCTGGCCGCCCTCGTCGGATTGGGGGTCGGGATCGACTATGCGCTCTTTATCGTGACTCGCTTCCGACGTTCCATTCATGAAGGGAAAACACCAGAGGAATCAATTCGAATCGCACTCCTGACATCGGGTAGGGCGGTTCTCTTCGCCGGAACAATTGTCTGCATTTCAATGCTTGGACTCTTTACGGTCGGAGTATCCATGCTGTACGGCGTCGCCATTGCCACATCAATCGCTGTATTGGTCACGATGCTAGCTGCGTTAACTTTGCTTCCCGCCTCGTTAAGTGTTGTCGGCAAGAACATTGATCGGCTCAAAATTCCGGGCAAGAAGTTGCATGAAGAGTCGGAGGGCAGCAATAGGTGGCGCCATTGGTCAGAGATGATTGCGCGCCATCCAGTGCGGTGGGCTATGTCGGCAGCACTCGTAGTTCTATTTTTAGGTCTCCCTGCCTTATCCATGAGGACGGGTTCCTCAGATGCCGGAAATGATGCGAAAAATTCTACGACGTTCAAGGCGTATGACCTTCTCGCACGAGGTTTTGGCCCCGGGTATAACGGGCCGCTCACTCTCGTCGCAACCCTGCCGAAGGGTGGTGATGGCAGTGCACTGGAAAATTTGCGTTTAATTGTTGCCAAAGATGCTGACGTAGCCACGGTCTTTCCGGTGATGGTTACGCCTGACGGTCAGAATGCAGTCATCTCCATTTATGCTAAGAGCGCGCCACAAGATGAAGCCACGTCAGAGTTGGTGATCCGCTTGCGGGAGCAGACCATTCCGAATGCGATGAGAGGAACCGGCGTAACCGTCTACGTCGGTGGCCGAGTGGCCATCAACCAAGACTTTGCAGATGTTCTAAGGAGCAAACTCCCCTACTTCATTGGAAGCGTGGTTCTACTGAGTTTCTTACTTCTCATGCTGCTTTTCAGAAGCATTCTCATTCCTGCAACAGCTGCTTTTATGAATCTGCTTTCCATGGGGGCTGCCTTCGGTGTCATTGTTGCTGCATTTCAATGGGGTTGGGCAGAGCCGATACTGGGTGCGAAAGGTGGGCCGATTGAACCTTTCCTTCCCATCATGCTCTTCGCCATCGTCTTTGGACTCTCAATGGACTACGAAGTTTTCTTAGTGACTCGAATTCAGGAGGAGTGGCTTCACACAAATGACAATTCACTTGCAGTTAACCGTGGGTTGGCGGCGACTGGCGGAGTCATCACTGCGGCGGCAACAATCATGGTTGTCGTCTTCACTGCATTCGTATTTGGGGGGGAGCGCACTATCCAGGAATTTGGTTCAGGACTTGCTGTGGCCGTTCTCGTCGATGCGACAATTATTCGCTCAATGCTGGTGCCGGCGCTTATGCACCTTGGAAATCGAGCCAATTGGTGGTTGCCGCTTTTGCTCAGTCGACTCCTGCGCAAGACTGGGATTAAACCTCTTTAGTGATCTTAGTCTTGCGAGGAGTAGCGAACGATTTGCCGACAACAGTGAGTTCATCGCTGACCTGCCTGCGAATGTTCTCCTCACTCTTGAGAAGAGCATTCAACGCATCAATGGCAGTTTTGAGTTCTTTCTGTTCGGACTCAAGTTCTAATTTCGACATTTTGGTGAGGCGTCGAAGCGGCATGTCAAGGATGTACGTCGCCTGCTCATCGTTGAGTTTGAAGCCTTTGATAAGTGCAGCTTTGGCTTCGGCCGCGTCTTCGCTGCCACGAATAATCTTGATGACTTTATCGATATCAATGATGGCTTTGAGGAGGCCGTCAACGAGGGTCAAACGCGATGTTGCCTTTGCTTTGCGGAATTCGGAACGACGACGAATGACTTCGATACGGTGGTTAATAAATACTTGCAATAGTTCTTTAAGTCCAAGTGTCTGAGGTTTCCCGTTGACGAGTGCTACCGCATTAATTGCGAAGGCATCTTCCATAGGGGTGAGTTTGTAGAGTTGTTCTAGGACCTTTTCTGGTTCGAATCCATTTTTCAATTCGATAACAACATTGGTACCCACTTTGCCGTCGGTCAAGTCGATGATGTCAGAGATGCCCTGGATTTTTTTAGTTTTTGCTAGATCGGCAATTCTTTCCACGATTTTTTCGGGGCCAATAGTGAAGGGGAGTTCACGGATTGTGATTCCCATTTTGCGGGCTGAGACCTTGCCAATTTCAACGCTGGCGCGAACCTTGAAACTTCCTTTGCCGGTGGCGTAAGCCTCTCGGATACCTTCCGATCCAACAAGTTCGCCGCCGGTAGGAAAATCTGGGCCTGGAACAAATTTCATCAATTGTTTGAGCGTCGCTGTTGGATTGTCGATCAGGAATTTAGTTGCGGCAATGATCTCACCTAGATTGTGGGGAGCCATATTTGTGGCCATGCCAACGGCGATTCCAGACCCGCCATTCACGAGCAGATTTGGATAAGCAGCGGGCAGCACGAGGGGTTCCAAAATCTGACCGTCGTAGTTGGGACCAAAATCAACGGTGTTCTCGTCGGCTTCGGCGACCATTGCCATGGCAGGAAGCGCTAGACGGGCCTCGGTGTAACGCATTGCTGCAGGACCCGCATCAAGGGAACCAAAATTTCCGTGTCCGTCAATGAGTGGCAAGCGCATTGAGAAGGACTGAGCCATTCGGACGAGAGCATCATAAATGGCTGCGTCACCGTGCGGATGCAACTTACCCATGACTTCACCAACGACGCGGGCACTCTTGACGTGTCCTCGCTCAGGGCGAAGTCCCATATCTGCCATCTGATGGAGGATGCGCCGGTGTACTGGCTTGAGGCCATCGCGTGCGTCTGGCAGGGCGCGTGAGTAGATTACTGAGTATGCGTACTCGAGGAATGAACCCGACATTTCCGAGGCAACATCAATATCAATGATCTTGCCTGGGTACTCGCCAGGTTTGGGTCCTACAGGTTTTTTGCCTCGGGTGCCTTTTGTGGTGGGGGTTTTCGCGGTAGCCATGGCGGTGATTATGCCAAGGTGGACCTTTAAAGTGCGGGAGTGACGTGCGGTCTAGCTCCAATGATTGCAACGCATTGACTTGCTGCGAGAGCCCCAGCCTCCATGCAACTGCGAAGATCAGGGTCTTTGATCCACGCAGCGATGTAACCACCGGCAAATGAGTCACCTGCACCTGTGGTATCAAGGACTTGCGTGGGTACTGCGGGTACGGCGATTGATTCACCGTCTCGTTCTTTTCCAATGGCACCATGCGACCCTCGCTTGATCACTACAAGCGGCGCCTTTTGCAATAGTGAATCTAACGCGGCTTCCAGTTTGGTTTCTCCCGTTAGGAAAGTTGCTTCTTCTTCATTCATAAACAGTGCGTTCATGAGGGGCAACCAACTTCGCACTTCGGAAATATTAACTTCACTCATGCCGCCGACAGTTGCCGGGTCAAAAAATATTGGGATTCCTGCATCTTGGATAGTTGCGATCATCGCAAGAACACCCGGGCGCGAACCCGGATCCAAGAGTGCGTATCCGGAGAGATATACAACCTCGACGCCGGCAAGGCTGGGAAGATCGGCAAGAGAGAGTCCTGAGTTTGCGCCCGTTTCAGGAAACATTGTGCGTTCACCATTTGTGTCAACCAGCACGATGACAACTCCGGTTTGCGCACCCATAACGACTGCATTGCTATACGCGATTTTCAGAGCATCAAATTCGGAAAGCACGGCCGTGCCCGCACTGTCATTACCGACGCGGGCCACGATGCGGGTGGATGCTCCCGAGACGGAAGCCCACGAGGCCACGTTTCCCGCGGCACCGCCGCCGTGCGTGGATATTTTAGAGGGGGTATCGCTCCCGTAATTGATCTTTGTCTTAATGACAGCGATCACATCGAGCATGACATCACCAATGCAGAGAACTTTTTCCACCGGACTACCCGATCTCCTAAGGGATTAGAGCGACGGCTATGTCCGCTGCCAATGCGGCATTGGATTTAATGATCTCAATATTTACGCGAAGAGATTCGCCATGACTACTGGAATGGAAATGCTCTAGGAGAAATGGCGTAACAGCTTTGCCGCTGACGCCTGCTGCTTTTGCACGCGACAGACCGCTCGCGAGTATCTCATCATGCAGGGCACGACTCATTTCTTGCGTAACCGGGTTTGCCACGATCAGAGCCGCGTAGTTGGTCTTCAGTATCTTTCTGGCTTGGCAAATGCGGGCCACATCACCGGCACTCTCTACGCGATGTTCTATGGTGAATCCTGAGTCGGTCAGATAGAAGCCAGGGAACTTTGTAGTTTGAAATCCAACCAGACCGATGGCGAGAGTCTCGAGTCTCTCCAGGGTGGCCCCAACATCCAATATTGATTTCACACCCGCGCACACGACCGTGATGTCGAGAGATGCGAGGGCAGTAAGGTCGGCAGATTCGTCAAAGGATTCATTCGCTCCACGATGAACCCCACCCAGTCCGCCTGTAGCAAAAACGGCAATGCCGGCAAGTGCGGCCAGATGGGCAGTTGCTGCGACTGTTGTCGCCGCACTTGAGCTGGAGGCGACTGCGATTGCTAAATCACGACTCGAAGCCTTCGCAATGTCATCTCGATTGGCGATCGCCTGCAGTTCTGAATCATCGAGTCCAATGTGCACCACTCCGTCAATGACCGCGATAGTGGCTGGTGTGGCGCCCCTACGGCGGACAATTGCCTCAACTTCACGCGCCACTTCAAGATTTTGGGGGCGAGGCAGTCCGTGGCTGATGATTGTTGATTCAAGTGCGACGATCGGCATTTTGGATAGCAGTGCATCGTGAACTTCATTTGAAAAGTGCAGAACCAAGTCTCTTTCGATCACATGCTCACGATAGTGGATTTAATGAGAGGATTACACCGTGCATCTGGCTGATATAACTCCATCGATTTTCGCGGGACTTGGGTTATCGGATGTGTATGACAGTTGCGGCTTTGGTGAGAGCCCACACGGACGTGAGTGTCTTCTCTTGGTTGATGGCCTCGGTGCAGATGTTATTGAGAAATACGCTGAATTTGCGCCCACTCTCAGCCGACTGAAGTTTTTCGAACCAGTGCTAACTACCTTTCCTTCCACGACCGCCACGAGTCTTACGACACTCATGACGGGAACCCTCCCTGGCACTCATGGAATGATGGGTTACACGGTTCGCGTTCCAAGAAGCGGTGGCCGAATTCTCAATTCGCTGAAGTGGGATGAGAGAGTCGATCCGCAGATATGGCAATCTGTTCCGACATTCTTTGAGCGGGGAAAAAGCGTAGGAATTTCAGTTTCACATATTGCATCAAAGCGCTATGAGAACACTGGCTTTACGTCAGCTGCGTTTAGGGGAGCGACGTATCGCGGTGCAAATACCCTTCCTGAAATGGTTGCAGCGGCAAGAATCTCACTCAAGACTTCTCCATCTTTTGCCTACTTGTATCTCAACGATCTAGATGTTGCAGGTCACAGCGATGGGGTGGGCTCGGAGAAATGGTTGCTTGCACTTGCTTTTGTCGATCATGCTATTCGAACTTTTCTGGATCAGCTTCCTAAAGGGACACGATTCTGGATTACGGCAGATCATGGAATGATTAATGCCGAAGAAAAGATCATCCTAGGACGAGAGAATTCTCTTCTCGAAGGTGTCGCACTCATCGCCGGGGAGCCACGCGCACGCCATCTCTATCTGGAAGATAAATTTCTGGAGGGAAGTGGTCCCTCCGATGTTGCAGCAAAATGGCGAGATACTTTAGGCGATTCAGTTGAGGTCTACACGCGCCAAGGAGCCATCGACGCCTGTCTCTTCGGAGATTTTGTATCTAATGATGCATCTGATCGAATGGGCGACCTGATTGCAATTGCGCGTGGAGGAGTGATATTCGTAGATCCTGCGCGTACTACCCAGGAATCGGCGATGGTCGGGCACCATGGAGGGGTGAGTGAATCTGAGAAATATGTGCCGTTGGGTAACGCACTTATTTCGTAACGGGAATTACTCTTCGGAGTCCCTGTCATTTCTACGGGAACCGAACATGATCTCATCCCAGGAAGGCACAGTGGCGCGGCCGGTTACGCCATCTTTGGCACTCTCTTCGTCGGGAGTTTCGCGGATGGAAACCAATCGCGGGCCACTTCTAGTTTCAAGGGGGCGATTCTCACTGCCCTTGGTCGCAGAGGGGTGATTTCCATATATAAGACCGTGATCAACCGGGGTTCTTTCGCGACTCGTGCTCTCGTCACCGATGATCCAACGAGCATCATCATCTAGCGGAGCAAGAGTGCGACGTGTGAGATCGAAGTTCCAGTCTGCAATGGCGAATCCGTCTCGGTTTGGATAATTCAGACGGATGACCCAACTTCCAGTTTCCAAGCGCCACGCATTCCATTCCACTGCATTCATATCTACCTGGCGTGGAGCGAGTCGTGACGCGACCACTTCTTCAAAATTCAAATTTTCGCGACCACTTTCTTTCCGCATCACTACATTATGCGCGAGCCCAATAATGTAAGCACGTTCTTGCAAAATGGGGCCAGCAAAACGTTCTACTTTTTCAATAGTCCATTGTGCCTCTCGCGCCAGAGATTCAATCGGTTCTCCAGAGCGCAAACGTGCTTGGATTTCCTTAACAGTCAGGGGAGGGTTTTCAGCATCATTTACCGCAGTGAGTCTCGGTTGGTTAACTGTGGCACGTAAGGTGTCGCTGATGCGTACAGTGAACTCGGCGCCGTCGTTATTGGTCAGGCTCAAATATGCCCCATCCGGCGTCTTTCCGTTCAAACGAAGTTCAGTCACGAAGCCGAGCGTAACCGATTCCAGGTGCGAAAGTAGGGAAGCGACGCGAACAACCCGCATGTCAGCGAGGCGAGCGGAATAATTAGTCCGGCATCTGCACCATATTTGTCAATCACCCAGCCCGTAAGTGAACTTGCAACTGCTCCACCGATAGGCAAGGCAATAAATACCCACGCCAGTGTCTCGGTGACCTGCTCTTGCGGGACAACTGATTCAGCTACGCCATAGGCCGCCACCATGAGGGGAGCAATCGCTAAGCCATTTAGGAAGAGCGCAATGATGAGAAAAGTGAAATTGGTGACAAATAAGAACGGGGTTGAGAGTGAGATGAGGGCAAAGAAAAATATCCAGAAACGATGCGCGTAATTCTTCTTCCACTTTATCGAGCCATTTACGAATGCGGCAATAGCACTTCCAAACGCCCATGCAGCTAGAAGCACTCCAGTTCTCCCAACCGCGTCATGTTCCCGAGCGAAAGCAACCACGACGAGCCCGACTGCGCTGAAAAAGGCTCCCAGGAAAGCGACAGGGAGCATCACCGCCTGTATGGCTCGATTTCGAAGTACCGCAGGATGTGGTGTTTCTTCGTTGCGAGGATGCGGTGGGGGTTCTGAATCCTTTTGGGAGGCAAAGACGATAGAGCCCGCGACCATAAATACCAGACCTACCAACAGGGCGGATGCGGGGGCAATGAGAGTCGCGCAGAAAGTTGCAATCACCGGTCCAAAAATGAAAATGAATTCATCCATGAGGCCTTCATACGAATACGCGGTGTTGAGTAAATCGCGATCTTCTTTCAGCACCCAACCCCATCGCCGTCGAACTAAGCCACCTGCGTTGATTACGGATGCCTCAACCGTGATGATGGAGAGGAACCATGTCCAGGTTGGAGCATGATAAGTAAGGAGAAGTACAAAGATAATAAGAAAGAAGGCTCTCGCTGGGATAACCATCGTAAGAGTTTTTCTCTGTCCGATTCGGTCTGCGGTGCGAGCCCAGAAAGGAAGCGCAATCATGACAACCATTTCGCCAACGGCAGCCAGGATTCCTGCCAAGGTGTAAGAGTGGCTGGCATGGTAAACAATAAAAATAAGCGCAAGTGCATCCATCGACATGGGCATCCGGGCAATGAACCCCGCGACAGAGAACCGAAGAGCGCCAGGTATTCGCAAGAGGCGTCTATACGGTGCTAACACCCCGATAGCCTATGGGAGGTTAAGGTGTGCAGATGAAGAATTTTTCCCACCAAGACTCGCCCAATGACCTTCTAGAACTTGCCCTGCAAGTTGCGCGAGCGGCCGGTGATCTACTGATGGATCGGCCCGCATCATTTGAGATTTCCTCCAAATCCACGGCAATTGACATTGCGACTCAGATGGATCGGGCGAGCGAAAGACTTATCGTTGAATCCATACTGGCGCAACGTCCAAATGATGGAATTATTGGAGAAGAGGGATCTGCGCGAGATTCCACATCTGGTCTCACTTGGGTGATAGATCCAGTGGACGGTACTGTCAATTACTTATATGGACTACCCGGATGGAATGTCAGCATTGCGGTGAAAGACGAACTCGGTGTTATAGCTGGCGTTGTTCACTCGCCAACGACCAATTCCACATTCACGGCTATTCGGGGGCAAGGGGCGTATTTCAATTCCGAAAAGATTCGATGCAATGACCCGGTTCCACTCAACAGAGCTCTGATCGGGACAGGATTCGCTTATGACGTTGATCGCCGAGTTGAGCAGGGAAGGATTGTTGCTCAACTGCTTCCCCAGATTCGCGACTTGCGACGTCTGGGATCGGCCGCCATTGACATCTGCTATGTCGCGCTAGGTGCCTTCGATGGGTATTTTGAGTTTGGACTCTTCGAGTGGGACGCCGCCGCTGCCGCACTGATCGCCCAGGAAGCAGGGGCGGTCTTCACCACCGACTCGCATGGGGTTTCAGTCTGCGCTGGACCTGCTCTGCATTCGACTCTAGCCCACGCAGTTGAGGCGCACGTCTAGAGCGCTCCCGAGCCTGGATTTCGTGGAATGGGCGTAATTGTGGCAGGATGAGCCCCTTACGTCAGGTAAACCACTCGGCGTCACAAGATATGAAACCTGAGCGGTAACAATCCGTTCCGGTCGAAAAAGATGAGGACTCACAATGAACGTGCTCGATGCGGTAGATGCTGCTTCCCTTCGCTCCGATATCCCGACATTCCGTGCCGGCGATGAGCTCAAGGTCCACGTTCGAGTCATTGAAGGCAACAAGAGTCGTATCCAGGTGTTTCAGGGAATCGTCATCCGCCGACAAGGCAATGGCTCTCGCGAGACCTTCACTATCCGCAAAGTCTCTTACGGCGTTGGCGTCGAGCGTACTTTCCCGGTTCACACCCCTGTTATTGAGAAAATAGAAGTTGTCCGACGTGGCGATGTCCGTCGTGCCAAGCTCTACTATTTGCGTGATCTTCGCGGCAAGGCAGCCAAGATTCGTGAAAAGCGCGGTGAGATGGAAGCATCCAAAAAAGCCTCAACCCCGGTTGTGGAAGCCGTAGTCGCTGAAGCCCCCGCGACAACTGAGGTAGTAGAACAGAGTGAAGTCTCTGCCGAGCAGGCGTAACCGAACGGCATGTCGCGCAAGGGTTCAGTCCTTCGCGAGTTTCCAATACTCGTAGTTGTCGCACTTCTGGTTTCCCTTATTATCAAGAGTTTTTTTGTGCAGTTTTTTTATATTCCATCAGGATCAATGGAAGACACGTTGCGGGTTAAGGATCGAGTTGCAGTAAATAAAGTTCCCTTTATTTCAAAGAGCATCCAACGTGGCGACATTGTCGTCTTCCGCGATCCGGACCACTGGCTTTCAGATCCCACTCCGTCGACCGAATCAAAGTTAGTCACTGCACTTCGTGAGGGTCTTATTGCCGTGGGAGTACTTCCTAATCCCGCCAAGCAACACCTTGTGAAGAGAGTTATCGGCGTGGCCGGGGACCATGTTGTTTGTTGCGATAACAACAAAATGATCACCGTTAATGGCAAAGCGCTTAACGAGCCGTATATTTTTAAAGGTGACAATCCAAGTGACATGAATTTTGACGTCACTGTTCCAGTGGGAAGAATCTGGGTGATGGGTGACCATCGCGGGGCAAGTGCCGATTCACGCTATCACCAAGAAGATATAAATAAGGGAATGGTTCCAGTCAGTAAAGTGGTAGGACGAGTTGTAGCTGTTATCTGGCCGGCAAACCATGCAAAAATTGTTCAGCGCGTCGACGCCTTAAAATAAGAAAGTGAAGACCATCGAGCGACTATTGCTCGAAAGTGGAACATCACCAATTGCAGGTGTTGATGAAGCAGGACGTGGCGCATGCGCGGGTCCTCTGTTGGTGGTGGCAATTATCTTAAGAGATCCGTTTGCTCCAGAGCTCGCGCCCGTTCGCGACTCAAAAGAGATTTCGGAACATACACGAGAAGAACTATTTGATCTTATTATTGAAAATTCGTTGGATGTATCGGTCGTAGAAATTTCTGCCGACGTCATTGATGAACGGGGGGTTCACGCAGCAAATATCGAGGGAATGAGACGGGCGGTGCAGGGACTCACTCTGCTTCCTAAGTATGTTCTTACTGATGGCTATGCGATCCCGGGATTGGGCATTCCGAACCTCGGAGTGTGGAAGGGTGATCAAGTTGTCCACACGATAAGCGCAGCTTCTATTATTGCCAAAGTCACAAGGGATCGAATGATGCGCAAATTCGATGAAGAATTCCCGGAGTACGGATTTGCGCGCCATAAGGGTTACGTGACAGCCGCTCATACAGGGGCGCTGACAGAATTCGGACCTTGTGTCATTCACCGAAGATCCTTCGCAAATGTTGCTGCCAACATCCACAAAGGCAACTAATTCACATCCATTTCACTGAAGCGACTCTTATCTTCGCCTAGGAAATAGTGTGCCCGAACTATGGCACTCACACACCGCTCAAAAACAAGCAATCGCACTCTCGGAGCACTCGGTGAAAATGCAGTCGCTGCATATCTTGTAAATCGGGGGTATTTGATCGTCGATAGGAATTGGCGTATCAAAGAAGGCGAGATAGATATTGTGGCGACATTGCCGGATGGAACCTACTCATTCATTGAAGTAAAGACTCGCACCTCACTTGCTTTTGGCCACCCTCTCGAGGCAATTACGCCCGAGAAAGCACATCGGATGCAGCGGCTTGCGCTGGCATGGTTGGCGACGCACCAAAGCTTAGGGAGCAACTACCAGGTCGATTGTGCCGCCGTTCTTCTTTCTCTTGATGACTCCTTTTCGATTGAGTACAGAGAGAAAGTTCTATGACATTGGTGCTCCCATGACTCTGGGACAGAGTTTAGGTGTTGCACTTGTAGGACTGGATGGGCATCTGGTGCGAGTAGAAGTGGATATTGCCGATGGGCTTCCAGGCTACGTCCTTCTGGGATTGCCAGATGCTGCGCTCACCGAATCGCGTGATCGTGTCCGTTCTGCCCTTGTCAATGCTTCTGAGAACTGGCCTAACCGAAAAGTGACCGTTTCGCTCTCTCCTGCATGGTTGCCCAAGAGTGGATCTAGTTTCGATCTTCCTATCGCAATAGCACTTTTAGCGGCTCAATCCTTAATTCCGGAAGAACGATCAGCGCAGACTCTCTATATTGGTGAGCTCGCCCTTGATGGACACATCCGCGGAGTCCGTGGGGTCCTTCCTTCGTTGATTTCCGCGCACAGGCAGGGGATTACCACCGCCGTGGTACCCGAAGCCAATGCGCTTGAAGCTCAACTCATGAGGGAAATGAGAATCATTCCCATGAACCACTTGCGTGAACTTTTGCGATGGTTGCGATTAGATGAAATGGCGGTAAGGGAGGAGTTGCCACTTCTCCGAGAACCCGATGAACAAATCTTTGACTTTGCGGACGTTGCAGGACAAGGAAAAGCGCGCATCGCAGCCGAGGTTGCTGCAGTTGGCGGCCACCATTTACTTTTGATTGGTCCGCCGGGTGCGGGAAAGACCATGATCGCGCAGAGAATGCCCGGAATTCTCCCAGCACTCACTCGCGACGAGGCACTCGAAGTGACCGCGATCCATTCCATTGCAGGTGGATTGAGCAGCAGATCTCCGTTGGCAAGTACGGCGCCCTTTGTCGCACCGCATCACAGTGCCACTCGCGTGGCCATGGTCGGCGGGGGTTCACAAGTGATCAGACCTGGCGCATGTTCGCTGGCTCATTGTGGGGTTTTATTCATTGATGAGGCTCCTGAATGTGCCATCGGAGTCCTGGATTCGCTTCGTCAGCCGTTGGAATTGGGATCGATCACAATCGCACGCGCTATCGGCAACGTTACTTACCCCGCGCGCTTCCTACTCATTCTGGCGGCCAACCCCTGTCCATGCGGAAAATTTTCAGGGCGCGGCAGAAATTGCATCTGCAGTTCGCATCAGGTGCGCAGGTATATGGGAAAACTCTCCGGTCCGCTCATGGATCGTATAGACCTGCGGGTGCAGGTTGATCCACTGAGCCGGGTAGAACTGATGGCTCCGGATTTGGGTGAATCCAGCCAAATGATAAGAAGGAGGGTGATTGCCGCACGAGAGGTTGCAGCAGATCGTTTTAGAAATGAAACTTGGTTTCTTAATTCGCAAATACCCAGCCGCGCTTTGCGAACAATATTTCAACCCGAACGCAATGCTATGAATTTTCTCCACGCCGAATTAGATCGCGAGCAGATAACGGCGCGGGGGCTGCACAAGATTATGCGCACTGCTTGGAGTCTGGCCGACTTATCAGGTCATGCTCGTCCGACGCTGGAGGATGCAGAAAGGGCATATTCACTGCGTGAAGGTCTCGCATCATGAATGTGCTAGAGGCCAGGGCCATTCTTTTTGCATCCATTGAGGGGGGATCCTCATTCTGGTCGCGAGAGATCGATTCATCGGGTTGTATTGGCGTGGTTGAGAGAGCGCGATCGGGCGGCTATGACCTCGCAAAATTTGAAAAGACTATTCACAAACTAAACACCTTCAATGCATCCCAGATTCTGGAGAAAATTGCTCTCTGCGGCGGGACTTTCCTGACCCAAGAGGATCCCGCTTGGCCGCAACAGCTCAATGACCTCGAGTCTCCTCCCATCGGCCTGGTGGCTAAAGGAACACTCGAGGTGCTTCAACTTCGTTCCCTCGCGATCGTCGGAACGCGAAATCCGACTAATTACGGAGTCCGCGTTGCAGGAGACTTTGCAGCGGGTTTCGTGGATCGCGAATGGGCAATTGTTAGCGGAGGAGCCTATGGAATTGATGCAGCGGCTCATCGCGGGGCATTGGTCGCAGAAGGAATCACGGTCGCGGTGTTGGCGGCTGGGATTGATATCAACTATCCAGCCGGACATATGAGGCTCTTTGAAGAGATAACCGAGAATGGGCTCATCGTGAGTGAAGTGATGCCAGGTACCTCAGCAGTCCCATCTCGTTTTCTGACACGGAACCGAGTTATTGCCGCCCTCTCTCGGGCAACCTTGGTAGTTGAAGCCGCCTTTCGCAGTGGATCCTTGCGTACTGCCCGTGATGCCGCTGAATTGCTCCGTCCCGTCATGGCCATTCCCGGTCCAATTACCTCGCCGACAAGTGAAGGCTGTCATCGACTTATAGGTGAGCGAGCCGCGGAAGTAGTCACCTCTGTAGCCGATGCCGTGGAGTTTGTATCGTCGACGAGGTGAGACAATTGCTCAATGAGTGGCTCAATGAGTGGATTTCGTTCGGGATTCGTGGCAATAGTCGGGCGTCCCAATACCGGCAAGTCGACCCTCGTAAATGCACTCGTAGGTAGCAAGATTGTCATTACGTCCCCGCATCCGAATACGACGCGTCGTGCAATTAGGGGAATCCTGAATGGCCCTGATTTCCAGGCCATATTGGTCGATACACCCGGCATTCACAAGCCTAAGACGTTGCTGGGACATCGACTCAACGCGGTAGTGGAACAGAGTATGGATTCCGTTGATGTGATCGTGATGTGCCTACCGGCAGATGAATCATCGGGTGCAGGAGATGACTTCCTGATTCAGGAGATTACAAAATATCCGAAGGCAAAGAAGATTGCAGTCATCACAAAAACGGACTTGGTTTCCAAGACAGCCTTAGCTGCAAAACTTGCGGGGATTGTCGCCTTGGCAAAGCAGTTCACCTGGCACGAGATTGTTCCGGTTTCTGCGGCGATTCACGACCAAGTTGACCTGCTGTCTGATCTCATCGGTAAATCATTACCGCCAGGACCGGAGTTTTATCCTGCGGGAATGATAAGTGACCAGAGTCAGGATCAATGGATATGCGAACTTATTAGAGAAGCCGCTTTACGAGATGCACGAGAAGAACTTCCGCATTCCATAACAGTTACCATCGACGAATTGACGCAACGCGAAGGCAGTGAAGAGAAACCATTTTTCGACATCCACGCCACTATTCACGTGGAAAGAGATTCGCAGCGAGCAATTTTGCTGGGGCATCAAGGGGAGCGTTTAAAAGATATCGGCATGCGCGCACGAGCTGATATCGAAAGGATTTTGGCGGCCCGTGTGTACCTTGGTTTGCACATCAAAGTTTCCAAAGATTGGCAACGCAATCCTAAACTCTTAGAGCGACTTGGTTTTAGTGATCAGTAATTATTGGCATGCAGTTGAAGAAGTGGCGCCACTTACCTTCGGACCACGTACTGCGCGCGCAATTACCACTCTTGATTCACTGGAATTAAGTTGAGTGTAATTTGCATCCATTTCGGTCTGAATCGTTGCTGGTGCTGAAGCTCTTAATGCAACGTAGTCAGCGTTACTTTTCACTGGCTCATATTTTACTTTGCCCGCTTTTGGCTCTATCCATACCGGCGAGGAAAATCCTGTACAAGAGATCTCTGTTCTGGATGCACTGGACACATCCAATTTGTGCATTGCGCTACAAGTGAACCAGGTGTAGAGACCGTAGTTGCCGGCTCTTACACCCTCGCCAAGCACCACTGCGTGGCAGTACAACTTGCCACCGGCACTTGTGTTGAAATGGGCACTCCAGTTCTTGCTCACTTCTATCTCGTTGGTAACAGTTTTCATAAAGGAACTGATCTGTTGCTGGGTGAAGTGACCGGGACTCGCGTCGCCCATAGCTACGCTGAAATTTTGCGTAAGAAGAACGAGTGCTAGCACCATAACCGTACGAGCCATGGCGCTCTTCGCGATTTTTTCAAATGCTCTGATGTTAAGAGAGAAGTGAAGTGGGGAAGTCCTTCGTTGGGCGCGCAAATCTTCTTGCCCGTCCAATCTTCCGCTTCTTAACATTTTTTGACCTGTTCTCTTCTTGTTCTCTGGTCTGTGTGAGAACTTCCGTCTACTCTGGGCGCTTAGGGGATGACGCTGCCTTCAATGAGAGAACTTGTACTAGCAGCACCAATTGGCGCCAGGAATTGTGGTTGCTGAGAATGTGGTGGTATTAGGGTTGCCTTTCGCATTCGCAGGTGCGCTTGTCATTGTGACAACTGCTAGTGCGGCTAAAGTCAGGGCGATAAACTTTTTCACAATTTCCTCCAAAGGGCTTTACTATCTGTAAAGGTTGGTTGTAACATATACCAAGATTACTGAGAAGGGAAGGCCCAATGGATTTCGGTACGAGACTCCGGGAGATACGCGAACGAGTTGGTCTGACCCAATCTGAACTGGCCGATGGCATTGCCGCCTCCAGTTACATCTCATTACTTGAGACAGGTAAGCGGAAGCCAAAACCCGAGATGATCGAAAAATTCTCATCTCGTCTGGGTATTTCACCAGAGGAATTACTTTTAGATCAGAGCAGCCAAGAGATTTCTTTAAACTTGAACATGGCAATGGTTGCCTTGAGTTCAGGTGATTTAGAGAGCGCACGTGATTATGCCAACCAAGTTCTCGCTTTCCCTGGTGTACCAAATACATCTCACTTGGCGGCCACCGTTATTCTCTTGCAGGTTCGTGCGCGCGAAGGATTGTTTGAAGGTTTACTCGATGACTTTGAACGCCTATTTAAAGAGAACACCTTCGTCGCGTCAGATCTGCGTGCTCGTTTAGGCAATGAAATCATGAGTGTCTGTTTCCGTTCGGGCAATCTCGCACTCGGAGTCCAAAGAGGCGAGGAGATGCTCCGTGATTATTCAGCCGATTGGCCCGAGACTGAAGTAGTTGAAATGCTCTGCTTGCTTGCGAGTTGCCATTACCACCGTGGTGATACTCCGCGCGCTGCAGAAATTGTGTCAAGAGCTCTCAAACTTGCGGAGAAGTGCAAATCACCTAAAGCAATGGTCCAGTCCTATTGGCAGTCGTCAGTGCTTGCGGAGAGCCGCGGAGATATAGCACTGGCTCTCAATCACATTACAACCGCTATGCATTGGACGAAATTAGCCGAACTCAATCAGGTTCTTCCGATACTTAATGATAACGCGGCTAAGTGGATGCTTGATCTTCCCAACCCAGATTTGGCGCGAATTCATCGTCTCGCTGAATCCGCCTATCTTGATTTGACCTCACAGAATAATCCAGGTCACGCTGCCTACACCTGCGCAACTCTTTCCGAAGTTGAAGTCCGTCAAGGAAATTATGAAGAAGCGTTGATGTACGCAAGAAAAGGTCTGGTTGAACTTCCCATGGGAATCCCCGGCCCACGAGCCAGTTTGTACTGCCAAGAGGCAAAAGTTCTGTTCAGAATGGGCCGCGTCGCCGACGCAAAGGCGACTTTGGAAGTGGCGGTCAATCACATGAGCGCCATGACTCCATCTAAAGAACTTGCTTTGTACTGGGGCGAAATTGCTCGAGTATTTGTTGAAGTGGGATTACAAGATCGCGCTATTGGCGCCTATGAGCAGGCAATCGCCGTTGCGGCGATGTCTCAGGCAGAGCAAGAGGAGTTTGCAGCCCTTAAAGTTTAGTTTTCGAGCGGGTCGAGGAAATAATTAGCGACCAATGCCACCGGCCAGCGTCCCCAAACGCAGCCGGTGGCAATTTCCTTTTTGGACGCTTAAGTCTAAACCCGAGAAGGTTCTACGAGTCTAGATCTGCGAAGGTTTTCGCCCTGCAAAGTACGAACCTACCAAGACCAATGGAAGTCCGACGGCCATTCCAAGCGTGAAAGGTTCGGAAAGAATGAGAGACCCAAGGAGTACTGCGAAGGCGGTATTCAAATAAGTCACTAGGGAGGCTCGAGCCGGGCCGATATCTCGCATGACCATGAAAAAAACCACGAACGCCGCAGCGGTGCAGAGCACGCCAAGACCTACCAGTGACAGGAGGCCATTGGTAGAGACGGCTCCGCGTGGCCGTTCGGCGAAAGCGAACGGCGCATAAACTACTGCCGATATCGCCATGGCTACCGCATTGATCGCAATTCCAGAGACTCCGGGGAGATTTCGAGTGATCATGATGACGGCGTAGGCATATCCAACTGATGCAAGTAATACATATCCGATCGCCCAGAGCGCTCTGGAGCCACTCAATGCTTCAATCCCTACAAGCGCCAAGAGTCCGATAAAGCCAAGCACTAGGCCGAATAGTCTTTTCCGATGCCAAACAGTTTTATCGCCGTAGAGAGAGGTGAAAAGGGTTGACCAAATCGGAGTGGTTGCAACCAGAAGCCCAGTCAGTCCAGAAGAGATCTCCGTCTCTGCGGTGGTGATGAAATACCAAGGGCCAATCATTTCTAAGCAGGCATAGAAAAGAACGTATTTAATTCCTCGAAAGGCAGGGCCAAGGTTCTTGCGGTGTGCGGCAATTGGAATCAAGATTGCGGCGCCGATTACGAGACGAACAAAGACTATGAAAGCGGGCTCGAAATCGCGGATCGCCACGCGTATGAAAAGATATGGAATTCCCCAAAGAAAACCTACTAGTGCGAACAGTGTCCAACTTCTACGAGACATTAAACTCCGATTTGAATGTAGACATCATAAATTAGGTTTGCTTGAGGGAAATCTGTCGATAAAGATCAATGGTAGCCGTGGCTACCGCATCCCAGCCGAATATTTTTTGCGCTCGCTCACGTCCCGCCAGTCCGTACTTCTTAAGCAAGTCGGGTTGTCCCATCAGGCGGTCAATCGATTTAGCGAGAGCTGATTCAAAAACGTGAGAATCGCTTGAGAAATGAACCAATTCACCGGTCACTCCATCTGCAACCACTTCTGGGATTCCTCCTACATCGGAGGCGAGTACTGCCGTGGCGCAACCCATGGCCTCCAAATTGACGATTCCAAGGGGCTCGTAGATCGAGGGACAGAGAAATAGGTCGGCTGATGTAAGAACTGCGGTTAGCTCATTGTGCGGAAGCATCTCTTGAATCCACCAAATATTCTGGCGCGTGAGTTGTAGTTCTGCAATTAACTCTGCAACTTCCTGGCCGATTATTGGCTCATCGGGACTTCCTGCGGCAATGACCAATCCATATTCTGCCGGCACTTCTTTCCACGCCCGGAGTAGATGCGCCAACCCCTTCTGGCGGGTAATGCGCCCGACGAAGAGTCCATATCTTCCTGTGATGTTGTATGTTGCAAGAACGCCTGGATCTAGATGCGGAGCGAATTTAACGGTATCCACTCCATTGCGAATCGTGTGCACCTTCTCTGGGTCAATACTGGGGTATTCGGCAAGAATGTCTGCGCGCATTCCATCGCTCACGGCAATAATGGCGGCGGCGGTTTCAAGGGATGTTCTCTCAATCCATGATGAAAGCTTGTAACCACCCGCAAGTTGATCGGCCTTCCATGGACGCAGAGGTTCAAGCGAGTGGGCCGTAACAATGTGCGGAATACCGTACATGAGGGAGGCCAGATGCCCGGCGAAATTCGCATACCAGGTGTGGGTATGCACTACATCTACATTTCCGAGAGCATCGGCTATGGCAGTACAAGTCGCGATTGCCTGCAAGGCGGGATTGGATTGCAAGAATTCATGTGGAATTTCATGTGCTAATGCGCCCGATCTTTCTGCGCCGAAACAGTGCACCGAAAGGGTAATTTCAGATCGTTCGCGGAGAGCTTCTGCAAGTTGAACGACGTGAACTCCCGCACCACCGTAGACATGTGGTGGCCACTCTTTCGTAACCAGTCCGACATTAATCGGAATCATTTACCCTCCCTTTCGCCACGCGAAACCTCTCGCTACCTGGTGGTCTAGGCGGCTTGCATGGAGAAGGCTATCGTTACGACATGCCTCGACATGACCTCTTGTTAGGAATTGTTCTAGCAGGGGGAGAGGGCAAGCGCCTGATGCCTTTGACGGCAGATCGAGCAAAGCCGGCGGTGCCATTTGGTGGGTCATATCGACTAGTGGATTTTGTACTCTCAAATTTGGTGAATGCGCGGATGCTAAAAATTGCGGTTTTGACGCAGTACAAATCCCACTCGCTCGACAAACACATCACCACCACATGGCGCATGTCCACACTTTTAGGTAATTTCATTACTCCTGTCCCTGCCCAGCAAAGACTCGGGCCGAGGTGGTACACGGGAAGCGCAGATGCAATTTTGCAGAACTTCAATCTCATACACGATGAGGACCCCAAACACATTCTTGTCTTTGGTGCTGATCACGTATATCGGATGGACCCAAGCCAGATGTTCGCGCAGCATCTGGAGACAAGTGCTGGCGTCACAGTTGCGGCGATTAGAGTTCCGCGCGCTGAAGCCAGTGAATTTGGCGTGATCGAGTTAGCCGAAGATGGGATCACCATCAAAGCTTTTCATGAAAAGCCCGCTGATCCTCCACCTATGCCAGGGCACCCAGATCTGTGCTTGGTGTCGATGGGTAATTACATTTTTCGAAGAGACATTATGGAAGAGGCTCTCATTCTTGATGCTGAAGACCTGGAGAGTCGTCACGATCTCGGCGGAAATATAATTCCGATGCTCACTAGAGATGGCTCTGCCAAAGTTTACGACTTTGCAAATAATGAAGTACCTGGTGCCACTGATCGCGATAAGGGATATTGGCGTGATGTAGGTTCAATTGACGCATATTTTGATGCACACATGGACCTGGTTTCCGTCCATCCAATTTTCAATCTTTACAATCGTGAATGGCCGTTGCTCACCAATCCGCCTTCGTTGCCACCTGCAAAATTTAGCGAAGGGGGAATAGCTCACGATTCAATTGTGGGCGCCGGGACGATTATCGCGGGCGGGCACCTCAATCGAACGGTTGCATCACACGATGTCCTTGTCTCGGCGGGTTCATTTGTCGATGGTTCAGTCCTCATGCCGTCGGTAAAGATTGGGGAGCGCGCGGTTGTGCGAAGAGCGATTTTGGATAAGAACGTCATTGTCGAAGCAGGCGCCCAGATTGGCGTGGACCTCGAACGCGATAGTCAGCGCTTCACCATCTCGCCTGGTGGAATAGTTGTGGTCGGCAAGGGAGTGCGAGTAACCGCCTAATTCATTAATTCAATAATTCAATAATTTGAGGAGGTTACGTCGCGCTTGCCTCTTGCTGGGGCAAAATCTGGCAAGAATTGGCACTAGACTGAGCTCTGTCAGCGTTGACCGTACTTGATGGGCATAATTGCCCGAAACCATTGAAGCGTTGGAGTGAATAACGATGCGTATAGGTGTCCTGACTGGCGGGGGAGATTGTCCTGGCCTCAATGCTGTGATCCGAGCAGTTGTTCGTAAAGGTGTCAAAGAATATGGCCACGAATTTGTTGGCTATCGCGACGGATGGAGAGGCCCACTTGACGGTCTGACGATGCCGTTGGATATTCAAGCAACAAGGGGGATTCTGCCCCGCGGTGGCACGATTCTTGGTTCCTCTCGTACCAACCCTTTTAAGATCGAAGGCGGAATCGAGAAGATTAAGAAGAATTTAGAGGATGCCGGAGTTGATGCGCTTATCGCGATCGGAGGAGAAGACACTCTCGGGGTTGCAACAAAACTCCACGCCCTGGGCGTCCACGTCATCGGTGTTCCAAAAACGATCGATAATGATCTGAGCAACACCGACTACACATTTGGCTTTGATACGGCCGTTAATATCGCGATGGAAGCGATCGATCGTCTTCACACCACCGCTGAGTCGCATCATCGCGCCCTTGTCGTTGAGGTGATGGGTCGTCATGCTGGATGGATTGCCCTCCACTCCGGATTGGCAGGAGGGGCTGCTTGTATCTTGATCCCTGAGCAGAAATTTTCAGTTGCAAAGGTGTGCGAGTGGGTAGAGTCCCGCTTCAAGGTAAATTACTCACCGATCATCGTGATTGCCGAAGGTGCGATCCCGCAAGATGGCGATATGGTCGTGAAGGATCAGAGTTTGGACGCGTTCGGCCATGTCAAACTTTCTGGCATTGGTGAATGGCTTGCCGGCGAGATCGAATCGCGAACGGGCAAGGAAGCCAGAAATACCGTGCTTGGACATATCCAGCGCGGTGGCACACCCACGGCTTTCGACCGCGTACTTGCCACACGTTTTGGCCTCCATGCGATCACAGCCGCCCATGAGGGCGATTGGGGCAAAATGGTTGCCCTGCATGGCACAAATATTGTGCGAGTTCCTCTGGCTTCGGCAACGGAGCAGTTGAAACTGGTTGACTCTGCACTTTACAAAGAAGCAGAGGTCTTTTTCGGATAATCGCAGAGCGCGAACCTCTCCCCACTCTCTACGCTAGGAAACTATGACCACCTTGGATTCCCTCTTTACGCCAGGACTTGTCGCGGCGCAACAACCGGCCTGGCCCGGCGGCGCGGACGGGCCTGCGATCAAAGCCGCTGTGAAAGAATTGAAAAGCTTCCCTCCGCTGGTCTTTGCGGGCGAGTGTGACAATCTCAAAGAGCGTATTGCTGATGCGGCAGCGGGTAAGGCTTTCTGGTTGCAGGGCGGGGATTGCGCCGAAACCTTTGCCGCCGCGACCGCAGACTCAATTCGCAATCGGATAAAGACGATTCTCCAAATGGCCGCGGTGCTGCAGTACTACTCAAGTTTGCCGGTAGTGAAGGTTGGCCGCATGGCTGGCCAGTTTGCCAAGCCCCGCTCCAATGACCTTGAAACGCGCGGCGAGGTCACTCTTCCGGCATATCGCGGAGATGCGGTCAATGGCCTGGATTTCACTGCGGAATCCCGTACTCCGGATCCGCAGCGGCTGGTCAAGGTCTACAACACCTCTGCCGCCACCCTCAACCTGGTTCGAGCATTTACCCAGGGTGGCTTTGCCGATCTCCGCCAGGTTCACGAATGGAACAAAGGTTTTATTCGTGACTCTTCAGTTGGTATGCGTTATGAAGAGATGGCAAATGAGATCGGTCGCGCCCTGGAATTCATGCGCTCTGCCGGAGTCGATCCCTCCGCCTTCAAGACCGTCGATCTTTTCTCTAGCCATGAGGCTCTCATCCTCGAATATGAAAAGGCTCTGACTCGGATTGATTCCCGTACGCAATTGCCGTATGACGTTTCAGCGCACTTTATTTGGATTGGTGAGCGGACACGTCAACTTGATGGCGCTCACGTAGATTTTGCATCCAAGGTAAGAAATCCCATTGGGGTAAAGCTCGGACCAAAGTCAACAGTTGACGATGCATTGGCTCTTATTGACAAGTTGGATCCGCATCGCGAGCCCGGTCGCCTTACTTTCATCACCCGGATGGGAGCTAAGAACATTCGTGAGGCACTGCCACCGCTTATCAAAGGTGTCACTGAATCGGGGGCGCAGGTGCTCTGGGTCAGCGATCCCATGCACGGCAACACCTATGAGGCTCCGAGTGGATATAAGACTCGCAAATTTGAGGACGTTCTTGAAGAAGTCAAGGCGTTTTTTGAGGTGCACAAGTCACTTGGGACCCATCCAGGCGGGATTCACATTGAATTGACCGGTGATGACGTTACAGAGTGCGTGGGCGGCGGTGAGCAGATTTCGCACGATGATTTGGCGACACGCTATGAAAGTGCATGTGACCCGCGCCTTAACCATGCACAATCACTTGAACTCGCATTCCTCGTAGCGGAGATGCTCCGCGATCGCTAACCTTTCGCTGTGGCATTGCTTCTAGCGTCAACCAAGACCCCCATCGGTCTGCTTCAGATGATTACCCATGAGCACGTACTTTTGAGTGCCAGTTTTGGCAGCTTTGATTCGATGTTAGATGGTCTTGATGAGGTGGATGCTCTACGCGGAATTGACCGGGTAAAGCGAATTCCAATTATTTCTGATCTCATCGATGACTATTTTGCCGGTGACGTCGAGGCGATTAATTCGATTGCTGTTAGACAAGTCGGGGCTCAATTTTCTCAAGCTGCATGGAAGGCGATGCGAAAGATCCGACCAGGAAAAGTTCTTTCGTACGCCGATCTTGCTCAACGCGCAGGTTCTCCAGCAGCAGTCCGCGCAGCCGGAACTGCATGTGCTAAGAATTCGATCGTGGTGGTAGTTCCGTGCCACCGCGTTGTAAAAACGGGCGGAGCATTGGGAAATTATGCGTACGGACTAGACGTTAAGGAATGGCTCTTACGCCACGAGGGCGCCCTGTAAAACTCTCCCCATTGCTTCTGCAGTAAATTCAATGCCTTCATCATCGATGTCCAGGTGTGTAACAACCCGAGCGAAGTTTGGGCCGAGTGCACTAATCAGCACCCCTTCGTTTTTAAGCAATAAAGTAAATTCTGCGGCATTTAAAGAAATATCAGATAAATCAAGGGAGACAATATTAGTCTCGACATTCTTAGGGTCAACGATCGATGGGACGATTGCATGCAGTTTCTCTGCAAGAAAGTGGGCTCGGCGGTGATCATTTTGCAGTAGTGGCAAGTTAGTGTCGAGCGCGTAGTGGCCAGCAGCGGCAAGGATTCCGACTTGGCGCATTCCAGCACCATAACGCTTTCGCCACACACGGGCCTTGGAAATTTTTTCCTTAGTCGAGAGCATAAGCGAACCGACAGGGGCGCCTAGCCCTTTTGAGAGACAGACGCTAACTGTTTCGAAATACTTTGCATACTCGGCAAGCGCCACACCAGTTGCAATGTGCGCATTCCAAATGCGTGCTCCATCTAGGTGGAGTTTGATCTCCACACCTTCGGCCAACGCATAGAGTTCAGCGATTTCATTGAGAGGCTGGACAGTTCCTCCACCGAAGTTATGCGTGTTCTCGACCGCAATCGCAGTTGTCGACACTTGGTAGGGTCCAGAATCCGGTCGCGCGATTTCCATCGCATCTTGTGCTTTGAGTAACCCGCGCGGTGCTTGCCAGGTGCGTGTCGTTATTCCACTAAAAACTGCCGCAGCTCCAAGTTCGGCACGCACAATATGCGAGAAAGTTTCTGCAAGAAGTTCTTCGCCAGGTGCCACGAGCATTCGAATTGCTAGCTGATTTGCAAGTGAACCAGAGGGAGTGAAAAGAGCGGCTTCTTTGCCAAACATTGAAGCAACCCGCTCTTCAAGGGAATTCACGGTCACATCTTCTCCGTAAACGTCATCCCCAACGGGCGCTTCTGCTATGGCCTCTCGCATGCCTTGGGAGGGAACGGTTACTGTGTCGGAACGGAGATCAACGCGCATGCAGGTATTCTCTCACGCTTCTTCCAGAACAATCATGTACATCGCTGCCACCACCATTGTTCCGCCAGCGGCTATCTTCAGACTTAGATGTTCTCCACCAAATATCACGGCGAAGACGGCCGCAAAGACGGTTTCCATCGTCAAAATCACGGCGACTTTGGTCGCGGAGATATGCGCCTGGGACCAAGTTTGAATCATAAAAGCCAAGGCAGTAGCGAATATTGCCGTGAACGCCGCCACGCCCCAGACTCCGGTATCGGGTGGTAGTTGGTAACCGTTTATGAGTGTTGCCAGTCCGGAGAGAACCGCGCACGCGATCAATTGAAGAATCGTCAGCGCGTACGCGTCCCTACCTTTGCTCCATTTACTCAGGGCGATGATTTGTGCCGCATATGCGAGAGCGCAGGCCAGGACCAGTAGCTCGCCCCGGCCCATCGACCATCCATGAAGAGATAAAAGTCCGAGTCCAAAGGTCGCTATTGCCACGTAAAACCAGACCTTTTTGGAGATCCTTTCTCCAAGAAAGAGAGCGGCCAGCAGCGGTGTGGCGATGACATAGAGACCAGTGATAAAACCTGTCACGGCGGCTGAAGTAAGTGCTAGACCGAAGGTCTGAAAAATGTACCCGGCAGCGAGGAACGTTCCAGATATAAGGCCTTTTGCCACCATGTCGCGGGTGAACAACTTAACCACTTGAGGTCGTATGAGGAGCATCGCAATAACCGCGATGGAGAACCGAGTAAAGAGAAAACTATTTACATCTTGACGTTGGATAGCCTCTTTCATCATGAAGAAGGTTGATCCCCACAGTGCTGCGACAGTCAGGAGCGCAAGTGGCGCTAAGCGCAATCGCATATTTACTTTCGGTACTTCTTAAGAATCGCAATCTCCCTGGCATGTTCAGGTTCTTGTCCGGGCGTTTCTAAGACTAGGGGGACATTTGCTACAGCAGGATGATTGATGAGTTCCTTAAAAGGTTCTAGGCCGATATATCCTTCACCAAGATTCTGGTGCCTATCTTTGAGGGCTCCACAGATATCCATGGAATCATTTGCATGAATGAGTTGAAGGCGCCCTGTCCCCACTACCGAGATAAGTAGGTCTATGGTCGCAGTCATGCCACCTTTTATACTGATGTCATGCCCCGCAGCAAAGACGTGGCAGGTATCTAAGCAGACACCGATCTTAGGGTGATTCTCCAACGCATCGAAATAATGCACTAAATCTTCCAAGCGTTTTACAAGAGATTGTCCTTGGCCTGCAGTGGGTTCGAGAAGTAGGGGAGGGGCGTCATCAGCCAACGCTTCAAGAATCGGCATTACCCCGTCGTGTATTTGTTTCCATGCTTGGGGAATGTGATTCACCTCAACAGCCGAGCCGGTATGGATCACAACTCCAAGTGCACCTATATCTGCACCCCGTGAAAGCGAATAACGAGTTGAATTAAGGGAATTTTGATATGTCTCATACGTTGGTGAGCCAAGATTAATAAGGTAGGGCGCATGGACGTAGGTCGCGATGTCACGATCGTTTGCAACTTTGCGGAATTCTTCGTCAGCTGTGCGATTGGGTTCTGGCATCGCCCACCCGCGTGGATTGGATGCAAAAACTTGAATTACCTCAGCCTCAACTGTTTCGGCGTAGGCGATTGAGCGCTTTGCCATCCCACCTGTTGTGGGAACGTGCGCACCGATTCGTGGGTTAGGCATTGGCCTACCCTACTGTCACGACCACCGTACTGCCACGTGTTACCTTGGATCCGACAGTTGGTGAAACGTCTATGACCACCTTATTTGGGCGAGTTCCAATTTTCTTAATCGTTACGATGAGATAGAGATCTTCTAGCGCCGTTGTGGCCTTTTCCTGTGTCAGAGAGTAGACATTTGGAATGAAGACCGACTCTGACCCTTTGGAAATGACAAGTGCAATTTTTGTTCCTTTCGGCAAATTTGTACCGCCATTTGGTGTCTGGCTTATGACCATTCCGATGGGCACCATGTCGCTGAAGGCATACGTTGGGGTGACATCAAAGCCAGCTGCAGTAAGTTCGTTCAGGGCCTGATCGCTGCTTTTACCCACGTAGGAAATGAGAGGAATCTGTTCAATACCTTTGCTGACTATGAGATCAACGGCGGTGTTCCGCCGCACGGAAGTCCCAACGGCCGGTGTAGCCGAGATGGTTAAGCCTTGCGCCACGACCGTATCAAATACCTCTCTCACCGTTCCAAGCACGAGGGAATTCTCTTTTAAGAGTTCTTCAGCACGTTGCAGTGACAGGTTCTTTACATTGGGGATGAGATATCGCTCCGGACCTTTTGAAACTATCAGTGAGACGGTGCCACCTTCATTTACGTGGCCACCACCGCCTGGATCCGTTGAAATGATCTTTCCCGCGGAAATTTCTTCGCTGAAGACTTTCTCAATGCGTGAATGAAGGCCAAGTGAGGTTAGGTACGTATCGGCCTCTTTCGCACTCATTCCAGCCATCGTTTGAATCGAAACGCGGCTGCCAAATCCTCCAAATACATACCAAAATCCGCCCGCCAGCACGATTACGAGAAGGAAGGCGATCCATCGATTCCTGCGAACGCGCGAACTCGTCGCACGTTTTCTAATTTGAGTGGTGTTTTCCGACTTCTCCGATTTCATGGTCGCCACTGTGCCAGAAGGAGGAGCGCTAGGGCTGGAAGAAACTCGCTTAGGAGAGCGAGATTTCTCCCTCACTGCAATGGGTGGAAGATCGAGTTCCAAACTCATCTGTGTTCGCTTTGGATCCATTTCGACCTGAATCTTCCGTAGTTCTTCCAGGAAATCCTCAGCATCGCGCGGGCGATCATCCGGATTGACGCTGGTAGCGCGCAGAACGAGGGCATCAAGGGATTCGGGAATTCCAGAAACAAGGGTCGATGGAGCAGGGACGCGCTCGTTGACATGTTTATAGGCAATATTTATGGGTGAATCTCCGGCAAATGGCTTCTCGCCGGTGAGAAGTTCGAAGGCGACAATTCCAACGGAGTAGACATCGCTTCTTGAATCCGCAACTCCTCTGAGCACTTGTTCAGGGGATAGGTAGGAGACACTGCCCAGTATCACACTGCTTTCCGCGGTTAACGTATTTCCTAGAAGGTCTCCATGTGCCAAGCCGAAATCCGCAACTTTAATGCGGCCGTTGATCGAGATGAGAATGTTTTCCGGTTTTATGTCGCGGTGGACGATTCCAATTTTATGGGCGGCGGCAAGTGCGCTCAGGATTGGAATGAGATGTCTAATTACTTCACCTGGAGAAAGTTTTCCTTGTTCAAAGAGATACTCTCGAAGCGTAAATCCCTCGACATATTCCATCACTAGAAACACCGCTGGAGTACCACCTTGGTTCCAGCCTTGATCTTGAACGCTCACAATATTTGGGTGCGAAAGTGCCGCAGCCGCCTTTGCTTCCTTGATGAATCGATTTACAAATTTCTCATCATCGGCCAGATGCGAGTGCATGATTTTTACCGCGACCTTGCGATCAAGTCGAGTGTCCAGGGCAATATAGATCGTCGCCATTCCACCGGTGGCTATTTGCTTCAGGAGCTCATAGCGTCCATCAATGAGTTCACCAGTTAGATCTGACACAAGAAAATCTTATGCAACCCCGTGGATCAACTGGGTTGCGGCGCGCTACAACCCAGAAAGATCAGAACAGTTGGACTGTGGAGAGGATGAAATCAGCGTTTTCTCGAGTTTTTTCGCGGCGGTGGTGCTCATCTTCATCAGCCTGCCACCGGCTCATGAACGGCTCGCTGATTTTCCCATCGCGTTGTAATACTCGGCTTAAGCCGGTCTCGGGGTCGATATCTAGCCAGAATGTGGCTGCCGCAAACTCTCGGACAATCCGCTGTGCACTTCCAACCCCTTCGAGTATCAGAATGCGAGTTGGCGTTATTGTTCGATGAGAATTGAAAGCCATGGTATTCCAATCGAAAATTGGTAGGCGATGTGGCACTCCACGTGACAAATCCTCAAGCAATTTTGAAAGTCTTTCTGTGAGTGATTTACCCAGAGCTAAAACCCAGCCCTCATATATTTCATCCATATGTATGAGAGTCGTAGGGATTGTCGCGCTTAACGCCAGAAAAAGGTCATTGGCAAGCGTCGTTTTTCCTGCTCCGGCACGTCCATCGATTGCCACTACATGGGTGTTTCCGCAACGTGGCGGCTTGAGCAGTATTTCTTCGACAACCTTCACAAGATCCATTAACGCTTCCCATCACTTAAACACTCCGCCGAACTGCATTGGACGCCAGCTCGTTTAGGAGGGCGTGCGCATTCGAACTGATTTCATCTCGATTGAGGGCATCCAGCGCTGTAAGAGTGAGTTTCTCGATGAGTTCTTCAACGTGTTCTCGGGCGCCAGTATTGGTAATTATCATTTGTATCTCTTCAATGCCAGCAGAAGTGAGGTTGGGATCGCCAAAAAGTTTGGAGATGATGCGCTCTTGCTGCTCTGTGGCCCGATCATGGGTCATCGCCATGAGGACAGTCCGCTTGCCTTCACGCAGATCGTCTCCGGCCGGTTTACCCGTCACAGATGGATCTCCAAATACTCCTAGTAAGTCATCGCGCAATTGAAAAGCTTCTCCCAGTGGGAGTCCGAATTCAGAGAAGATTGTCGTGTAAACCGATCGCCTCTGCTGATCTGGTTGAGCGAGAAAAACTCCGAAATGTAGAGGGCGCTCAACCGTGTATTTGCCCGACTTGAATCGAGCGATCTTGAGCGAGCGCGCCACACTTTGAGATGCCAGGGCTTGTTCGTGAACATCCAGGAATTGACCGGCCATGAGCTCGACTCTCATCTCGTCATGAATCGAGAGAGAGCGAATGAGTGCATCACTTGCAATACCGCTGCGATGAAGCATCTGATCCGACCACACGAGCGCCAGATCCCCCAGGAGGACCGCGGCCGATGCTCCGTATTGAGTGGCGGATCCCGAAAGTTCTTCGTTCTGATGGATGCCTTCAAACCAGCGATGGATTGAAGGTCTGCCACGGCGAGTATTAGATCCGTCCATGAGATCGTCATGGATAAGGGCGCACGCCTGCAAGAGCTCGAGACTTGAAACGGCACCTATAATTGCCTCGTCGTCTTCGCCCCCTGCAGCCAGATATCCGCAATAGGCAAAGAGCGGGCGTAAGCGTTTTCCACCGTCAAGGAGAAATGCGTTCATCGCCTCGGCCACGGGTATGAGTTCAGTGCCGATCTCGCCTAGATACTGAATCTGTTCTGCGAGAAAATCTGTTAGAGCGCGTTGCACGCGCATCCGTATATCCGCAAGAGCGAACTGAGGTTCTGGGGTCACGTGGTAACGGTACCCTCACTCATCAGGTTGCGCGAAAGGAAGTCCATGGTCGAACGAACCTTTTCCTTTGAGTTTTTTCCGCCAAAGGATGCACCGGGTGAAGAGCGCCTCTGGACTGCCATGGAGGCTTTGGAATCCTTGTCACCGACTTTCATCTCTGTGACGTATGGCGCCGGTGGCTCTACGCGCGAACGGACTATTCGAATCACTTCGGAGATAACGAAGCGGACTCATATTCCCACTGTTGCCCACCTCACGTGCGTCGGCTCGACGCAGACCGAATTGGGAGAAGTCCTCCGCCATTATCGTGAGGCGGGAATCAAAGCCATCATGGCATTGAGGGGTGACCCCACGGGAGGGCCTGGCGCGCCATGGATTTCTACCCCAGGTGGCTTTGACCATGCTGACCAGCTTGTCCAACTGGCTGCCGAAAGCGGTAATTTCACAGTGGGAGTTGCCGCTTTCCCTGATGGTCACCCGGCATCTGGTGGAAACATGGAACAAGATATTGATGTCCTCCTTCGCAAAGAATCCCTTGGAGCAAGTTTTGCAACGACGCAATTCTTTTTTGGCGCTTCCAAATGGAGTGCTCTTGTCGAGAAACTCAGCGCTCGCGGGTCGAGTATGCCTGTGATCCCGGGCATTTTGCCGATAACAAACGTGAAGCAGTTGGAGAGAATGGCCGAATTGGGTGGCACGCCCATTCCTCTCGAAATCCGCGAGAGTTTTGCCAAAATCGACGGGGACTCGGACGCAGTTAAGGCGCTTGGAATCGAAATTGCGACAGACTTATGTCGTGACCTTCTCGAAGCGGGCGCACCTGGTTTACATTTCTATACCATGAACACTTCGAGTGCCACGAGGGAGATATACACGAATTTAGGTATGCCTCGGTGAGCATGGACTTTCGCGATTTTGCCTCTAAGTGGAGTCTCGCGCACGGTGGCGCATCAACGACAGGATTGGTCGGTATCTGGCTAAGAGTTTCTCATCGAATCGCCCGAGTACTCAGTTCTACGCGGATTAGTCCAAACTCAGTCACCTATTTTGGAGTCGCATTAGCAGCGGCAACTGCTTTTTATTCTCCGCGCTGGTGGATAGTTCTTCTGCTTCTACTTTCTCTCCTCTGTGATGGAGTCGATGGAAGCATTGCTATTGTTCAGAACAAAGTCACCTCATTTGGCGCCACCTTAGATTCTGTCGCAGGGCGCATTTCAGAGGCGTTGTGGGCGGTTGCCTTCTACCGCCTTGGCGCACCATTAACTTGGGTCGTCTTGCTTTGGCTAGTTGCTGCCCTCCAAGAGTATGCGCGTGCCCGACTTGGGTCTGGAGGAATACATCGCATCGGAGTCGTAACCCCTGCAGAACGACCAGTACGAGCAATCATCTTCCTCGTTGCGATTCTGATTGCACAATTCGATTCGACGGTGAATTGGCTTAACGAGATCGCTATTGCAATGACACTCTTGCAAGTATTTAGTTTTGGGCTGGTATTTAGGTTTGCTCGAAAGAATCTGAAGTAAGAGCATCCAGGGAAATGATCGCGGGAACGAATCAGACTAGGAAGATCATTTAAAAAGAAGTTTAGGATTGTCCGAGCCAACGGGCGATTGCGTATGGAGCAAGGACAAGGGCGAAGATCGCGCCGGCAAAGAGTGCAACTCCCGGCCGATCAAAAAAGAAAAGATTGCCAACCACGCCAGAAAAAAGTGTCCAGCTGAGGAAAATATCTACAGCGGTGAACTCGGCACCTTGTTTCTTTCTCTCTCGCGGAAGGGATACATGTAGCAAAGCGATTAGTCCCATCCCAGCAAAGAGCCATCCAGCTGCGTTCGAAAGTGGAATCTCTGGCTCGAAGGGAACATGCGAACCGGTGAATGTCCAGGACCATCTATCCGCGGCTACCATCATCGGATCCAGAAACAGGTCCCAAGCCATTAAGGCGGTGCCACCATAGATAAAGACCCAATGACGTGTCACACGTCGCGAAATCAGTAGGACGGGATGGGCCATCATCAACCATGCAAAGGGAACAATCAGTGGCACCTCTAGGAGTCGATGTCCCAAACTGGGATCGTATGTGTAGGTTCCAAACGGCCATCCAGTGCGCACGCCGATCTGTTCGACCAGAAAAGTGAAAATGACAGTAATTGCGAAATATCGATATGTATACCGCCATCCGAATGAGTAGAAGGCGTGCAGGAGCATGGCCAGCGAGGCCACATAAATAACTGCAAAAGTTAAGTAGCGCAGGGTCTCACCATGCACCAGGGGGTAGAAGACTTGAAGGATTACGGCGAGCGCCAAGGTCGAGTATAGGAATTTCCGAGCCCGCGAAGAGATGCCGCTTCGCCTATTTCTGTGCGGCGTGTAGTGGCGTAAGGACATGCCGCTCAGTCTGCCCTATTCATTGCCAGCACGCTCACAGAGAGCCTGACATTTCCCATACAGCGAAGCGGGCACGCGTGGAGTTCTTCTGTGAAGCATTCTTCTAAATAACTCCAGTTGTTACTGAAATAAGTTCAAGCACTTCAGCGGGGTGGTCCCACATCGGGGCGTGACCACATTCAGTGAGATTCACCCATCTTGCGTGAGGCGGGGCTAAGGAGCGCGCCTGACAGGTCTCTGCAGGAAGAGTCCGGTCGGAGTCGCCAAAGACAATTGTCACAGGAATTGACGGCTGGATTTTCTCATCGAAGCGTTTGGCCAGAAGGGCTTCCCATGCGGGGTAGTACCCAGTCGACGAAGCCATAGCAGTAGTGGCATCCAGGCAGAGTTCATAAGAAAATTCACGCCATTTTGGACTGACATTTTCAAAGCCTATTTTTCTGGCCCATTCATAGCGCATCAACAATGGTGAAACTACTCGCAGGCTGCTCGCGAGCATCTGAGAAATGGCGGCGTCTGGGTATCGCGTTTTGAATGGTGTAATCCAGAGCCCCGCAGGTGCCAAGCCGATTACCGAAGAGATCTGCTTGGGATACTTGGCGGCCATCTCTAGTGAAATCCAGCCGCCCAGAGAATTCCCTACAGAATGAAACTTCTCGAATTTGAGACGGTGCATCGTGCGGATCACGGCGTCACCTAGCGAGACGGGATCCATTGGATAGGTCTTATCTAGAGGAGTCTTCCCGTGTCCCGGAAGATCCATGGTGACAACTGTGAATTGTTCCGCGAGGTTGGGAAGAATTGCTCTCCATGCCGATGAGGAAGAGGATCCCATCCCATGCAAGAGGAGAAGCGTCTCCTTCTGGGGAGATTCTGCAAAGACTGATGATTGAAGGATCATTTAGGTAATAGACCGATCGGAAGCAAGTTCGGTGCCTTTCATGGGAGTCCACTCAGTATTAATGAACTTCGCAGTAGGGACGGTTTTCCTCAATACTGAGAGGACTTTGGTTTCGATACAACTCATTGGAACCGCATATGGAATTAAGATCAATGGCGACGAGGTTGGGTTCGGGGCGGTGAGAGCCGGAACTGCTTTCTTATCATTCGAAGCGCATGCAGTCAGAAAAACTGTGGCTACAAGGCAGAGACTAATGAGAATTACTCGCCGGCCCGACAGGTGGGTAGCCATAAAGAAATCATAGTCTTGGTTCATTTTGGCGCTCTTTTTAGTGGAGACGAAGCGATTTTCGAATCCGGACCTTCGCTCACCAATAGGGCGTATTCTCTAATTGTGGATACCAACTTAGAAGTGCTAATGGTTGTCGGTTCCAGAATCGAAGCTGAATTGATCGCTGGGAGATTGAAAAGTAGTGGCGTGCGCGCACACGTTTCAGCTGACGATGAAGGAGGAATGAACCTCGCTCTTCAACCTGGAAGAGTTCGGCTTCTTGTCTCGCAATTGGACGCGGCTAAAGCTCGTCGGGTCCTTAGCGATTTGAAAATCGAGAACAAGCCCACGAAAGAACCAAGTCGACTTCAAAAATGGTTTTGGAAAATACTCGGTGGCGACCTTCCAGGCTAATCTCCAATTGTCATTGCCTGCGCACCGGTTGCATTGAGTAATTGAGTGTAGGTTGTCGGGAATACGGCACGAGGATGTCCAGCGGCGGCCCAGACGACTTCGTAGTCATTTAAAGCTTCGTCGATTAGCACTGTGGCCGGTTGCAGCCAACCTACTGGCGCCACACCTCCTATGGCAAAACCAGAATGCAACCGCACGTAGTCGGCGTCCGCCCGATGAAGCTTTTCGACGTCGAGACTGCGAGCGACAAGTTCGGTGTCGACACGGTGGCGTCCGCTGGTAATGACCAGTAGGGGATAGCCGTCGGGAAGTTTAAAGACGATGGACGATGCAATCTGTCCGACTTCCACGTCAAGTGAATCAGCGGCTTCCCTTGCGCTGCGTGCGCTTTCGGAAAGAAGGCGTATGGAACCTGCAAAGCCAAGGCGTTCGAGCACTTCGGCAACACGAAGTACTGAGCCGTTGCCCAGAATTTCTTCCATTTAGTACTCACCAATCTTTGTCGTTGCTGCTGAGGCAACCCGCACCAAAATGGATCCAATAAAGGTCGTGAGAATTACGAAAGTGATTGTTATTAATTGGATCTTCTCTCCAAAAAAAGTACTGGACGTCAGACCGGCAATGACGAGTGAGAATTCGCCCCGTGGCACTAGCAGTCCTGTCACTCGTAATCGGATTCCGGGCTCCTGCGCTTTTCTTGTGGCCCACCAAGCTGTCAGGAATTTCGAACCAATCCCGACAGCAGTAAGAGCGAGTGCTGGAAGTAAAATCGATGGAACTTTCGCCGGGTCAATACGCAGACCGAAGAATAGAAAAAAGATGGCGGAGAAAAGATCGCGTAACGGCGCCAGTCTGACGCGAGCCACGATAGCCAAATCATCAGTCATGAGGAGTCCAACCAAGAAAGCGGCAACTGCACCAGAGAATCCGATGTATGTCGCGACCCCTGACGCAAGAAGAGCGGAACCGAAAACAACTAGAAGTAGTGTCGCCGAATCGCCAAGAATGATCGGAGCGTAAGGGATGTGACCGCCACGCGCGCTGTAAATGATGGCGCCTCCGGTAACGATCAAAGCAACTGAGATTGATATGAAGCCAGTGAGTAAACCGACTCCAGAACCAAAGGCACTTAAAATCGGAAGCAAGGGCGCCAGTACAAGATCTTCCATCACCAAGATATTTATAGTGTGCCGAGTGCTGGTGAGCCTTTGCCAGCGCGATTCGCGAATGAATTGCATCGCGATACCAGAAGAAGAAACATAGGAGATGCCACCGAGTGCCAGGGCGCCGGTCCAGCCCCATTCAAGAATGAGTGCGCAAAGAGAACCAGGGACGAAATTCACCACAAGGTCAAAGAGGCCCAAAGTTCGCTGTTCTCGGAAACCTGTCAGCAACTCCTTGGCGGAATATTCAAGACCCATCAAAAGCAGAAGAAGAATTGCACCGATTTGCGCGCCAACCGATAGAAAGTTGTTGCTCAACTCAAGGCGTAGTAACCCACCAGTTCCGAGAACCAATCCGGAAAGAAGAAAGAACGGAACTACTGAAATTCTCAACTTCGATGTCACAAATGCAACTGTGCCTAAAACAATGAGAACGAATCCGATCTCTCCGAGAACGAGACCTTCACTTCGATCAACGCTCGCCGCAAGGAGTTGATTCATAGCCTAAGTATGACATTTGAAATATTGAGCGTGCATATGGATATAAACCTCGATTCTAGTCCCTATATTGCCCGCCGATTCCTTCGATCTATCTATTTATTCTCATCATTTGAGCGTGGATATGTAAATAGATTTCGCGTACACATAAAAACGATCAACTCTAGGAATTTTTGTTGTCGCAATCACATTGTCTACTACATAACAGCAAATAAGTGCTCTCTCTCTTGGGTAAGAAACTTACCAATTTCACAGAATCCAAAATTGCTATGCGCATCAGCATGAGTATGGTTGTGAACGGAGAGATGTAGTAAACATCCTTTGTAACAACCAACAGAATCGAAATACAATGAAAAACCTAAAATACCCAAAAAAGTTGGCGTTGCTTGGTGCCATTTCGCTGAGCGTGCTATTTGCTGTTCCATCTACTGCAAGTGCAGCCGATCCCACCGGGACCTTGACGATCATTGAGATAGTTATTAATGACAATGGCGGAACCATGACTTCTGCTGATTTCGTTCTACGAATCAGAGACCTCAATGGAGATGTAGTTGGTAGCCCGTTCAATGGCGCAAGCGGTGCAGGCACAACCTTCCTTCTCCCAGCTGGCAGTTACCTGATTACAGAGGAAGACCTTCCTTACGTTGATGGTTTCCCTCAGTACACCAGTGTTTTCTCCGGTCCAGCGGGAATTGACAGTGGCTACGTCACGATTGAAGTTGGCGACAATATCACTGTGATCAGAACCAATAACGATTGGCCACAAGCCGGTCCTGCTGCACCTGTCGTCACGCCAAGTCCAATTCCATCCACTCCAACTGAGACTCCTACGACAGTTGATGGCGGAACATTGCCTGCAACTGGAACACCTTGGTACAACATGTTGCTCGTTGGGTTTGGTCTCGTACTTCTTGGTGGTGTTGGGTTTGGGGCTAGAAAAGTCTTAAACTAACACGTGTCAAAAAAACGAACGAGAGTTGGTGCTTCCTTTTCCGCCGTCCTGATTTTGATCGGGCTGACGGGGGTGGCAGTGGCTGGAATTCAGATTTATCAATCGAGGGTGGACGTCGGCAGCCAAGTGTTGCCGGCGTTTGCCCCCCTTGTAAAAGATGTAACCCCGGTTACGACAACATCAATGTCGAATGCCGTTTCTTACAGACCGTATCCAAAAGTTGGCGACGTTATTGGAAAAATTACCTTGCCTGCGCTTAAGACGACTTTGCCAATTATTGAAGGCACTGGCGATAAAGAACTTAAAAGGGGTGTCGGGCACTTCATAGGAAGCGTTTTGCCTGGCGAAGAAGATAATTCCGTATTGGCCGGGCATAGGGATTCGGTCTTCTCCCAATTAGGCAAGCTCATCCTTGGAGATCTCGTTGTCATTAGAACTCAAGCGGGGGAGTTTACGTATCAAGTCGTGAGGTTTCGAATTGTAAATGCTGACGATCGGACTGTGATTGTTCCTACACCCGCCGCAATTCTTACGCTCAGTACCTGTTATCCATTTCGATACATTGGAAATGCGCCCAAACGTTACATAGTGAGCGCCAAATTAATCGCCACACAACTACCTGTTCCAACGGTCTGATTTACAAATGAGCGAGAAACCAATTACCCGCTAATTCCGCAACTCGCTCAAGGGTTCCCGGTTCTTCGAATAGGTGAGTAGCACCAGGAACAATCACAAGTTGGTTTTCGCACTGGAGTTTCTCTTGCGCGGCTTGGTTGAGTTGAATCACTTCGTCATCGTGGCCGCCGACAATGAGAAGTGTTGGAGCATGGACCGCGGAGAGTTTCGGTCCGGCCAGGTCAGGTCGGCCGCCTCGCGAAACGACTGCTCTAATCCTCAGTTCTGGCCCTGTTGCAGCCCAGAGTGCCGCTGCGGCACCGGTGCTCGCTCCAAAATAGCCAAGAGGGAGTTCGCCAACTGTCGAATCTCCCGTTACCCAGCGAGTGGCGGCAGTTAGCCGTTGGGCAAGAAACTCAATATCGAAGACATTGGCTCGGTTGGATTCTTCACTTGAGTCGAGGAGATCAAAGAGGAGTGTAGCCAAACCAATTGAATTCAGTGCTTTCGCAACAAATTGATTTCGAGGACTCATGCGGCTGCTTCCGCTTCCATGCGCGAAAATCACCAACCCGGTTGCATGTTCTGGAACACTCAATTGCCCCGGGAGAACGTGTTCACCCAGATCAATAGAAATGCTCTCTTCTTTGGCTGCTACCTCATTTGTAATATCTGTGTGAAGTAAATCGATAACCTCTTCGTCGCTCACGCTTTCGAATTCCCTATACCATTGACCAACTGCAAAGAAATCTGTTGGAGTTTCGAGACATACAACTTCGTCAGCATCTTTCTTGATGGTTGAAGTTGCTTCTTTGGATCCCACCGGAACCGCAAGAATTATTTTCCCCGCCCCCATTGCTCTGGCAACTTTGCATGCCGCCTGAGCTGTGGAACCAGTTGCAATCCCATCATCCACAATGAGCGCGATTCGGCCTCTGAGGGATTTGGATGGTCTGCCTTCACGAAATTTCAACGCTCGAACCTTGACTTCATCTTCCTCTCTCTTTTGCACTCTGGCGAAATCTTCGGGAGATATTTGAATCATCCGAAGAACTTCATTGTTTGTGAAAAGTGCTCCACCTTCACCGACGGCTCCCATTGCCAACTCAGGCTGTGTTGGGACACCAAGTTTGCGTACAACAATTACGTCTAGTGGGGCATGAATAATTTTCGCAACCTCGTATGCAACAGGTACTCCACCTCGTGGAAGTCCGAGCACGATGACATCTTGCCCTTGTAGATATTTGAGACGCTCACCAAGTGCGCGGCCTGCATCTGTGCGGTTATTGAAAATCATGACTCAACTCCTACTGATAGAGAGCCTATTTGTTAATGAGAAGTTCATCCAGTTTTCAACCAAGTTGAACGCTCTCTCTAAGTCTCTCACCCATACTTTCTTCCGTGACTAAACCATCTGTTCTATTTGTTTGTATCCATAATGCCGGTCGCTCTCAAATGGCAGCTGCCTTTCTCTCGCACCTGGCCGAGGGTGCAATTGAGGTGCGTTCGGCTGGCACTCAACCTGCTGACCAGGTGAATCCCATGGTCATCGAGGCGATGAAAGAGAAGGGGATTGATCTTCTTGGACAGATTCCTAAGGTTTTAACCACTGAGGCAGTAGAAGCGAGCGATGTGGTTATCACCATGGGCTGTGGGGACACCTGCCCTTATTTCCCTGGGAAGCGCTACTTAGATTGGGAGTTGGACGACCCCGCTGGCGCAAGCATTGAGGCGATCCGCCCTATCCGTGACCAGATTGAGACGCTCGTCCGCACCCTGATTGGGGAAATCCTCCCCGCTTAACCGGACTTGCCCTTGTCAGCCCGGGGGGCTATTTTTCGAACATATGTTCGAATTACACAATCCCGCCCAGGAGCAGCCAGAAATGGCAGTCCCTTCTATTAGGCGAGCCCAGATAAGTCAGATTGAACCTCATGAAATTCTGGTTGATGGACTTACTCCCGTTGAATTCACCTTCCGTGGACGACGCTTTCGTATTCACTCTGTTCTTTCTCGATGGTGTGAAGCGGGTGGTTGGTGGAACCGTATTAGCGATGGCATGTACAGGCCTGATGATGGAGCACGTGCACTATGGAGGGTGGAAGCTGCGCCCGTAGGAGTGCTTACTACCTTTGAGATTGAGCGAGACGAAGTCACTGGCGCGTGGCGCGTGACGGTTCTCTAATGAAGACATTTACGCATTTGCATGTCTCTAGTGCTTATTCGCTCAAATATGGCACTACTCAACCATCGGACTTAGTAGCTCGGGTAAGTGAGTATGGAATGCCTGCGGTAGCACTTACCGATCGTGATGGCTTAGTTGGTGCAATTCGTTTTGCTCAAAGTTGTGTTGAATATGGAGTTGCTCCAATTATCGGAATTGATCTTGCGATTGATATAAAAAATAGGCAGGTTCTTCCGCGAGAAAACGGGATTAGTGGGATTAGTGGGATTAGTGGGAATAGTGGGAATGAGAGCCAGAAACTTCCTCGCATCACACTTCTGGCACACGGCGATGGAGGATGGCGCTCGCTCTGTCGTCTACTCACTTCGTTGCATACATATAAAGCACCGGATGCACTATTGACCCGGAGGATTACTCCCATTCTTACTATTGACTTCCTTCAACGTTTTAATGAATACGGCAGAAACCTTCTGGTTCTACATGGCCCTGAGTCGCCAATTGGAGCAGCAATTGCATTGCGGCGTCCAGATCTTGCCCTCGAACGCTTTATGCAGATGAAGGAATTATTTGCCGATCAGGCAATTGAATGTGTATCTCATTTAGTGGCAGGCGATGGTCCTCGCTCCACTGCCCATGCCGCAAGGTCATTAATCTTTGCTCGCGACCAGAAGATTCCCGCTCTTCTCACAAACGCAGTGCGGATGCTCGAACGTGATGACGGACCAGTTGCAGACGTTTTGGACTCTGCTCGTCAATTGGTTCCCCTGCATATTCGCCATGTCGAACGTAAAAATGCGGAAGCTTTCCTTAAATCGCCAAGTGAGATGGCGGAAATGGCGGAGGAAATTGCCCGTGCCGCTGGTGAACGTACAGCACGCGAACTTCTCAGAACAACACGAGAGTGGGCAGAGCGAGCGACACTTTCGCCCACGCGAGATATTGGCTTGGGCGGTATTCATTTACCCGAACCGCATATCGTGGGTGCGGATTCAGCATTGCAAATGCGTTCTTTATTGCGTTCTCGAAGTGAATCCGGCCTGCATTGGCGGTATAGCGATAATGCAACAATCGAAAAAGCCCGTCAACGACTAGATGATGAACTCTCGATAGTTGAAACTCTCGGGTATGAATCGTATTTCCTTACCGTGGCCGACATTACCGATATGGCACGCGAGCGTGGCATCCGCGTGGCAGCGCGTGGCAGCGGAGCAGGTTCTCTCATTTGTCACCTTTTAGGAATTTCTGGAGTTGATCCATTGCAACATGGATTGCTGATGGAGCGTTTCTGCTCTCCTCTTCGACGCGCACTTCCAGATATCGATATTGATGTTGAATCTGCGAGGCGATTGGAAATTTACGATTTAGTTTTCCAGCGTTATGGCGATCCCAATTGGAGTGTTCCTGGCAATACATCACGTTGTGCGACGGTGGCGATGATTGATACTTATCGGGCCCGGCATGCAATTCGAGATACAGGTATGGCCCTCGGGGTCCCATTTGTTGAAATTGATTTGATAGCAAAATCTCTACCTCATGTCCGTGCTCGCAATATTTCGCGTGCGCTGGAAACTCTTCCGGAATTGCGCGCTCTTAATCTTAAAAACCCACTAGTGGTAATGATGATTTCTTTGGCTCAACGCCTTGATGGTCTTCCGCGACACTTAGCAATGCACCCATGTGCTGTTGTTCTATCTGATGGTGCTTTTCTTGATCGCGCGCCTTTGCAAGTAAATGCAGGGGGATATCCAATGGTGGAGTTCGACAAAGATGATGTGGAAGCGGTTGGTTTGCTCAAACTGGACATCCTAGGCGTACGTATGCAATCGACTATTGCGTATGCGATTCAGGAGATCGGACGCTTGAGTGATGAGCCGGGAGAGAAGGACGTTGATGTTGATTCGATTGCCTTAGATGACAAGGCAACCTTTGATCTCATTCGATCGACTCGAACACTGGGTATTTTCCAAGTGGAGAGCCCGGGACAACGCGAACTTGTTGGCAAACTTGCCCCTAAAACATTTAATGACCTCATTATCGACATCTCGCTCTTCCGCCCAGGACCTGTTAAGAGCGACATGATTAATCCATTTCTGCGTGCGCGACATGGATGGAGTGCTGCGCAGATCATCCACCCTGATCTTTATGAGACTCTCCGTGAGACAGAAGGGGTTGTTGTTTTCCATGAACAAGTGATTTCGATTATTTCGATTATTGCTGGCATATCTCTTGCACAGGCTGATGAGAAAAGGCGTGCACTAGGGGATAAGCAAGGCCAACAGGATGTTTGTGATTGGTTTTATCCAGCGGCATCTGCGCGCGGATATGACGTTGCGACAATTGATGCGATCTGGAATGTCTTGCGAGCTTTTGCATCCTTTGGCTTTTGCAAAGCACATGCTGCTGCTTTCGCTCTGCCGACTTATCAGTCGGCCTGGCTTAAAGCGCACCACCCTGCAGCATTTTTAGCTGGAGTCTTGACTCATGACCCTGGCATGTATCCGAAGCGTCTGATTCTTGACGATGCACGCCAGTTAGGTGTGACGATCGCACCTATTGATATCAATCACTCGGGTGCTACATATCGTGTCGAGCGAGTTGATCCAGAGACTGCGCGGAGACCAGCAAAAGTTTTTGATGGAATGAGTACCGGAGAGACTCTTGCTTTGCCTGATGCACGGGGATACGCGATACGTATGTCTCTGAGTGATCTTGCTGGAATTAGTGGAGAGGAAGTTAAGTCAGTTATTGACGGTCAGCCGTATTTAGATCTTTTAGATTTTTACTCTCGTTCTGGTGCCTCATATCCAACAACAGAGAAACTCATTTTGGTCGGCGCTTTTGATGAGGTGCATCGAGTAAATAGAAGTGGAATCAACCGCCGCGATCTACTTTTACACCTGAGCGATCTATATCGATCACCAGTGCGCTCTTTAGGTGGTGCGCAACTTAATTTTGGTTTTACTCCACCAGCACTCGTACCTAGTGGTTTGCCGAATCTAGATGCGAGTGAAATTGTTAGTAATGAAATTACGCACCTAGGCATGGATGTGTCGCATCATCTCCTTGAGTTTTATGCTGACTTCCTTAATCAGATCGGTGCAGTACGTTCTTCTGACATTCTTGCGCAGCGGTCAGGGGCATCTGTTCTGGTCGCTGGAGTAAAAGTCGCTTTGCAGAGCCCACCAGTACGCTCTGGCAAGCGTGTTCTTTTTCTTACCCTGGACGATGGTTATGGCTGTAATGACGCAACTTTTTTTCATGATGCTCAGCGTGATTATGCCGATGTACTTTTTAATTCTTGGCTCTTTTTAGTGAGGGGAGAGGTGCGTCGTACTGGTCCTCGGGGTGTTTCCTTACGTGCAACTGGGGCATGGGAACTCCGTACCGCCTACGAGAAACATTCTTCAAGTAGAAGTAGTCTCGTCACGTGAGTACTGCAACCATCCTTCATGTCGATATGGATGCTTTCTATGCTTCAGTTGCAGAAAGAGACGATCCAACGTTGAAAGGTAAAGCAGTAGTCGTGGGAGCTGGCACGCGTGGAGTTGTTCTGTCCGCCAATTACTTGGCTCGAACATTTGGAATTCATGCGGCGATGCCAGTTGGAAGAGCTCAGCGGTTGGCCCCGCACGCAATTTTTATTGTTCCAGACCATTCTCGATACAATGAAATATCAGAGCATGTTATGGAGATTTTTCGTTCATACACACCTCATGTTGAGCCAATCTCATTAGACGAAGCCTTTCTAGACGTAACTGGCTCGCGTCGATTGTTGGGTACTGGTCGTCAGATCGCAACGGAAATTCGAACAAGAGTTGAAAGAGATGAGGGCATCACGTGCTCAGTCGGAATAGCGCCTTCTAAATTCATCGCCAAACTCGCATCAAGTCGATGCAAACCGAATGGAATGCTGGAAATCCAACCGGAGCGGATACTTACTTTTCTTCATCCTTTGCCAGCTTCGGCCATTTGGGGAGTAGGTCCAAAAACAGCAGAAGCACTAGAGCGTTTAGGATTAAGGACAGTTGAAGACATTGCGAAAACACCACGTGAAACTTTAATACGTGCATTAGGTGAGGCGAACGGGGCTTCGCTTTTTGAGTTGGCATGGGGACGCGATTATCGAGACGTAGTTTCAGATGAGCCGGGGAAAAGTATTAGCGCAGCAGAGACTTTCTCGCGCGATATTGATGATCCGGAGATTATTTTGAAGGAGTACTTGCGGCTGAGCGAGAAAGTGTCAACCCGTTTACGAGAGAGATCTCTTTTTGCAAAAACTATTTCCATTAAAGTGAGATTTGCCGATTTCGCAACGATCAACCGATCAAAGACATTGCCACTGGCAACTGATAGCACCCATGACATTTACGAGGTAGTAAAAGGTTTGTATCAGGCCCTCCGGATCGATCGAGCCCGTCTGCGCTTGGTGGGAGTTAGCTTAGACAATCTGCAATATGGCGCTCCCGAACAACTGATTTTGGGCTCTCGTGAGCGTGGCTGGCGCGAAGCCGAGGGGGCGGTAGATCGAGCCCAGGCTCGTTTTGGGCCAGGAAGCGTGAAGCCCGGCCGACTGATTAAGGGCGATTAAAGGAGAAGGTGAGAAATGAGGTTCTTGCCTCTCAGTATGCCCTTTCAGTATGCCCTTCCAGTATGCAATGGGCGCCCCAATGTTCTATTGTGAGTCCTGGCTGGGCAGTTGTGTCTAGAGGCCGTAATGAAGTGGAAGGAGGTGCCACGTGTCGCTATCAGAACACGAGCGCAAACTCCTGGCTCAGATGGAAGAGGCGTTATCCGCGGATGATCCGCATCTCGTCTCCACGCTGACCGGTACTCGCCTATATCCAGGACGGAATCGGATTCTTCTCGGGGCGGCCCTGGCCGTCCTTGGGATATTGACCATATTTGCTGGTTTGATCTCAAAGTTGACCCCAGTGGGGATTTTAGGTTTCTTAATCTCTCTGGCGGGAGTCACGCTGACAATCTCGGCTCTTTCAGGCGTAAGTGCGTTGAGGGCACCCACTGGCCAGCGCAGGAAGAAGGGCAAACTCAATTCACGCTTGGAAGACCGCTGGGAAAGGCGTAACTTCGACCAGTAAGCGACTCGCCGAAGGTTAGCGCGTCCCACATATTGATAATATTCCCATAGTGTGTTATAAATCTCTTAACCTATTTGGGGATGGGTTGAGACTTTGGGGAGTCAGTCTTGGAAAATATTGAAGTAGATCACGACTCAGTAGCATCGCACCTTGCTGTGGCCAATGGGTTTACAGCGTTGCGAAAGAAGTTTCTTCTTGTTTCAGTTGCATCTTTGGCGATTCTCGGCACATCGATGGGTGTTTCTTTCACGGCAGACACTGGCGTTACCCAGATTACGGCTGCTACTACTGGTGGAGCGTTGCCCCTGGTTTGGTCGGCAACTTACGGAACTGCGGGAGGTCTGCCAACTGCAGTCACGGGAGTAGCCACAGCTGGATGGAAATACGGAACATCCGGAACTGGATTGCAGAGTGTTCCCACTACGCCAGGATGGCCAGTGGTTGTGGCGGGCCAAGCGGGGAGCGTAAGCAGTGCTGGAGATATTGCCGTAATCGATGCAACCGATACCAGTGCAACTTATTTGCTGGTCACGATTTATGTTACAAATATGCGGCCGCTGGCTCTTACATATAATTCTTATTCACTTCCGATCCGAATTTATGGAAGTACTGCATTTTCGAGCGGTGCAGTTACGTGGAGTGCATCGCCAGTGGTTGATTCCAATGGAATTGATCTTGCAACAACATACTTGACCAATACACAAGGTTTCGAAACGTTTAAACTTCCAACAGGTGCCGGCAAGTACTACGCCATCACCTTGGATGCGGGCGGATCTTATTACCCTTATCAAACGGGAGCATCTGGATCGGCAACGACTCCCGCACTGTACATAACTGCGCAAAGAACCTCTTAACCCAATAATCCTCAATCAGGCGAGTAGAGGACATTGGAGGAGAAATTATGATGGAGATGCCAAGCAAAACGCTACCGCGTAGGAGAAAGAACCTTGCTGCATTAGGGTTTGCGGTGCTGGCAATTTCTACGTCTACATTCTTTCTGGCAAGTCAAGGAACGCTTGCTCTTCCGCAGGCGGCAGTTCCTGCAGGAACGGGTGCTGGCGGCAAGATTGCCACCTTCACGACATTGGTTCCTTCTCTGATGACGATCCCCCAGGGTCAAGGTGCGCAGTTACTGTCGGGAGTCCTACTTGGCAAGGTGGTTGTTGCTGCGGGTTTCGCCCCAAAATTGCGGGTTGATATTTCCTGGCTTGATCCACAGAATGCAGGCGCGGTCCTTAACAATCCAAATGCCTGGATGACTTTTGGGCTTTACTATCCGATACATACCGGGGTCTGCACCGGAAGTGACCCCGTCAACTCTCAGACCATTACTAACACAATTCAATTATGCGTCACTCGAAATACGGAAGCATCCGGACCACTGACTTATGCAGGAGAAATTACCGTTAATTTTCAAATGCTTTCGGGCTTTATTTTGGAGACAAAGCTTGATCCGGCCACTCCGTCAGTTTGCGGTGCAACTGGTTCGACGTGGTGTGCACCCAGTGGATTGGGATTGGCCGTCAATCAGAATATTTTTTATGTAACCGCTTCCATCAACACCCCTGGTGGAATTCCGCCGGCGCAACAATCGCAACTAACAACGTTGAGTTTTTATCTGGGCGCACACGCGTTTTAGGCCGCATCCCTCGGGTGCATTCTTGCGTAGTGAAATCTTCGTAACTGTGAGAAGAGGGATGGTGTATTCAGCCGTATGAAGAGGGCTAAAGAAAAGAAGAAAAAAAAGAGGCGCTTTTCTTTTAATGCTCTTATTTGGTCTTTCATCCCAGCCATCGCGCTAATCTCAATTTCTGGTTACGCCGGGCTCGCAATTGTGCGCCATGTCTATCCGCCAATTGTTCCTGTCTCGGGTACTTCGATGCTTCCCTTACTTCGTTTCGGGGATCTTGTTCTGATTAAGAAGGCGGATTATGGAAACCTTCACAAGGGAGACATCATTGCTTTTCGGACAACTTCCGACGTGCAACAGAAATGGAATGTTCCGGGGAGTTACGTTCACCGAATTGTCGCAGTTCAAAGTGGCGAATATGGCCAGCAGTTCCAAACGAAAGGTGACAATGTCTCGGGTAAAGACCCTTTTTGGACTGTAGAACAGAATGTAATTGGGGTTTACGATGGGAATATACGCGGTGGTGGTTACCCCATACTTTTTCTCCGCTCGCGCCAAGGCAAGATATTGATGGGGGGAGTTCTTCTTATCTCTTTCCTCTATTGGTTATTAGGGATTTTTGAAAGACGACGATTTGCGCACGACGTTAACGTTCACAATCTTGCAACGGTCGTTGATGAGGCCCGCAAGATCACGGCCAAGATGGAGGAGGGGATTCATGGCCCTCCAGCATTTCCGCAATATCCAGGACATTCGGCTGGGCAGGTTCTCTCTGACGGCCGAAGAGCGTTGCGGCCCAAGGATTGGATTATTTCGGGGGATTTTCTAACGGGAACTCTTTCCTCGCATGCACCAGCTGAAATCGTTCTGGCTCAGAAAATCGGGATTGCTCTTGAAGGGGCACTCGCGAACAGCAATTGGCCCACTTATGAAGTCGCCACGCGCGCCCAGGTGCCCATTGCTGTCATGAATGGAATTTTAGAAGGCGAGTTCGTGCCAGATTTAAATACCTTGGCACAGCTCGGCAAAGTCTTAGCTTTTTCATTTCTGACCATTCAGTAGTAACGCCTTTCAGCCGGGCCTGCTGGGTGCTCTTATCTGCCTCCCATCGCAACACCAATACAAGGCCCTCCCGTTTCAGGCGCTAGAGCGTCGGCCAGTAGGGGCAGCAGGGGTTAGAAGGGGTCGGAACGGGTCGGAAGGGGTCGGAAGGGATAATAATGGAGAAAGGTGGTTGAAAAGGGAGAGAAATGGAGTAAAGTGGGGGAATCACACGCTGGACCTGGGGAAGGGAGCCAGAAATTATGTTTCTCGGCACTCACGAACCACGCCTGGATGAGAAAGGTCGCCTCATTCTTCCCGCGAAATTCCGTGACGAATTAGCTAGCGGTCTGGTGATCACTAAAGGACAAGAGCGCTGTCTCTATGTTTTTCCGGCCGTCGAGTTCGCGACAATTACAGAGACTTTGCGTCAAGCGCCGGTGACGGCTAAATCCGCGCGTGACTACATGAGAGTCATGTTTGCTGGGGCTCACGATGAAATTCCTGATCGCCAAGGACGAATCTCCATTCCACAGGGACTGCGCACCTATGCAGGCCTGGAAAAAGAGTGCGTTGTTATCGGTGCAAATACTCGAGTTGAGATCTGGGATGCCACTTCATGGCGTGAATACCTCGCCGATCGCGAGAAGGGATTCGCCGACGTATCAGAGGAGGTATTCCCAGGACTTTTTTAGCTCAATCGAGTGGATCTCTCTTGTGGCCACCGCCGACCTTGTAGATCGGCACCCCTTCCCCGGTGCCGATGTCAAAAGTTCCGTCGGCCGGCGGTGACCAGAGGAGAGAAACACTTCGAATCTTCACAAATGAACTACCAATACGAAACAGATTATGGAAAGAACGGGGGAGAAGATGGCTCAACATGTGTCAGTAATGCTTGATCGTTGTATTGCGCTACTTTCCCCCGCAATAGAACGAAGCGAAAATCCTGTCGTTGTTGACGCAACACTCGGACTTGGCGGACATACGGAGGCTCTTCTCAATAAGCATTCAAAACTCATTGTTATTGGGATTGATCGCGATGCTGAAGCGCTTGAACAGGCAAAGGGCAGGCTTCACCTATTCGGTGATCGATTTAAGCCTATTCACGCAATTTACGATGATATTCAAAATTGCATTGAAAACTTTGGATATTCGAAAGTAAACGGAATTCTTTTCGATCTTGGTATCTCCTCGATGCAGGTAGATGAAGCTGAACGAGGATTCTCATATTCACAGGATGCGCCATTAGATATGCGAATGGATCGATCTCAGGGCCGTACTGCCGCTGATTTGGTCAATTTTGCTGGACGAGACGAATTGATCTCTATTTTACGAAAGTACGGAGAAGAGAAATTTGCTCCCCGTATCGTGGACTCGATTCTGCGCAGAAGAGTGATTTCACCCCTCAACTCAACGGCCGAGCTGGCGGCTATCGTCAAAGAAAGTATCCCGGCGGCTACTCGCCGAACAGGCGGCAATCCCGCAAAGCGAACCTTTCAAGCCTTAAGAATCGCGGTGAATGACGAACTTGAAGTGCTGACTCGAGCCATCCCTGCCTCTATGAATGCATTGAGTGTAGGTGGGCGATTGGTAGTAATGTCATTTCAATCTTTAGAAGATCGAATTGTAAAAAACTTCTTTTCGGCCGCAACGCAATCGCTTACCCCTCGAGAGTTGCCAGTTGAAATCCCCGGATTAGCGGCGAAATTCAAATTGATTGTGAAGAGTAGTGAGACCGCATCGCCGAACGAATTAACCGAAAATTCGAGATCGCAATCAGTCAGGCTCCGTGCGATTGAAAGGTTGGCTGCGTAGTGGCGATTACAGTTCTCGCACCTCGGGCGAAGGAGACGAGATCAGCGTATGCCGATCGCGAACCAAGAATTGGTTTGCGACTCGTTCCAGACTTGGCTGGTGGGGAGCAAGTTGATCGAAAGGCTTTCGTTATTTTCCTTTCTCTAGTCGGAGTCGTGGGTCTGCTCCTGCTGTTGACGATTAATACATTGCTCGCGCAGGACGCATTTGAACTACGACGCTTGCAGGCCCACGCTACGACGCTCAGCGATCAGCGTGAAGCCGTAATGAGGAAGATTGCTATTGCTTCATCTCCCGAAGTTCTCGCGCGGCGCGCAACTGCCGCAGGGATGCTTCCCTCTCTGAGCCCCCGCTTCCTCTCTCTGACACCAGTAGAATTGAGTCCAGTAGGCGCCAAGGGCTAAGCATGGGAAATTTTTCCTTATCTCGTTCGCGAATCGGAATTCTCATAGTTCTCACCTTGATGTTTCTGGCTCTTTTCACACTCCGGTTAGTTGATATACAGGCCATACAGGCAGATGCATACGCACTCCGAGCAACCCAAGAAATGTCGACGATTTCCAATATGCCCGCTCGGCGTGGCACGATTACAGATATCAATGGGGTGGAGTTAGCTAGAAGCGTCGCTGCAATTAATGTCGTGGTAGATCAGACGCTCATTTCGGATCCAAAAAAGTTCTCTGAGATTGCTGCGCCAATTTTGTCCATGAGCGTGGGCGATGTTGCAACTCAAGTGACGGGCAAACGGCGGTGGAGTTTAGTTGCAAGAAATGTGACTCCAGCAACTTGGATTGCCCTCAAGGAAGCTTTCGCCGCTTACAACGATGGACTGGGCCGGAGAGATCTCTCCAAGAGACTCTTTGGCTTCTACTCCGAACGAGGCTACACCCGCGAATATCCCTCGGGATCACTCATTGCTTCTCTAATCGGTTTTGTCAATCAAGCGGGCGTAGGAGCAGCCGGTTTAGAGTCAAGTATGAATTCCCAACTCACTGGAACTGACGGAAAGTACAGTTACGCCAATGGATATGGGGCGGAAATACCAGGCTCCCAGCAGGAACTTGTCGTAGCGAAAACAGGGACGACATTGAGATTGACGATAGATAGGGATATTCAGTGGGTCGCTTCCCGGGCCATAGAACAAGCCGTGAAAACTTCTCAAGCAATAAGTGGAACAGTCATCGTTATGGATCCGAAAACAGGAAATATTCTCGCTCATGCGACTGCACCAACATATGACCCAAACGATACTCGAAATGTCCCACTGAGTTTGATGAGAAATCCATCAGTACAAGATGTCTACGAACCAGGTTCGACTGGAAAAGTGATGACTCTCGCGGCCGCGATTGAGGAAGAAGCAATTACACCCTCCACAGTCTTCACAATTCCATATAAATTCAAAGTCTCCAATCAGACTTTCCGTGATCATGAAAAACATCCCACGGAAAGATTGACGTCAACGGGAATTCTTGCCGAATCTAGTAACGTCGGTGCAATCATGATTGGCGAAAGACTCAAGAACAGCGTCCTATATTCCTATTTAAGAAAATTCGGAGTGGGCACGAATACAGGTTCTGGGCTTCCTGGCGAATCCCAAGGTGTTTTGCCAGATGTTGCCAACTGGAGCGGAACCACTGCTCCTACTGTGGCATTCGGACAGGGCTATTCTGTGACTGCGATGCAGGCAACAAGTATCTTCGCCACTATTGCAAATGACGGTATTCGCGTTTCACCGACTGTTGTTGCAGGTACAAGTGATCTGGATGGGCATTTCACGCCGGCTAAGTCCCGCGATAGCGTTCGGGTAATCAGTTCCTCAACTGCCAGCGACTTGCGATTGATGATGGAAAGTGTCGTTTCCGTTCAAGGAACCGCCCCAGAAGCGGCTATTCCTGGATACCGAGTTGCCGGTAAAACTGGCACGGCCCAGCGAGTGGATGAAGCGTGCGGTTGTTACCGGGGCTACACCGCCTCGTTCATTGGTTTTGCGCCTGCAGATAAACCTCGATATGTCATTAACGTTACAATTCAAGCCCCCCAAGGCATTCACTGGGGCGGAACACTGGGGGGTCCAGTGTTTAAGAAAGTGATGTCCTTTGTCTTGCAATCGCGTCACGTTCCACCGACCGGAACGAAAGTCATTCCTTATCCACTGAACGAATCTCAAGTTAAGAAATCCCAGATTCTTCTGGCTAAGTCAAGAGAGGGAAAAAAGTGATGGAGAGGCCCATCTTCTCGCTTCCGCGCTCTCTCGATTCGATCGCCGCTTTCTTGGGCGTGCCATTTCCGGCCAGCGATATATTGATTTCCGGTTTGTCGCACTCAAGCAATGAAATTGTTCCAGGAGATCTATTTATCGCCCTTCCGGGCGCGAGCACGCATGGAGCAAAATTCAGTTTAGATGCCAAGAGTCGCGGAGCGAAAGCAATCCTGACAGATAAGGTCGGGGCTCAATTTGCTTCGGGATTGCCAGTTCTGGTTGTGGAAAATCCTCGCAGGTTCGCCGGGATTTTGAGCGCTTGGTTCTACCGCGAACCAATGCGCGAAATGTTCTGCGTGGGCATTACTGGAACAAATGGCAAAACCACCACCACCACTCTGCTCCATCAGCTTTGGCAGGGCGCAGGTCACGACGCGGGTTTGATTGGGACTGTGGAGACGAGAATTGGCACTGAAGTATTCAAGAGCACGAGAACAACACCGGAAAGTCCCGACACTCAATCGCTTATTTCGATTATGCAGGAGAGGCACATTCGTCGCGTTGCGATGGAAGTCTCCAGCCACGCGTTGGTGCTTGAGCGCATTCGTGGATCGCATTTCTCGGCGGTGGCATTTTCCAATTTGTCCCAGGACCATCTGGACTTTCATCAATCGATGGAGGAGTATTTTCAAGCTAAGGCCTCGCTTTTCACTTTCGAATATTCGGATCTGGCCATAATCAACATTGATGATCCCTACGGCGCACGTTTGGCTAGCGATTGCGAGATTCAAGTAATTCGAGTCTCGCGCAACGATGTGAGCGCGGATTGGCACTATGTATCTGTTAGTCCGAACCAAAATGGGTTTGATGTCGTGATTCGCGGGGTTGGCGGCGTGCTCGTTGAAGGATTTCTGCCTCTGCACGGAGAATTTAATTTAGATAATGCACTTTTGGCAGTGGCGCTTGCTTATCAGAGTGGGGTTGATCCGGTCGAGATATCGACACTTATGCCGACGCTTACTGGCGCTCGAGGTAGGTTGGAAGTCGTATGCGTAGGGCAGCCATTTGCTGCCTTCATCGATTACGCGCACTCGCCCGATTCCGTAGAACGTGTCCTCCAAGCGTGCAGAGCAATGACGTCTGGGAGAGTCATCGCCGTGCTGGGCTGTGGTGGCGACCGCGATAAGAGCAAGAGACCGATCATGGGGCGCGCGCTCTTGAACGGAAGTCACGTTGCCGTTTTTACGAGTGATAATCCGCGGTCGGAAGATCCTGTTGAAATTCTCATGGATATGACCAACAACTTGACGATTGGTGATCCAAGTCGGATCATCGCTGATCGCCAGAAGGCAATTGAGTACGCGGTATCCCTCGCCAGGCCGAATGATCTCGTTATCGTGCTGGGAAAGGGTCACGAAATTGGACAAGAGATAGCGGGAGAGGTTTTTGCCTTCGACGACAAATTGGTTCTGGCCTCTTCAATTGAGGAACTGCCATGATCCCGTTGACTGCAGGTGAAATTTCGAAGATCGTTGACGGAGAACTTTTCGCTCCGAGCGATCTGCTCGTTACTCAAGCACCTTCATTCGATTCGAGGACTGTGGAGCCTGGATCTATCTTTCTTGCTCTCAAAGGCGAACATGCTGACGGCCACGACTTTGCGCGCCAAGCAATGGAAAATGGCGCTTCACTTGTATTCTCCAATAGGAAAATGGATGTTGACTGTATTGTTGTGGAGAATGTGATTGCGGCCCTGGGGGCGCTTGCTCACTTTGTTCGGCAGAGACTCGACTCCATGACAGTCATAGGGGTCACCGGATCGCATGGCAAGACGACAACTAAGGATTTGCTCGCTTGGGTGCTTAGCCTCCAGGGTGAGACTGTCGCCTCTCTGGGAAGCTTCAACAATGAATTAGGCGTTCCCATCACGCTCCTGCGATGCACTGAAAGCACACGGTATTGCGTCGTTGAGATGGGCGCACGCCACGTGGGTGATATTGAAAACCTCTGTCAGATTGCTGAGCCCGACATCGGAGTAGTCCTCGAGGTTGGAAGTGCTCACTCGGGCGAATTCGGTTCAAGAGAGGCGATTGCACTGGCGAAGTCGGAAATTGTCCACAATCTTCGCGAAGGTGGCACGGCGGTACTTGGCCGCTATGACGAACTCACGCCAAAAATGGCAGATGGCCTAAATTTGACGGTTCTAACTTTTGGTCAAACCCACGAAGCGCAGGTACGCGCTACTGACGTTGATATTCGCGAGGGACGGGCACACTTCGACTTGGTGACCCCCGAAGGACGAGCAGCGGTCGCACTTCGACTCATTGGTGCACACCAAATTCCGAATGCGCTTGCCGCCGCGAGTGTTTGCACAGCACTTCACATTCCGTTGGATGTAATTGCTGGCGGTCTATCTACTGCAGAAATGCGAAGCAAGTGGCGGATGGAGTTGCATGAGTTGAATGATTTGTTGCTCATTAACGACGCATATAACGCAAATCCGGAATCAACGGCGGCAGCTCTTCGGACCCTCTCATTTTTTGCCCAGGAGCGCGGTGGTCAATCATGGGCTTTCCTCGGGAAAATGCACGAGCTCGGAGCGTCGTCCAAGAGAGACCATGCTGAAATTGGCTCCTTGGCGCAATCCTTGGGAATAGATCATCTAGTGTGCGTGAATGAGCCTGATTATGGATCATCTATGCCTGTTAACGCGAGAGAGATGGTTGTTCACTATTCCAAGAATAAGGCTGAGGCACTTTCCATGGCAGAGCATTTTTCGCCGGGCGATGTTGTCTTAGTTAAGGCTTCGCGTGCAGAACGAATGGAAGAATTGGCTGAAGGTTTGATAATACGCTGGGAGCAACTACGGGCAATCGAGAACAAGAAGGTGAGTGACTAAGAGTGAGAGAGATCCTTATCGCGGGAGCAATCGCGCTCTTTATGAGTCTTTTTGGGACACCAGTCCTTATACGAGTATTGGCAAAGAAAGGCTATGGACAAATCATTAGGGATGATGGGCCAAGCAGCCATCACACTAAACGAGGCACACCAACAATGGGTGGAATCATCATCATCTTCGCCTCGCTGGTGGGGTATTTCTCAAGCCATATTGTGACTCGGGTAAGTGTAAGTATCTCTGCACTCTTAGTTATTGGCCTGATCATTTCACTCGGGGCTCTCGGGTTCATGGATGACTGGTTAAAGGTCTCGCGGCAGAAATCACTTGGACTTACCGGCCGGCAGAAAATTTTAGGCCAGACGATTTTTGCAGCAATATTTGGCGCACTTGGAATTCATTTTGCAGACAAAGATGGATTTACTCCGCTCTCACTCTATCTTTCAACTGTTCGAGATACCTCCATAAAGTTAGGTGCTGTCTTAGTTGTTATTTGGATTGTCATCATGGTTACATCAACCAGTAACGGTGTGAATCTCACCGATGGCCTCGACGGATTGGCAACGGGTGCCTCCGTTATGACTTTTCTTGCGTTCCTTTTGATAGGAGTGTGGGAGTTTGGTGAGGGATGTGCCATAACTCCCGGACTTAATTGCTATCAAGTGCGCGATCCGCTGGATCTGGCCGTGCTCTCTGCCTCACTTGCTGGCGCATGCACGGGCTTTCTCTGGTGGAATGCATCACCAGCTAAAATATTTATGGGCGATACCGGTTCACTTGCCCTCGGTGGCGCCCTCGCGGGACTTGCCGCCACGTTGCGCACTCAATTGCTCCTCGTTCCGCTGGGCGGACTTTTCGTCATCATTACGGCATCCGTAATCATTCAGAGACTTTATTTCAAAGTCTCTGGCGGCAAACGTGTATTTAAAATGGCACCTCTTCAGCACCACTTTGAATTGAGTGGTTGGGGAGAAGTGACAATCGTTATTCGATTCTGGATTATTGCCGGACTCTGTGTGGCGTTTGGTCTTGGACTCTTCTATGCGCAGTGGGTAGTGAGCTAGATATGAAGAAAGCCGATTTGGCCCATGCAAAGGTGCTAGTAATCGGAGCCGGTGTCACGGGCAGTTCTGTCGCGCAGGTGCTAAAAAGTCTCGGCTCTGAGATCTATATTTTCGATGACAATCAAGCAGTCAATGCCGAGGAGAAATTCATCTCGATAGAAGACGCCTTTGAGGGGGCTTGGAGTTTCGCCGTAGTCTCTCCAGGCTGGCGTCAAGATCATCCACTTACCGCCCACCTAATGAGCCACGGCACTCGGGTGCTGAGTGAGGTTGACTTGGCTTGGCTGCTTCGTTCTGAGCTGTTGCCCCGGCAGACCTGGCTTGCCGTCACTGGCACGAATGGCAAGACCACGACTGTCGAATTGGCAACCGCAATGTTGCTGGAGGGGGGACTCAAGGCCAAGGCTTGTGGAAATGTTGGTGAAACTGTCATTGAAGCAGTGACAAATGAAGACCAGATGGATTACCTAGTCTTAGAGCTCTCTTCATTTCAGTTGCAGTGGAGCGAGTTGCCAGAATTCAAGTCCGTTTCCATTTTGAATATCGCAGACGATCACGTCGATTGGCATGGAAGTTTTGAAAATTATGTGGCTGCAAAAATGCGGATACTTGACAGAGCTGATTTAGCAATACTCAACGGCGATGATTCAAGAACGGTAGAAGCGGTCGAGAAATGGGAAGGGCGAAAGGTATTTTTCTCGTTGAATTCGCCTAAACCAGGGGAGTTGGGCGTAGTGGACGACCTGCTGGTTGATCGATCATTTGTATTGGATTCCAATGAAGCGGAGTTGATTGCCCAATTAGATGAGATCCACCCACGTGCTCCGCATAGTATTTCGAATACTCTCGCCGCTGCCGGGTTAGCTCGAAGCGTGGGAGTTTCACATCAGATGATTCGGCAAGCAGTGCAGAAATTTACCCCTGGGCATCACCGGATTGAAACCGTATTGGAGTCAGACGGCATAACTTGGGTGAATGATTCAAAGGCAACCAATCCACATGCTGCAGCCGCTTCGCTGGCCTCTTACCCCTCCATAGTGTGGATTGCAGGTGGTCTTGCTAAGGGCGCATCAATGACGGATTTGGTAATGCGCTCGAAGCGACGCATAAAGTCAGCCATCCTCATTGGGCAAGATCGTGAATTGATTGCGAAGGCTTTATCGGAAGCGGCACCAGACATCCCTTATCTTAGGGTGGATACGGATCCGGCTGGAGCGGAGACCCTTATGGAACGGGTTGTGCTTGCGGCTAAGCAAATTGCCAAAGCCGGAGATGTCGTTCTCCTTGCTCCAGCCTGCGCGTCCATGGACCAATTTATTTCCTATGCAGACCGAGGCGACCAATTCACCGCAGCTGTAAAGAAGTTGGTGGGTCCACAATGAAATCGAAAAGTTTCCTTTTCCAACCGAGGAGCTCGTACTACCTCCTACTAGTGAGCACCGCCGCGCTGACCGGCTTGGGACTGGTTATGGTCTTGTCGGCATCATCCATCCATTCTTTGGAAACCAGCGGTTCCTCATTTTCCATATTCTTCCGCCAACTCATTTTTCTCATTATTGCGGTCCCGATTGGCTTGCTTTCTTCGCGTATTCCAGTTCGATTGTGGAGAATGATCGCGCGTTTTTCCTTCCTTGGATCGTTACTTATGCTTTTGCTACTTCAGATTCCCGGAATGGGAAACTCCGTAAATGGAAACCGAAACTGGATCGCATTCGGTCCAGTTGTATTCCAACCAAGTGAATTTGCTAAGTTCTTCATGATTCTCTGGGCTGGATCAATGCTCGCAAAACAGGAAGAGGCTAAAAATTCGAAGTCAAATGTAATCGTGCTACTTGTCCCAACGTTTTTCGTCATAATGCTGTTGGTGATGCTGGGGAACGACCTTGGCAATGCAGTGATTTTCGGGGCAATTCTTGTTGCCTTACTATTTATCTCGGGGATTCAACTACGACTCATCGGTATTACAGGATTGCTTGGGCTTGGCATGGTTGCAGCCTTGATTATTACTGTTCCAAACCGGATGCGTCGATTACTTGTTGTTCTCCACCCCTTCTCACCGGAGTATTACAAACTCTCGGGCTGGCAACCCGCCCACAGCATTATGGGTCTCGCTAGTGGTGGTTTTTTTGGAGTAGGTCTTGGAGCAAGCCGCCAAAAGTGGGGAAATTTAGCAGAGGCACACACAGATTTTATATTCTCCGTCATCGGCGAAGAGTTGGGATTGGCGGGAACTCTCGTTGTTCTAGCATTGTTTGCGACTTTGATATTGGCAATTTTTCGGATTGCAATTAGCGCTAAGGATCCTTTAGTCCGATTCACTACCGCAGGGATTGGTTGTTGGATCGCAGTCCAAGTTGTACTAAACATTGGTTCGGCGACGAGCCTCCTTCCCGTGGTTGGAGTAACGCTCCCACTTCTTTCTTACGGCGGATCTTCGCTGGTCTCAACCTATTTGGCCCTTGGATTTGTCATCGGCGCAGCGCTGCGAGATCCTTCTCTTTCTCCAAAGTTGGCGCGGCGAAAGGTCCATAAGTAATGGATGATGGCACACCACGGAAAATCATTTTGGCCGGAGGCGGAACTGCCGGTCATGTGGAACCTGCTCTTGCCATCGCGCGTGCCTGGAGTTCAAAGTATGTACACGACTCTCTGCTTTTTCTAGGAACCAAATCGGGTTTGGAGAATCACTTAGTGCCGGCGGCTGGATTTTCGGTTCAAAATATTCCAAAAGTGGCAATGCCGCGGTCATTCGGTGCTGATTTCCTAAGATTACCCTTCGATTTGTGGCGCGCAGTTCGAGAAGCTGGGAAGGTCATCGAAGGCGCTGATTTGGTAATAGGTTTTGGTGGATATCTGTCTGCTTCCGCCTACATTGCTGCTCGGCTCGCGCGAGTGCCAATTGTTATTCATGAGGCAAATGCGAAAGTTGGCTGGGCCAACCGCCTCGGTTCGCTGTTCACAAAATGCCTAGCCATAGCCCACCCAGTTCGATCGGGTCGCTTCTCACACGCAAGCGTTACTGGACTTCCGTTGCGAGAAGATGTGAAGGCGGCAGTGCGAGAATCTGCTGCGAATTGGGAAAGTGCCCGTATTCAGGCCAAACGCAATTCGGGATGGGATGTGAGTAGACCCCTAATTCTCATTCTCGGCGGCTCACAAGGATCTACATTCATCAATTCCGAAATTTCCCAATCCCTACCGATTCTGAGCGATAGGGGTATTCAAATTCTGCACTCAGTCGGTGCGAAGAATGAACTCCCGTTGAGTTCTAAGGACTATCGGGCGGTTCCTTATATTCACGATATGGCCGCAGCTTATTTGGCGGCGGACCTCATTATTGCAAGAAGTGGAGCGGTTACCTGTGCGGAGGTGGGGGCGCTTGGAAGAAGTGCACTTTTCATCCCCCTTCCAATCGGAAACGGCGAACAAGCACGCAATGCGGATTTTTTGGTCCACGCCAATCGAGCACGTGTAGTTGATCAAAAGATATTTTCCGCATCCTGGCTCTTGGCACACTTGGATGAGTTGCTTCTGGCCAGTGCGCAATCGCCATTCTCTGGTTTGAGTGACGATCTTGGATCCGAAGATAAGATTATGGCTCTTATGGAGCGCGCCATCGACGGTCGTTGTAAATGAAAATACGACTGAAGGATCTGCAAGGCAAGCGAGTCCATTTCGTCGGAGTTGGCGGCACTGGTATGAGCGGACTAGCACGGATAATGGCCTCTGAGGGCGTAAACGTTACTGGGTCAGATCTGACAGAGTCATCTGTGCTGGTCGCACTTCGCGCGGTCGGTGTTCGAGCCACGGAAGGTCACGAAGGGAAAAATGTTGAAGGCGCGAACTTCGTAGTTTTCTCAAGCGCAATATTGGCGGAGAACCCCGAGCTCGTTCGTGCAAACGAATTGAAGATTCCGTGTCTGACTCGTGCCCAAGCCCTTGCAATTCTTATGTCGGAATCAAAGAGTATTGCGGTGGCGGGAACACACGGCAAAACAACTACTACCTCCATGTTAACTGTGGCAATTCAAGGTTGCGGCGATGATCCATCTTTTGCAATCGGCGGCATTTTGAGAGCATCAGGTTCGAACGCGCATAAAGGGACTGGCCAATATTTTGTTGCTGAAGCTGATGAGTCCGATGGTTCTTTTGTTGAATATCACCCATTTGGCGCAATTATCACAAATATTGAACATGATCACGTCGATTTTTTCGATACTCCTGAGTCTGTTTTCGACGCCTTTGCTGATTTTGTAAACACTATCTCACCGGACGGATTCCTTGTTTATTGTGCAGACGATGCTGGTGCATCATCTATTGGTAAGGCTGTTACGCATTGCAGGACGTTCACCTATGGAGTGAGTCCAGAATCTGATTTGCGCATCGACCAGATTCAGCTGGCTCCTTCAACTTCGCGTGCGCGAGCACTTTGGCGGGGCCGATCCATTGGATATCTTGAGCTGCAAACTCCCGGTCACCATAACCTCTTGAACGCTGCCGCGGCATTGACGGCAGGACTGACACTTGGGCTTCCGGCGGCACAACTTATGGCTGGCTTAGCGACTTTTCATGGCACTGGACGCAGATTTGAACTGAAAGGGCAGGTCCACGGAATACGCGTGGTTGATGATTACGGGCACCATCCCACTGAAATTCAAGTCACGTTGGAAACAGCAAGGAGATACGCGACGGATGGACGCCTGCTAGTCATATTTCAACCGCACCGTTACTCGCGTACGCGAGCCTTTACTCCTCAGTTTGCACGAGCATTGGATCAGGCGGATCACGTATGGATACTTGAAGTGTATGCATCAAGCGAGAAGCCGATTCCAGGTGTTAGCGGGCTATCAATTGCAAAATTGATGAAAGCTGGAACCTTCGAACCCAATTTCATCTCGACGATTTCCGCAGTGGTTGAGGAAGCCAAACCAGGTGATGTAATCCTTACGCTTGGTGCTGGAGACGTAAGTTCCCTCGGGCCACTCATTGTTGAAGCGTTATCTGTGAAATATCCCGAAAAACGATGACTCGAAGGACCCGCAAGAAAGCAAGGACTAAACGACGGTTTTTTGGTCTGGCGGTCTTATTACTACTCGTTGTCACCCTCGCATACGCACTTGGCTGGACATCGCTCTTCACGGTTAAGCAAGTGCAGGTAGTGGGGGCACCCACTCTGCTCCAATCGAAATTGATAAAAGAAACTATCAAAGTCGGAGAGAAGATGGCACGTCTTGAGACGAGGGCTCTCTCAAATTCGCTTAAAAAATACAGTTGGCTCGACCATGCACAAATTAGTCGAGATTGGTTAAAGGGTTCCGTCACGATTCATGTTTGGACCCGAACGCCAGTCGCAGTATTCCGAAGCCGTTTGATTGATCGCAATGGCGTTCTTTTCGAACTGCCCAATGATCAGGTCCTTCAAATGCCGCAGATTACGGCGGTCACATTTGCATCTGCAAAGCTCGCGGTCGAATTACTTCTAGATTTGCCAACAAAGTTTCGGGCGGATGTCTTGAATGTTCGCATGCAGGGCAGCCACACTGCAATATTGACTGTTCATACGATGCTTCTAAATCCTTCTAGAAATGTAAATGTCATTTGGGGCGACCTAACGGACACAAAGTTGAAAATTCGAGTATTTAACGCTCTTTTGTCTCTGTCGGAGAATGCAAAAGTGCAAACAGTCAATGTTTCTGCTCCACATGCACCCATAGTCAAATGATTTAGTAAGTGAGCATTTCGAACCTTTTCACTTCATGAGAATTACTGCACTGAAAACGTGTCGGTATTTGCACCCGGCTTCTATGCGCTCTACTTTCACCTTGTACATAAGGAGAACCATAATTCTCAACTTGAGGTTCATGGTTTATAAGGAGGGTACATCGTGGCTTCACCGCAGAACTATCTGGCCGTTATAAAAGTTGTTGGCATTGGCGGCGGGGGAGTCAACGCGATCAATCGCATGATTGATGTTGGACTTAAAGGTGTTGAATTTATTGCCATCAACACGGATGCACAACATCTATTGATGAGTGATGCGGATGTGAAACTTGATATCGGCAGAAAATCCACACGAGGTCTTGGGGCAGGAGCATCACCGGAACGCGGCCGCGAAGCTGTTCTTGATCATGTTGACGATATTGAAGAGGCGTTACGTGGCGCGGATATGGTTTTCGTGACCGCAGGTGAGGGTGGCGGAACGGGAACCGGTGGAGCACCCATTGTTGCAAAAATTGCCCGTGATCTTGGAGCGCTGACGATTGGCGTAGTTACGCGACCATTCTCTTTTGAAGGTCGCGTTCGATCGAAGCAGGCGGAGGACGGAATTGAAGAGCTTCGTGGGGAAGTTGATACTTTAATAGTTATTCCAAACGATCGACTCCTCGCAATTTCTGATCGTTCGATCACGGCTGTAGAGGCTTTTAAAAGTGCAGATCAAGTGCTGCTCTCCGGCGTGCAAGGAATTACTGAGATCATTACTCAACCAGGACTGATAAATCTTGATTTTGCTGACGTTAAGAGCATTATGACTGACGCCGGTTCGGCCCTGATGGGAATTGGTTCTGCACGCGGTGAGAACCGGGCAATTCGCGCTGCAGAGTTGGCGATATCCAGTCCGCTACTCGAGGCATCTATTGATGGCGCAATGGGGGTACTGCTCTCGGTTGCTGGAGGCTCGGACCTTGGTCTATTTGAAATCAACGAGGCCTGCGAACTTGTGCAGTCAGCGGCTCATCGAGATGCAAAGATTATTTTCGGGACGACTATTGATGATGCATTAGGCGACGAAGTACGGATTACTGTAATTGCTGCTGGATTTGATGGGGGAGCTCCGAAGAAAGTCTCTATGCCGGTCATAGATGCCGCGGCCCTGAGTGGCAAAGCAGATCCAATTGAGACCAACGATCCGTTGGCTGTGGCCCTTGAACTGGACGATACTTTGAATTCGCGGCAACGAGTGACATTTGAACAACTACTTGCGGAAGATGAGATCGACGTTCCTGATTTCATGAAGTAGCGGGTTTTGCTTTCCACTCTTTTCACCAATCGAAATGGTGGCGTTAGTTCGCCGCCATATGCGACGAACAATCTCGCCTTGCATGTTGGGGACAATATGTTGGCCGTGCGGGCAAATCGTGCGTCACTGACATCCACCTTTGGTCCAATCGTCTACATGAATCAATCTCACGGCGATCAAGTTGCGGTGGTCGACGGAATTTCGGTGCATGAAGCAAATGCTGATGCCCTTGTCACTCAAGAACCAGACCTTGCACTTGCCGTACTTGTTGCGGACTGTATTCCACTACTCCTGTGGGATGACGCACATAGCTGTGTTGCGGCAGTTCACGTGGGGCGCAGAGGACTCGTCAATGGGGTCGCACTGCGAACCATGGAAATTATGCGACTCATGGGAGCCGAAGATATTCACGCACTTCTTGGCCCTTCCATTTGCGGCCGATGTTATGAGGTTGGCCAGGATATTCATGCCGAAGTTGCTGGCATTCATCCAGTGGCTGATTCCAGAACACCTTCTGGTTCTCTATCTTTGGATTTACCAAGAGCTCTCCAGGATCAACTCTCAGGAATGGGCGTTCTGGTGACTCCATCCTCCATTTGCACAGTCGAGAATCCAGATTTCTATTCCTATCGTCGCGATGGTGTAACTGGTCGTCAAGCGGGAATCATTCGGCTATGAACGAGCGCCTCGCAGAAATCTCCACCTCACTTAGCGAAGTCAGATCGCGAATACATGCAGCGACTGTAACCTCCCGCCGACTGCCTTCAGAAATAACTCTGATTGCAGTCACGAAGACTTATCCAGCAAGGGATGTAGAGATTCTTCATGCCCTTGGAGTCCGAGACTTTGCAGAGAATCGTGACCATGAAGGACGAGAGAAATCTGCACTAGTCGACGGAACATGGCATTTTCAAGGGCAAATTCAGAGTAACAAAATATCTTCGATAGCAAAGTGGGCGAATGCAGTTCACTCATTGGATGATTCGCGCCATGCGACGCTTCTTGCGAAGGCAGTTCCGGTTTCAAAGCGGATGGCTGTTTTCATTCAAGTCTGCCTCGATCCCGTGCCGGGAAGGGGAGGTGTCCTACCCAGTCTCATCTCCCCGCTTGCCGAGATCGTGCACCAATACCCCTCACTCAAGCTCGAGGGAATTATGGCGGTGGCTCCACTAGGAGAGAATCCTGAGAGCGCCTTTTCTCGTTTAGCGCTAATTCACAGTGATTTTCGCCAACAATTTCCAGATTCGCCCGCGCTTTCTGCTGGGATGAGTGGCGATTTTGAGGTCGCAATTATGCACGGCGCGACACATTTACGCGTAGGTAGCTCAATCCTCGGTTCTCGTTCTCCGCACAGGTAGCCTTTTACTCATGGCTAATGCATTGCGAAAAATGGCGAACTACTTAGGTTTGATGGATGACCCAGAACTAGGTGGTGAACACGATACTGATCAGACTTTCTCTCAACCTAAAACGCAAGAGAGAGTCAAAGCTCATGTTCGACCAACAACGTTGGTGGTTGCGCCTGCGCCAACCGCAACTGCAATGCAACTAGATCTTCCAGTTCTTGATCGAATCGTGACCTTGCATCCTCGGTTCTATAACGAGGCACGAACAATCGGCGAGCAGTATCGCGAAGGAAATCCTGTCATCATCAACCTCACGGACATGGATGAATCAGAGCGAAAGCGCCTGGTAGATTTTGCTAGCGGTCTTGTCTTCGGTCATCATGGAACTATTGAGCGGGTGACCTCGAAAGTATTTCTTCTCTCACCTGCAAATGTGCGCGTGAGTAGTGAGGATAAGACTGCGGCTGCAGAAGCAAGCTTCTTCAACCAGAGTTAAAGATGGTTCATATAGGGACATATTTAGTTCTAGTACTGCGCATCTTCTTGATGGCTCTACTGGGGCGCTTAATTCTGGATTACATCCGCTTATTTTCCCGTTCTTGGCGCCCGAAAGGCCTAGTTCTGTATTTAGCCGAAGCAATTTACGCGATCACCGATAAGCCCACCGCTCTGGTTCGTAAGTTCATTCCTCCGTTACGCCTGGGTTCGGTCAACCTTGACCTCTCCTTCTTAGTTCTTTTTTTTGCTGTGCAATTACTTATACCAATTGTCTCTCGGCTCTAAGTGTTCTTCTCTAGTTCAGCAACAAGACCAAGCTCATTTTTTCCAAGCTCCAATTGTGAATCGCGTACAAGAGTTAGCGCTAGAACTTCCCCCTGAATGTAAGAGGACGCTACAAGGATCGCACTATTAACATCGGGATTGGCGTTATAGCGAACATGAATACGATCACTTATATCCAATCCTTGCGTTTTGCGCGCATCTTGGAGGAATCGGATTACCTCGCGTACTTGACCCTTGGCAATCAACTCATCGGTTAATTGCAGATCCAGGGCCACGCTCTCAGCGTCATGACTTACAACTGTCCAACCGCGGCGCGGTTGCTCGGTGATTACCAGATCTTCTGGATGGATGAGCCATTTCCCAGTCTCGGATGCAATCTCAACGAAGCCATGAGTTCGCAGTCCGTGGACTAATTGATCCGGTGAACTCTCCACAATGGAACGGGCAATTTCCTGCACTGCGGAACCGTACTTACTGCCTAGGGATCGGAAATTGGCTTTGACTGTTACGTCGACGAGGTCGTCATCGGCTTGGGCAATATCCTCCAAATGCAGAACATTTAACTCGTCCGCGATCTGCTCTTTCATCTCGGCAGGAAGTTCAACCCAACCAGAGGCAGAAATGAGCGCGCGACTTAGCGGTTGGCGGATCTTCACGGAAGATTCGGCACGAGCGGCTCGTCCCAATTCAACGATTCTGCGTGTCTGGGAAACTTGGGCAGAGAGCACTCGGTCGACCGCCTCGTTGACGGGAGCGGGAAAATCGGCCAAATGAACTGATTCAGGAACCCCCGGTGTCACCGGACGGATCAGTTCTTGCCAGACGTGCTCTGTAATAAAAGGAATCATCGGCGAGAGGAGCAACGTCAGGGTGTGGAGGGATTCATGCAGGGTTGCCAGGGCGCTGGCGTCTCCCGCCCAGAATCTCCTTCGCGATCGACGAACATACCAATTTGATAGATCATCAATGAAAGTCGCGAGGGCTTTGCCTGCCCGTTGCGAGTCAAAATTGCCCAACGCATCGTCCACTTCCGCGATGAGCACCTGCAAGTCCGAATGAATCCATCGATCCATGAGTGGTCGCTTTGAAATTTCCGGTGCTTGCTCTATATCGAAATCCGACGCATGCGCATACATCGAAAGGAAGGAAACCGTATTCCAGTAAGTCAGGAGAGTTTTGCGTACGACATCACTGATCGCCTCGTGTCCGACTCGTCGAGGGGACCAAGGGGAACCTGCTGCAAGCATGTACCAACGAACTGCGTCGGCGCCATGCTGATCCATAAGTGGAATGGGTTCGAGCGTATTGCCAAGGTGTTTGCTCATTTTTCGACCATTCTTGTCGAGTAAATGTCCCAGGCAGAGCACTGTCTTGTACGAACTTTTATCAAAGACCAATGTTCCAATTGTCATAAGCGTATAAAACCAACCGCGAGTTTGGTCGATAGCCTCACAGATAAAATCTGCTGGGTAAGATTCCTTGAATTTCTCGACAGAACCTGCGCGGTGCGGATAACCCCACTGCGCAAAGGGCATTGCGCCGGAGTCATACCAGCAGTCGATTACTTCGGTCACACGCACCATCTGGCTTTCGCATTCTGAGCATGACCAGGAAATGTCATCCACATACGGGCGGTGTGGATCAAGTGCATTCAGATCCATCCCTGCAAACTCACCTAACTCCTTGAGCGAACCGATGCAGACGGTGTGTCCAGATTCGCAGCGCCAGATTGGAAGCGGTGTACCCCAGTAGCGATTGCGGGATAGAGCCCAGTCAATGTTGTTATTGAGCCAATCGCCATATCGCCCGGTCTTAATGGTCTCTGGATGCCAATTGGTCTTCTCGTTCTCTCGCAACAATTCTGACTTTATCGACGTTGTTCTTATGTACCAAGAAGGCTGCGCGTAATACATAAGTACGGTGTGGCATCTCCAGCAATGCGGGTACTGATGCTCGTATTGGACATGCTTGTAGAGCGCGCCGATTCGTTTTAATTCTTTCACGAGTAACTTATCGGCCTCTTTGAAGAAGACTCCACCGACAAGTTCAAGTTCGGGCATGAAGGTGCCGTCGCCCCTAATGGGATTCACAACTGGAAGTCCGTAATTTCTACATACGATCAAGTCGTCAGCACCGAAAGCCGGAGATTGATGAACCAGTCCCGTTCCATCCTCGGTGGTGACGTAATTCGCCAAAACCACAAAATGAGATTCAGGGATATCGACGTAATTAAATGGCCGTCGGTAGGTCGTTCTTTCCAAATCCGATCCTTTGAGGTGCAAAAGAATATTTAGTTCACCTTTGAGAACACTAAGCAGATTTTCGGCCACAACTAGGACTTCTCTGGTTGCGCTCTCACCCTCCCCGGTAACCTCCTCGACGACTACGTAAGTGATGTCTGGATGGGCAGCGATTGCAGTATTGGAGACAAGGGTCCAAGGGGTCGTGGTCCACACCAAGAGCGAAGCACCTAGGTGTTCGAGAGGACCGGATGTAATTGGAAATCGCACGAAAACAGAAGGATCGACAACAGTTTCGTATCCTTGTGCCAATTCGTGATCAGAGAGTCCAGTCCCGCACCGCGGACAGTACGGCGCGACTCGGTGATCTTGAACGAGCAAACCCTTATTCCAAATTTCTTTCAAACTCCACCACACGCTTTCGACGTATTCAGGAGTCATAGTCCAATACGCCTCATCGAAATCCACCCAGAATCCCATTCGATGGGTCATTTCTGTAAATGCACCGACATGGCGCTGCACAGATTCGCGACATTTGGCATTGAATTCGACGATTCCGTATTCTTCAATATCGCCTTTCCCGGAGAAACCAAGCTCCTTCTCCACGGCAATCTCTACCGGAAGTCCGTGACAATCCCAGCCGGCTTTTCGCAGGACGTATTTGCCCTTCATTGTCTGGTATCGGGGGAAGACGTCTTTGAAGACTCGTGCCTCAATGTGGTGCGTACCTGGCGCACCATTGGCGGTAGGAGGACCCTCATAAAAAGTCCAAGGTTGGGCACCCAAGCGGGCTGCAACAGATTTAGTGAAAATGGAATTAGATTCCCAGAAGGCCAAGATTGAGTGTTCCATGGCAGGTAGATCCACGTGTGCACCAATTGGTCGATATGAACTCATCTATCTCTCCCATTTCTACCAAGAACTGATATCAATGGAGGGACGGACTCGATTTCTCGAGTTCGCGGTACCACCCGCCTTGCAGACACCCTGGGACTCGCCTGCGGTGTCGTGCCTCTTTGTCCTGGAGCGCAAACTCCACGACTTCCTATCGCGTACCAGTTCTACCTCGCACCTGTGCGTCTCTTCTGGTTAGCTCGAAGGTGATGGCCCCGTCATAGCCCTTTCGCGAAGGTTTTAGTGTATTGCATCGCGCGTGGAGTGGCATTCTTCGCCATATCAGCATAGGGTTCCCGCCGTGGTAGTGAAGAAAAAGAGTGCGGCATCCAAGCCAGCCAAGAAGGCACTTGCTAAAAAAGCCCCTGCCAAGAAGGCACCTGTGAAAAAGGCCCCCGCTAAAAAAGTTCCTGCCAAGAAGGCACCTGTGAAAAAGGCTCCTGCCAAGAAGTCGGTAGCCAAGCAGAAACCAACTGTTGTTAAGAGCGCAAAAAAAGCTCCCGGTCGTCCATTTCCAGTAAAGGCTGTGCCGGTTGAAGCGCCGATCGCAGCGACTCCTTCTGCGGCACCAGTGGTTGAGGAACGCCGCCTAGTAATGCCACCTCCACCACGTCCCGCTAAAAATGGCAAGAAATCTCCTCCGCTCAAGCCCATCAAAGTTGCGCCTGCCCCAGTAGTCGTCGCCGAGAATGAAGCACCATGGAGTGCAACCGAATTAAAGACGATCCGGGCGGCCTTAGCCAAAGAATTGGTTCGTTTGACATCTGAATTAGCCTCGGTCGAACTAGAGATGGATGCCTTGATCCGTGAATCTGGTGAGGGCGCGGGGGATGACCAAGCCGATGCTGGCACCAAGACTTTTGAACGCGAACATGAAATGTCGCTCGTGATTAACGCACGTGACATGGTTCTTCAGACCGAACGTGCTCTCGAAAGAATTGATAGTAGAACGTACGGTCGATGCGAGGAATGTGGAAACCCAATTGGCAAGGCTCGTCTGCAAGTCTTTCCGCGCGCTACTTTGTGCATGCTCTGCAAGCAGAAAGAAGAGCGGCGCTGATCCTGCGCCGAGATTCACCCATTTGGATTCGCGTCCTCCTGGTCGCGTGGCTCGTGTGGCTGCTAGATGTTGGAAGCAAAGCCTGGGCGTTAGCAACGCTAGAAAATCAAGAGCCACGCAAAATACTTGGCGATTTTCTGACCCTCACCCTAGCCAAGAACTCTGGGGCAGCATTTAGTTTCGCCACGAGTGGAGCAGTACTGCTGGCATCTTTTTCGATCCTTGTAGTTTGTGCTATCGGATATTGGGCAAGGCGGCTGACTTCTCTGCCATGGGCGTATGTATTTGGCTTAGTTCTAGGCGGTTCCCTTGGGAACCTGTCAGATCGTATTTTTCGCGCATCACCGCAGAGAGGCGCATTCCGCGGCCAGGTTATCGACTGGATTGAATTGCCGCATTGGCCGATTTTTAATCTTGCCGACGCAGCGATTGTTATTGCAGCCGTGTTATCGGCGGTACTCTCAATCCGTAACATTTCTCCAATTTCGCCCTCGTCACCAACTGATCAAGAGCGAAGAGATGACGGTCCTCATGGCACGTGAACGTCGCACTTTGGTTCTCCCCGAAGGTGTCGAAGGCGACCGGGTAGATAGTGCCCTGACTCGCATGCTCGGTCTTTCACGAACCGTGATTGCGCGATTATTAGAAGAAGATGAGATCCAGACCGGCGGGAAATCCATGCAGAAATCTGAGCGCGTGGTTGCTGGCCAGGTGATAGAGATTTTGATGCCAGATACATCTATAGGGGCGCCGATCCCTTTAACACCTCTGGCGGGCCTTTCAGTGGTCTATGACGACGATGCCATCGTTGTCATTAATAAGCCGGTTGGTTGTGCTGCTCACCCCAGCCCAGGATGGACGGGCCCAACAGTTGTCGGAGCACTCACCGCAGCTGGTTACTCTGTCTCCACAAGTGGCGCTGCCGAGCGGGCAGGTATCGTCCATCGGTTGGATGTCGGCACGAGCGGGCTCATGGTTGTCGCCAAGACTGACCAGGCTTATGCATTTCTCAAGGCAGCATTTAAGAATCGCGAAGTCGAGAAGATTTATCATGCCCTGGTGCAGGGTCATATGGATCCTTCAACGGGAACCATCGATGCGCCAATTGATAGACATCCGAAAGAGGACTATCGGTTTGCAGTCGTTGCGGGCGGAAAGACGAGTATCACTCACTATGAGGTTATTGAGTTTTATCGTGCTGTCTCTCTTGTTAAGGTTGAACTTGAGACAGGGCGAACTCACCAGATTCGAGTTCACTTCTCTGCTCTCCGTCATCCCCTTGTGGGGGATCTCACTTACGGAGCAGATCCCACCTTGGCCGCGCGCCTGGAGATGTCGCGCCCGTGGCTTCATGCATTAGAACTGCGCTTTCGCCACCCGACCACCAATCTGCAGCTGGATTTCACCGCCCCATATCCAGAGGATTTAAAGAGAGCCTTGGCGTTGCTTGAATCATCCGCTCGCACATAAGGGCTAGTCTCACCAATCGTGGCCTCCTTTGTTCATCTTCACGTTCATACTGAGTATTCAATGCTCGATGGCGCCGCACGTGTAGGCGATCTTGTGGGTGAAGTAGCCAAGCAAAATATGCCGGCGATCGCTATGACTGATCATGGCAATGTTTTTGGTGCTTACGATTTTTACAAACAAGCGAAGATAATTGGCGTAAAGCCGATTATTGGAATTGAGGCATATGTCGCACCCGAATCCCGATTTGATAAACGGCGCGTCAAATGGGCCGAGGGTGGCGAAGACGATGTCTCTGGTGGTGGTGCCTATACGCATATGACAATTCTTGCTGAGAACAATGAAGGTCTTGGAAATCTCTTCCGCCTCTCCTCACTCGCATCGCTGGAGGGTTATTACTACAAGCCACGCATGGATCGCGAGCTGCTTTCCAAGTATTCAAAGGGTTTGATTGCAACGACTGGGTGTCCCGGAGGAGAAATCCAAACGCGATTGCGCATGGGTGCTTATGCAGAAGCTCGGCGCGCTGCCAGCGAACTGCGCGACATTTTTGGTCCAGAAAACTTCTTTTTGGAGATCATGGATCACAATATTGAGATCGAAGCCCGAGTGAAGGCGGACCTGCTTCGGTTGGGCCGTGATCTCAGTCTGCCTCTTCTGGCCACCAATGACCTTCACTACACCCGGAGTAAAGACGCCGCAGCGCACGAGGTGCTCCTCTGTGTTCAATCCGGCTCGACGCTGGCAGACCCGAAGAGGTTCAAGTTTGAAAATCAAGAGTTTTATCTCAAGACCGCGGAGCAGATGCGTGAGCTGTTCAAGGAGATTCCTGAAAGTTGCGATAACACTCTACTTATAGCCGAGCGCTGCAACGTATCCCTTCGCGAGGGGGAGAACTTGCTTCCTAAATTCGCTGTGCCGGAAAACGAAAGCGAGGATTCCTGGCTTCGAAAAGAGTCCGAACGTGGTCTACTTCTGAGATTGGGCGGAGAAATTCCACCCAATTATTACGAGAGATTGCAGTACGAACTCGATGTCATGGTCAAGATGGGCTTTCCTGGTTACTTTCTCGTTGTCGCCGACCTGGTGGGGCACGCCAAGAATGAGGGAATTCGAGTAGGTCCTGGACGTGGATCTGCTGCCGGTTCACTCGTCTCTTATGCATTGGGAATCACTGCGCTCGACCCCATCAAACATGGTCTGTTGTTTGAGCGGTTCCTCAACCCAGAAAGAATCTCGATGCCGGATATCGACTTAGACTTTGACGAGCGACGTCGCAGCGAAATGATCCGGTATGCAACCCAAAAGTATGGTGAAGACCGAGTAGCACAAATCATCACTTACGGCACGATCAAGTCAAAGCAAGCCCTCAAGGATTCAAGTCGCGTCCTTGGATACCCATACGCAATTGGCGAGCGACTTACGAAGGCTTTGCCGCCGGCGATTATGGGAAAAGACATTTCACTGGCCGGCGTTTTTGATTCAAAGAACGATCGTTACGTGGAGGCGAGTGAATTTCGAAGCTTGTATGAATCAGATCCGGATTCAAAGAGAGTTGTAGATACCGCCCTTGGTCTTGAAGGACTTAAACGTCAATGGGGGGTTCATGCAGCTGGTGTCATTCTCTCACGCGAGCCATTACTAGATGTAATTCCAATTCATCGCCGCGAGGCCGACGGTGCAATTATCACGCAATTTGATATGGGTGCTTGCGAAGCTATTGGGCTTCTAAAGATGGATTTTTTAGGATTGAGAAATCTCTCCATACTTGATGACTGTTTACTTAATATTAAAGCGAACCGAAATGAAGAAGTTGTTCTGGAGTCATTGTCCCTTGATGACCCACAGACATTTGCTCTGCTAGGACGTGGCGATACCTTGGGAGTCTTCCAACTAGACGGCGGGCCGATGCGCGCATTACTTCGCTCCATGGCACCGGATTCTTTCGAAGACATTTGCGCCGTTATTGCTCTGTATCGACCTGGTCCTATGGGAGAAAATGCGCATAATAACTATGCCGATCGCAAGAATGGGAGAAAACTTGTCGAGCCGATCCACCGAGAGCTTTCTGAGCCACTTCAAGAGATTTTGGGTGATACGTATGGACTGATCGTCTATCAGGAGCAGGTTATGGCTATTGCCCAGAAGGTGGCCGGCTTCTCCTTAGGACGCGCAGATTTGCTTCGCAAGGCGATGGGCAAGAAGGATCGCCTGATCCTTGATAAAGAGTACGTTCACTTTGAAGCAGGAATGAAAGCGAATGGCTTTAGTAATGCTGCGATCGAGAAACTCTGGCAGACGCTGATTCCATTCTCGGATTACGCATTTAACCGCGCGCATAGTGCTGGCTACGGGACTGTCTCCTATTGGACCGCTTACTTAAAGTCCAACTATCCAACTGAATACATGGCAGCACTGCTCACAAGCGTGCGAGATGACAAAGACAAATCGGCACTTTACCTAAGTGAATGTCGTCGCATGGGTATTCGCGTGCTTCCGCCAGACGTAAATGAGTCAAACGGTGAATACACTCCGCGCGGTACCGACATCCGCTTTGGTTTGGCGGCAATCCGAAACGTGGGAGAAGGTGTCGTCGCCTCAATCAAGAGGTCTAGGGAGACAAAAGGTCGTTTCTCCTCGTTCGGAGATTTCCTAGCGAAAGTCGACGTGCAGGTCTGTAATAAGAAGACAATTGAATCGCTAATTAAAGCAGGAGCATTTGATTCATTTGAAGTTTCGAGAAAAGGCCTGCTGGCTATTCACCTGCAAGCCATAGACTCAATTCTTGAGACAAAGCGGGCTGAATCAATTGGACAATTCGATCTTTTCGGCGGAGAGTCAGTTGAAGAAGTTGCCACATTGGATTTGAATATTCCTGCGGGTGAATGGGATAAGGCGCAGTTACTAAGTTTTGAACGCGAAATGTTGGGGCTCTACGTTTCAGACCACCCGCTGCTTGGAATGGAACATTTACTCAAGGCCGCGACGGATGTTTCGATCAGCCAGTTGTTGGACGAAGGTGGCGCCCACGAACAGATGGTCACGATTGGTGGGCTCATCACTGGCATACAAAGGAAAGTCACTCGCCAAGGAGCATCCTGGGCTATTGTCACGATTGAAGATTTGGAGGGCTCGATCGAAGCGCTGTTCTTCTCAAACACTTACACGCAGTACGCGCTGAGTTTGACTGAGGACCGAGTTGTGATCATTCGTGGTAAAGCAGATCGGCGCGAGGATCAACTCCGGTTTACTGCCCTTGAGATGACAATGCCAGATGTGACCCAAGGACCTGCCGGTCCGCTTGTCATCAAAATGCCAATTGCGCAGTGCACTCCACCGATCGTAGATAGGCTCCGTGAGATCTTAAGAACTCACCCTGGAAATCGGGATGTGCATCTTCAGCTCGATGATCAAGGAAAAAGCACCGAGATGAGATTGGATGCTCGGGTAACTGCTTCGCCCAGTTTGAGCGCGGATCTGAAGGAGATCCTGGGTCCAAATTGTTTGGTCTAAATCTCATTTCCTGAAAGAACGCGAGCCTAAAAATACGGACTCGGCACTCAAAGCGAACCTCTAGACTTGCCCTAGGAAAACTCCTACATAGTACGGGGCCCCTTCAAAGATGAGGCGGGCGAGATAGAAATGGGCAGAGGTAATGGTGCGTACCGTTGATTTCCGCGGTCGTTCTCTGACGAAAGCACAATGCAGAGACGAACTTCCTCGCGCGACTTTGGATGTCGCCGCAGCGATGACTCTGATTGCCCCCATATTGCAGCGGGTTGCAACTGGTTCCGAATCCGATCTACTGGATCTGTGCCAAGAATTCGATGGAATCAGACCCTCTGCAATCCGCGTCCCGCAAGAAGTCATTGACCGGGCTTTGAAGAATTTGGATCCAGAGGTTCGCACTGCCCTCGAACTTTCAATTGCCAGAATTCGGATAGTTCACGAAACCCAGAGACGCGATGAGACAGAAACTGTCGTCGTCGAGGGTGGGACTGTAACTGAGCGATGGATCCCTGTGGACCGGGTAGGTCTCTATGTGCCTGGGGGGCGTGCCGTCTACCCAAGCAGCGTCATTATGAACGTAGTCCCTGCACAGATTGCAGAGGTAAAGAGCATCGCAGTGGCCTCGCCCCCGCAACGTGATTTTGAAGGAATGCCTCACCCGACAATCCTTGCCACCTGCGCACTTCTTGGGGTCTCCGAGGTGTATGCGATAGGCGGTGCGCAGGCGATCGCGTTATTTGCATACGGCATGGACGGTCTTTGCGAGAGCGTAGACATGGTCACGGGTCCCGGGAATATTTACGTTGCCGCGGCAAAACGTGCGCTTCGCGGAGTCGTGGGGATCGACGCCGAAGCCGGGCCGACCGAAATTGCAATTCTGGCAGACGACACCGCCATCGCCTCTGATGTAGCAGTGGACATGATGAGCCAGGCCGAACACGACACAATCGCGGCAGCCATATTGGTGACCACGTCGACTAAATTGGCAGAGGATGTGGCTTCCGAGTTGCGCGTTCGCATTCCCAAAACAAAACACTCTGCTCGAATTGCAGAAGCATTATCTGGAATACAGTCGGCAATCGTTCTTGTTGATTCCATAGAACAGGGGCTAGAAGTTGTAAATTCTTACGCGGCAGAGCATTTAGAAATACAAACGGCTCACGCGCAGAGGGATGCTTTGAAGATTCGAAACGCTGGAGCAGTCTTTATTGGCAGGTTTTCACCGGTTTCACTTGGTGATTATTCCGCTGGCTCCAATCACGTTCTGCCAACCGGTGGCTGCGCTTGCCACTCAAGCGGACTTTCCGTCCAATCCTTCTTGCGAGGACTCCACTTCATTGAGTACGGCGAGTCAGCTTTTAGGGACATCACTCCCACTGTGATAACACTGGCGAATTCTGAAGATCTTCCCGCGCACGGTGAAGCAATGTCTGCTCGTTTGGAAGATAAATGAATCCGACCTGGCCAGAATGGCTACCTCTTCGGGAGGATCTTCGCTCTCTCACGCCGTATGGGGCACCCCAAGTTGATTCCCAAGCGCGACTGAACACAAATGAGAATCCTTACCCACCATCCCCTGCTCTCATTGCGGCCATCACAAGCCGTGTTGAAGAGGTTTCGAGTTCGCTCAATCGTTATCCAGATCGTGATGCCTGGCAACTCCGTACTGGACTGGCAGAGTATTTAAACGAACGTTCAAGTCAATCTTTCAAGGCCGAACAAATTTGGGCGGCGAATGGCAGCAACGAAATTATCCAATCAATATTTCTTGCTTTTGGGCGGCAGAAAGCTTTGGGTTTTACGCCTTCATATTCCATGCATCCACTGATTGCCAAGGTGACAGGAACTCCATGGGTATCGGGCTTGCGACGAGATGACTTCTCGATTGACATAGCCCTTGCCTGCGAGCAGGTATTGAGTGAGAAGCCTGAGTTGATTTTCCTTACCACTCCAAATAATCCTTCGGGTACTTCAATTTCTCTCCCCGATATCGAAACTTTGGCGCAGGCTGCGCAAAGTGTTGGGGGATTGTTGGTCATTGACGAGGCGTACGCCGAATTCTCAACCGAGCCGTCAGCAGTTACTCTTCTCGCCACATTCCCCAACCTTGTGGTGATACGAACTATGAGTAAGGCATTTGCATTTGCTGGAGTTCGGCTTGGATATATGGCGGCTAATGCGATCGTGGTGGATGCTATTCAACTTGTCCGATTGCCTTATCACCTAAGTGCCCTGACCCAGGCAGTAGCGTTGGTCGCCCTTGATTTTCGGGATGAATTGCTCGAGTCCGTTGAGATGTTGATCAAAGCTCGTGAGAAGATGGTTCTGGAATTGGGGAATTTAGGTGCTCGCGTAATTCCAAGTAGCGCCAATTTCCTCCTCTTTACCGTTCCTTCCTCCCACACCTCGTGGGAGGTGTGGCAGTCACTATTGGATCAGGGAGTTCTAATCCGAGACGTTGGCTTGTCAGGTTATTTACGTGTGACAATTGGCACTGATGATGAGAATGAGCAATTCCTTAATGCATTACGCAAATCCCTAGGAGGCAGCAAGTGAGAACAGCCCATGTCGAAAGAAATACAAAAGAGTCCCATGTACTAGTTGAACTCAATCTTGATGGCGTCGGCAACATTGATATTGCTACTGGGGTTCCATTTTTCGACCACATGTTGGCGCAACTTGGCAAGCACTCAGGGTTCAATCTGCGCGTGAGAACTGAAGGAGATGTGGATGTCGATTCACACCATACCGTTGAGGACACTTCATTAGCGTTCGGCCAGGCACTTCGAGAAGCTCTGGGAGATAAGGCTGGGATACGTCGGTTTGGCGATGCAATGGTCCCCTTGGATGAGGTGCTTGTGCAAGCAGCGGTGGATCTTTCTGGCAGGCCGTACTTAGTTCACCGTCAACCCGAGATTGTCGAACTCATTGGAACCTTTGACACGACTTTGGGAAGACACATTTGGGAATCGATTGTTGCTGAGGCGCATATCGCCCTTCATATTCGAGTGCTTGAAGGTAGGAACGCCCATCATGTTTTTGAGGCGCAATTTAAGGCAGTAGCAAGAGCTCTGCGGGATGCGGTTGCTGTGGATAGCCGAGTTGCGGGCATACCATCGACAAAGGGTTCTCTTTGATCGCAATTCTTGACTATGGATCCGGAAATTTGCGTTCTGCATTGCGGGCATTTTCGACGAGCGGTCTAGAAGTTGTCGTAACCGCTGACCGCAATATCTGTTTGGAGGCCGACGGGCTGGTGGTTCCGGGGGTTGGCGCTTTCCAATCGTGCATGAACGGACTGCTCCGCGTTGGTGGCGATGAGATCGTCCGCGAACGTAAGGATAGGGAACGTCCGACTCTGGGAATTTGCGTTGGCATGCAAATATTTTTCTCAGAAGGACTGGAACCTTCGCGGGATCATGCCGGTGCCACCAGGGGAGTGGGCATCTGGCCGGGTTCAGTGAGCCAAATTAAGTCATCGGTTCTTCCGCACATGGGTTGGAATACAATCACGGTGGGAGAAAGTTCGGAACTTTTTAGAGGCGTAGAAGGCGAGGCGTTCTACTTTGTTCACTCCTATGCGGCCAAAGAAGAAGTTGGACCAACCACGAGTTGGTCGGAATACGGAGAGCGCTTCGTGAGCGCCGTCGAAGACGGCTATGTAAGTGCCACACAGTTTCATCCCGAGAAGTCCGGCGGCGCCGGCCTGCGCTTGATAAAGAATTGGACTAGTTCGCTATGAGTAATCCGGCCCTCGAGTTGCTTCCGGCAGTGGATGTAAAAGATGGCCAGGCAGTCCGGCTTGTGCAGGGCGAGCTTGCTCGGGAGACCATCTACGGTGATCCACTTGAAGTTGCCCTTGATTTTCAACGCGCCGGCGCACAATGGCTTCACTTGGTGGACTTGGACGCGGCGTTTGGACGCGGCAATAATGCAGAATTATTGGCCAGAGTCGTAGGTGCATTGGATATTAAAGTTGAGTTATCAGGTGGCATTCGCAACGATGAAACTCTTGCTAGGGCCCTTGCGACGGGGTGCACAAGAGTGAATCTTGGCACTGCGGCAATGGAGGATCCAGAATGGACTTCGCGAGTCGTGGCGCAATATGGAGACCGAATTGCCGTTGGCCTGGACGTGCGCGGGCACACGCTTGCCGCACGGGGTTGGACCAAAGAAGGTGGAGATCTCTATGAAGCACTAGAGCGCCTTGATCGCGATGGCTGTGCGCGATATGTCGTTACTGATGTCGAACGGGACGGGACTTTGACTGGCCCAAATTTGGAATTACTAAAGTCTGTATGTGCAGCAACGGATCGTCCGGTTGTCGCGAGTGGGGGAATTTCATCGTTGGCGGATATCGCTGCCCTGGTTGATCTCATTCCAGTTGGCGTAGAAGGCGCGATTGTTGGGAAGGCACTCTATGCCGGCGCGTTTACTTTCAATGAAGCGTTGGAAGTCTCGCGGCGATGACACTCTCAGTACGAATTATTCCGTGTCTCGATGTAACAGAAGGTCGGGTTGTTAAGGGAATCAACTTCGCTAACTTGGTTGATGCGGGTGACCCGGTCGAAATGGCTTCTCTCTACGATGCGGAAGGAGCGGACGAACTCACTTTTCTCGATATCTCAGCGAGTAGCTCCGGTCGAGAAACCACGTTGGACGTTGTTGGACGGACCGCAGATCAAGTTTTCATCCCTTTGACAGTAGGTGGCGGGGTCAGATCGGTGGAAGATGTCGATCAATTATTGCGGGCAGGTGCCGACAAAATCTCGATCAATACGGCTGCCATTGCACGACCAGAATTGATTGCTGAAATTTCGGATGTGTTTGGGTCCCAAGTTCTAGTGCTCTCCGTTGATGCACGTCGGGCTTCAACCAAATCCGGTTTCGAAGTAACAACACATGGTGGACGAGAAGGAACAGGCCTGGATGCCATTGAATGGGTGGAGAGGGCATCTCTATTGGGTGTTGGAGAAATTTTGCTCAATTCCATGGATGCTGATGGAACCCGGGCGGGTTATGACATCGAAATGATTCAGGCGGTTCGGGCTATTTCAAAAGTTCCCCTGATCGCAAGTGGAGGGGCAGGGACTTTAGAAGATTTTGCCGCCGCACTCGATGCGGGAGCGAATGCTCTCCTAGCAGCGAGTGTTTTCCACTTCGGAATACATCGAATTGGCGATGTAAAGCAATTCTTGAGTCAGCGCGGTTATTCCGTTCGCATGACGCAGGCTCTATAAGGCAGAATAACAACATGTCCAATTCACGATTACCCGCACGAGTCGAGGAATTACTCAAAGACTCTGCTGGTCTCATCGCTGCAATTGCGCAAGATGTATCAACTAATGAAGTGCTCATGATGGCGTGGATGAATCGTGAAGCCTTGAGCGCCACCATTGAAACTGGCAGGGCCACATATTGGAGTCGAAGCCGTAGCGAACTATGGGTAAAAGGCGCGACGTCCGGGCACACGCAGATGGTGCATTCAATTGCGGTGGATTGTGATGGCGATGCACTTCTTCTGCGCGTAACCCAGGTTGGGGCTGCTTGTCATACCGGCGCCAGGAGTTGCTTTCACAACAATGTCGAGTTGGAAAATTCATGAAGATAGAGGATTTTCGTGAATACGCCAAGATCTACAATGTCGTTCCTGTATTTAGGAAGCTACTTGCAGATAGTGAAACTCCGCTAGGGGTGTACCGAAAACTTGCCAAGAATAGTGTTGGCACATTCCTATTGGAATCTGCCGAACACGGTGGAATCTGGTCCCGCTACTCCTTTATCGGAGTGAATAGCGAAGCAACGCTTACTGAAGTAGACGGACGAGTCTCTTGGGAGGGAAATGTTCCCGCCGGAGCACCTACTGATATGCCGCCGCTCGAAGCTCTTCGCATTGCTTCGTCACATCTGCGGTCTCCTCGCATCCCAGGTTTACCGCCGCTGACCGGAGGCTTGGTGGGATACATGGGGTATGACTGCGTGCGGTCATTGGAGAAATTGCCGAATTTGACTGAAAAAGATTTGCCTCTTCCCGATCTGACCTTTGTGCTGACAGGGGACCTGGCAGTTCTCGATCACAGTGATGGAACAATTACTCTGATTTCCAACGCGATCAATTGGGATGGAAGCAATGATCGAATTGATGAAGCATGGCATCGAGCGCAAGGACGCCTAGATAAGATGCAATCGGATCTGCTCGCACCACTGCCGGGTTCCTTAGCCGACCTTGACGCACATGCAACTCCTGTTTATTCCCGACATACCACCGCCGATAATCATCGGGCCAACGTAGAGCGAGCGAAGCATGAAATTATCGCTGGCGAAGCATTTCAAATTGTTCTTTCTCAAAGATTCGCCATGGACTGTCGAGCCGATGCTTTAGATGTCTACCGCATGCTAAGACTGCATAATCCGAGTCCGTACATGTTCTTATTGCGGTTAAGAGATGGGATTGATGTCGTTGGTTCCAGTCCGGAAGCGCTCGTTAAAGTCACCGATGGTGAGGTGATGATTCATCCGATCGCTGGCACTCGACCGCGTTCATCCTCGCCGGAAGAAGATCATCGCCTCAGCGAGGATCTGCTCAATGATCCCAAGGAGCGAGCAGAACACTTGATGTTGGTGGATTTAGGTCGCAATGACTTGGGGAGAGTGTGTACTCCCGGCAGTGTAGAAGTCGTTGAATTTATGCAAATCGAACGCTTCTCGCACGTCATGCATATTGTCTCTACGGTCATCGGGAAATTAGCGAAGACGTCAACGCCAATCGATGCCCTCTTTTCAACTTTCCCGGCTGGGACACTTTCAGGTGCGCCGAAACCTCGAGCTATGGAAATTATTGAGTCACTCGAGAAAACGCGGCGTGGCTTGTATGGGGGAGCAATCGGCTACATCGACTTCACTGGAAATATTGATATGTGTATTGCGATTCGTACTGCGGTTCTTTACCGCGGGAAAGCCTATGTTCAAGCTGGTGGAGGCATTGTCGCTGATTCGGATCCAGAAACAGAAAATCAAGAAACGATTAATAAGGCCGCAGCGGTTCTTGGCGCTATTGCAGCCGCAAACGAGTTGAGATTCCTCTCATGACTAAATCAAGCTTTGTATTTATTCTTGTTGCCGTGGTAACTGTTTTTGTTTTCCGTTGGATAGCGAAACTTCCAGCACGTTATGAGCGAAACCCTGCGAGATTATCCCCGTGGAATTCACTTGATCGTGGGATCGATCCGACATTGCCAGCGGAGTCAGACGAGTGAGCGTTTTAGAAGAGATTATCGTCGGCGTACGAGAGGACTTGCTCTCACGAAAGACCACCAGAGTCGAACTGGACGACCGCATCGCGAGAATCAAGCCTGCCCTCAATCCACTGCCAATTCTCAAAAGTGCGGAGGTCTCTGTAATTGCCGAGGTGAAACGCTCATCCCCAAGCAAGGGTGCCCTAGCGACAATTTCCGACCCCGCGGGATTGGCCAAGGCATATCAAGTGGGGGGCGCAGCGGTAGTGAGCGTGTTGACCGAGGGACGACGTTTTGGCGGTTCCCTTGCCGATCTTTGCGCAGTTCGCGAATCAGTGACAATTCCGGTGCTTCGTAAAGATTTTATGGTTGACGAGTACCAATTCTATGAAGCACGCGCATACGGTGCGGATCTAGTACTTCTCATAATCGCTGCACTCTCACAACCCGCCTTGCAGGAATTTATGGAGCTCACCACTTTTTTAGGAATGCACGCTCTGGTCGAGGTCCATACAGAAGAAGAATTAGAGCGTGCTTTACAGGTTTCTCCGGAGATCATCGGAGTAAATTCACGAAACCTCAAGACACTGGAAGTGGATCCCGCGGTCTTTGCCCATCTGCTTCCTTTGATACCGCAGAAGATCGTGAGAGTGGCGGAGTCGGGGATTTCTTCTAGGGAAGACGTGGTTTTTGCTCAGAGATATGGTGCTGATGCGGTTCTCGTGGGTGAGGCGTTGGTCCGCGGAAACGATCCAGTATCTGCGCTTCGTGGTCTATTAGGTCAAGGGTAGGGTTGGCTTCCTCATGAGCGACGTGGAAATTATTGGACACTTTGGTCCATATGGTGGGCGATTCGTGCCAGAGGCCCTCATTGGTGCCCTAAACGAACTTGAACAAGCGCACAATTCCGCGATAAATGATCCTGATTTCCAAAATGAACTTATGAATCTTCATCTTACATACACCGGTCGTCCGAGCATTATCACTGAGGCAAAAAGATTTGCTGAGCATGCAGGTGGCGCGCGCATACTGCTCAAACGGGAAGACTTGAATCATACCGGAAGTCACAAAATCAATAATGTTCTCGGCCAGGCGCTGCTCACCAAACGCATGGGGAAGAAGAGGATTATTGCCGAGACTGGAGCAGGACAGCACGGAGTTGCTTCTGCAACAGCGGCGGCACTCTTTGGTCTTGAATGCGTTGTCTATATGGGTGAAGAGGATATTCGCCGTCAGGCTCTCAATGTTGCACGAATGAAATTGTTGGGAGCTGAAGTCATACCGGTGGCAACCGGCTCTCGAACACTTAAAGACGCCATCAATGAGGCGATGCGAGATTGGGTCACGAATGTTGACTCCACCCACTACTTGCTCGGAACCGTTGCAGGGCCACACCCTTTCCCGACTCTCGTTCGTGATTTCCAAAAGATCATCGGGGAAGAAGCACGCGCGCAAGTTTTGGAATTGATTGGCAGATTGCCGGACGTCGTTCTTGCCTGTGTCGGAGGCGGCTCGAATGCAATCGGAATTTTTCACGCTTTCATTCCCGATTCGTCCGTGCGCCTCATCGGACTTGAAGCCGGTGGCGACGGAATTGAGACGGGTCGCCATGCGGCGACGATTACGGGGGGTTCCGTGGGCGTCTTGCACGGTACGCGCTCATATGTTTTGCAGGATTCGAATGGCCAGACCATTGAGTCGCACTCAATCTCTGCCGGACTTGATTATCCGGGTGTCGGTCCTGAGCACGCCTACCTTTACGACACTGGTAGAGCCGAATATCGGGCAATCAATGACGATCAAGCTATGGAAGCATTTAGCCTTCTTTCGCGCACAGAAGGAATTATTCCCGCGATTGAAAGTGCACATGCTCTTGCAGGCGCCTTGCAGGTTGGCAAGGAACTCGGTTCTGGTGCAGTCTTGCTTGTGAATCTCTCTGGTCGCGGTGACAAAGACGTCGCCACGGCCGCCGATTATTTTAAGATCGAATTGTGATGATAACTCCACTCGAGCAACTTTTTGTGAAGGCTCGTGGCGAAAATCGTGCCGCGCTCATCGCCTACCTGCCCGCTGGATTTCCATCGGCACAAAAATGTAAAGATGCAATCGCGACTTTGGCTTCCGCGGGCGTTGATGCGATCGAGATCGGGTTCCCTTACAGCGATCCAGTGATGGACGGCCCGACGATTCAAGAGGCGGCAGATATTTCTCTCAGAGGTGGCACTGGGGCAGTTGAAGTTCTCTCCACACTGAAGTTCGCTCATGACGTCGGACTCCCTGCCGTTGTGATGACGTATTGGAATCCAATAGAGCGTTACGGAGTGAATGCATTCGCGAAGGCGATCGCCAGTAATGGAGGCTCTGGAGTCATCACCCCGGACTTAACAGTTGAAGAATCTGGAACGTGGCAGGCCGCTACTTCAGCAGCAGGCGTGAATACCATTTATGTTCTTGCGCCAAGTTCAACCCAAGAACGAATCGCCAAAGTGAGTGCGCATTGCTCCGGTTTCGTTTATGCCGCCAGTCTGATGGGGGTGACTGGAGCGAGAGCCACTATGTCGTCAGGTGCCAAAGATCTTGTATCCCGTATTCGAAACCGGACTGATCTGCCAGTGGCGGTTGGTTTGGGAGTGTCAACTCGTGAACAGGCGCGACAAGTGGCCGGATATGCCGACGGAGTGATTGTGGGATCAGCTTTCATTAAAGCTCTATTGGATGCAAAGAGTCATGCAGAGGGATTGGAAGCAATCAACGCATTGGCCAAAGAACTCGCGCTGGGGGTTCGAGAGGGACGGTAGGAGTGCTGTACGTGTCACATTTACCTGGGTTTTCGCTGAGATTCTCATTTTATTCCGAATATTTCGATACCCTTCGACTTGATTCTCATGTGCTGAAAAGTCCTTATAAGGAATACGAATAGGAAAGAGGATGGTCAATGGCTAAGCAATCTGGAGGAGACAAGATCACGCGTTACATAGTGATCGGCATGGTTGTGTTTGTTCTGGCTGTTGGTGTCATTTTTTCGGTAATGGGAAATAAGGCATCAAATAGCGCTGTTCCTTCCAGTGTTTCCAAGGCTGATGGTTATGGAATTGTCTTTAACGCAGATTTAAAAGACGTCCCCAAGATTGATCTCTGGGAAGACCTTCAGTGTCCTGTCTGCAAGCAGTTTGAGGCGACAAACGGTGATTACATCCAGAAAATGATTACTGAAAAGAAAGCGAAAGTGGTTTTCCACGTCCTCTCGTTCATTGGACCGGAGTCGATCCTGGCAGCAAATGCGGTTGCATGTTCAGCGGATGAAGGAAAATTTCTCCAATTCCATTCTTATCTCTATGAGACTCAAGGAAGCGAGAACTCCGGGGCATGGTCCAATGAAGGACTTATCAGTGCCGGCGCAAATGCCGGAGTCGCATCCGGCAAATTTAAGAACTGCGTAAATAGCGGAACATATACCGACTGGGTCAGTGACGTAGCAAATGACGGAGCGGCTAAGAATATAAATTCCACTCCTACGCTCTTTGTGAATGGCAAACCACTCGATCGAAATACTCAGTACTTTGACGCGGCCGGATTCGTCGCAGCCGTTGAAGGAAAATAGTATTTTCTGATGTTTCGTTCAATACCTACACCCAGTATATCTGAGATTGAGTTGGGCCCATTAACGATTCATTTCTATGCTCTCTGCATAGTGACTGGTATCGGTCTGGCAATTTACCTTGGTGATCGAAGATATCAGCGAGCTGGCGGAGGAAAAAATGTAGTTCCTGACGTCGCAATTGTTGCAGTACCTGCGGGAATTATCGGTGGCCGTCTCTATCATCTCATTACTTCCCCAGACGCCTACTTCGGGTCGAACGGACATCCGCTAGATGCATTCAAGATCTGGCAGGGCGGACTGGGCATTTGGGGCGCAATCGCATTAGGGACACTGGTGGCGTGGAAGCAGCACGAGAGATTAAAGCGCCAGGGCAGAACTGGAATGCTCTCATTTGCGCAATTTGCTGATGCGTTGGCACCTGGAGTCTTGCTAGCCCAAGCCATTGGGCGCTTTGGCAATTGGTTCAATGGTGAGCTTTTTGGCAAACCTACAACCTTGCCGTGGGGTCTTGAAATACCCGTGGCTTCGAGGCCTGTGGGATATGAATCATTTCAAACTTTCCAACCTACTTTTCTTTATGAGTCGCTCTGGTGCATTTTGATAGCACTCTTGATAATTACCCTGGAGCGAAACTTCAAACCTGGACAGGGCTTTCTATTCTATGTATCTGGATATTCCGTGGGGCGTTTCTTCATCGAATCTATGCGTATAGATAATGCTCACACAATCGCTGGTTTACGCGTCAATGTGTGGGTAAGCCTTGTAGTAGCACTGGCCGGGGCTTATCTCTTTTGGCTTCGTGGTCGGTCGAGTAGAAAACGCGGAAAGTTTTCAAGCGACTGGTGATATAGAGTTATTTCATGAGTTTAGATGAGGTCTACAAACGAAACATGCAACACCGAACCCATAGGTCGGGATGGTTGCGCGCTGCGGTTCTGGGCGCAAATGATGGTTTGGTCTCGACTGCGAGTCTCATGATTGGCGTATCTGCGGCAAACGCAAATGATTTTCTCATTACAGTTGGTACTGCAGGAATAGTTGCTGGTGCCATGTCCATGGCAGTGGGAGAGTACATATCTGTACGTTCTCAGAACGACATCGAGGAATCTGATCGATTGCTCGAGATAGAACATCTGGCAACTTCCCCGGAATTGGAATTGCTAGAACTTACCCATATTTATATCGACCGCGGACTTTCTCCGCAATTGGCCCATGAAGTAGCCGTGGCGATGCATGAGAAGGATCCATTGGCTGCCCACTTACGCGACGAACTGGGACAGCACCCCCATACGAAGGCCAGGCCCGTCCAAGCAGCTTTTGCTTCAGCATTGAGTTTCATAATGGGTGGTCTAATTCCTTTCGCTGGTGCTTTTGCCCCCACGCCAGGAACCCAGGCATGGAGCATCGTCGGATTTGCCTTGGTTGGACTCGCGACTACCGGAATTATGAGCGCCAAGTCATCCGGAAGTGCAGTTCTCATTCCCACGCTAAGAGTGCTCATTGGTGGAAGCTTGGGCATGGTCATCACGGCGGGAATTGGCCAGTTGGTCCACCTCGCAAGAATCTAGGGAATCTGGGCCACTGCTAGGAATTGGGGGATCTGGGCCACTGCTAGGATTTGGGTTGTACAGCACGCCGTGTGAGGCGAAGTAAGAATTTTTCTCGGGCCATTGTTGTCCCTCTTTCCGGACAACAGGAGCGATATTTCATGCAAGGTTTATCGGGTTTTCCTCAAGCGCAGGGTCTTTACGATCCTGCTTTTGAGCACGATGCTTGCGGTGTAGCGATGGTTGCAACGTTGAATAAAGTCGCCACACACGAGATAGTCGTGAAGGCACTCACGGCCCTTCGCAATCTTGAACACCGCGGCGCATCGGGTGCCGAACCGGATAGTGGAGACGGTGCGGGCATATTGATTCGCATTCCTGATAAGTTCCTTCGAGAAGTTCTTCCCTTTCAACTTCCCGAGCAGGGAGCATATGCGGCGGGAATTGCCTTTATCTCCGAAGATGCCACTTTCGAAGATGAGCTTCTGCGATTAGCCTCGGATGAACATCTCGATATTTTAGGTTGGCGCGATCTTCCCATTGATTCTTCAACGCTTGGGAAGACGGCACTTTCTGTCATGCCGACCTTCCGTCAACTTTTTCTTGCTGGGAAAGCAGGGGAGTCGGGGATAGAACTGGACCGACTAGCTTTCTGTTTCCGTAAGCGGGCCGAACATACTCTCAACATCTATTTCCCGTCACTCTCCTCTCAGACAATCGTCTACAAAGGCATGTTGACTACGAATCAGCTTGAAGAGTTTTTCCCAGATCTTTCTGACGAACGAGTGGTCTCCCCATTTGCCTTGGTCCACTCTCGTTTCTCGACAAACACCTTCCCATCATGGCCACTGGCCCACCCCTATCGCTTTATTGCGCATAACGGTGAAATTAATACGGTCAAGGGAAACAGAAATTGGATGCGCGCGCGCGAAGCTTTGCTCTCGAGCGACCTCTTTAAGGGTGATATCTCGAGAATTTTCCCTATCGTGGACACGCATGGAAGTGATTCGGCATCTTTCGATGAAGTTCTCGAGCTTCTTTACTTAGGTGGACGCTCGCTTCCACATTCTATTTTGATGATGATTCCCGAGGCATGGGAGAATCACGCATCCATGTCGGAGAGCAGAAAAGATTTCTATGCCTTTCATGCATCATTGATGGAGGCTTGGGATGGACCGGCTTGCGTGACTTTTACTGATGGCAGCCAGGTTGGCGCGGTGCTTGACCGAAACGGATTGCGCCCATCTCGATTCTGGGTGACGGAGGACGGCCTAGTTGTTCTTGCGAGCGAAGTCGGAGTCCTTGATATTGCAACAGAACGGATAGTGCGTAAGGGTCGGCTGCAACCTGGAAAAATGTTCTTGGTAGATATTGAAGCAGGGCGAATAATAGAAGATGAAGAAGTTAAAGAAGAATTGGCAACTGCTGCGCCGTATAGTGAATGGTTGCACGCGGGCATGGTTCGATTAGTTGACTTGCCTGCACGAGAACACATTGTCTACCCACATTCCTCTGTAGTTCGTCGACAACGTGCTTTCGGATACACCGAAGAAGAACTTCGCATTCTCATTTCTCCAATGGCGAGAAATGGCGCCGAACCGCTTGGATCAATGGGAACGGACTCTCCAATTGCCGTTCTCTCTGAACGCCCTCGACTTCTCTTCGACTACTTTTCACAACTATTTGCCCAAGTAACCAATCCACCGCTCGATGCAATTCGAGAAGAGTTGGTCACGTCCTTGGCCGGCGCCATCGGTCCTGAGCACAACCTTCTTGATCCCGGACCTGCCTCCTGTCGACAAATTCAATTGGACTTTCCGGTCATCGACAATGACGAATTGGCAAAGATCATTCACGTCAATGCTGATGGAGATCATCCCGGATTTGCGGCGCATATCGTGCGCGGCCTCTTCCCTATTGCAGGCGGTGGAGAGTCACTTCGAACCAGACTTGAGGAGATCCGTGGTGAAGTTTCCCAGGCGATCGCCGAAGGTGCGCGCTTAATTGTTCTCTCGGACCGAGACGGAGACGCTGATAACGCACCCATTCCTTCACTTCTTCTGACTGCGGCAGTACATCATCATTTGATTCGTGAGAAGACTCGTACCAAGGTGGGGTTGATCGTTGAAGCAGGCGACGTTCGAGAGGTTCATCATGCCGCCGTGCTGGTTGGGTACGGGGCCGCTGCAATCAATCCGTATCTCGCAATGGAGAGTGCAGAAGATTTGGTCCTGCAAGGCGTAATCTCTGGAATTACGCCAGAGAAGGCGGTACGCAATCTTATTAAGGCGCTGGGAAAAGGCGTTCTCAAAGTGATGTCCAAGATGGGAATCTCCACGATCGCTTCATACACGGGCGCCCAGGTATTTGAAGCAATCGGGCTTTCCCACCAACTAGTTGATGAGTATTTCGTCGGTACGACGTCACGCCTCGACGGTGTTGGACTCGATGTGATTGCCGATGAGACGATTGCGCGTCATCACATTGCCTATCCACCTGGGGGAGAAGTCCCGGGCACGAAACGATTGCCAATCGGCGGCGAATATCAGTGGCGTCGCGAAGGCGAACCGCATCTTTTCAATCCGGAGACGGTCTTTACTCTTCAACATTCGACACGCAATAAGAGGTTCGATGTTTTCAAGCGATACACGCGCCAAGTCGATGATCAGAGTAAGGCGCTCATGACACTGCGTGGGTTATTTGAGTTCAAAGAAGGCGTTCGTTTACCGATTTCGATTGATGAAGTAGAACCAGTTGAAAGTATTGTGAAGCGCTTCTCTACCGGTGCCATGTCCTACGGCTCCATTTCGCAGGAAGCCCACGAAACCATGGCAATTGCGATGAACCGTTTGGGTGGTAAGTCCAATACCGGAGAAGGTGGAGAGGATCCTGACCGCTACGTCACCATGCCCAACGGAGATTCCAAGCGTTCGGCCATAAAACAAGTTGCGAGTGGTCGTTTCGGCGTAACGAGTGAGTACTTGGTTAATGCTGATGACATTCAGATAAAGATTGCCCAAGGCGCGAAGCCAGGTGAAGGTGGACAGCTTCCTGGCGGAAAGGTCTACCCGTGGATTGCAAAAGTGCGATATTCCACGCCAGGGGTTGGATTAATTTCGCCGCCTCCACACCACGATATCTACTCCATCGAGGACCTTGCGCAGTTGATTCATGATCTCAAAAATGCAAATAGGAATGCCCGGATTCACGTCAAATTGGTTGCTGAAGTTGGAGTGGGGACGGTCGCTGCCGGGGTGAGCAAGGCGCATGCAGATGTAGTACTGATTTCTGGGCATGATGGTGGGACAGGTGCATCACCGCTCACATCCTTGAAGCATGCAGGGGCGCCCTGGGAACTTGGGCTGGCCGAGACACAGCAGACACTCCTTCTCAACGGTCTACGCGATCGAATTGTCGTTCAGACAGATGGCCAGTTGAAGACTGGACGCGACGTTGTGATCGCAGCCCTTTTGGGTGCTGAAGAATTTGGCTTTGCAACTGCTCCTCTTGTGGTTTCGGGTTGCATCATGATGCGCGTTTGCCATCTGGACACATGCCCAGTCGGGGTGGCAACTCAGAATCCAGAACTTCGCAAACGATTCTCTGGCAAGCCCGAGTTCGTTGAAACCTTCTTTCAATACATTGCTCAGGAAGTGCGCGAGTATCTAGCACAACTTGGCATGCGAACCTTGGATGAAGCCATTGGACGCATCGAGATGCTCGAGACTCAAGAGGCAGTAAATTATTGGAAGGCGAGCGGGCTGGATCTTTCTCCTTTGCTCGCTCGTCCGTCGGGAGATGGTCCGTTTCATCAAACCATTAGTCAAGATCATGGCCTAGATGCGGCTTTGGACAATCGTTTAATTGAACTCTCGCAGCCAGCTCTCAATGATCGCGAACAGGTGACGATTGATCTTCCTGTTCGCAATGTTAATCGGACAGTGGGCACGATGCTTGGCGCCGAAATCACGCGACGCTTTGGAAGTGCAGGTTTACCCGCCGACTGCATTGACATCACACTTCGCGGTTCGGCCGGACAATCCTTAGGCGCGTTTATTCCGCAAGGACTTACCTTGCGATTAGTGGGTGATTCAAATGATTATGTTGCTAAAGGAATTTCCGGTGGACGTGTAATCCTTTCCCCTAGTGTCGATGCGAAATTCGCCTCTCATGAGAACGTCATTGCGGGAAACGTGATCGGATATGGAGCGACTTCTGGAGAGATCTTTATCCGAGGCGTCGTCGGTGAAAGGTTCTGCGTGCGCAACTCGGGCGCGACGGCCGTTGTAGAAGGTATTGGTGACCATGGATGTGAGTACATGACCGGTGGCCTGGCCCTGGTACTTGGACAAACCGGGCGCAATTTTGCGGCGGGCATGTCTGGCGGACGGGCTTTCGTCCTTGATTTGGATCACTCGCTCGTCAACCCCGAGATGGTAGATATTGTCTCGGTGCCACACGACCAGCGCGACATGCTCTATTTATTGGTTTCTAAGTTCCACATTGAGACTGGCTCGAGGGTGGCATTCGAATTGTTGGAAGACTGGGATTCGTCCCTGCCTCGAATTTCGATGGTAATGCCACGGGATTACGCACGCGTCCTGGATGCGATGCAGAGAGCCTTCGACGAGGGGGCTCCCTCCGACAAATACGTCATGGAGGTTTCACATGGCTGATCCAAAAGGTTTTATGACGACGCCAAGAGAGTTACCTACAAGGCGTCCCGTGGATGTGCGCATTCAAGATTGGAAAGAGGTGTACGAACCCCAATCTTTTGACCAGTTGCAGAAACAGGCCGGACGTTGCATGGATTGTGGAATCCCTTTCTGCCACCAAGGCTGCCCACTCGGCAACTTGATTCCAGAGTGGAACGACTTGATCTGGCGAGGCGATAAGAAAGAGGCCATCGCCCGTTTACATGCCACTAACAATTTCCCTGAATTTACCGGAAGGTTATGTCCGGCACCATGTGAAACCGCCTGCGTTGTCGCAATCAATTCAACCGCCGTTACGATTAAACAGGTTGAATTGCGAACCATTGAGGAAGCATTCGAAGCAGGCAGTGTTCAACCACTTCCACCTGATCGGCTCACGGGTAAGACGATTGCTGTCATTGGTTCGGGACCGGCTGGCCTAGCGGCAGCTCAACAACTCACTCGCGCCGGTCACACCGTGGCGGTGTATGAGCGCGCTCCAGGTATTGGAGGACTACTTCGTTTTGGAATTCCTGAATTCAAGATGGAGAAATCTATTCTTGATCGGCGGATTACCCAGATGGAGGCGGAAGGAACTCGATTTCGACCAGGCGTAGATGTTGGAATAGATATCACTGGCCAACAACTGCGGACTCGCTATGACGCAGTTGTACTGGCCGTCGGTGCAACCCAGGCGCGCGATCTTCCGATTGAGGGTCGCGAACTTAACGGAATTTTCCAAGCTATGGAGTATCTGCCATGGGGAAACCTGCAATCCTTGGGTGCCGAACCCGCCATCAATGTTTACGGTAAACATGTAGTGATTCTCGGGGGAGGGGACACCGGCGCAGATTGTCTCGGAACTGCCATTCGACAAGGCGCAGCCAGCATCACGCAATTGGAGATCATGCCACGGCCAACGCCGGAGCGGCCAAGTTCTCAACCGTGGCCTACCTATCCGATGATTTTTAGAGTTTCGAGCGCGCACGAGGAGCTCGATAATCGAGTCTTTTCTATCTCCACACAGAAATTTCTAGGCGATGAGAATGGAAATCTGCGCGCTCTTTTTCTAGTAGAGACAGAATTTGTCGATGGGAAGTTCCAGCCGATAGCAGGTACCGAACGGGAATTGCACGCCGATTTCGCTTTCCTCGCGATGGGATTCGTGGGGCCTGAAAGGAGCGAATTGCTAACTCAACTTGATGTGACTTTTGACGAACGAGGAAACATAAGGCGAAGTGATGATTATCAAACATCCACCGAGGGAGTTTTTGTCTGTGGTGATGCTGGGCGTGGTCAATCTCTCATTGTTTGGGCAATTGCGGAAGGACGCAGCGCCGCTGCGTCGGTGGATGCATTTCTCGTTGGTCGAACTCAACTTCCTTCCCCAATACTTCCTACTGCACGCCCCATGATGGTTTAAGGTAGATAAATGCGCAGAGCGAAGATAGTTTGCACGATGGGTCCTGCCGTTGATACGCCGGAGAAAGTCCGGGCTCTAATTTCTGCCGGGATGAACATGGCCCGACTCAACTTGTCTCATGGAAGTTATGCGGAGCACCAGAAGCGCCTTGATATGGTACGGATGGCCGCGTTGGAGCATGGCGAAGCCGTGGCGATATTGGTGGATTTGCAGGGACCGAAAATTCGTCTCGCCCGCTTTTCGGAAGGGCCACACGAACTTTTCCGCGGAGATATCTTCACGATTACGACGGATGAAATTGAGGGGACTAAAGAGCGGGTCGGTACGACCTATAAGGGTTTGCCGGGGGATTGCAACCCAGGAGATCGTATTCTAATTGATGACGGAAAAGTCACCGTGGAAGTTGTGGAAGTGAAGGGCAATGACGTCGTGACCAGAGTCATTGAACCCGGCATGGTGAGTAATAATAAAGGTATAAATCTGCCCGGGGTTGCGGTCTCAGTCCCTGCTCTTTCTGAAAAAGATATGGATGATCTTCGGTGGGGCTTGCAGGCCGGAGCGGATTTCATCGCGCTTTCTTTCGTTCGAAGTGCCGAGGACATAGTCGGTGTGCATAAGATCATGGACGAAGTTGGAATAAGCGTGCCGGTCATTGCGAAGATTGAAAAGCCGCAAGCAGTGGCAAATATTGAGGCAATCATTGATGCCTTCGATGGAATCATGGTTGCACGGGGCGATTTGGGAGTCGAACTTCCAATCGAGGATGTACCGCTAGTCCAGAAACATTGTGTGGAACTGGCGCGCGAATCAGCCAAGCCGGTAATTGTGGCCACCCAGATGCTCGATTCGATGATTTCCAATTCTCGACCCACTCGTGCGGAGGCCACCGATTGCGCTAACGCGGTTTTAGACGGAGCTGATGCGCTCATGCTCTCTGGCGAAACCAGTATCGGAGAGTTTCCTATTGAGGCAGTTCAAACGATGGCGCGCATTATCGAACGTACCGAGGAAGGAGGTCTTGAGCGAATTCATGCTCTCCTTCATTCTCCCAAGACCAAGGGTGGCGCTATAACTTGGGCAGCAGCAGAAGTGGGCGAGACTCTTAACGCGAAATTCTTGGTGGCTTTCACTAAGAGTGGCGATTCGGCACGACGTATGGCGAGGTTGCGCTCTCGAATTCCAATTTTAGCTGTGACGCCGGATATCGGTACATATAATCGCATGGCTCTCACGTGGGGAGTTGAATCATTGCTTGCACCAATCGTGAGTACGACCGATGAAATGGTGAAACAGATTGACGCAGTTCTCCTGGATTCTGGGCGAGCTCAATCTGGAGAGTTTGTCATGATCGTGGCAGGAGCCCCGCCAGGGATTCCTGGTTCGACAAATGCTATGCGGGTGCACCGAGTGGGCGATGCCGTCGGCGGAATTGCCCCGGCCTACCGCTGATCTTCCTTAATTCCTCGTTAATTCGTTGCGGCTTAACTATTCGCTAGACTATGTAGCGCGCCTCGGTACTCCAACGGTAGAGAGGGCAGTCTCAAACACTGCATAGTGTCGGTTCGAATCCGACTCGGGGCACATGACATCTTCAGACGCCACTTCGCCAGAAGCAACTTTCCCAGAAGCAACTGCCCCAAAAGGAAAGGGAGCGCGCATTGTTGTCGCCGAAGACGAAGCTATTATCCGGATGGATCTGGTTGAAATGCTTACCGAGTCGGGATATCAGGTTGTAGGTCAGGCAAGTAATGGTCTAGAGGCAATAGAACTTGTTAAGGAGAAGAAACCCGACTTAGCCATACTCGATGTGAAGATGCCACTCCTCGATGGAATATCGGCGGCAGAGGAGATCATTCACATTGCGCCAGTTCTCATGTTGACAGCGTTTAGTCAGAAGGAATTAGTTGAGCGGGCGCGCGATGCTGGTGTTATGGCCTACGTGGTGAAGCCGTTCTCAGTCACGGACTTGATTCCAGCCATGGAAATTGCAATGAGTCGACACAAACAGATGGTCTCCCTTGCTGGTGAAGTTGCGGACTTACAAGAACGTTTGGAAACAAGGAAGCTCATTGATCGCGCAAAAGGGATCCTGATGGCCGCACTCAACCTGAGCGAACCGGAAGCTTTCTCCTGGATCCAGCGGGCTGCCATGGACCGGCGGATGAGCATGAAAGAGGTAGCCCTAGCGGTCATTTCACCAAGTGCAGTGCCTGAGCGTTAGAGCAGCATTACAACTTCGTTATATTCATAATTGATGCTCATTGCCTCCTTAAAAGGCTTGTATAGCTCACCCCCTCCCGATAATCTCATGCCCTCCCTGTCCCGGGACACAAGAAACAGGAAGGCACCACATGAAGAAGTCGTACCGTGCTATTAGCGTCATCGCAGCTGTTGCGCTGTCCGCTACCGCACTAGTAGCAGGAACTTCAGCAGCGCAAGCTGCTACGAAGGTCCTAACAATTTCGACCGATCTTCCTCTTCAGGGATCATCGTTCGACTCCAACGATTCAACCAACAAGGCAATTGCCCTCTACTTGAAGCAGATCAAATACAAGGCCGGTAAGTACACGGTCAAGTTGAAGATCTATGATGACGCAACTGCTGCCAAGGGCGGATGGGATGATGCCAAGTGTGCGGCAAATGCACAGGCACACGTAGCAAACAAGTCCGAAGTCGCCGTCATGGGTACCTACAACTCAGGTTGCGCGAAGATTATTGTTCCAATTCTTAACCAAGCACCTGGTGGAGCGATGACCATGGTCTCGAACGCCAACACAAACCCAGGACTTACTAAGACATGGGATCCAGGTGAGCCAGGAGTCTTCTATCCAACCGGTGCTCGTAACTACGCACGCGTGTGCACAACTGATGATGTTCAGGGTGCAGCTGCTGCGCAGTTCGCAAAGTCAATTGGAGTCAAGAGTGTTTATGTCTTGAACGATACTCAGACCTACGGTCAAGGCGTCGCACAGGCGTTTACGACTGAAGCCAAGAAACAGGGCCTCAATGTCCTTTCAAGCGGTGCATACGGCGAAGGCTGGGATGCAAAGCAGTCTTCATATGAGGCGCTGTTCACAAAGGTCAAGGCTTTGAATCCAGACATGGTCTACATTGCCGGAATCTTCGACAATAATGGTGGACAACTCGTGAAAGACAAGTTCAAGGTCCTTGGCGACAACACCGTTGTGAAGATGATGGCACCAGATGGATTTACTGGATACCCAGACTTCAACTCGATGCCAGAAGCTGATGGGACGTACCTCTCCTTCGCAGGTCTTTCAACTGAACTTCTGCTCAAGAATTCACCAAATGGTGCAGGAGCCAAGTTCATCAAGTCCTACAAGGCGGCATATAAGAAGGATCCAGTCGGCTCTTATCCAATCTACGGAGTAGCTGCTGTTCAGGTTATCTTGGCTGCGCTTGCAAAGTCAGATGGAACTCGCAAGGGTCTTACCAAGGCGATCTTCTCCGGAAAGGGAATCACGATTCCTGCTGGATTGTCGGTACTTGGAAAGGCTCTCGTCATTAATCCAAAGACCGGTGATACATCGGCCAAGGACATCACCATCGAGCAAGTTAAGGGTGGACAAGAGACAACCGTTAAGGCTTGGACAGTTAAGTAGTCCGAGTTTCTTCGTCTCATTAGGAAATGGGGCGGGCGCTTAGCCCGCCCCATTTGCCCTTCCTAAGTTCTTGGTTATTCTAGAAGTTCGGTATTACTATCCGTCTCTCCCAGCAACTGTTTTAGAGGAGTGTGTGTGTCAATTTTAGGCAGTGGCTACCAGGCGCGAGTTGAGCGTCGGCGATTCTTTGAACTCTCATTGAGTTCGATTGCGGCCCTTGGAATACTTTTCTGGCTGGGAATCAATTTTGCCAAGTCGCCTTCCCAATTCTTTCAGGCATCGCTGATCGGCTTAAGTAACGGTGTACTTTACGCCTTGATTGCCCTGGGATACACACTCGTGTATGGCATCATTGAATTAATCAATTTTGCACACGGCGATCTATTTATGTTGAGTGCGGTCTTTTCAGCCAACTTCATTACCATCTGGTTTAACAAGGATTCATCTGGACCGGGCGGCTGGGCGGTCTTTCTGGCATGCCTCCTCACCGTCATGATTTTTGCTGCAACAATAAATGTCGGCATAGAGAGATTTGCTTATCGGCGTCTGCGCAGGGCTCCAAAACTTGCCCCGCTCATTACAGCCGTAGGTGTCTCCTTCGTATTGCAGTTCATCGGCCTTCGCTGGAACGGATCCGGTCCTAAGACCTGGAATAGCGTCTTGCCTGCTGGTAATTTCATGATTGCGAATGTGCGAATTCCTTACACAACCATTCTTTCTTTCGTAATAACTGCACCTTTGTTGCTTCTGATGTCCTGGATCGTGGCACGAACTCGGCAGGGCAAAGCAATGCGGGCAACCGCGCAGGATCAAGATGCGGCGCGCTTAATGGGAATCAATGTTGACCGAACCATTTCCTTTACTTTCGCCTTAGGTGGTGCCTTGGCTGGAGCCGCCGGACTTCTCTTCCAGCAAACGCGCGGGCTGACGAGTTACAACTTGGGTTACCAGTTAGGTCTGATTGCATTTACTTCGGCAGTCATGGGCGGAATCGGTAATCTGCAAGGGGCGGTCCTGGGAGCATTATTGATTGGCTTAGTCCAAGGTCTAAATGACGGACTTCCGATCGGGCTTGGGCAACAGTGGTCGCAGACAGTCGTATTCTCGATCCTAATTCTCCTGATGGCATTCAGACCCACTGGGCTGCTGGGTAAAGCCGTTACTGAGAAGGTGTGACAAATGATAACTTTGAAGAAGTCGGATAGAACCCCAAAAGCATTTAAGCAAAGCGCAACTCATAAGAAGTGGACGATAGGTTTTCTCATCGTCGCTCTCGTTATCTGGGTCTTCTACACGTACATTATGTATAGGTTGCCAGAGGGTCCTCAGATGATCTTCCAGAATTGGCTCCCGCCCACCACGGTCAACGAAGCAATGGTCTGGGTTATTTGCGCCCTGGGTTTGAATATTGTGGTTGGGTATGCCGGACTGCTCGATCTTGGATTTGTGGCATTCTGGGCCATTGGTGGATATAGCGCTGGTTGGTTCATGTCGGCGTTTTTCAGGCAGGTGAATTTTCATTTTTTCTCTCCGAAGAGCTCGGCAGACCTTCCCGGAATCCACATCTCCTTCTGGGCGGTGTTGGGAATAGGCGGATTGATCTGCGCTGTCTTTGGAATCATTATTGGAGCGCCAACTTTGCGCCTCAAGAGCGATTACTTAGCGCTCGTTACGTTGGGATTTGGAGAGATTATCCCGCAAGTTTTCACCAACGGAGAGAATATTGCGGGCTTTAATTTATCAAATGGCACAAAAGGAATCTCGCCGGTCGACAATATTGCGGTGCCTGGAAAGATTTTGGGTCCATTTGATTTCAGTTGGAAGTTTGCCATCTTTGTTTTCCTCACCGCCATTATGGTCTTTATGTCATTACGTCTACGAAAAGGGCGTCTGGGCCGTGCCTGGTTGGCGATACGTGAGGACGAGTTGGCAGCCAGCATGATGGGCGTCCCTCTTATGTCAACCAAGTTGGCGGCTTATGCGGTCGGTGCTTTCAGCGGCGGTGTTGGAGGAGTGGCATTCGCGACGCACGTCAACGGCGTATTCGCCGATCGTTTCAATTTCTCTATTTCCATTATTTTGCTGGCCATGGTGGTTCTGGGTGGGATGGGAAATGTTTGGGGCGTCATGGTGGGCGCTCTCTTGATTGCCTGGGTTAACTCCACTGGATTGCCAGCATTTGGAGATTTAGTCAATAGTACTTTCAACACCAATATTAATTTCCCGTCCTATAACTTCTTGCTTTTTGGCGGCGTGCTTATCTTGATGATGCTCTTTAAACGTGAGGGCATGATTCCCGAATCACGATTGAAGGCTATTTTGCACGAAGCAGATGACACTACTTCCAACGTCGGAGGCGCCCACTGATGAGTAGCGTGCTCTCTGCAGAAAATATCGTTGTTGAATTTGGCGGATTGACCGCTGTCAACAATGTTTCCTTCGATATTCCAACCGGAAAGATTGTTAGTTTGATCGGACCAAACGGCGCGGGCAAAACAACCTTCTTCAATGTTCTGACTGGGCTCTATAAGCCCACCAGGGGCAATGTGATTTTTGATGGAACTGATATCACTGCTAGAAAGCCCCACAAGATTGCAGCGGGGGGAGTCGCTCGTACATTTCAGAATATTCGTCTTTTTGGATTGATGACTGCAGAGGAGAATGTCATGGTCGCCATGCATTCCCATCTCAACGCGGGGATCGTTGCAACCATTTTGGGTACGCCGGGACAGCGGCGCGAGGAGAAAATGGCGCGCGAAGAAGCTCGCGCACTCTTGGATTTTGTCGGAATTGGCAAGTGGGCCGAAGAGTACGCCCGCAACCTTTCCTACGGTGACCAGCGAAGACTCGAGGTAGCCAGAGCGCTTGCATTGAAACCGAAAGTCCTTCTTCTTGATGAACCAACCGCCGGTATGAACCCCCAGGAGTCATTGACCTTCATTAACTTCGTCTATCGCGTCCGAGACGAACAGGATGTATCGATTCTTCTCATCGAACACGACATGAGTGTCGTTATGTCCGTTTCAGAGAGAGTTACAGTTTTGGATCAAGGCGAAAAAATTGCCGAAGGTTCGCCTGCTGAAATCAAGTCGAATCAGAGAGTTATTGAAGCGTACCTAGGCAAAGCAAAGGGAGAGAAGGCATGAGCGCTCTTCTTGAAGTTACTGATCTTAAGGTTGCATATGGTTCGATTTTGGCCGTTAAGGGAGTGTCACTTGTCGTCAATGAAGGCGAAATCGTCACTCTGATTGGATCCAATGGGGCTGGAAAATCCACCACTCTGCGAACAATCTCAGGTTTGTTGAAGCCAAAGAGCGGAACAATTCTTTTTCGCGGAGAACATATTGAGGGCAGACCTGGACACGAAATTGTTGCTAAAGGTTTATGCCAATCGCCGGAAGGTCGCAGAATCTTTCCACGAATGTCTGTCCGCGAGAATCTGGACTTGGGTGCATTCCTACGCACTGATAAGGAAGGTATCGAAGCGGATCGCGAGAGAGTTCTCGAACTTTTTCCGCGGCTTCGTGAGCGCTATGAACAAAAGGGCGGCACCATGTCAGGTGGTGAGCAACAGATGCTCGCCGTAGCTCGTGCGCTGATGGGCGCTCCGAAGTTACTCCTGCTGGACGAGCCTTCCATGGGTTTGGCTCCAGTTCTCGTCGACATGATCTTTGAGACGATCGTAAAGATTCGTCAGCAAGGAATAACGATATTACTCATCGAACAGAACGCCGCTGCAGCCCTTGATGTTGCCGATCGCGCTTACGTTCTTGAATCCGGCACGATCAAAATGACCGGCCTCGCCTCCGACTTGGCAAAAGACGAAGCGGTGACCAAGGCTTATCTGGGCGGTTAAGAGTTCTATTTGTTATCTCACAACTAGCGTTGCGCCAGGATTAAGCAGGTAATACGGGCAGTACAGGTGCGTTGCCCCTCTTCATTGGTAATGATGATCTCGTAACTGCAGATGGTTTTGCCCAAGGAAATTGCGGTTGCGACTCCGGTGACAATTCCGGAAGTGGCAGAACGGTGATGGGTCGCGTTGATGTCTACGCCTACGATTCGTCGGTCTAGTCCGGCGTGCAGTGCAGTACCGATGGACCCCAAGCTTTCTGCCAGCACAACACTGGCTCCACCGTGCAGTAATCCGAGTGCCTGGGTATTTCCATCTACGGGCATCGTTGCCACGAGTCGTTGAGGGGAGGCCTCCAGGATGTTGATACCCATTTTTTTGTCTAGCGCACCCGCGCCGCGGATTTGCAACTGCTCTAAATAATCGACTTTTGATTCATCGCTCATAAAGACAGAGTATAACTGCCATAGAATGCCCAACATGGAGTCTCGTCTATTGCTGATTGACGGGCATTCCTTGGCGTACCGGGCATTTTTTGCTTTGCCTACCGAGAATTTCACTACGGCGAATGGCCAACACACCAATGCCATTTATGGATTCGCCACGATGCTTATTTCTCTGCTGAAAGAGGAGAAGCCAACACATATAGCGGTGGCATTTGATGTCTCCCGAAAGACCTTTCGGACAGAGAAGTTTCCGGAGTACAAGGCCAGTCGTGCCGCGACCCCAGACGAATTTCGATCTCAGATGTCCTACCTGCACGAATTGGTGAGCGCCTTCGGGGTCTCACAATTTGAGCGCGAAGGTTTCGAGGCTGATGACATTCTTGCCACTTTGGCCACTCACGCTGAGCGAGAAGGTATGGATGTCATCCTCTGTTCGGGGGACAGAGATACCTTTCAACTAATTACAGAGAAGATCACTGTCCTCTACCCGAAGAAAGGTGTGAGTGATCTTGCGCGAATGACTCCGGCTGCGGTTCTTGAGAAATACGGAATGGAGCCAAAGAGTTATCCAGAATTTGCCGCACTTCGTGGTGATCCAAGCGACAATCTTCCTTCAATTCCTGGGGTTGGCGAAAAGACCGCCGCAAAGTGGATTGTTCAATATGGAACTCTCTCCAATCTCATTGCCAATGTCGAGAAAATTACCGGGAAAGTAGGCGATTCGCTGCGAAGCAATATAGATGTCGCGTTACGGAATAGGGAACTCACTCAACTTCTACACGATGTCCCTCTCGGAGTTGAAATTGAGGATCTTGCATGGAGGGGGTTGGATGAAAGCAAACTAACTGCCCTCTTTGATGAACTTGAATTTCGCACATTGAAGGAGCGCCTAAAGAGCCTGAGTCCAAAGAGTGAGGCTCCTGCCAAGGAAACCACTGAGCCGTTGCTGATGCTGGGGTTTGATGAACACTTGGATGTCATTTCTCCTGATGACGCGAGTAAGCGCATTGCCGCCCACGCCGGATCGCTGGGGATTACTTTTGAGATAAAAGATGAGAAGTTACACCGATATGCCGTGGCGCTTTCGCCAACGGAGTCTTTTCTTGTGCACTCTTCGAAGGTGGGAGAATGGATATCAAATTCACGCATCTCCAAGATTCTGCATGATGCCAAGTCTCTCGCTCGGGTCGTTCCCATTGAGGGAATTGAATTTGACACCTCACTTGCTGCCTATTTAGTAAATCCTGGAAGTAGGACTCAAGAACTCCCGGATCTAGTTCAACGTTGGGGTAATGGTGAGCGGCTGGATGAAATGGCGTCAGAGGAAAGTTTCCTCGTAGGAGCACGCGCACTCTTTGAATTGAAGAAATCTCTTACGACTGAGATGTCCCAGCGTGGCGTGCTGGGGCTATATACAGATCTCGAACTTCCGATAGCCGAACTCTTAGCAAAAATGGAGAGAATCGGCATAGCTGTTGACCGTAAGAAACTGGAAGAACTTCAACTCTTCTTTGCTGGGGAGACTCAGAGAGAAACGGACGCGACATTTAAACTTGTCGGCCATGAATTCAATATTTCATCACCCAAACAACTTCAAGTGGTCCTATTTGACGAACTGAAGCTTCCAAAAACGAAGAAGATCAAGACTGGATATACGACCGATGCTGAATCCCTGGAGTGGCTCTCCCAAACGACGAACCATCCAATTCTTACGCAACTACTTCGAATCAGGGAGACGAATAAGCTGCGAACCACAATTGACGGGCTTCTTACGGAGATTTCGGCGGATGGAAGAATTCATACACACTTCCAACAGACTGTAGCGGCCACCGGCAGACTCTCCTCAACCGGGCCAAATCTTCAAAATATTCCGGTTCGCACCGAAGAAGGTAGGAAGATCCGTGACTGCTTTATTGCGGGGAAGGGCTATGAGACTCTATTAACGGCCGATTACAGCCAGATTGAAATGCGGATTATGGCTCATCTCTCCAATGACGAGCATTTGCTCGCGGCATTTGAATCAGGCGAAGACCTTCACTCAAGTGTTGCTGGTGAGGTTTTTGGAACGGACCCCTCTGAAACTACTCCTGAAATGCGTCGCCAGATCAAGGCAATGTCATACGGCCTCGCCTATGGACTTTCTTCGTTCGGGCTATCAGCCCAACTCGGAATATCTCCACCAGAAGCCCAAGGCTTGATGGACAAGTATTTTGAGCGCTTTGGCGGAATTCGCGACTACTTAAAGACGCTCGTCGATCAGGCGCGGAAAGCTGGATACACCGAGACTATTTTGGGTCGGCGCCGCTACCTTCCGGATCTCACGAATGAGAATCGACAGAGGCGTGAGGTTGCCGAACGGATGGCTCTTAATGCGCCAATACAGGGATCTGCTGCGGACATAATCAAGCAGGCAATGCTCAATGTTGAAAGTGCGATGGTGTCGAAGCAGATGAATTCGCGCTTACTACTGCAAGTCCATGATGAACTTATTTTTGAGGTTGCTCCCGACGAGACTGATGCTTTAAGCCAACTCGTTCGAAAGGAAATGGGTTCAGCGTATCCGCTAAAGGCGCCACTTGAAGTGAGCATTGGATTGGGTAAGAGTTGGAATGAGGCCGCTCATTAGTTACTGGGCAGGAGAAGCATTATCTTCCATCGCCTGAAGATCTTGATCTTCGGTAGGAATCCGATTTGCAGCGCTCAAGCGTTTACGTCCGACTGTCAGAATTAACAATCCCAACCCGACTGAAACTGTGGTAATTCCAAAACACATTCGTGGAGATATTTCTTTAGCGATCCAACCTCCAACTGCGGATCCGACAGCCATAAGCGATCCTTCGACCGTCCAGAGCCATCCCATGGCAGATGTCGCGCTGCCGAGTGGACGGACCGCCTCCATGACTTCCCAGTAGAAGACTTGGATAGCACCTCCGCATAGACCAAGAAAGGCACTGGCGATTGCAAGTGACCATCCCGGGTAGGTAAAAGCGAGGGGGAGCGCGAATAGAAACCAGAGTGCATAAGCTTTCAAGAGTGAATTCAAGGAAGATGAATTCTTTGAAACCAATCCACCCAGTAACCCACCGACAATATTGAAGATACCCATCGTTGCCAGAATCCATGCTGTTCGATGTGGTACGTGTTCCAAAGTTGCGAAGGCGGGCACACCGACGTTGAAGGCGCCCCAGCCAAACCCAATAAAACATCCTTCAAGCATCAAAAGTTGCATGGCTGGGTTGCGCCATAGCGGACGGCTTCCTTTTTCTTTTACTTCTGGTATCCAATTCTTCGAAACTGTCGTGATTGCCAGAGAGCCGCCACCTAAAAGCATTAGCGCTGAACAGACCAGAAGAGCCGCGCCAGGGTGAGAAGAAAGTGAGAGCATTGTTGCGAAGATTGGTCCGATCACACTCGCTGCATTGATAAATGATGTATCGAGTGCATACGCAGTTCGCAGCAATCGGTCATCGATGATTGATCTCCAAAGCGGTCGGACGGAGAGGTTGATCGGCGGCGCAGTCATGCCAAGGAGAAATGCGATCAGGAGGATGGATTGCCGACCATGCATCAGATTGAGCAAGATGAGCATGGCCGAATAGGCCGGCACTTGGATTCGAAGCGGCCATTTCTGTCCGTATCTGTCCATGAGGGATCCGCGCGCCCCGGCGGTAAGGGCCCCAGAAAGGGAATTAAGCCCGATCGCCAACCCCGCCAGCGGAATGGAGTTGGTCTCGTGGTTAGCCTTGAAGAAGATGGAGAGAGCCACCATCCCATAGGCGATCCGAGCGGGTAATGCGCTCATAACTAGAATCTTTACGTGTGGCACGCCTAGGAGTTCCCGATAACGATTCATAACTGGCTGAGTCTAGTCGGGAGTTTCACGCTTGAGGGGTAGCAAAATTGACCCCAATCATGCCCTAACCGTACCCTTAGCCGCCCTATCCCTACTATTTTCTATCCCTACGGAGCAACTTGAGTACTTCACCAGTAATTGCATTAAACGATATTGGATCAGCAGCAGATTTTATGGCCGCAATCGAAGGAACCATCCGAAACTTTAATGATGGCGATCTCGTAGAAGGCATCGTCGTTCAGGTCGATCGCGACGAAGTCCTTGTAGATATTGGATACAAGACCGAAGGAGTCATTCCTTCCCGTGAGCTTTCCATCCGTCACGATGTAGATCCCAGCGAAATCGTCAAAGTCGGCGAGAAAATTGAGGCACTCGTTCTTCAAAAGGAAGATAAAGAGGGCCGTCTCATTCTCTCCAAGAAGCGCGCACAGTACGAGCGTGCCTGGGGCGAGATTGAAGGCAAGAAAGAGCGCGATGAAGTCGTCGTCGGAACCGTCATCGAAGTTGTGAAGGGCGGCTTAATCGTCGACATTGGACTTCGTGGATTCTTACCGGCATCCCTCGTTGAAATGCGCCGTGTCCGTGACCTTACTCCTTACATTGGCAAGCAGGTTGAGGCCCGCATTATCGAACTTGATAAGAATCGAAACAATGTAGTTCTTTCACGCCGTGCCTACCTCGAACAGACACAATCTGAATCTCGAACAACTTTCCTCAATCAACTCCAAAAGGGCCAGGTACGTACCGGTGTAGTTTCATCCATCGTTAACTTCGGCGCTTTTGTTGATCTCGGTGGCGTAGACGGCTTGGTTCACGTTTCAGAGCTATCTTGGAAGCACATTGATCATCCAGGTGAAGTTGTAGAAGTAGGCGATGAAGTAACTGTTGAAGTTCTCGAAGTTGACTTCGAGCGTGAGCGCGTTTCGCTCTCTCTCAAGGCAACACAAGAGGATCCATGGCAGGCATTCGCTCGCACGCACACAATCAACCAGGTGGTTCCAGGCATTGTTACCAAACTTGTGCCGTTCGGAGCGTTCATTCGCGTTCACGAAGGAATTGAAGGCTTGGTCCACATTTCCGAATTGGCAGAACGCCACGTCGAGATCCCAGAGCAGGTAGTTCAGGTAGATGATGAGCTATTCGTGAAGATCATTGATATCGACCTCGAACGTCGTCGCATCTCACTCTCTCTCAAGCAGGCTAATGAAGGCCACGAGGTTGAGATTGAGGCATTTGATCCAACTCAATACGGCATGGCTGCTCGTTATGACGCAGAAGGAAACTTCATTTATCCGGAAGGTTTCGATGCTGATTCGCAAGAATGGAAGCCTGGCTACGAAACCCAACGTGAAGAGTGGGAGCGTCAATACGCGGAAGCCCAAGCTCGATTTATTGCCCATAAGAAGCAGAAGGAAATTGCCCAAGCAGCCGATGCTGCCGCGGCAACTGACGAAGTTTTAGTGGAAACTCCAGTGGAGCTTAGCGAGTAACTTCCTTGCACTTGTAGAAGCAGTAGAGAACCGGCCCCGAATTGGGGCCGGTTTCTTCATTCTCGGAAGAACGCTAAGGTCACTCTGTGCTAGTAGTTGGATTGACAGGCGGAATTGGCTCTGGGAAATCTCATGTTGCCGGCTATTTCGCTGACCTGGGGGCTCGTGTTATTGATGCCGACCAGATAGCGCGTGATGTCGTCGAACGGGGTACCTCCGGATTTGATGAGGTGGTTTCCACTTTTGGGGATTCTGTCCTGCGAAATGGCGATTTGGATCGTCGCGCTCTCGCCGAGATTGTCTTTTCGGACGCGGCAGCAAAGCGCAAATTGGAGGACATCATTCATCCCCGCGTGCGGCGCGCATTTGAGGAGAGCGTCAGCAAACTTAAAGAGGACGAGATACTGATCTATGAAATCCCTCTCTTGGTAGAGACGGCCGCGGCGGAAAGATTCGACTTTGTAATATCGGTTGAATCAGACATTGAATCGCGAAAAGAGCGACTGCGGAAACGAGGAATGCAGCCATCAGAAATTGACGCACGGATTCAAGCCCAAGCAAACACGCAGGCCCGTACCTCGGTTGCAGATTACGTTATTGTCAATAATTCTACGGAAGATTTACTCCTGCGGGAGGTTGAGCATCTCTGGGAAGATGTTCTCCCAAAATGGCAGCGCGAGAAGAGCTGACCAAGACTAGAGTTGACAGGTGCGTCCAAAATCAGAGATTCAGCGGCGCGTTGAACCGTTCCGTGTCGAAAGTGATTATCGTCCCGCCGGGGATCAACCAGAGGCCATAGCGGAGATAGTACGTCGCATCGAGCGAGGCGATCAGGATGTAGTGCTTCTCGGAGCCACCGGTACGGGAAAATCAGCAACGACAGCCTGGCTGATTGAAAAATTGCAGCGCCCAACCTTGGTGATCGCCCCAAACAAGACTCTGGCTGCGCAACTTGCCAACGAGTTCAAGGAGTTGATGCCCAATAATGCGGTCGAATACTTCGTTTCCTACTACGACTACTACCAACCCGAGGCATACGTCCCACAGACGGACACCTTTATTGAGAAGGATTCAAGCGTCAATGACGAGGTAGAGAGGTTGCGCCATTCTGCGACGAATTCCCTTCTCACTCGTCGCGATGTCATTGTCGTCGCTACCGTTTCTTGTATTTACGGCCTGGGAACTCCACAGGAATATGTGGACCGCATGGTCACCCTGAAGGTGGGAGATCAGATCGACCGAAATGTCTTACTCCGCAAATTTGTGGATATCCAGTACAAGCGGAACGATGTTGCATTTGAGAGAGGAACCTTCCGAGTTCGTGGAGATACCGTTGAAATAATCCCGATGTATGAGGAACTTGCGCTTCGCATAGAGATGTTTGGGGATGAAATCGAGCGGATTACGACCTTGCATCCACTGACCGGTGAAATAGTCAGGGACGAAGAAGAGATGTATATCTTCCCGGCGACCCACTACGCGGCCGGACCTGAAACGATGAAACGGGCCATTTCGGAGATTGAAGAGGAACTCGAAGGTCAGTTGGAGAATTTCGAACGTCAAGGGAAATTGCTTGAAGCTCAACGACTTCGGATGCGCACCTCCTTTGATATTGAAATGATGCAGAATCTGGGATTCTGCTCTGGTATTGAGAATTACTCTCGCCACATCGACGGACGGGCTGCCGGGTCAGGTCCGAACTGTCTGCTCGATTATTTCCCTGATGATTTTCTTCTGGTCATTGACGAGTCCCACGTTACGGTTCCCCAAATTGGAGCCATGTTTGAAGGTGACGCATCTAGAAAGAGAACTCTGGTAGAACATGGCTTTCGACTTCCTAGCGCCATGGACAATCGACCCCTCCGTTGGGAGGAGTTTCTTGAGCGCGTAGGACAGAAAGTCTATTTATCGGCGACTCCGGGTCCATATGAACTTGGGAAGGTTGATGGAGATGTCGTCGAGCAAGTTATTCGCCCGACGGGACTGGTCGATCCAAAAATAGTTGTGAAACCGGTCAAGGGTCAGATTGATGATCTTCTCAACGAAATTGAGATCCGAGCTGCCAGGAATGAGCGTGTGCTGGTTACCACTCTCACAAAGAAAATGTCTGAGGACCTGACTGACTATCTGCAAGAACGCGGCGTGCGAGTTCGATACCTCCACTCCGAAGTAGATACTTTAAGGCGGGTAGAACTCCTTCGTGAATTACGTATGGGGGAGTACGACGTGCTAATTGGCATCAACCTGCTTCGGGAAGGTCTGGATTTGCCAGAGGTATCTCTTGTTTCAATTCTTGATGCGGATAAGGAGGGTTTTTTGCGGTCCGCAACCTCACTCATCCAGACGATCGGCCGTGCGGCGCGAAATGTCTCAGGTGAAGTGCACATGTATGCAGAAAACATTACAAAATCTATGGCGAAAGCAATCGATGAAACCAATCGGCGGCGGGCAAAGCAAGTGGCCTACAACCTCGAACGTGGGGTGGATCCTCAACCACTGCGGAAGAAAATCGCCGATATAACTGATCTAATCAACAAAGAGAGCGCGGATACCGAGCAATTACTTTCCAGTGCTGGCAAAAAGGTAGCGCGCTCACCTGTACCGGCCATTGGATTGCATACAAAAAGTCTGGGCTCTCTTCCAAGACAGGAGTTATTCGCCTTGATAGAGTCACTGACGGATCAGATGAGAGGCGCCGCGGCGGACCTTCACTTTGAATTGGCGGCCAGACTCCGAGACGAAATTAGGGATCTTAAGCGAGAACTCCGAGACATGGAAACGGCGGGGATTTAGACAGATGGCAGAGCACCTCATCGTCCGTGGAGCGCGAGAGCATAACCTCAAAAATATTTCAATTGAATTGCCTCGCAACTCACTCGTGGTTTTCACTGGACTGTCAGGATCTGGCAAATCGAGCCTGGCTTTCGATACGATTTTTGCGGAAGGGCAACGCAGGTACGTAGAATCGCTCTCCGCTTATGCCAGGCAATTCTTGGGTCAGATGGATAAACCCGATGTTGATTTCATTGAAGGACTCTCGCCAGCGGTTTCGATTGACCAAAAATCGACTAATAGAAATCCTCGTTCGACTGTTGGAACCATTACTGAGGTATACGATTACCTCAGACTTCTCTTCGCGCGCGCCGGAAGACCTCACTGCCCCAATTGCGGCAAGCCGGTAAGCCGTCAGAGTCCGCAACAGATCGTCGACCAAATCTTGACTATGCCCGCAACCACTAGATTCCAGGTCCTCGCTCCTATGATCCGTGCCCGCAAAGGTGAGTTTGTCGATCTTTTTCAGGAGTTGGTGAGCCAAGGTTATTCACGAGTCCGTGTCGATGGGGAGGTCATTCAGCTTGCCGAGCCACCCAAGCTCAAGAAACAAGAGAAGCACACCATTGAAGTGGTGATTGACCGTCTGACGGCCAAAGAGGACTCCAAGAACCGATTGACCGATTCAATTGAAACTGCATTGAGATTGGCAAATGGAATTGTGCTCCTCGACTTCGTCGATGTTGCTGGCCCTGAAAAGGAGAGGACATTCAGCGAGCACTTAGCCTGCCATGACTGCGAACTCTCTTTTGAGGAGCTCGAACCACGTTCTTTCTCCTTCAATTCCCCTTTCGGAGCCTGCCCCGCATGCACTGGAATTGGCACGAAACTTGAGGTTGATTTCGACCTCATCATTCCCGACGATTCGATCTCCATAAGCGAAGGCGCGATTGCTCCGTGGTCTACAGGACAGACCTCCGAGTATTTCTTGAGACTTCTTGAAGCGCTCTCCGCAGAAGTGAAGTTTTCACTAGATGTCCCGTGGAAGAAGTTATCTGTCAAAGCTAAAGAGGCGATCCTCCATGGCTTCGAATACGAAGTCCATGTCAAGTATAAAAACCGATATGGAAGAGTCCGAAACTACTCGACGGGATTTGAAGGTGTTATTCCATTTATTCACCGCCGGCATAGCGAAACAGATAGTGATTACAGTAGGGATAAATATGAGGCGTATATGCGCCAAATTCCCTGCCCCGTTTGCAAGGGAGCGCGACTTAAACCCGAGGTGTTGGCAGTACTCGTCGGCGGAAAGAATATCGCCCAGATCTGCGAGCTATCCATCGGAGAGTGCGCTGAATTCCTTAGGGGTATCGAACTAAATGCTCGAGAAAGTCAGATTGCCGAAAGAGTGATGAAGGAAGTACATGCTCGGCTGGGATTCTTGCTCAATGTTGGATTGGATTACCTCTCCCTCGATAGACCGGCCGCCACACTTTCGGGCGGTGAAGCGCAGCGAATTCGATTGGCAACGCAAATCGGATCTGGCTTGGTGGGAGTTCTTTACGTATTGGATGAACCGAGTATCGGACTGCACCAGAGAGATAATCGCCGACTTATTGAGACCCTTACCCGCCTGCGCGATTTGGGCAATACCCTCATTGTTGTCGAACATGACGAGGAGACTATTCGTGCAGCTGATTGGATTGTAGATATTGGTCCAGGGGCCGGCGAACACGGAGGCAGAGTCGTAGTTTCTGGCGATTACCAATCGCTAATTGAATCTGAAGAATCGATTACCGGTGCCTATCTTTCAGGCCGTAAAGCAATTGAGATTCCGACAGTTCGCAGGCCAATTGATCCGAAGCGATGTCTCCTGGTCAAAGGCGCTCGTGAGAATAACCTGAAAGATATTGACGTCACGATTCCGTTGGGTGTCTTTGTTGCAGTTACCGGGGTCAGCGGTTCAGGTAAGTCAACTTTGATCAATGACATTGTGTATATGACCCTTGCCAACAAACTCAACGGGGCGCGCCTCGTGCCTGGGCGCCATCGAAGCGTGACGGGCGTGGATTTGTTGGACAAAGTTGTTCACGTTGATCAATCGCCAATCGGCCGCACGCCACGATCAAATCCTGCTACATACACCGGCGTGTTCGACAAGGTACGGGCACTATTTGCTGAGACTTCGGAGGCCAAAGTACGTGGCTATCTGCAGGGTCGTTTCTCTTTCAATGTGAAGGGCGGTCGCTGCGAAAATTGTGCAGGCGATGGCACTATTACAATCGAGATGAATTTTTTGCCGGATGTCTACGTCCCCTGTGAGGTCTGTCATGGTGCGCGCTATAACCGTGAGACTCTCGAAGTCCACTACAAAGGCAAGACCATTGCCGAAGTTTTGGGAATGCCAATCGAGGAGGCGAGAGATTTCTTCGAGGCAGTTCCGACTATTGCTCGATATCTCAGAACGCTCTGCGACGTTGGCTTGGGTTATGTCCGTCTCGGACAGTCTGCCCCAACTCTTTCCGGTGGGGAGGCCCAGCGCGTAAAATTGGCGACAGAGCTGCAGAGACGATCCACGGGTCGCACTATTTATGTTCTTGATGAGCCAACCACGGGACTTCATTTTGAGGACGTCAACAAACTTCTCGGGGTACTTAATCGCCTCGTCGACACCGGTAACACGGTGGTCGTAATTGAACATAATTTGGATGTCATCAAATCCGCGGATTGGGTGATTGACATGGGTCCAGAGGGAGGATTCCGCGGCGGCACTGTCGTTGCCAATGGAACTCCGGAAAGCGTCGCTCTCAATAAGAAGAGTTACACGGGGGCTTACTTAGCGGAAATTTTGGAAAGTTACCGAGCGAGCGTCTCTGCCACACGATAATGGCGAATCCCGAGTCGTACCGTCCGAGAGATGTCCCGCCCCTTCCGGGCGTGTACCGCTTTTTTGATGACCACGAACGCGTGATCTACGTGGGCAAAGCGCTCAGTTTGAAATCACGGTTGAGTAATTACTTTCAAAATAATCTGCCAGAACGTACCTACCGGATGGTTCATGAGGCAGTTCGCGTTGATTGGACCATTGTGGATTCCGAAGTTGAAGCGCTGCAACTGGAATTCTCGTGGATTAAGCAGTACAACCCGACCTACAATGTTCAATTTCGCGACGACAAGTCTTATCCGTATTTGGCGCTCTCTATGGAAGATGATTTTCCGCGAGTATTCATAACACGAAAACAGAGACGCCCTGGAATCAAGTATTTCGGACCCTTCACCCAAGCCTGGGCGCTGAGAAATACTTTCGACGTGGTATTGAAAGTCTTTCCAGTACGTTCTTGTACTGACGGGATTTTCAAAAAAGCGCATAAGAGCCGGCGGCAATGCCTACTCGGGGATATCGGAAAATGCTCCGCACCCTGCGTCGGGTGGATATCACCGTCAGAGCACAAAGACTTGGCCAATCGTCTCGTTGCTTTCATGGATGCTGGGCAAGGCGAAATGCTGCCCACTCTTCGCAAAGAGATGGAAACTGCCGCACACAATCAAGAGTATGAGCGCGCGGCCAAAATTCGAGACCAGATCACTTCCATGGAGCTGGTTCTTGAATCGGCTGATGCCGCCTTACCGGAGGATCTCTTTGCGGACATTATTGCCATTCATCGTGAAGGGGCACATGCGGCGGGATCGTTATTCATGATTCGCGGAGGCGCCATCAAAGGCTCGCGGTCCTGGCTCCTGGATCAGAAGCGATCCCTTGAGGATGAAGATGATATTTCAGCTCTCTTCGCCTCGATTTATGGTGACACTCAACCTTCAATCGTGGGAGGTGATATCCCTCCCGAGATATTGATCAATGAGTTGCCAACCAACACTCCCACTCTGCAAAAGTGGCTCACGGGATTACGCGGCTCCAAAGTTGAAATCAAAGTGCCTCAGAGAGGTGAAAAAGTTGAGATTTTGAGTACCGTTGAAAGAAACGCCCGCTATGCCCTCATTCAATTTGTGAATAGACGCTCATCCGACAGCGCCATCAGTGGTAAGGCGCTCGTTGAAATACAGACTGCGCTTGAACTAGACCGGCCACCTTTGCGCATCGAATGTTTTGACATCTCCAATATCTCCGGAACCACCGTCGTGGCTTCCATGGTTGTTTTCGAAGATGGCCTTCCTAAGAAGAGCGAATACAGACGTTTCATTATTGACACCAAGACCGCGTGGGACGATACGCGCGCAATCCACCAAGTTATCTCACGGCGGATAAAGAGGCTGGTAGATGATCGCGGCGTGGACATCAGTGAAGTGCAGGTCAGTGGCGGCAAACAGGGCAAATTCTCTTATCCGCCAGCTCTCATCGTGGTAGACGGCGGCGCGCCACAGGTAAAGGCGGCGCTGCGGGCGCTAGAGGAAGCTGGCCTTGCCGAGATTCCTCTCTGTGGCTTGGCCAAGAGAATGGAGGAAGTCTGGTTGCCTGGGTCCAAGGATCCATTGATTCTCCCGCGAACGAGTGAAGGCCTCTACCTCCTGCAAAGGGTTCGAGATGAAGCTCATAGGTTCGCGATTACATTTCATCGATCGAGACGATCGGCGCTCATGTTGGAGTCATTGCTTGATGAAATTCCCAATCTCGGGCAAGTGCGCCGAGGTGCACTTTTGAAGAAATTCGGGTCCGTGGCGGCGATCCGAAAGGCGTCTACGGTAGAAATCGCGCAAGTCCCTGGAATTGGACCAACCATAGCCCACGTTATTTATACTCATCTTGAAAAGGATTCGGAGTCTAGTTTTGACGCTCAAACGGGTGAGATTCTTGCAGGTTCTTGACACATACTGGAAGATGAAGAAGTTATGAATAAACCTCGAGAGGTATTGATACTCACCGGCATGTCCGGTGCAGGGCGATCCACGGTTGCCCATGCTTTGGAAGATCTGGGTTGGTATGTGGTCGACAACGTTCCCGCGGCTTTACTGCCTGCCTTGGTTGCGCAAACGGATGGTGCACAAATTTCCATGATGGCGGTCGTTGTCGATGTAAGGAGCGGACGATTTTTTGATGATCTGAACAATTCTTTGTTGACTCTCGAGGCGGATGGAGTGCCATTTCGTCTTCTCTTTTTGGATGCTACCGATCAAGCTCTTGTCCAACGTTTCGAGTCGACTCGACGTCCTCACCCACTTCAAGGTAGCGACCGGATTGTGGATGGAATCGCCCGCGAACGCGCGCGGCTAGAGGACTTGCGTTCGAGAGCGGATATCGTCATTGATACCAGCAATCTGAATGTTCACGAACTTGATAAGCGAGTTGGGGAGACCTTCTCCGCAGGTCATAATCACGGCGTCCGTTTTAATGTCCTTTCATTCGGATACAAATATGGAATTCCCGTCGATGCCGATCTAGTTCTGGACTGCCGATTTATTCCGAATCCACATTGGATTCCAGAGCTTCGGGCACTCAATGGATTGAGCGAACCCGTGAGCAAGAATGTTCTTTCTTCTCCTGGCGTTGATTCCTTTGTTGATAAATATGTAGATCTGTTGCATCAGATGGTTGAAGGTTATTTGCGAGAGGGCAAGAAATACGTCACGCTGGCGGTCGGATGCACCGGCGGGAAACATCGAAGTGTTGCGATTTCTGAAGCGATCGCCTCTCGCCTGAATCAGGCTAAAGGACCGGTTGCGATAGAAGCTCATGCGCTGCACCGAGATGTCGGACGCGAGTAGTGCATCAAAAAGTAGTTGCCCTTGGGGGAGGACATGGATTGGCGGCTGTCCTCACTGCCCTGCGAAAAGTCACACCCGAGATCACTGCAATCGTCACCGTTGCAGATAATGGCGGCTCGAGCGGGCGACTGAGAGAGGAGTATCCAATTCTTCCGCCCGGGGATCTGCGGATGGCACTGGCTGCCCTTTGCGCTGATGATGAGTGGGGACGTGAGTGGGCGAGAATCATGCAGCATCGCTTTACGGGAGAGGGACCACTTAGGGGTCATGCGGTCGGCAATTTATTGCTGGCTGCCCTATGGGATCGAGATGCCGATCCTGTTGTCGGATTGGATCGAGTTGGATCCCTGCTCAAAGTTATCGGTCGCGTTCTTCCAATGGCTTCTGAACCATTGGACATCGAGGGCACTTTCACGACTTCGATGGGGAACCAAATTGTCCGCGGACAGGCCGAAGTGGCGATCGCTCAAGGAAAACTTGCGGCTTTGAGAATTATTCCGAATGATCCGCCTGCGCGCAGTGAGGCACTTGCCGCGATCGCCGCGGCGAATTGGATAACTATGGGACCTGGCTCTTGGTTTTCGTCGGTGCTGCCGCATCTTCTTGTCCCGATGCAGCGAGAGGCACTGAGTGAAAGTAGCGCAAAAAAAATAATCGTTCTCAATCTAGATGCCACTCCTGAATTGCAGGGTCACGAATTTGCAGGCTACTCTCCAGAGGAGCACCTTGCTCTCATATCGGAATATGCGCCAGATCTCAGAATCGACTTCGTTCTCGCCGACAACTCCCTCGTTAAAAACGAAGCGTCACTGGTGAGGCAAGTAGAGAAGATGGGCGGGAAGCTCCTGGCAGCCGACCTCGGACAAGGACGAGGGAGCGTACATCACAATGTAGATAAATTGGCTCTTCATTTTGGTCACATCATGACGAATAGCCTGGTTGGATAAGCACATGGCGATGACCTCTGCGGTTAAGGATGAACTAAGTCGTCTCTCCGTCACCAAGCCTTGCTGTCGAAAGGCGGAGGTGTCTGCCCTCCTCCGTTTTGCAGGGGGTTTGCATTTAGTTTCAGGCAAGATAGTTATAGAAGTAGAACTCGATGCAGCGCAGAGTGCACGCCGACTGCGCAAAGATATTGCCGATGTTTACGGCCACGAAAGCGATCTTGCGGTCCTTACCTCAAGTGGTCTTCGAAAGGGGAACCGATATGTTCTCCGCGTCATCAAAGATGGCGAGGCGCTAGCCCGTCAAACGGGATTGGTAGATGCCAATGGACGCCCCGTCCGGGGTCTGCCGCCACAAGTAGTTTCCGCCGCCATCTGCGATGCCGAAGCGGCCTGGCGTGGCGCTTTTATCGCGCACGGTTCTCTCACCGAACCGGGTCGATCATCATCATTGGAGATTACCTGCCCCGGGCCAGAGGCGGCCTTGGCCCTTGTCGGGTCGGCTCGCCGGCTCGGAATAGCGGCAAAGGCACGCGAAGTTCGCGGGGTTGACCGGGTAGTGATTCGCGATGGTGATGCGATTGGAGTGTTGCTGACTCGCTTAGGCGCCCACGAAAGCGTGCTTGCCTGGGAGGAGCGACGGATGCGTCGTGAAGTCCGGGCGACGGCCAACCGTTTGGCCAATTTCGATGATGCTAATTTGCGACGTTCTGCCCGGGCTGCGGTGGCAGCGTCGGCTCGAGTCCAGCGGGCAATGGAGATCCTGGGCCCGCAAATTCCGGACCACCTCAAAGAGGCTGGCGAATTGAGAATTACCCATGGACAGGCGAGCCTGGAAGAACTGGGTTCTCTTGCCAATCCGCCGATGACAAAAGACGCGATTGCCGGGAGGATTCGTCGTCTGCTGGCCATGGCAGATAAGCGTGCTGGCGAACTCGGAATTGCCGATACAGAGGCTGGCCTCTCACCTGATCTGCTCAATTAACGCTATTTTTAGCCGATTTTCCCAGCCTGGCAGGAGTTGTCTTAGTCACCCTCGGAGATAGGTTCTCGATGAGATGGGCGATGATAAGGTTGAGCAAATACCCCAGCGCTGTGGCTTTTCTTCTGCCCACCCTTACCTAGCCCTAAGGTGATCCTAAGTGACCTTAAGCGATCTAGAAGGACCGATAATTAAGCGAGGTTTTACTGTGACTGCTGTTGGAATTAATGGATTTGGACGAATTGGGCGTAACTTCTTCCGGGCTGCCCTCGATAATCCGAATATTGAGATCGTGGGCATCAACGATCTGACTGATAATGCGACTCTGGCCCACCTCCTGCGGTATGACTCAATTCTGGGCCGCCTTGGTCGTGAGGTCACTTACACCGACGACACCATTACCGTCGACGGTAAGACCATCAAAGTTTTTGCGCAGCGCGACCCTGCTGCCCTTCCCTGGGCCGAGGTAGGAGCTGAGGTTGTCCTTGAGTCCACCGGACATTTCACCAAGGCCGCCGATGCAGGTAAGCACATCGCCGCCGGTGCAAAGAAGGTAATCATCTCTGCACCCGCAAGTGACGAGGACATCACCATCGTGATGGGCGTCAATGACGATAAGTACGTTCCAGCAGAGCACCACATAATCTCGAACGCCTCTTGCACAACAAACTGCCTGGCTCCGATGGCAAAGGTTCTCAACGATCAGTTCGGAATCGTTCGTGGGCTCATGACCACAATTCACGCCTACACAAATGACCAAGTCATCCTTGATTTTCCACATAAGGATCTGCGCCGGGCACGCGCGGCAGCTACAAATATCATCCCGACATCGACAGGTGCAGCCAAAGCAATCAGTCTCGTACTGCCAGAGTTGAAGGGCAAGCTCGACGGCTATGCCCTCCGCGTACCAGTTCCAACCGGTTCGGTTACTGACCTCACAGTTGAATTAGCCAAGGAAGTATCCGCCGCCGAGATCAACGCTGCAATGAAGGCAGCATCGGAGGGAGCATTGAAGGGTTACTTGTCCTACACCGTCGACCCCATCGTTTCTTCGGATATCGTGACCGACCCCTCTTCATGCATATTTGACTCTGGTCTGACCAAAGTCGTTGGAACCACGGCGAAAGTTGTTGGTTGGTATGACAATGAATGGGGTTATTCAAATCGCCTCGTTGACTTGATCACCATGGTAGGTCGCACTCTCTAATGTCACTGGCATCCCTGGAAATCGCTGGAAAGCGGATCTTTCTTCGATGCGATCTCAATGTTCCGCTTAAGGATGGAGCCATCACAGATGATGGTCGAATTCGCGCGTCGTTGCCCACCATCAGGTACCTGCTAGATGGTGGAGCAGCGATCGTCATTGGGGCGCATCTGGGTCGTCCAAAAGGAGAAGTAAAGCCCGAACTCTCTCTCGCCCCCGTCGCTCAGCGATTGGGCGAACTTCTGGGCAGAGATATTCAATTTTCAGGGGCGGTGACTGGAAGTTCAGTTACCGAAGCTGCTAAAGATCTGAAGGTGGGCGAGATTCTCCTGTTGGAAAATCTTCGCTTTGCTGATGCCGAGACGAGCAAAGATGAAAATGAGCGGGTTGCGTTTGCGCGCACGCTCGCATCCCTCGTTGATGGATACGTAGGCGATGGTTTCGGCGCAGTCCATCGTAAACATGCCTCGGTCTTTGATCTGCCGCAACTTCTTCCGCATGCGGCGGGTTATTTAGTGGCCGCCGAGGTTGAGGTACTTAAGAAACTCACCCAGAACCCATTGCGTCCGTACGGCGTCGTGCTGGGCGGCGCAAAAGTTTCCGACAAAATTGGCGTGATCTCAAACCTCATCGAGAAAGTCGATGTGCTTGCCATTGGCGGCGGAATGGTCTTTACCTTTCTGGCAGCGCAAGGCAAGGAGATCGGAACATCCCTCGTTGAAACCGATTTAATCCCCACCGTTAAAGAATTGATCGCGCGCGCTGCGACGCGCGGTGTTCAACTTCTTCTCCCCACAGACATAGTCGTTGCGCCCGCGTTCTCCGCAGATGCACCAGCCACTCTTGTCGCTGCCGGCAGTATGCCAAACGATCAGATGGGGCTAGATATAGGACCAGAGTCGGCGCGTGCATTTGCGGCGGCAATAGCCGGTTGCAAAACTGTCTTCTGGAATGGGCCAATGGGCGTTTTTGAATTTCCTGCATTTGCGGCCGGGACAAAAGTTGTTGCAGAGGCGCTCACTAAGATTTCTGGAATTTCCGTGGTAGGTGGCGGAGATTCTGCTGCAGCTGTACGGGCCTTGGGATTTTCAGATTCCGATTTCGGATACATTTCAACTGGTGGTGGTGCTTCTCTGGAGTATCTAGAAGGAAAAGAACTTCCTGGGTTGAAAGTTCTAGGTTTATAGAAGTCTTCATACATGCACGGCAACCAAGGAGAACTGATGCGCAAGCCACTTATGGCAGGTAACTGGAAGATGAATCTCAATCACCTGGAGGCGATTGCGGTCACTCAGAAACTCGTTTATAGCCTTGATGACAAGGATTACGACGCGGTTGATGTCGCAGTCCTTCCTCCCTTTACAGATATCCGATCCGTGCAGACGCTGGTGGATGGAGACCATCTCCGTCTGCTTTATGGTGCGCAGGATCTTTCACCAGAATCGTCAGGAGCATTCACTGGCGACATATCCGGATCCATGCTTGCTAAGTTGGGCTGCACCTTTGTTGTCGTCGGACACAGCGAACGACGTGCGATACATCGCGAAGACGACGTTCTCATCAATCGAAAGGTGAAAGCGGCCCTTGCCAATGAGCTCACTCCCATCTTCTGCGTGGGTGAAGAACTCTCTGTTCGCGAAGCGGGCGCGCATGTTTCTCACGTTATTCGTCAGGTGAGATCCGGACTCGCGCAGTTGACCAAGCCCGAATTAAAGAAGATCGTGATTGCCTACGAGCCAGTGTGGGCCATTGGCACTGGAAAGACTGCCACCGCGCAAGATGCGCAGGAAGTGTGTAGTGCGATTAGGCATGAAATCGAGGAGATCGGCTCACCCGAAATAGCGCAAGGCATGCGTGTCCTTTACGGGGGCTCGGTCAAATCTGCAAATATCGCTCAAATAATGGCGGAAACAGATGTTGACGGCGCCTTAATTGGTGGAGCGAGCCTGGATCCGGAAGAATTGGCCAAGATAGTGAAGTTCTATAAGCAATCTTAATTACAGTATCCTTATCCTCTGCCACATGATGGTGTCAGGAACCAGTAGAACCTGTAAGGGGTATCAATGACTCTCGCTCTCTCTATCTTGCTCGTTATCACGAGTGTTCTGATGATTCTCCTCGTCCTGCTCCACAAGGGTAAAGGCAGTGGTCTATCTGATCTTTTTGGAGGCGGAGTCTCCTCTAACTATGGCGGATCCTCCGTTGTTGAGCGTAACCTGGATCGAATCACCATCGTTGTCGGAGGACTCTGGTTTGCCGGGGTGGTTGCCCTGAGTTTGGCGCTCAAGTAGAGCGAGGGACTCCATCCAGCAAGGAAATGTAACGTAGGGCTTGATCTAACAGGGAGTACATATGGCAGGCGGAAGTGCAATTAGAGGAAGTCGTGTCGGCGCTGGCCCAATGGGGGAAGCCGAGCGCGGTGAATCCATTGGTCGTTTCCAGATTTCGTACTGGTGTTCAAATGGGCACGAGACACGTCCCTCATTTGCCGAAGATGACACTGTTGTTATCCCTGATGAGTGGGACTGTCCTAAATGTGGTTTCCCAGCGGGGCGGGACAAAGCAAACCCTCCTAGTCCAATCAAGAACGAGCCTTATAAGACCCACTTGGCATATGTGAAAGAACGTCGCAGCGACGCGGAAGGTTCCAAGATTCTCGAAGAGGCTCTTAAGAAATTACGTGGAGATGACGACTAAATAATTGCTCTGGCAGCCGCGAGAATTTGCGCAATGCCCTGAGTTCGATCTTTTAGGTGGAATCGCATTACCGGCAACTGTCGCGATGAAAGTGCTTCACCGTCGCCTAGTGCTTGGGCGGTAATGAGAGTTGCAAAAGTAAAATCCTTTCCAGGGATCACGATGTCATTTTCAACAGCTCCAGTAATCTGAAGAAATATCCCATTTTGTTGACCACCTTTATGGAACTGGCCGGTGGAGTGCAGAAATCTCGGACCCCAGCCGAAAGTAACGGGTCGAGAACTCTTTTGCGCCAAAATTCCGCGCAGCTCGCCCAGTTGCAGGTCTTCCAAACGATCTAAATAAGCCATGATCGAGATATAGCCATCCGGTGCGACAAGATCCACTATTTGTGTCAGCGCTTCCTGAACATTTCTCGCACTGGAGAAGATTTCGACGGAGCCTTCGGTGTGAAGCGGAGCAAAATGAGGCAAACTGCCCGACCACGTATTTAGAAGTGTTGCTGTCCTCTCCTTCGCTTCCGTCACATTGGGTTGGTTAAACGGGTCGATCCCCAGCGCGAAACCAATCAGGGCGGTGACCCATTCCCAGAAAATAAAGTGCGCACCGAGATCTGCCTCAACAATAATGTCGCCTGCGCCGGCAAAGGCAATCGTCAATTCCTTAGATCCGATTGGGGAGTCAGGCCCTTCAATAACGACAGGAAGTCGACCAGTCCCATTCTTACCTGTCGATTCGGCTACAAGTTGTTCGATCCAGTCCGAGAGTCCAGGCATACCAGATTGGTAATCGCTCAAGGCGAAGTACTGCCCGCATTCATATGACATGAGATACGCGAGCGCGACGGCTGGAGAGTGTGGACCTTGGAGAAGTTCGAGTGCATCATCAGCACTGTCAAGCAAGGCGGAGACATCTATCCCAAGAAGCGCCGCTGGTACTAAGCCAAAAGCAGTAAGCGCGCTAAACCTTCCCCCGACATTCGGGTCGGCGTTCACGACATGGAAATTCTTAGCACGCGCATCTTCGTCGAGAGGCGATCCCGGGTCTGTCACGATGACCATGTGATCAGTCGGATTGAGGTCGACACTTACGAGTCTTGATTCAAAGAGGGCGCGTTGCGAAGAAGTCTCAATCGTTGAGCCAGATTTCGAACTGACCACAATGACCGATTTTGCAAGATCACCTTTGAGCGCATGGGAAATGTACTCGGGATCCGTACTATCGATGACAAGAAGTGATTTCTTGAAGGTTGCCGCAATGACTTCGGGCGCCAAGGACGAGCCTCCCATACCGCAGAGAATCACCCGATCGAAGTTTCTAAACTTTGCTGCCAGTGCATCCAATTGCGGTAGAAGTGCTCGCGAAGTACTGGGCAGGTCTACCCAGTTGAGCCTCACTCTTGCCTCTGCCTGCGCATCCGGTCCCCAAAGAGTCGCGTCCTTCTTGGCTAAGCGCACACTCGCGTCGACAATTTCAGTGAATCGCGGATCTAATGGGTCAATTCTTGAAGTAAATGGCCCGCGTATAGAAATCATGCGCTGAGTGATTTTTCAACATTTGCAAGTAGTTCGACCCATGCCGCCTCGAATTTCGAAACGCCATCCAATTCCAAATCGGTCGTAATCTGCGCCATTGAAATACCCAGTTTCTCAAGATCACTAAACAGTTCGTGTGAGTCTTGGTAGTTCTGTGCAACCGTGGCTCCAGAAAAAACGCCATGGTCCAAGACCGCGTCCAAGGTGCTTTGCGGCATTGTGTTGACTGTGTCGGGTGCGATTAGGCTCATGACATATCGGGTGTCGTCGTATGTAGGATCCTTCACACCCGTCGATGCCCAGAGCGGTCGCTGAATCCTTGCTCCGTGATTCTCAAGATTCCTCCAACGATCCGAACTCCGCAGATTTTCAAAGGCCTCATACGCGAGAGTGGCATTCGCAATAGCAGCCCGGCCTAAGAGGGATGAATGTGCGGGGGACTGACCGGCCTTGAGAAGGGAGTCCACGGATGAATCAATGCGACTCACAAAGAGGGATGCAACTGAGGTGATGTTTGAGATTTCTTTGCCATCGGACAGGCGTTTTTCAAGCCCCTGCATGAATGCTTCGAAAGTTTGCAGATACCGATCTACAGAAAAAATGAGAGTGACGTTGACACTAATTCCGTGGGCGGTTAGATCGGTGATTGCCCCGAGCCCCTCAGTAGTTGCCGGAACTTTTATTAAGACATTGGGTCGATCTACAATCGACCAAAGTTCCTTGCCTTGCTCCACGGTGGCTCTCGTCTCTCTCGCCAATCGCGGATCGACTTCGATACTGACGCGACCATCTATTCCACCGCTTCTTTGGAAAGTCGCAGCGAAAAGATCGCAAGCATCTCGGACATCATCGGTCGTGAGTATTCGGACGACGTCATCAACTGATTTTCCTTTAAGAGCCGCAATTGCTTCGGCATACTCTGTGCCCTGCGAAATTGCCGAATTGAAAATGCTGGGATTAGTGGTTACCCCGACAATTCCATCTTTCTCAATTCGGTGGGGAAGGCTGTGACGATCTTTTCCGGTCAACTTTGCCCGAGATAGATCATCAAGCCAAATAGAGGTTCCAGCTTCAGAGATCTGGTCAATGATCATGGGAGCTGCTTGATAACTTCTTCAACGACATGCTCTGCGGTAAAGCCGAACTCCTTGAAAAGTATCGGCGCAGAGGCAGAAGCGCCAAAGTGCTCAAGTGAGACAGATGAGCCAGAGTCACCAACGTATTCGCGCCAACCTTGAGAAATTCCAGCCTCAATGCTCACGCGAACGCGGATGGTTGGGGGCAGAACTAAATCCTTATAGCTACGCGGCTGCTGGGCGAACCATTCAAGACATGGAGCGCTCACTACTCGGGTCGGAATGCCACGGGATTCCAGGATTGTTTGGGCGGCCACCGCAAGAGAAACTTCAGAACCGGTCGCGATGAGAATTGCCTGGGGAACTGAGGTGGCTTCTTTCAGAATATAAAGACCCTGCGCAACTCCGGCGGCAGGTGCAAAAGCCGTGCGATCAAAAACTGGCAGATTCTGACGAGATAGCAAAAGGGCAGACGGTTCATCACGCGCAATGATGTTCCGCCAAGCTTCGGCGACCTCATTGGCATCAGCCGGTCTGATTACCGCCAGACCCGGGATGGCACGCAACGCCGCTATATGCTCGATTGGCTGGTGAGTGGGTCCATCTTCTCCGAGTCCGATGGAGTCGTGCGACCAGACAAAAGTGACACCCAAGTTCATGAGCGATGCGAGTCGTGCTGCCGGGCGCATGTAATCGCTAAAGACGAGGAAAGTTCCCCCAAAAGTACGAGTGAGACCATGCAGGGTTATTCCATTAAGGATTGAGCCCATTGCATGTTCGCGGATTCCAAAATGGATGACGCGTCCGTAAGGGTCGGCTCCCTGCATTGAACTTCCAAGTGGAAGGAAAGACCCACCACCTTCAATCGTGGTGTTATTACTATCGGCAAGATCGGCAGAGCCACCCCAGAATTCAGGAAGCACTTTGGCAATTTCTTGAATCACGTCACCCGACGCCTTGCGAGTAGCAATTTCCTTCTCGGATTCAAACTCTGGAATTGCCTTCTCCCAGTTGGCGGGCAGCGCACGAGAACGAAGGCGCATCAGTAATTTGGCGCGCTCAGAGTTGTTCTTTTCCCATTCTGAGAATTTCTTGTTCCATGTTGAATGCGCTGTCGCACCGCGCGCTTTGACCTTGCGCACATGGGTCAGTATTTCAGAGGGCATCGCAAAATGCTCCGCAGGATCGAGTCCAAGGGCTTTCTTGGTTTCTGCAATTTCACTTTCGCCAAGCGCTGAGCCGTGGGACTTCGCTGTGCCTTGAGCCTTCGGAGCCGGCCAGGCAATTACTGATTTCATACGGATAAAAGTCGGTTTGGTCGTCTCTGCGCGCGCGGAGAGAATTGCAGCGTCCAGCGCGACGCGGTCAATATTCCCATCACTTGCTGCATCCACATCAATCACGTGCCAGCCGTATGCCCGGTAGCGCGCTGAAACATCCTCAGTGAAGGCAATGTGAGTGTCGCCTTCAATTGAGATTCTATTATCGTCGTAGACGACATTGAGAGATCCGAGTTCTTGTGTGCCGGCTAGCGAGGAGGCCTCGGCGCTTACCCCCTCTTGCACGTCGCCATCAGAACAAATGACCCAAATCTTGTGGTCGAAAACGCTCTGCCCGAGTGGAGTATCAGGATCCAATAAGCCACGTTCATATCGGGCTGCCATTGCCATGCCGACACCGTTGGCTACGCCTTGTCCAAGTGGACCAGTTGTTGTTTCTACTCCCGCGGTGTGACCATATTCAGGATGTCCAGGGGTGAGCGATCCCCAGGTTCGAAATGATTTGAGGTCATCAAGTTCGAGGCCATATCCGCTAAAGAATAATTGTGTGTAAAGCGTGAGAGATGAGTGCCCACACGAGAGGATGAAGCGATCGCGACCGAGCCATTGTGGATCTGCCGGATCATGAACTAGATGCTTCTGGAAGAGCAAGTAGGCCACGGGAGCAAGCGCCATAGCGGTTCCTGGGTGACCGTTGCCAACTTTCTGCACGGCATCCATAGCGAGTGCGCGAGCATGGGCTACTGCGTCATCGTCGAGCTTGGTCCACTCTAGGTCCTGCGTATTCATGTATCCCTCACTTTGCCGCTAGTTGAATGCGCCATGCACTGATCCAGACCAGTGTCACTCCAAGCAAGTGAGCACCAACCAGTAATTCAGGCAGACCCTGGTAGTACTGAATGAATCCTACGGCTCCTTGCAGGAGAGTGATTATTCCAAATATGACAATTCTTCTGCGCAGAAAAGATGATGTTGCCGTGGCAAAGTAAAAGATGACAGTGACAAGCATAAGTGCGATGGCGAGATCAGCGTGAATCCGAGTGGCTGCCTCAAGGCTAATGTGAAAGCGAGGAGCCGAATAGTCTCCGGCATTCGGTCCACTTCCCGTTACAACGGTTCCGAGGATCACAACCAGCGCGGATAAAACTAGATGGGCGGGTCTTAGGATCGGGAACTTCTTGGTTGCCCGCGGAAGTGGAGGAGGAGTTGACTCTCTTCTTTCGTAGAGCGAAGTGCAGGCGGCAATTAAAATGATCGAGAGCAAAAAATGCGATGCAACAGAGAATGGATTGAGATGCGTTAAGACGGTAATTCCGCCGAGTGGAATTTGAGCCAAAATTCCAACGACTTGCCCAATGGCGAGGGCTCTGATGTCGTGGCGTTTGAGAAGTATCACCGCCACCATGGTTGTCAGAGCGACTAGGAGGAGACCGAAGGTGAGAAGCCGGTTTCCGAACTCGATCCAGGCGTGGAGTTGGCCCTGGGGCTGATGTGGAACAGGTATATAGGAGAGGTCGGTGCACTTGGGCCAGGTTGGACAGCCCAGACCCGATCCCGTGATGCGGACCGCCCCTCCGGTGACGACCAATCCAGATTGAAGGAGCAGGAGTAGGCCTAAAAGTTGAGAGAAATGGCGAGAGAGAAGAGCTGCTACGCGAATTCTCATGCGGGTAGCCTAGGACGTTGGCGGTCCGGAAATGAGCACCGCTCCAGAAGTAGACTGTGGCGCTCGCCACTGGCGCTGAATCGGGCCTGAACTGGCAGAAAAACAATAATTACGACACACTTATGTTGTGAAAAAGACCAGTTTTGAGGAAAGTGTGCCGGAAGATTCACGCACCCGGGATCTGGTTGCCCGCTCTATTCTTGAGAATGGACCCACCAGCGCGGTCATGTTAGCCAAAAGGCTGGGTTTCACGCCGGCCGGCATCCGTCGCCACCTGGATGCCCTTGTCTCTGAGGGACTTTTAGAGGCTCGCGAACCGCATCTTGTCCTTCGCAGGGGTCGAGGTCGCCCATCCAAGGTCTTTGTTATGACCGATGGGGGCCGTGAGAAATTCGAACACTCCTATGACGATCTAGCAGTCTCTGCTCTTAAGTTTCTGGCCTCGCGGGTTGGACAGGAGTCTCTCTCTGAGTTTGCCCGCTCACGCGCGACAGATATCGAACGCGCTCTCGGGCCGGTGGTAAAGCAGGCAAAAAATTCACGCGAGCGGGTAGATGCGTTGGCGGGTTTTCTAACTGAAGAAGGTTATGCGGCAAATGTTCTGCCCCGTGCCAATGGTGAGGAACTTTGCCAACATCACTGTCCAATTGCGCATGTGGCAGCTGAGTTTCCGCAATTGTGCGAAGCCGAGACGGAAGCCTTCTCGCGTTTGCTTGGAACGCACGTCCAACGCCTCGCCACTATTGCCCACGGTGATGGTGTCTGCACAACTTACATTCCAGAGATTTCATATCCGAAACACGCGTCTATAGGGGGAAACCGATGAGCATTGCGCATCCAGAGCTAGAGGGCCTGGGAAGGTACGAGTACGGCTGGTCGGATAAGGACGATGCGGGTACAAACTCGCGAAGAGGCATTAACGAAGAAGTTGTGCGCGATATTTCGAGCAAGAAGTCCGAACCAGAGTGGATGCTCGAGATGCGACTTAAAGGGCTAAGTCTCTTTGAGAAAAAACCGATGCCCACTTGGGGCTCAGACCTTTCGGGAATCTTCTTCGACACGATTAAATACTTCGTACGCTCCACCGAGAAGCAAGCAACAACGTGGGATGACTTGCCCGATGAAATTAAGAATACCTATGATCGTTTAGGCATTCCCGAGGCGGAGAAGCAGCGCTTAGTCTCAGGTGTCGCAGCACAATACGAGTCAGAAGTGGTCTATCACTCGATACGGGAGGATTTAGAGAAGCAAGGCGTTCTCTTTCTTGACACCGACACGGCGCTGAAGACTCACCCAGATCTTTTTAGAGAGTATTTCGGCACCGTGATTCCTGTTGGTGACAATAAGTTCGCTGCACTTAACACATCAGTCTGGTCGGGCGGCTCGTTCATCTACGTGCCCAAGGGCGTTCATGTAGATATTCCGCTGCAGGCATATTTCCGAATTAACACGGAGAATATGGGCCAATTTGAACGAACTCTGATCATTGCTGATGAAGATTCCTACATCCATTACGTCGAAGGATGTACAGCGCCTATCTACTCGTCCGACTCACTTCACTCTGCTGTCGTAGAAATCATCGTGAAGAAAGGCGCGCGAGTGCGTTATACGACCATTCAAAATTGGTCCAACAACGTTTACAACTTGGTGACGAAGCGCGCCACATGCGCAGAGGGCGCGACCATGGAATGGATCGATGGCAATATCGGCTCCAAAGTGACTATGAAATACCCGGCTGTATTTCTTCTAGGACCACACTCGAAAGGCGAGACTCTGTCTATTGCATTTGCCGGGGAGGGCCAGCACCAAGATGCAGGTGCGAAGATGGTTCACGCCGCTCCATATACATCCTCAACGATCATTTCAAAATCTGTGGCACGCGGTGGGGGACGGACTTCATACCGTGGCCTAGTACAAATTCAAGAGGGAGCGCATCATTCAAAGAGCACCGTGAAATGTGACGCGCTGCTAGTGGACACCATTTCTCGTTCAGATACTTACCCCTATGTGGATATTCGCGAAGATGATGTCTCCATGGGCCACGAAGCAACCGTTTCGAAGATCAGCGATGATCAACTCTTCTATCTCATGTCGCGCGGACTTTCCGAAGATGAAGCAATGGCAATGATCGTGCGCGGTTTCATCGAACCGATTGCTCGCGAGCTTCCCATGGAGTACGCGCTAGAACTCAATCGTCTGATCGAACTCCAAATGGAAGGTGCAGTTGGCTAATGTCGGTCCTTACTACGAATTATTTGACTCCGACTGGACGTGAAGAGGCGTGGAGATTTACTCCACTGAAGCGTCTGGCGGGAATGCATGATGGCACTTGTAGTGTGAGCAACCGGAAATCCTTGGCACTTTCAGGGATTGCCCAAGCAGGAGTAAGAGTCTCAAGAATTTCACGCGAGCTGATCGCTCCGGCCTCTCACTCGGAAGATGTGATCGTGCAGCGAGTTCATGCTGAAAGTGAAGATGTGTTCGTGGTAGATATCGCAGCAGATACAGAAGTAAGCGACGTAATACATTTAAACCGCTCGTCTAGCGGATTGGATGGAGCAGAACTTTCGCGGGTCCAGATTTCTATTGGCGCTCATTCGCGGGCGACCATCATCGTCGAAAATAGCGTTTCGGCAATCCTGGCCGAAGACGTTGAGATCTTGCTCGCACCAGGTTCGAATCTGACTTTCATTACTCTGCAGGAATGGAGTGAGGACTCAGTGCATGCGGCTCGCCATCATGCGATTATCGATCGGGATGCAACTTTCAAATCAATTACCGTCACCGTTGGGGGTTCACTAGTCCGCCTGCTACCAACAGTTGAGTTCGCAGCATCAGGAGCTTCTGCCGATCTGGCAGGTCTCTACTTCGCAACTGCAGGGCAGCATCTCGAACATCGAATCCACATTGATCATGGAGTCCCGCGGGCGAAATCGCGAGTTAACTTCAAGGGAGCGCTGGCTGGTGACAAGGCACATACGGTTTGGATCGGTGATGTCTTTATCAGAGCTGCCGCAGAGGGGACGGACACCTACGAGCTCAATCGCAATTTGCTTCTGAGTGATGGAGCGCGAGCCGACTCTGTTCCGAATTTAGAGATCGAGACTGGTGAGATTGTGGGAGCAGGTCATGCCAGCACCACCGGACGTTTCGACGACGAACAGCTCTTTTACTTAATGAGCAGAGGTATTCCGATGGATCAGGCTCGTCGCCTTGTCGTGCGTGGATTCTTCGCAGATGTGATTTCTCAGATCCACGACGAGGCGATCGAAGAGCGTTTGATGACTCGTATTGACGGCGAATTGGCAAAGGCGGGTCATTCGTAAATGTCTGATTTATTGCTCTCCAATTTAGGAGAGGGGAGACCAGTTCGACTGGAGAAGAACGGCCAATCCATTTGCGTCACAAGAATTGGCAGAGAAGTCTTCGCGATCGACGATACCTGCACGCATTCAGAGGCGTCCCTTTCGGAAGGCGATGTTTCTGGGACGAAAATCGAGTGCTGGCTGCATGGTGCTGAGTTTGATCTTCGTACGGGCAAGGCTTTGACCCTTCCAGCTGTTGAGAGCGTAAAGACTTACCCAGTTCAGATCACTGACGACTCCGTCACAATTGAAATTTAACGAAGAGTGAACCGAAAGAGGAGAAAATGAGCACACTGGAGATCCGCGGACTGGAAGTTTCGGTAATCACGGAAAAAGGCACTATCGAAATCTTGAAAGGTGTTGACCTGACGATTCGATCCGGCGAGACGCATGCCATCATGGGGCCGAACGGGTCGGGCAAGTCCACACTTGCGTATTCCATCGCAGGTCATCCCAAATATACGATCACTGGCGGCAGCGTCACTCTTGATGGTGCGAATGTTCTGGCTATGAAGGTTGATGAGCGCGCTAAAGCTGGTCTCTTCTTAGCGATGCAATATCCAGTTGAAGTCCCAGGAGTTTCCGTTTCAAACTTTCTCCGCACGGCAGCCACTGCCTTGCGCGGAGAAGCACCAAAATTGCGTACGTGGATCGGGGAAGTGAAGGGCGCTATGAATGCGCTCAACATGGATCCGGCGTTTTCAGAGCGGAACGTCAATGAAGGTTTCTCCGGCGGAGAGAAGAAACGGCACGAGATTATGCAGTTGGAATTGCTCCGACCAAAGATTGCCATCCTTGATGAAACAGATTCGGGACTCGATGTAGACGCTCTCCGCATTGTTTCAGAGGGGGTAAACCGCGCTAAAGAAGCCAATAATCTCGGAGTCCTTCTCATCACGCACTACACGCGGATATTGCGCTACATCAAACCAGATTTTGTGCACGTTTTCGCCAATGGCCGCATTGTTGAAGAGGGCGGACCAGAGCTTGCAGATAAGTTGGAGGAGAAGGGCTACGCAGAGTACGTCGCTAGTTAAATGACCTCTCTAACAACTATGACTCTCAACGGTGCCTTGATTCGCCAGGACTTTCCCATTTTCGAGCGGTTGATCCGCGGGGACATGCGGCTGATCTATTTGGATAGTGGGGCCACCAGCCAGAAGCCACTCGAGGTCATCCAAGCTGAGTCGAATTTCTATCGGAGAAATAACGCAGCGGTTCATCGCGGCGCTCATCAACTGGCCGAAGAGGCAACGGATGCCTATGAAGGTGCCCGATCCATCGTTGCCAAATTCCTCGGAGGTGACGATGATGAAATCATCTTCACAAAGAGTGCCACTGAGAGCCTGAATCTTCTGGCGTATTCTTTCGGTAACGCAGATAAGACCAATCGCTTTCATCTTACGAGCAACGACCGAATTGTCGTCACCGAAATGGAACACCATGCGAATCTGGTCCCGTGGCAGGAATTAGCCAAGCGCACAGGTGCCGAACTCGTCTGGTTTAAAGTGGATGAGAACGGACGGCTAGATCTTTCGAATATTGAGTCCCTCATAACCCCAAACACCAAGGTCGTCGCGCTTGCACACCAATCAAATGTGCTGGGAACGATTAATCCCCTGGATGTGATTGTCACCCGCGCGCATGAAGTTGACGCGATTGTCGTATTGGATGCTTGCCAATCTGTTCCCCACATGAAAGTTGATGTGGTTGCGCTTGGGATTGATTTCCTTGCATTCTCGGGGCACAAAAGTTTGGGCCCAACTGGCGTTGGTGTTCTCTGGGGCAGAGGCGAATTGCTAGATGAGTTGCCGCCATTCCTATTCGGCGGATCAATGATCGAGTCAGTGACCATGACAGACTCCACTTGGGCTTCGGCGCCCCGTAAATTTGAAGCGGGTGTTCCCAACATGGCGCAAGCAGTTGGGCTGGGCGCGGCGTTGACGTACCTGACCAATATCGGCTTGGAGAATATCCATGAGCATGAAGCCGTATTGACCAGACGTTTGCTGCAAGGGCTCGAACTAAACCCGGATATTCAGATCTTCGGTCCGCGCGACCTGGATATGCGTGGTGGAGTTGTCTCTTTCGCAGTCAAAGATATTCATCCCCATGATGTTGGGCAGTTTCTAGATAGCCAGGGAATCGCGGTAAGGACAGGACATCATTGTGCTTGGCCTCTGAATCGCAAGTTGGGCGTAAATTCGACGGTTCGCGCATCCCTGTATTTATATAACGATGAAGCGGATGTTGATGCGCTTATTGCCGGTGTCTCCAACGCCCAGGAATATTTTGGGAGCCGCTGATGCAACTCGATAGTTTGTATCAAGAGGTAATTCTTGATCATTACAAGCGACCAGAATATAAGGGGCTTTCGCAAAATCCTGATGTTCAGGTTCATCACGTCAATCCCAGTTGCGGTGACGAACTGACTCTCAATCTCTCCCTTAAAGATGGCCTCGTTGAAATTTCCTGGGATGGAATTGGATGTTCAATTTCCATGGCGAGCGCATCCATGATGGCGGGACTTTTGAACGGTAAGACTCTGGAAGAGGCAACTCCGATCTTGGACTCGTTTGTAACACTCATGCAGAGCAAGGGAGCAACTAAGGGAGATGACTCGGTATTAGAAGATGCAGTGGCATTTGCTGGCGTTTCAAAGTACCCCGCCCGAATAAAGTGCGCACTGCTGGGGTGGATGGCCTTCAAGGACGCGGCAGTACAAGTTCAAGGGATATAGATCGCTAAAGTAGGTACCTGGAGGAGATGAGAATGGTTGCAAAGTTGGATGACGTGACAGAGGCAATGAAGGATGTTGTCGACCCGGAATTGGGTATCAACGTGGTGGACCTTGGTCTCATTTACGACATCATGGTCGACGAGAGCAACGTTGCGATTCTCAACATGACTCTGACTTCGGCTGCATGTCCTTTGCAGGACGTTATCGAAGACCAGACTCGTGCCGCTCTTGCACCTTTGACCGATGATGTTCGAATCAACTGGGTGTGGATGCCGCCATGGGGGCCAGATAAGATCACTGATGATGGACGGGAGCAACTTCGCGCTCTTGGCTTTACCGTTTAATTTATGTCCAATCAAGCGGGTTGGATGTCTTTTCGGTCGATGCTGGCCGATCCATCCGTTAAGAACCAGAAATTAAAGCCCGGGACGATCCGTAGGATCGCATCTTTTGCAAAGCCTTACCAGTGGCAGATCATTTTCTTTCTCATGACTGTCGTCGTCGATGCTGTACTAATTATCGCGACCCCGCTTCTCCTGCGCCAACTCATTGATGAGGGAGTTATCCCCCGTAATGGTGCACTGGTCACTCGGCTTGCCATCTTGGTAGGACTTCTCGCCGTCGCAGATTCGCTGATGAGCATTGTTGGTCGCTGGTTCTCATCACGAATTGGCGAAGGATTGATCTACGATCTGCGTTCACTCGTTTTTGCCCATGTGCAGCGTCAGTCCATTGCATTCTTTACCCGTGCCCAAACAGGTGCGCTAATTTCCCGCATTAACTCCGATGTCATCGGTGCGCAGCAGGCATTTACTGCGACGCTCTCAGGGGTCGTGAGCAACGTGGTCAGTTTGGTACTGGTTCTCATAACAATGCTCGTGCTCTCGTGGCAGATTACAGTTGTCTCATTAGTGCTCCTTCCCCTCTTTCTGCTTCCCACCAAATGGGTGGGAAGGAAATTGCAGGGCCTCACTAGGCAGTCATTTCAACTCAATGCCGAAATGTCTAGCACCATGACCGAGCGCTTCAACGTCTCGGGAGCGATGCTGGTTGCCCTTTACGGAGAACCGAAGCGGGAGCATGAATATTTCTCGGCTAAAGCTAGACGCGTCGCAGATATAGGAATTTCCATTGCCCTGCTCAATCGACTCTTCTTCGTCGCGCTCACGAGCGTTGCCGCGGTTGCCACAGCTTTTGCTTACGGAATTGGCGGTCATCTGGCTATTTCCGGTGGAGTAACTGTGGGCACATTGCTGGCGATTACTGCACTTCTCGGGCGACTCTATGGTCCATTAACAGCGCTCTCGAATGTCCGAGTCGATGTGATGACGGCCCTAGTCTCTTTTGAGCGAGTTTTTGAAGTTCTCGATCTCACTCCCATGGTGCAAAACCATGTGGATGCTCATCCAGTCCGCAAGGGAGAACTTTCAGTCGAATTCAAGGGTGTTGGATTCTCCTACCCGCAATCTCACGAGATATCTCTTGCATCATTGGAGTCCGCATCCAAACCTGAGACGGTTCCGAGTGGCCAAATTTTGAAAGATATTTCTTTTCTAGCGGAGCCGGGTACGATGACCGCATTGGTGGGCCCATCTGGCGCGGGTAAGACAACGATAAGTGCGCTCATTCCAAGACTTTATGATGTGACTTCAGGTGCGGTACTTGTTGGAGGCGTTGATGTCCGCAATCTGACTCTGGAAAGTTTGCGTGATTCCATCGGAGTCGTAATGCAAGACGCCCATCTGTTTCACGACACCATCGCCGAGAATCTTCGATATGCGAAACCTGCTGCAACCGATGAAGAGTTGCGAAGCGCCTGTGAATCAGCTCGAATCTGGTCTTTCATTGAAAGTTTGCCTAATGGCTTAGACACGATGGTGGGGGAGCGAGGCCATCGACTTTCCGGTGGCGAGAAACAGCGCCTGGCAATCGCAAGGTTGCTTTTGAAATCACCATCCATAGTCATCCTGGATGAAGCAACTGCTCATTTGGATTCTGAAAATGAGTCGTTGGTTCATGAAGCTCTGCGTACTGCGCTGCAAGGGCGGACTAGCATTGTAATTGCACACAGATTGAGCACGATTATGGAAGCTGATCAGATCCTTGTCGTAGCCGAAGGCGCGATAGTAGAGCGAGGGACTCACGAAGAGTTGGTGGCATCCAAGGGTTTGTACAGTGATTTGTATGCGAGACAGGATTTATCGGGCGCGTCGCAAGAGTAAGCGTCCGTACACAACCAGCCCGGCAAAGAAGACCCACTGCAATGCGTAAGCCATATGGGGACCGTCTGAAAGCTCCGGAAGTTCGACCGGCACTTTAGGTGTCATTATTGAATCGGATGATGAGAGAAGGTCCACATAGAAGTTTTCTGTTTGCACACGACTCCCGCTCTGCATATTCCATTTCTCGATGAGATTGTTGCTTCCTGACGATATTGCGAAGAAAGAACCTTGCGGGAGAGACCGATCCAAGCGGATTCGTCCGGTGATCGACACCGTTGTGACAGAGGTCGGAGGAAGTTTTGGCGTGACGGTTGCAGATTTCCCGGGTGCGATCCAGCCGCGGTCGACCCAAAAAGAGCGCCGCGCGGTGTCAGTGAAGAGCGTTAAAAGGTCAAACCCATATGCCCCCTGAAAATATTTATTGCGAAGGAGGATCTGGTGCGTTGAATCAAAAGTGCCTTGGACTTCAACCTGGCGCCATTCAGCCGAAGCAATATCCCCGACGACTTTCTCTAGAGTCGTTGCAGGTAACACGGATTGAGATGCGATAAGCGCATTTCGATGATGGCGGGCTACTCCTCGGTCGTACTGCCAAAGACTGGCCCACAAGCAGAGACCCACCAGGGCAAGAGCAACTAACGTGGAAAGAAAGGGATGGGATTCTTTCCCAGACTTTTCAGGTGATGCTTTTAGTTGAGTCATCAATAACAGCAGATCCGGGGGCGATGGTCTCTCTGCCTGCGTTGGCTACCACGACCGCAATGTAAGGCAATATCAACGCTCCCACTAAAGCAAACCATCTATAAGGACTGGGGAGGATAACGGCCGCAATAAAGCAGACTGTGCGAACCATCATGGATATGAAATATCGTCGCTGCCGACTCGGCAGATCACTACTCAGCCCTTTTTGAGCGCTGGTAATGTCATGAATTTCCTCGCCCATGGCATAACCCTACGCGCATCCACAATTTCATAGTTACCCTCTCTGCGAAAATGGGAAAATTCCTGAGAAGTGGCGCGCTTTGGGGCGAAAATTCCTATTTACGCAGTGGTAGCCAGTAGGTTTTAGCCATGGCTCTTCCGATTGCTCTCATAACCGGCGGGAATCGCGGCATCGGCCTGGCAATTGCGTCCGAGTTAAGGGCGGCGGGTTTTGAAGTTGTGATTACCTACCGTTCTGGAACTCCGCCAGAGGGATATTCTGCGGTTCAAATGGATGTGACTTCTACGCAGAGCGTCGAGGAGGGTTTTGCCAGGATTGAAAAAGAGTTCGGCCCACCTGAGGTGATAGTTGCCAATGCCGGAATAACTAAAGACACCTTGGTGCTGCGGATGAGTGATGAGGATTTCATCGACGTCATCGATGCCAACCTCACAGGTGCTTTCAGAGTGGTACGGCGCGCAACTCGGGGAATGCTCAAGCTCAAGCGTGGTCGAATCATCTTCGTGGGTTCGGTTGTAGGGAGCATTGGATCCGCCGGACAGGTGAACTACGCGGCCAGCAAATCTGGACTTGTCGGAATGGCGCGTTCGTTTGCTCGCGAACTCGGAAGTCGTGGCATCACGGCAAATGTGGTTGCACCGGGTTTTGTTGAGACTGATATGACCGCAGAACTCGATGCCAAGCGTCGTGACGAAATTGTCGCATCCATTCCTTTGGGAAGATTCTGTTCGGCGCAGGAAATTGCGGGTGTCATTGCATTTATCGCTTCGGAAAAGGCTTCCTATATAACGGGTGCTGTAATACCAATTGATGGTGGACTAGGAATGGGGCATTGAGATGGGAATTTTGAACGGAAAAAACATATTGGTCACGGGAGTCCTCACTGAGGCTTCTATTGCTTTCCATGTTGCGCGGTTGGCGCAAGAAGAGGGCGCCAATGTCGTTCTGAGTTCTTACGGTCGCGTCTTTCGAATTACGGAGCGGATCGCGGGTCGGCTGCCAAAGCCCGCACCTGTTATCGAACTCGATGTCACCAATGAGGAGGACCTTGCCGCGCTGGCCAGCCGGGTGAGTCAGTACGTACCAACTCTCGATGGGGTCGTGCATTCGATCGCTTTTGCCCCCGAGGCCGCTCTCGGCGGAAATTTCCTGCACACCACCTGGCCCGATGTGGCAACTGCCATACATGTCTCGGCTTTTTCGCTTAAATCCTTAGCAATGGCCGCCCAGCCCATCTTCTCCGGTGGGGCATCCGTCGTGGGTCTGGATTTTGACGCCACCGTGGCCTGGCCAAAATACGACTGGATGGGTGTAGCCAAAGCTGCCCTCGAATCGACGACGCGTTACCTCGCGCGTGATCTAGGTCCCGACAATGTGAGAGTCAACCTGGTCGCATCCGGCCCGCTCCGGACCATCGCCGCTAAGTCGATCCCGGGGTTTGAGCAGTTCGAAGTTCTCTGGAACCAACGCTCCGCCCTCACTTGGGACTTCAATGATCCGGTTCCCGCTGCGCAGGCGACGGTCGTCCTTCTTTCGGACTGGATGCCCAAGACGACGGGAGAGATCATCCACGTGGACGGTGGGGTGCACGCAATAGGTGGTTGATTGCGGGCTCGATTTCTTCCTTTGCCCGCTCTCTAGTACCCTTACGCCCAGACCAGTGGATTGTTCACTGCAAGAGGGGTTTCCGCTCCCACCTTCATCGCTTTGGCGAGATGGTACGTCGTGGTCCACATATGGACACTTCGGTCGCGGACGCTCTCATTGCAGGATATTTCAACTGACAAGTGAGCAACCAAGAAGGAGTAAGTATCAGCACTGAAGCCCGCATCAACGATCGCATTCGCGTACCGCAAGTTCGTCTCATCGGTCCAACCGCTGAACAAATAGGCGTCGTGGATATCGATACCGCATTGCGAATGGCAGATGAAATCGGTCTCGACTTAGTCGAAATCGCTCCAGATGCCAATCCACCCGTGTGCAAGATCATGGATTTCGGAAAATATAAGTACGAGATCGCACAGAAGGCACGCGAGGCGCGGCAGAACCAGACCCATATCGTGGTCAAAGAGGTTCGGATGCGTCCCAAGATTGAAAGTCACGACTATGAGACCAAACGGGCTCATATCGAGAAGTTCCTTCGCGGTGGCGACAAGGTGAAGATCACTATGCAATTTCGAGGTCGCGAGCAGACCAGACCTGAGTTGGGCTACAAACTGTTGCAGAAGCTGGCACAGGACATTAGCGAGTTTGGTTTCGTCGAGTTTGCTCCTAAGCAGGAGGGTCGAAATATGACCATGGTGCTGGGGCCGACTAAGCGAAAGACCGAAGCAGTAGCCGAACAGAAAGCGGCTCGCAAGGCGAAAGCCGATGCGAAGGCGCAGGAAGCTGAGTAGTTGTCTTAGAGGGTTACTTTTTTAGAAGTAAGTTTTACAGGAGCACGAACGAGAGGATCGCGAAGATGCCAAAGATGAAAACGCACAGCGGCGCTAAGAAGACTTTCCGCGTCACTGGATCTGGGAAGATCATGCACGAGCGAGCTGGCAAACGCCACCTTCTCGAGCGCAAATCTTCGCGACTCACCCGCCGCCTGAGCAAAGATGCCACGGCAAAGCCAACAACAACTTTTACGGCCAAGCGCATGCTTGGCTTGAAGTAAGGAGCGTGAACTAAATGGCAAGAGTCAAGCGTGGCGTACATGCCGCCAAGAAGCGCCGCACAACTCTTGAGCGTGCCAGCGGATACCGCGGCCAGCGCTCACGTCTTTATGCAAAGGCAAAGGAGCAAGTTACTCACTCAATGGTCTACGCGTTCAACGACCGCAAAGACAAGAAGGGTGACTTTCGTCAGTTGTGGATTCAACGTATCAACGCCGCCAGCCGTGCCAATGGTCTGACTTACAACCGTTTCATCCAAGGATTGAAGGTTGCAGGAGTTGAAGTTGATCGTCGCGTTCTTTCAGAATTGGCAACGAATGAACCAGAAACCTTCAAGACACTAGTTGAAGTTGCTCGCAAGAGTCTTCTCTAATTCGTAGCTCAGGCTACCCCAGTGATCTATACCAATGATTGAGAGCCTTCATTCGCCGCATATTGCGCGAGTGAAGGCTCTTCTTGGTTCGCGGGGTAAAAAGGAGAGAAAAGAATCAGGTCTTTTCCTGGCAGAAGGCATGCAATTTCTGCGCGAGGCGGGTGTCGAAGACGCCACACCGCGCATTGAAACCTTGTACATCACTACAACCGCGCGTAAGAAGATAGAAGCAGAAGGAATCTCCCTTAACCATATCCGTATTTTGGATGTGAGTGATGATGTGATGGATGCGATGGGGGAGACAGTAACCCCGCAAGGCGTGATTGGCCTCTGTGAATTACCGCAATTGTCATTAGGCCAACTCGTGATCGAATCAAATTCAAAGTACATCTACTTGCATGAAATTCAAGATCCGGGAAACGCCGGCACGATCTTAAGAAGTGCAGATGCCATGGGATTCTCTGGAGTCATCACCTCTCCAAATAGTGTTGATCTGTTCTCGCCGAAAGTTGTGCGAGCGAGCGCGGGTTCACTCTGGCACCTGCCTGTGGTTGAGCGAGTTCAGTTCGAGGATCTGCTTCGACGGTGGCCCAATGATTCGGTATTTGCACTCGAAGCGAATGCGCCGACTTCGCTGCTTGAAGTAGCGGCGGATGGACCCTCGTTATGGATCTTCGGAAATGAATCACGCGGTCTATCGGATTGGGCACAACATCCACGCGTCAGAGAAATATCGATTCCAATGGCCGGAAATGCGGAAAGCCTTAATTTGGCTGCGGCCGCATCTATCGTTATGTTCCAAGTGAGCACAGCGAAAGCATCTAATGAGATTGCCGACTGAAAGTAAATGTCCGACAAGTTATCAAGCACGAACAGTAGACTCGACGCCATGACTCTGGGGACTTCGGGAGATGATCTAAAGGGTTGGGTCGACGATGCACTTGCAGAGATTGCCAGCGCGTCGGATCTCGATGCTCTAAAAAGTGTGCGCATTGCCCATTCGGGAGACAAATCGCCGATTGCATTGGCTAGCCGATCATTGGGTGGTCTTCCTACCGATCAACGTGCCAGCCTGGGCAAACTGATTGGCGATGCGCGAGCACAAGTCTCCGCCGCAATCGATAAGCAGAAGTTGATTCTCGAGGCAGATCGCGATGCGCGCGTCCTGCTTGAGGAAGTAGTCGACGTAACCTTGCCTTCAACGCGGGGCCACCGGGGGGCTTTGCATCCCATCACGATTTTGAAGAATGAAATTAGCGACTACTTCATTGCGCAAGGGTACGGGGTGGCTGAAGGACCCGAACTCGAAGCAGAGTGGCTTAACTTTGATGCGCTCAATATGCCGGAGGATCATCCAGCGCGGTCAATGCAAGATACTTTTTTCGTAGAACCACTTGACGCACGATTGGTTCTCCGAACGCATACCTCGCCAGTCCAAATTCGGACCATGCTGGAGAACGATCCGCCAATCCACATTATTTGTCCTGGCCGCACTTTCCGGGCGGACGAATTGGATGCAACGCATACTCCGGTCTTTCACCAAGTTGAAGGACTCGTCGTTGATCGTGGAATTACCATGGCGCACCTCAAAGGCACGTTGGATTTGTTCGCCAGAGAGATGTTTGGCGCCGAAGCCCTGACTCGGCTACGCCCTTCATTCTTTCCCTTCACCGAACCGAGTGCAGAAGTCGATGTCTTCTTCAACGGTCGCTGGATCGAATGGGGCGGTTGTGGCATGGTCAACCCCAGAGTCCTCGTAGCATGTGGAGTCGATACCAATGAATTCTCGGGCTTCGCTTTCGGAATGGGACTTGAACGCACTTTGATGGTCCGCCATGGGATTACGGATATGCACGACATTGTCGAGGGCGATATCCGTTTTAGCAGGGCGTTTGGGGTGGGTATTTAATGCGCGTGCCATTGTCTTGGATTCGTGAATTCGCAGATGTACCTGACTCCCTTTCAAACGCGGAGATTTCGGATGCTTTTGTACGCGTCGGTTTTGAAGTTGAAGAGATTTATGTGACTGGCGCTGACATCTCCGGGCCATTGAAAGTTGGACGCGTCGTAAATGTCGAGACCATAACCGAATTCAAGAAGCCAATCCGTTGGGTCGAACTTGATTGTGGCGAGGACTCCACCCGTTTTGTTATTTGCGGAGCTGATAATTTTGTTGCAGATGACTTGGTGGTCGTGGCCCTTCCGGGTGCGATCCTCCCTGGCGGTTTCGCCATTTCACAACGCGAGACATATGGCAAGACGAGCAATGGAATGATCTGTTCTTCCCGCGAACTGGGACTCAGTGAAGAGCATTCTGGAATATTGGTCCTGCCTGCAGGTTCGGCCGGTATCGGAGATGATGCGCTCACTCTCTTGGCAATTACAGACGTGGTCTTTGATATCGCTGTTAATCCCGATCGGGGATATGCACTTTCAATGCGTGGCATGGCTCGTGAATTGGCTGCATCTCTAGGTGTTGCCTTCCGTGATCCAGTTGCGTCAGTGAGTGTGACTGCCTTCCCAATTTCAAAATCAGGTTCAAAGGGTGGGGTAGAAGTAGCGATCGACGATGCTACGGGCGCTTCAGTGATTTACGTTCGAACCCTGTGCGATTTTGATCCCAGTGCTTCTTCACCGTTATGGATGAGCCGACGACTTGAGAAATGCGGCATGCGCTCAATCTCTCTGGCAGTGGACGTCACCAATTATGTGATGCTCGAATTGGGACAGCCTCTCCACGCATTCGATAGCGCGAAGATCAGTGGTTCGTTACATATTCGTCGGGCGGGCACTCCGATCCAATTCACCACCTTGGATGGCCAAGTCAGAACGCTCGCGCCCGCAGATTTACTTGTGGCCGACGATATCCACGCTCTGGCACTTGCCGGAACTATGGGGGGTCAGGATTCGGAAGTCACGCTGGCCACCACGACGTTAGCGATCGAAGCAGCTCGATTCGACCCAGCTTCAATTGCCAAGAACTCAAGGCATCATCGAATTTCCTCTGAGGCATCCCGTCGGTTCGAAAGAGGAGTGGATCCGTCGTTGGCCGAATTTGCCTCTGCACGTGCTTCACAACTACTTATTGATTTAGGCGGAGCGGCCCATGTTGCATCACGAAAAGCAGGGGAGCCGCGCTACAGCCCCATTGTTGATTTTGATCCAACCTATGTCTCTACGTTGACTGGTGCGGAGATATCAATTGCCGATGTAGAAAAGATGCTCCTTACTGTTGGTTGCGACATTGAAAAATCAAGTGAGAAACTTTGGAAGATTGATCCTCCATCCTGGCGCAGCGACCTCAGAGCCCCGGCAGATCTCGTAGAGGAAGTGGCTCGGATGGTGGGTTATGACTCCATCCCTTCGATCCTGCCCTCGCATCCGGTAAGTCCCGGGCTCACGTCTGCCCAAATTCGCCGACGGGCAATTTCTCAATTGATGGCCGACCGCGGCCTGGTTGAGATTTTGAGTTATCCGTTCACTTCGGAATCTGTCATGAACTCTCTTGGATACACGGGCAAACGAGGGAAAGCATTCCGGCTCTCGAACCCGATGTCAGAAGATGCGCCGCTGCTGCGAGCTCATTTGATCCCTGGATTAATTGAAGCGGCCCAGCGGAATCTTGGTCGGGGCAGTCGCGATTTCGGAATTTTTGAAATTGGATTGATTTTCAAGAGTGAGCTGGAACTGGCGCCAATCGAGAATCCTTCAACCGGACAAAGGCCCACCAGAGCGCAGATCGATGCGATCTATGCGGGTGTCCCAGCGCAGCCACTTCACCTGGGCGGACTTCTGGTTGGCAAAGCAGAGAAAGAAGATTGGCGCGGCAAGGGTCGCACGTATGACTGGACCGATGCGATAGAACTTGCCGGATCGGTTCTTTCCGCCTGCAACTTCGAATGGAGCGTTGGACGATCAGATCTTGCTCCTTGGCACCCTGGACGTTGTGCCGAAATTCTTGTCGAAGGGAAAGTAGTTGCCCATGCCGGGGAGTTGCATCCGCGGGTTGTCGCGGATTTTGGTTTACCTGCCCGAGCATGCGCCTTTGTGGTAAATCTGACGGCGCTTCCAGATCCGCACGTGACGCGCGCCCCAAATATTGGCACTTTGCCGGTGGCGGTCCAGGACATTGCCCTGATAGTCGACGATTCAATTCCAAGTGCGGCCGTGGTGGCGGCTCTGCAGAGTGGGGCAGGGCAGATGCTGGAATCGATCGAACTTTTTGACCGGTATTCGCAGATCGGCGAGGGGAAAGTCTCACTCGCCTTCACCCTGACATTCCGAGCATCGGATAGAACTTTGACCGGCGCTGAAGTCGCACAGATGCGAGAGGCTGCAGTTGAAGCCGCACGAATTCAACTGGGGGCGGTATTGCGCTCTTCGTGAGCGTATAAGTATGCAACTAATTGCATAATTATTGATTAGTGCGGTAACCTACTTTCATGAAAACGGCCGTTGTGGGCGCCAGTGGGTATGCCGGCGGTGAATTACTTCGCCTCTTTGAAGTCCATCCAACTTTCATTCCGGGTCACATAACCGCGCACGCGAACGCGGGAGAACTTATCAATTCCATCCATCCTCACTTAAGCGGCTACGAAGGCAAGACTTTTTCAGCCCTTGATATCTCCGAATTGAGAACTGCGGACCTGGTTTTTCTAGCATTGCCCCACGGTGAATCGGCAAAAATCATAAATCAATTGTCGAGTGAGCAACTTATAGTGGATTTGGGAGCTGATTACAGATTACGGAGTTCGCAATCCTGGGATAAATATTACGGTGGCGATCATGCTGGCACCTGGACGTATGGGTTGCCGGAGTTGCCCGGAGGACGTGCCGCGATTTCGACGTCGAAACGTATTGCCAATCCAGGTTGCTATGCAACTGCGATTGCCCTTGGTACCGCGCCCGCACTCCCTGTGATTGATCACTCGGACGTGGTTGTGGTTGCCGCCTCTGGCACGACGGGCGCAGGCAGAAGTTCAAAATCATCTCTCTCGGCCAGTGAAGTAATGGGTTCGCTTAGTTCCTATAAATTTGGCGGAGTCCACCAGCACACTCCGGAGATTGAAGAGTCACTCAGCCGTGTCATCAATAAGCCAGTGCATATTTCATTCACTCCGATACTTGCACCGATGCCCAGGGGGATTCTCGCCACGATAACTGCAAAATTGCATGCAGTTATAGACGAGGAAGAATTACGTGCGCTCTACTCGAGCCAGTATGCATTAGAAAGGTTCATTACGTTCTTGCCGCAAGGCATTCTTCCCAAGACGGCAAGTGTGATTGGGAGCAACCACGTGCAGATCCAAGTTGCAATCGATGCCCATACGAATCGTGTCGTCATTTCGGTGGCAATCGATAACTTGGGCAAAGGTGCTGCTGGTCAGGCAATCCAGAACGCGAATATCATCGCGGGACTGAGCGAAACAACCGGACTTGAAGCAAACGGGCTAGGCGTATGAAATTTCCAAGTGGGTTTAGGGCGGGTGCTACAGCCGCTGGACTGAAGAGTTCGGGCTTGCTCGACATGTCCATCATCGAGAACCAAGGACCGGCTTTTCTATGCGCCGGAGTCTTTACTACTAATAAGGTGATTGCTGCGCCAGTGATTTGGACGAAGCAAATTGTTAGTGGTGGAGCGATCAGGGCGGTATTGCTCAATTCGGGTGGAGCTAACGCATGTACAGGTCCGCAGGGCTTTGCTGATACCCATAAGAGCGCCGAACATGTGGCAAAATCACTGGATATCTCCTCTTCCGAAGTAGCCGTCTGTTCAACGGGGCTCATCGGTGAACTCTTGCCTATGGAAAAAGTTCTCGCCGGCATCGATTCAATTGTCCATGACATGAGCAATGCGCATGTCGAAAAAACCGCCCGGGCCATTATGACGACGGATTCAGTGCCGAAAATGGCCACCAGCGAGAAGTTTGGCGTCCTTACGACCGGATTAGCGAAGGGCGCAGGCATGCTTGCTCCGTCACTTGCCACGATGCTCTCAGTAGTGATGACGGACGCGGTTATTGATCCGCTTGCCATGCAGGTCATATTTTCGCGAGTTTGTGACCGTACTTACAATCGGCTTGACTCAGATGGATGCACTTCAACCAACGACACAGTTCTCCTACTCTCTTCGGGGGCTTCGGGTGTGTCGATCTCGGACGCTGAATTGGAAGAAGTGCTGATGGATATCTGTGGCGACCTGGCTACCCAACTCGTCGGGGACGCCGAAGGTCATACCAAAGTTGTTGCCATCAAAGTGATAAATGCGCAATCGGAGGGCGATGCTGTAAATGTTGGTCGAGCCTGCGCACGAAATAATCTGCTCAAGTGCGCGCTCTTTGGCGGCGACCCAAATTGGGGGAGAATTCTGGCTGCAGTTGGGACAGCCGATGCAGAGTTTGACGCTTTTGATGTTGATGTAACTCTGAATGGAATTTTAGTAGCCCGATCGAGTGGACCTGGCGAAGATCGAACTCTAGTTGATCTCTCTGGTCCAAAAGTGGAAATTATTATTGACCTCAAGTCTGGAAATGAGAACGCGACAGTGATGACCAATGATTTGAGTCATGATTATGTTCACGAGAATTCGGCATACGCAACATGATCGTGATTAAGTTTGGTGGTCATGCCATGACAGATGAGGAGGGCCTATTCGCGAAGGCCGTCCAAGGCGCTCTCGATCTCGGCGAAGAATGCATCATTGTGCATGGCGGAGGTCCACAGATTGACGCTGCTCTTAAGGAAGCACATATTGCTCCGTCCTATCTGGGTGGCTTTCGTGTGACGACACCTGAAGTTTTTGAAATTGTTCAGAAAGTTTTAAGTGGCGTTGTCCTCAGAAATGTAGTTGCACAGTTGAGGGAGGCCGGGATTAACGCGGTGGGTATTTCCGGTCGCGATGGAGGATTGCTCGTTGCAAAGAAGTTGAGTGAATTGGTTGATGGATCGCCAGTTGATCTGGGTCAAGTGGGTGAGATTGTTCGTGTCGATACCTCAGTTTTGGACACATTGATTGCATCAGGCTTCCTTCCCGTGATTTCATCTTTGGCTGTGGAAGGTGACGAGACCTCCGAGAACTCCAAAGTGGGACTGAACGTCAATGCAGACCTTGCCGCCGGCGCAATAGCCGGGGCCGTGCATGCGTCCGCACTTATCTTTCTGACTGACGTTGCTGGAATTTATCGTAATTGGCCAGATGTCTCCTCATTGATTACCGCGATATCGGCCCCTGAGTTGAGACTGATAAAGAGTGAATTTGCCGATGGCATGGCTCCTAAGGTCATGGCCTGCCTCAACGCAATCGATGCGGGGGCCTTAAGTGTGCGGATCATTGACGGTACAGATCCGCGGGCCTTCTCCCTTGCGCTTCGAGGAATCGGAGGGACGGTGGTCACGCCATGACAAACTCCGCGCAGAATTTATCGGCTCGTTGGGAAAACGCCCTGCAAGCCAATTACGGTCAACCAGAACTGACTCTTGTCAGCGGTAAGGGCGCAAAAGTCACGGACAGCGATGGTAAAAGTTATTTGGATTTCCTGGGTGGAATTGCCACCAATATTTTGGGACATGCCCATCCCGCCATCGTGAAGGCAGTGTCGGCGCAAATTTCGACCTTGGGACACGTCAGTAATTTTTACAGCCATCCTGGCGTTCTCTCCCTTGCGGAGAAATTGCAAGGGTTAGTTGGAGATCCTTCGGCCCGAGTCTTCTTCTGCAACTCGGGTGCGGAGGCGAATGAGGCGGCTCTTAAACTTTCGCGCAAGACTGGAAGGAAGCGCATCATTGCAACGCAAGGTGCCTTTCATGGTCGAACAATGGGCGCCCTTTCCTTAACTGGGCAACCGTCCAAGCGAGATCCCTTTAAGCCCCTTCTTCCCGGCATAGTGCATGTTCCGTTCGGCGATCTAGATGCGATGCAGAAAAAGATCAATCGTCGGACTGCCATGGTGATTATCGAGCCGATATTGGGTGAAGCAGGAGTTGTCATGCCACCACCCGGTTATCTCGCGGGGATCCGGGCACTATGCAACACGACAGGAACATTGATGGTCATTGATGCTGTGCAAACAGGGATGGGCAGAACTGGACAGTGGTTCGGCTATGAGCATGAAGGCATCGTGCCGGATGTTATTACTTTGGCTAAAGGACTCGGTGGGGGATTGCCTTTGGGGGCAATGATTGCCCTCGGCCGAACCGCTAATTTGTTTGCACCGGGTGATCACGGAACGACGTTCGGGGGAAATCCGGTTGCATGTGCAAGTGCGCTGGCGGCGATTGATGTCCTGGAGAAGAAATCGTTGCTCAAGCAGGCTCGCGAGCATGAGTTCGCTCTTAAGTCATCTCTGGCTCATCTACCCGGAGTGAAGGAAGTTCGTGGAATGGGATTGCTGTTGGGAATTGTTTTGGAAAAGGAGATTGCCAAGGATATGAAGCAAGCTCTCCAAAAGGCCGGCGTCCTAGTCAACGCACCGACGTCAGATGTTCTTAGAATCGCACCAGCACTTATTGTCACTTCAACTGACGTGACTAAATTCGTTTCTACATTTTCCAAAGTTCTGAAAGAGGTGAATCATGGCTGAACCAAAGCGGACTAGCGCTTCGGCGCGGAGGGCTAAGGTCATATCGTTCGTGCAGGCAGGTCTAGTGCACTCGCAGTCCGATCTTGTTCGCCTGCTTGAGAAGTCTGGCTTCGAAGTGACCCAAGCAACTGCAAGTCGCGATCTGGTAGATATAGGGGCGCTGCGCAGTCGCGATAGGGATGGCAATGCCGTCTACCGATTGCAGATTGATGAATCCCAGAGTCGCTCTCGCGTCATCTCTCTTCCTTGGGAATTGATTCTTTCAGTTGAGTCCAGCGGAAACCTTGCAGTCGTGAGAACGCCTCCGGGAGGAGCCCAACTACTTGCGTGTGCTCTCGATGTGGCTCTTGCGCATGGACTGCTAAATTCCTTCATCGGAACCATTGCGGGGGATGACACCGTTCTCCTTGTTTCCAAGAAGAGTGCGGGTGGAGCAGCATTAGCTAAAGAATTGCAAAAGATGGCAGAGCCAATGAGGATTTCTCAAAAGGGAACAACTATACGAGGAGTGCGCTGATGAAAGAGAAGATTGTTCTGGCTTATTCGGGCGGGTTGGATACATCCGTCGCAATCGGTTGGATCGAACGTGAAACCGGAGCGGAAGTTATCGCCGTTGCTGTAGATGTCGGACAAGAAGGTGAAGATCTTCAAGTTATCAAGGAGCGCGCCTTAGCGTGTGGCGCGATCGCCGCCGAAGTTGTCGACGCTCGCGAGGAATTCGCAAATGACTACTGCCTTCCTGCCCTCAAGGCCAACGCGCTCTACATGGATCGATATCCACTTGTATCGGCCCTCTCTCGTCCGTTGATCGTTAAGCACCTGGTTGAAGCTGCACGTAAGCACGGTGCGACGCGAGTTGCTCATGGCTGCACAGGCAAAGGCAATGACCAGGTCCGATTCGAAGTTGGGACTGGAGCATTGGCGCCGGACCTCACCTCGTATGCGCCAGTGCGTGATTCTGGAATGACACGCGACAAGGCGATCGCGTTTGCGCAGGCGGAGAATTTGCCTATCGAGACAACAAAGAAGAATCCATTTTCGATCGACCAAAATGTGTGGGGTCGCGCAGTCGAGACTGGATTCTTGGAAGATATTTGGAACGCCCCGACTGAGGCCGTGTACTCCTATACGCAAGATCCATCGATTCCGCGTGAAGCCGATGAAGTAGTAATCACTTTTACGCAAGGTGCCCCAACTGCAATTGATGGACGGCCGGTCACGATGCTCCAAGCGATTGTCGAACTCAACCGTCGCGCCGGTGCGCAGGGTGTAGGCCGCCTCGACATGGTGGAGGATCGACTTGTGGGCATCAAGAGTCGTGAAGTGTACGAAGCACCGGGTGCGCTGGCACTCATCACTGCGCATCAAGAATTGGAAAATGTTTGCGTAGAACGCGATCTGGCTCGCTTCAAGCGAGCGAGCGAACAGAGATGGGGCGAACTGGTGTATGACGGTCTCTGGTTCTCGCCTCTTCGGGAAGGCTTAGACGGACTTTTCAATTTCGCGAATGAGTATGTCACCGGAGATGTTCGGTTGAAGATGCATGCTGGCAGGTGCTGGGTTACTGGTCGTCGTAGTGAAGCCTCTCTGTATGACTTTGATATGGCCACATACGATGAGGGAGACACCTTTGATCAATCCTTGGCAAAAGGTTTTGTCGATCTCTGGGGCCTTCCTTCCCGTATCGCTTCTGCGCGAAATTTAAGAATGAAGAAGTAATCATGGCTTTATGGGGAGCAAGATTTTCGCATGGGCCCGCTGATGCGGTCTTCGCCCTGTCGAGGAGTATTGAGTTTGATTGGCGATTGGCACCATACGATCTGAGATCCTCTCTTGCTCATTTACAAGGACTTGAGGATGGGGGGCTGCTTAACACGAAAGATGCAGGTCTCATTCGCAGTGCCCTCAAAGAATTGCAGAGTGAAGTCGACTCTGGTGCGTTCGCTCCGATCGATACTGATGAAGATGTGCATAGTGCGCTTGAGCGTGGGCTCACTGAAAAGTTGGGTGATCTGGGTGGCGTGCTTCGTGCTGGCCGATCGCGAAATGACCAAGTTGCAACTGATCTTAGGTTGTACGCGATCGACCATATGCTCCACGTTGCCGGACTCGTCTCAGATCTTCAGTCAACAATCTTGAAGAAAGCCAAGGAGTACGCAGATGCTGCAGCCCCGGGTTTCACCCATCTTCAGCATGCGCAACCAGTGGTCTTCGGTCACGAACTTGCCAAACACGCACATGCGTTGGGAAGAGATATAGATCGAATCCATGATTGGTACGAAAGAACTTCTTTCTCCCCGCTCGGCGCTGGCGCACTTGCCGGATCATCTCTTCCAATCAGCCCTGAAGCCAGTGCGACAGAACTAGGATTCAAGGCGCCGATTGCAAACAGTATTGATGCAGTCAGCGATAGAGATTTTGTGGCTGAGGCCTTGTTTGCTATTGCCATGGTCGGACTCCATCTTTCGCGCATGGGGGAGGAGTGGTGTTTGTGGACCTCGACTGAATTTGGATGGGCCAAACTTGATGATGCATACGCGACTGGCTCATCCATCATGCCGCAGAAGAAGAATCCTGATATTGCCGAACTTGCTCGCGGCAAAGCTGGACGAGTTATTGGAAATCTCACGTCCGTACTAACAATGCTCAAGGGCTTGCCCTTCGCATACAACCGAGATTTGCAAGAAGACAAAGAACCACTTTTTGACTCAATCGAAACGATGAGTCTAGTGATCCCGGCCTTCGCCGGAATGATCGATACGACAGTATTCGATCGCGAGACGATGGCGAAGGCAGCTCCAACTGGATTTTCTCTCGCCACTGAAATCGCCGACTTTCTCGTGCGAGCTGGGATTCCATTTGCTAAGGCCCATGAAGCCGCCGGGGAGTGCGTTCGCAAGTGCGAGTCGACCGGTCGCGAATTGCACGAGCTAAGTGATGATGAATTCGCAGCGATTCATCCAGCCCTGACAGCGGAGGTTCGAAACGTATTGACCGTTGCCGGGGCTCTTGCTTCCCGTGTCACATTTGGTGGGACTGCACCTGCCCAATTGATTTCTCAAATCGCCACTCTCGAATCGCAGATCGCTCGGAACCATTCGTGGATTACCAGCGAGATCCAGCGCTTTTCGGGCATGATGGGGCAATGAACTTACTCGATGACCTCAAGTGGCGTGGATTGTTGGCGCAGTCAACTGATGAAACTGAGTTGAAAGCGGCACTTTCCAAGCCGGTCACCTTGTACGCGGGTTTTGATCCAACCGCTCCAAGCATGCATGTCGGAAACCTTGTCATCTTGACAGTTCTCCGAAGATTTCAACTCGCAGGACACCACGCGATTGCACTTGTCGGTGGTGCGACGGGTTTGGTGGGGGATCCGAGTGGTAAGAATGAAGAGCGGACTCTCAATACAGAGGAGATAGTCGAAGAGTGGGTTTTGCGTTTTCGAGGACAGTTCTCGAAATTCTTGGATTTAGATGCATCAACGAACCCCGCACGTGTAGTAAATAACTTGGATTGGACTTCACCACTTTCTGCGATCGATTTCTTGCGAGACATCGGGAAACATTTCAGTGTTAATCAAATGCTGGCAAAGGAATCTGTCTCTGCTCGATTAGAAGGCGGGGGAATTTCTTACACGGAATTCTCATACCAAGTCCTTCAATCACTTGATTTTCTTGAACTTTTCAGACGCCACAACTGCATCATGCAAATTGGTGGTTCTGATCAGTGGGGAAACATTGTTGCTGGTTTGGATCTCATACGTCGCGTTGAAGGCGGCAGCGGTCACGCTTTAACCATTCCGCTGCTGGCAAAAGCCGACGGCGCAAAATTTGGTAAGACGGCGGGCGGAAGTGTGTGGCTCGACTCAACGATGACATCACCATATGCGTTCTACCAATATTGGTTGAATACCGAAGACCGCGATGTCATTAAATTCCTCAAAGTTTTTTCATTTCTTTCACACGATGAAATTAATGAACTAGAAAAATCCCACAATGAAAATCCTGGTGCACGCACCGCGCACCGCGCCTTGGCTCGTGAGCTCACGACGCTGGTTCACGGGTCACAAGATTGCGAACGCGTGGAAGCCGCCTCGCGGGCTCTCTTTGGACAGGGAGAGCTCTCAGAGCTCGATGAAGCCACGCTGGAGAGCGCCCTAGCCGAGCTCCCACGCGTATTTGTGGAGTCCCGCGAAGAGATCCCGACGTGGGTGGACCTGGTGGCGGCATCCGGGGTCGTGGATTCAAAGTCTGCGGCTCGTCGGGTGGTCAAAGAGGGTGGCGCATATCTCAATAACGCGAAAATCGCCGGTGAGGAGTTCGCGCCCACGGAAAAAGACTTCTTTTTCGGCCGTTTTGCCATCCTGAGAAAAGGCAAGCGAGACCTCATTGCCGTGGAAATTTCGAAAAAAGCCTTATAAATCAAGGTTTTGGCAGGCGCCCATTCGCGGTTCGATCTCGATTTGACCCTGGGCTGAGCGCCACATATAGTTACGCTCCTTGCAGTGCACCGGACGATTTAAGGCCGGACAGCAAGAACTTCCTTCAAATTCGAAGCGAGTGGTTTGCGTGCGGTTTGACCGCACAAGCGCCGCTGGACTAGATTTGTAGGTCTGCCCTGGAAATGAAGAGAGATCTTCGGAAGCAGTGCGCATCCGTACCTTGAGAACTCAACAGCGTGCCATAAGTCAATGCCAATGTGGCTCCTCTTGCCATGTCTGAAAACTTTCGGGTTTTGAGCGTGAAAGAGTGAGACCACGAAGTAATACCTCAATGAGGTATGGCGAAATACCCCGGCTGGTTTACCAGTTGGGTTAAAGAGCTATACCCGTTGATTTCCTTTGGTAAAGACAAAAAAATAACGTCAGTTATTAATAGTCTGTACGCCAGATAAAAACTTTCTATGGAGAGTTTGATCCTGGCTCAGGACGAACGCTGGCGGCGTGCTTAACACATGCAAGTCGAGCGATGAGATCCCTTCGGGGATGGATTAGCGGCGAACGGGTGAGGAACACGTGAGGAATCTGCCTTCTACTCTGGGATAACTCCGGGAAACCGGGGCTAATACCGGATATGAAACTTGGTGGCATCACCGAGTTTGGAAAGTTTTTCGGTAGAAGATGACCTCGCGGCCTATCAGCTTGTTGGTGAGGTAATGGCTCACCAAGGCGACGACGGGTAGCCGGCCTGAGAGGGCGACCGGCCACACTGGGACTGAGACACGGCCCAGACTCCTACGGGAGGCAGCAGTGGGGAATATTGGGCAATGGAGGAAACTCTGACCCAGCGACGCCGCGTGCGGGATGAAGGCCTTCGGGTTGTAAACCGCTTTCAGCAGGGAAGAAGCGAAAGTGACGGTACCTGCAGAAGAAGCACCGGCTAACTATGTGCCAGCAGCCGCGGTAATACATAGGGTGCAAGCGTTGTCCGGAATTATTGGGCGTAAAGAGCTCGTAGGTGGTTCGTTACGTCGGATGTGAAAATCTGGGGCTCAACCCCAGACCTGCATTCGATACGGGCGAACTAGAGTGTGGTAGGGGAGACTGGAATTCCTGGTGTAGCGGTGGAATGCGCAGATATCAGGAGGAACACCAATGGCGAAGGCAGGTCTCTGGGCCATTACTGACACTGAGGAGCGAAAGCGTGGGGAGCGAACAGGATTAGATACCCTGGTAGTCCACGCCGTAAACGGTGGGCACTAGTTGTGGGAACCTTCCACGGTTTCTGCGACGCAGCTAACGCATTAAGTGCCCCGCCTGGGGAGTACGATCGCAAGATTAAAACTCAAAGGAATTGACGGGGCCCCGCACAAGCAGCGGAGCATGCGGCTTAATTCGACGCAACGCGAAGAACCTTACCAAGGCTTGACATATACCGGAATATGGCAGAAATGTCATAGCTGTAAAAGGTCGGTATACAGGTGGTGCATGGTTGTCGTCAGCTCGTGTCGTGAGATGTTGGGTTAAGTCCCGCAACGAGCGCAACCCTCGTTCTGTGTTGCCAGCATTTAGTTGGGGACTCACAGGAGACTGCCGGGGTCAACTCGGAGGAAGGTGGGGATGACGTCAAATCATCATGCCCCTTATGTCTTGGGCTGCACGCATGCTACAATGGCCGGTACAAAGGGCTGCGATACCGCAAGGTGGAGCGAATCCCAAAAAGCCGGTCTCAGTTCGGATTGGGGTCTGCAACTCGACCCCATGAAGTCGGAGTTGCTAGTAATCGCAGATCAGCAACGCTGCGGTGAATACGTTCCCGGGGCTTGTACACACCGCCCGTCACGTCACGAAAGTCGGTAACACCCGAAGTCAGTGGCCCAACCGCAAGGAGGGAGCTGCCGAAGGTGGGATCGGTGATTGGGACGAAGTCGTAACAAGGTAGCCGTACCGGAAGGTGCGGCTGGATCACCTCCTTTCTAAGGAGTTCCTTAGATGTAAGCGCCTTTCGAGGTTGCTTACGTGGAGCATTGACTTAGGTTTATTTATTTGGACAATCTCTAGTACAACTGAAAACCTTTAGCGTTTACGTTGAGGGTTATTAAGAGTGGAAAGAGCTCTTCTCCTGAGAAACTAACTAGGCACGTTGTTGGGTCCTGAGGGGACGGCTAGCGCCGCACCTTCTGGACTTAGTAAGCAGGTCAAACCAGGTGAATGTATTCGCAGAGGTGGCCACGGCATACTGAGTACCGCCCGTAGCTTGAGAACTACACAGTGGACGCGAGCATCTTTGTGGTCAAATTATTAAGTGCACATGGCGGATGCCTTGGCACCAGAAGCCGATGAAGGACGTAGGAGGCTGCGATAAGCCTCGGGGAGCTGTCAACCGAGCTGTGATCCGAGGATTTCCGAATGGGGAAACCCAGCCAGAGTAATGTCTGGTTATTCCCGCCTGAACACATAGGGCGGGTAAAGGGAACGTGGGGAAGTGAAACATCTCAGTACCCACAGGAAGAGAAAACAACCGTGATTCCGTTAGTAGTGGCGAGCGAAAGCGGAAGAGGCTAAACCAATACTGTGTCAAGCCGGCAGGCGTTGCAGTATCGGGGTCGTGGGACCAGTTGGAATGGACTGCCGTTCGTTCAATGAGTCAGAAATTAGTTGCGTAGATGAAGGACGTGGGAAAGTCCGGCATAGAGGGTGAGACCCCCGTAATCGAAACGCAGTTAACTCATTACTGGTATCCCAAGTAATACCGAACTCGAGGAATTCGGTATGAATCTGGCGGGACCACCCGCTAAGCCTAAATACTCTCTGGTGACCGATAGCGGACTAGTACCGTGAGGGAAAGGTGAAAAGAACCCCGAAAGGGGAGTGAAATAGATTCTGAAACCGTGTGCATACAAGCCGTAGGAGCGACGTAAGTTGTGACTGCGTGCCTTTTGAAGAATGAGTCTACGAGTTAGTGTTATGTGGCAAGGTTAACCCGTCGAGGGGAAGCCGTAGCGAAAGCGAGTCTGAATAGGGCGAATGAGTCGCATGATCTAGACCCGAAGCGAGGTGATCTACGCATGGCCAGGTTGAAGCGCGGGTAAGACCGCGTGGAGGACCGAACCCACTAATGTTGAAAAATTAGGGGATGAGCTGTGTGTAGGGGTGAAAGACCAATCAAACTTCGTGATAGCTGGTTCTCCCCGAAATGCATTTAGGTGCAGCGTTGCGTGTTTCTTGCCGGAGGTAGAGCTACTGGATGGTCGAGGGGGCCTACAAGCTTACCAACATCAGCCAAACTCCGAATGCCGGTAAGTGAGAGCGCAGCAGTGAGACGGCGGGGGATAAGCTTCGTCGTCGAGAGGGAAACAACCCAGAATAGCAACTAAGGTCCCAAAGCGCGTGCTAAGTGGAAAAGGATGTGAAGTCGCATAGACAACCAGGAGGTTGGCTTAGAAGCAGCCACCCTTAAAAGAGTGCGTAATAGCTCACTGGTCAAGTGATTTCGCGCCGACAATGTAACGGGGCTCAAGCACGCCACCGACGTTCTATCATTCACACACTATCCCGGCCGTAAGGTCCAGGAGTGTGGATGGGTAGGGGAGCGTCGTGTGACTGGTGAAGCGGCGGAGGAATCCAGCCGTGGAAGTCACACGAGTGAGAATGTAGACATGAGTAGCGAGAGTTGGGTGAGAAACCCAACCGCCGAAAGACCAAGGGTTCCTGGGCCAGGCTAATCCGCCCAGGGTAAGTCGGGACCTAAGGCGAGGCCGTCAGGCGTAGTCGATGGACAACCGGTTGATATTCCGGTACCCGCTTTAAATCGCCCATAACGAATCCACTAAAGCTTTTGCGCCTGAAGTGAGCTCGGCTTTTGTCGAGTGAATGGAGCGCGCGGAGTGGTGTGGTAGTAGTTAAGCAATGGTGTGACACAGGAAGGCAGTCCAACCCGGGCGATGGTTGTCCCGGGGTAAGGTCGTAGGGAGAGACGTAGGCAAATCCGCGTCTCACATATCCTGAGAGCTGATGCCGAGCCGTATGGCGAAGTGGATGATCCTATGCTGTCGAGAAAAGCATCTAGCGAGATTTATAGCGGCCCGTACCCGAAACCGACACAGGTGGTCAGGTAGAGAATACCAAGGCGATCGAGAGAATCATGGATAAGGAACTCGGCAAAATGCCCCCGTAACTTCGGGAGAAGGGGGGCCCTTTGACGTGTAGGAATTTACTTCCGAAGCGTTAGAAGGCCGCAGAGACCAGGCTCAAGCGACTGTTTACCAAAAACACAGGTCCGTGCGAAGTTGCAAAACGATGTATACGGACTGACGCCTGCCCGGTGCTGGAAGGTTAAGGGGACTGGTTAGATCGCAAGATCGAAGCTGAGAACTTAAGCCCCAGTAAACGGCGGTGGTAACTATAACCATCCTAAGGTAGCGAAATTCCTTGTCGGGTAAGTTCCGACCTGCACGAATGGCGTAACGACTTGAGCGCTGTCTCATCCGTGAACTCGGCGAAATTGCATTACGAGTAAAGATGCTCGTTACGCGCAGAAAGACGGAAAGACCCCGGGACCTTTACTATATCTTGATATTGGTGTTCGGAACGGTTTGTGTAGCATAGGTGGGAGACTGTGAAGCGGGCACGCCAGTGTTTGTGGAGTCATCGTTGAAATACCACTCTGATCGTTTTGAACTTCTAACCTCGGTCCGTAATCCGGATCAGGGACAGTGTCTGGTGGGTAGTTTGACTGGGGCGGTCGCCTCCTAAAAAGTAACGGAGGCGCTCAAAGGTTCCCTCAGCCTGGTTGGTAATCAGGTGTCGAGTGTAAGTGCACAAGGGAGCTTAACTGTGAGACAGACATGTCGAGCAGGTGCGAAAGCAGGAACTAGTGATCCGGCGGTGGCTTGTGGAAGCGCCGTCGCTCAACGGATAAAAGGTACCCCGGGGATAACAGGCTGATCTTGCCCAAGAGTCCATATCGACGGCAAGGTTTGGCACCTCGATGTCGGCTCGTCTCATCCTGGGGCTGGAGTAGGTCCCAAGGGTTGGGCTGTTCGCCCATTAAAGAGGCACGCGAGCTGGGTTCAGAACGTCGTGAGACAGTTCGGTC
>JBAQFB010000005.1:0-593951 GCA_049287065.1 Candidatus Nanopelagicaceae bacterium
CCGAAGTCGTTGATCATTACGTCTTCGCCTTTTGCCAAGTTGCGGGTGATCGCGTCAAAAACGATATCAACAGCGTGTGCTGCTTCCTTCTTGCTGTCGTTGAAGTGTGGGGTCAACGAGGCAATGAATTGGGCCTTATTCATCAAATTCCCCTTATATTTACGCGTAAATGTTAAGCAATTGCTTAACACAGTTGGAAATTTACGCACTATTTCAAAATGAGTCCACCATTAAACACGCGTGTCGCACTTATTTATTTTCACAAGTTGCACTCTTTAGGAGCAAAAAATGTTGATATTCACTGCTTTTTTTAAAGCCAAAGAGTCCAGTAATGTCTCAATAAGTGGTAGAGACTTTCTAGCGAGCTGGTTGAGTGGCGGGCTTGAGTGCCGGACGGGTCTTTTCGAAGGCATCAATCGAGTCAGTCTGCTGCAAAGTGAGCCCAATATCGTCCAATCCCTCCATTAAACGCCAGCGGGTGTAGTCATCTATCACAAACGGGAGGGCAAGCAATGAGTTGCCAGTTGTGTACGAAACGGTTCGTTTTTCAAGGTTCACTTCAATCGGCATCGCAGGATTCGCCTCAATTGCATCCCAGAGTGCCTCCACTTGTTCTTGGGGAAGAATAACCGTGAGAAGCCCGCCTTTTGCGCTGTTTCCTCGAAAGATATCGGCAAAGCGGGGTGAGATGACAACTTTGAATCCGTAATTCTGAAGCGCCCAGACGGCATGTTCGCGCGAAGATCCGGTTCCAAAGTCAGCGCCGGCAACTAAAATCGTCCCATCTTTGAAAGCCTCATTATTGAGAACGAACTCTGGATCCTTCCGCCAGGCAGAAAACAGGCCATCTTCGTATCCCGAACGCGTGACGCGCTTGAGGTAGACCGCGGGAATAATCTGATCTGTATCGACATTGCTGCGGCGCAGCGGAACACCCGTGCCGGTATGTGTGACGAATTTATCCATGATTCGCGCGCCTTTCTACAGATCTGCCGGTGATGAAAGCGTTCCGCGTAGCGCAGTTGCGGCGGCTACTTGCGGACTGACCAAGTGAGTCCGACCACCCTTGCCTTGGCGGCCTTCAAAATTGCGGTTGCTAGTGGATGCAGAGCGCTCCCCCGGGGCAAGCTGATCAGGATTCATTCCCAGGCACATTGAACAGCCCGCGTTTCGCCACTCTGCGCCAGCCTTGATAAATATCTGATCCAGACCCTCGGCTTCGGCTTGCAGGCGGACGCGCGCCGATCCAGGTACTACCAACATTCGCAAGGTCGAAGCTATCTGCTTGCCATCCAAGATTGCCGCCGCACTTCGTAGGTCTTCAATGCGCCCGTTGGTGCATGAGCCGACAAAAACAGTGTCAATGGCGATCTCCTTCAGGGGCGTGCCTGCCTTGAGATCCATGTATACAAGGGCACGTTCGGCTGCGCCTCTCTCCTCAACATCTGTTATCAATGCCGGATCTGGAACAACGCTAGTAAGTGGCACGCCTTGGGCAGGGTTGGTTCCCCAGGTGACAAAAGGCACCAACTCATTGGCGTTGATGGTAATTTCGACATCGAATTTTGCATCCGCATCCGTGAAAAGCGTGCCCCAGTAGGCAAGGGCCTTGTCCCAATTCTGCGGTGCGTGTGGCTTTGCTTTGATGTAAGCAAAAGTCTTCTCATCGGGGGCAACCAAACCTGCGCGGGCACCGGCTTCAATCGACATATTGCACACGGTCATGCGGCCTTCCATGGAAAGCGCACGGATGGCACTTCCCCGGTATTCAATGACATAGCCCTGTCCGCCGCCGGTTCCAATCTGAGCGATGACCGCCAAAATAATATCCTTGGCAGTGACGCCAGGTTGCAATTCGCCTTCTACATTGATGGCCATAGTTTTTGGACGAACCAGTGGCAGAGTTTGGGTAGCCAGCACATGTTCGACCTCGCTGGTTCCAATCCCAAATGCCAGCGCTCCAAAGGCTCCATGCGTGGAGGTATGCGAGTCGCCGCAGACAATTGTCATGCCTGGTTGAGTCAGTCCAAGTTGTGGTCCAACTACATGCACAATTCCCTGGTCAATATCGCCAAGCGAGTGAATACGAATTCCGAACTCGGCACAGTTCTTGCGAAGCGTATCTACTTGGAGTTTGGAGACTGGGTCGGCAATCGGTAGATCAATATTTAGGGTCGGAGTGTTGTGGTCCTCCGTGGCAATGGTGAGATCCGGGCGCCGCACTTTCCGGCCGGCCAGACGCAGGCCGTCAAATGCCTGCGCACTCGTGACCTCATGAATGAGGTGCAGATCGATGTAAAGCAGGTCCGGTTCGCCGACGGCACTTCGAACGACGTGCTCCTGCCAGATCTTCTCGGCCAAGGTTTTGCCCAACGTCTCACTCGCCATTTGATACTCCCAACCCACCGATATTGCATCTCATACATTGAGATGTTAATATTGCATCGTGGACAGAAAGAATAGCGGAGTTGGCGTCTTAGATAAAGCCGTAGCGATATTGACTACTTTGGAATCTGGACCCCACTCCCTCGCCGAACTCGTAGCGGCAACTGGAATTGCCCGTCCGACCGCACATCGCCTCGCAGTTGCACTTGAGTTTCATCGTCTGGTGACTCGCGACTTGAACGGTCGCTTTGTACTCGGGCCACGCTCTGGCGAACTTTCTGCCGCGGCCGGAGAAGATCGCCTGCTGGCCGCTGCTGCACCTGCTCTCACATCGCTGCGCGATGCCACGGGAGAGAGTGCTCAGTTGTACCGACGACAAGGCGACCTGCGAATCTGCGTTGCAGTCGCCGAACGTGTATCTGGTCTGCGTGACTCCGTCCCAATCGGTGCAGCATTAACAATGCAGGCCGGTTCAGCCGCGCAAGTTCTTCTGGCGTGGGAAGACTCAGACCGCATCCATCGCGGACTCACAAATGCGCGTTTCACGGCCGCGCAATTGGCCGCCGTGCGCCGTCGCGGATGGGCACAGAGCATGGGCGAGCGCGAAGCTGGCGTGGCATCAGTATCGGCGCCGGTACGCGGTCCAAACGGAAAAGTTATTGCGGCGGTCAGTATTAGTGGTCCTATAGAACGCCTTGGAAGACAACCCGGTCGTCTGCATGCAGCGGTAGTTGCAGCAACCGCGGCGAGACTCTCCGAACATCTGGAAAATTCAAATAAGCCTTAGGGAAACGGCACCAGTAAAGTAATTTTCGTCCCACGACCCGGTTTGCTTTCAATAATCAGAGAGCCTTTTAGTAATTTTGTTCGCTCATCCATACCACGAAGGCCCAATCCGGTTTCGGTAGGTGGTCCAAATGCTGACATTCCTTGTCCATTATCGGCGATAGAAACCACCAAATTCCCGTGGTCGAAATTTATTCCAACATCTGTCTGAGTTGCCTTCGCATGATGTTCGACATTATGTAGAGCCTCCTGAACCACTCTGAAAATAGGGAGTTCGAGTCGCTCATCCAGTCTCTGGCGCTCACCTAGAACTTCCAGGGTTACCAGCATCCCCGAGCGATTTTGCAGATCCGACACCAGCCATTCAATGGCATCTATAAGCCCAAGGTCATCAAGTAAGGAAGGGCGTAGATCCCGGCAGAAACGCCGCACGCTGGACATTGTGCTGCTAAGTATTTCTTGAACCCGCAGCAACCGATTCTCCGCGCCCACGAGATTCTCGCTTGAAGTGACCATGCCAATTTCAGTAATTGCCGTCGCCAACGACTGCAAAGTGTCGTCGTGAAGTTCGCGCGAAAGGCGCTTGCGTTCTTTCTCTTGCGCCTCCGTGGCGAGACCAATGTAGATTTCTAGATTTTCCTTTGCTTTAAGGAGTTTCGCATTTGCTTCGCGCGCTTGCTCTGCTGCGTGATTCTCCCGCTCTACCCGATTAGCCACAATCATTGCAATCACGCCGATAATTCCGAATTGAACTATTATTCCCAGCCGAGTTGTGGATTGATGCGAGATTATTTCGGGAATCCACAAGAGAAGAGCCCACGCAAATGTTGGACTCGCTCCCTTGCGCCCGAAATTTAGTCCGGCATAAACAACCGGAAGAAGGAAGGGCGAAACGGAGAGAATATATAACTCGGAATCAGTAACTAGTAATCCAGATTTCTCCAAAATAATGTGACTCACGTCTATAGCCAAGACCAGGGCTTGAATAATCCAAAATCGGTGGTCACGAATAGGAATTCCAATTTCGCGAATCCATTTTGTCGTATTGCTGACGAATGAAGAAATTTTCAATGAACGCATTACTTTTCTTTTTCGGTCAACCGGATCAAGTGGTGAAGGACCGCGTGTGTGACTGCTTCAGTACGCGAAGAAACTCCAAGTTTTTCGAAAACATTACGCATGTGAGCTTCCACAGTTCGAATGCTCAAGAAAAGTTCCTTGGCAATATTCTTATTTGTAAGACCCCTTGCGGCAAGTTCTAGGACTTGCAACTCTCGATCGCTCATCCCGTTACCAGAATGTGACTGTTCCGAAATCCGAGAAAGTACACTCCGCGCGACCGTGGCAGAGAGGGCTGATCCCCCATTAGAGACTTTTATAACCGCGTCCCTCAATTCACCTTCCTCTACAGTCTTAAGTAGATAGCCGCTCGCACCGGCTTGCAGGGCGGCATTTACATACTGATCATCGTCATAAACGGAGAGAATTATGATCTCGATTTCGGGAAAATCATTACTAATCTTCCGCGTGGCCTCGATTCCGGTCATGCCGGGCATCGCAATATCCATCAAAATTACTTGGGGACGCAATTTTGCTGCCAATTCGTAGGCTTGAAAGCCATCGTTGCCCTCACCCACGACCGTTATTTGGTCATCGACCGTCTTGAGCCGTTCGCAAATCCCTGCTCGGAATATTGGATGATCGTCCACGACGAGGACTCGAATGCCCAGTGTCCCTTCCTGCACAACACTCATCGAGTCAACTCTCCTTTGCCATCTTCTCCGCTGGAAATAGTGCACCCGAATCGGTCTCCCGAATCGGTGGCCGTACCTAGTAATTGATGCTACACCCGAGGTAATGACCCCACCGCTATCAAAATCGGTAGGTGTTATCGCCGAGCAAGTGCGAGTGAACTACTGATGTGTCGCGAACCCGCATCTCTAAATACTTTGAGAGTGTGAAACCACAAATAGATCCACCAACTAGAAAGAGGAGATCATGTCTAAACCAATTGGCTTCGGGCGGAATGGCTATTCCAAGCGGGCCACCTTGAGTGCAGTAGCGCTGACCGCTGCAGCACTCCTCACGCTTACCGCTTGCGGAGGTGGAGCCGATGAAAGTGCATCAGAGACTCCCGCCGACACTGCAATTACCTTAGTTGAAGCACTCCCAGCCGGCCAGTGGATTTCCAATAGCGGAGATTACAAAGAGGCCGCAAATTGGGACGTGGCAGAGACTGTAACACTTGACCTCGGGGCCGGAGTCATCACACCTTCCAACCTTGAACTTGTGGCGGGCATGCCATACGTCATCGAAATATCAAACTCCGACACTGTCGAACATGGTCTGTCAGCTCTGGACTTCATGCGCGCTTCAGCTGTCCGAAAAGTTGAATCCCCCAGTGCTGAAATCAAAGTAACTCTCTTCAAAGAGATCTACGTCCTTCCAGGAAAAATGATGGAGCTCTTTGTGGTTCCAGTTATTCCTGGTGTCACAGCGATGGAGGGTCTAACCGATGGAGTACCTACTGCCGGTATGACCGGAACAATCTCAGTGACGGGAGAAACCCCTACAACTCCCGCACCGGTGATTGATCCATTTAGTACGGTGGAAGAAGTAGCTGGTGCTGCCGGTCTCATCGAAGCTGCAAAAGCTACTTGGGACACAGATGCAGCTGCTGTGACGGTTGAAATGGTGGATAACGGTGATGCCCACTTCTTCAAGCCAAAAGTGATTGAATTGAAACTCAATCAGCCCGTCACGCTCACCTTCGCTAACACAGGAAACATCCTGCATGTTTTCGATACTCCAGATTTCTTAGCAACCTGCGCATTCTGGAAAATCGTTAACGCTGAAGGTTCAGTCTTTGGTGGAAAGGCACGCCCAGCAGATCTTGAAGCTGGCGGTGTATCGAACCTGTACATCATTCCTACCAAGGCGGGAACATACACCTTGGGCGATGAAGCACCTGAGATGGCAAGCATGAAAGCAACGATCGTAGTTAAGTAATATCACTAAATTCTTGAGGGGCAGCACAACTGCCCCTCAAGAACCTAGACATTTTACGTGTAATGATTTCATATTCCACATTGAAGAGGGAGTTGAGCGAAGTGGCTAATCTAAGGAACATAGTCGACAGATCAAAGCGGACCCGTCCGTATCCAGATCTAGGACTCACACCAGCAGGGGCTGTGTCGACTGAGGCAGAAGACTTGTCCCGCAGAAATATGCTCCTAGGTCTCGGGGCTGTGGGTGTTGCGTCGATGGGCGGCGCACTTGGATTGATTGGGTTCAAAGATGAAGCTCAGGCTGCTAGCACAGTTACAAAAGGCGCTGAACATCAATGGTGCAGAATTGTCGACTTAAGATTTTGCACGGGAGAACGTAAGTGTGTCTCGTCATGCCAAACCCGCCACGGCCTACCCCCTGAGCAGACATGGATGCGCGTACTCTCCTGGCAGGACGAAGTCGGCAAAGAATTCTTCATGCCGGTGCCTTGTCAGATGTGCGAGAACCCGCCCTGCATCGCCGTTTGCCCGGTAAGCGCGACTACACGGACCGCTGAAGGAATAACTCTCGTCGACCAAGATAAGTGCATTGGTTCGAGAGCCTGCATGGCTGCTTGTCCTTATGAAGCGCGATATTTCAACTGGAACAAGCCAATAGATACAAACCGAATGCCTGCACCTTCGCCATCTACGCCAGAATTTCCTGCCAATCAGATTGGCACCGTAGGCAAATGTGTTTTATGTGCAGATCGGATTCCCTACTCCAACGAACTACCTTCATGCGTCGAAGCGTGCCCTAATCATGTGCATTACATTGGGGACTTCGTAACCGATGTCGCCGTAAACGGAGTCGCAACTGTGAAACTCTCGACGTTTTTAAGCGAGAACAATGCAGTTCGATTTAAGGAGGAATTAGGCACCAATCCGCGTACCTACTACATCCTCGGAAAGGGTCAACCTCTCGGCGGCCCAATGGCGGGTGTGAAATGACAACGATGGAGAATACAGATCAATTGATGCAGCCAAGTGCGCAAGAGGCCTCTTTGAGGCCATTTAAGAAAGCCAGTAAGAAGTTCTGGATCGCCATCGGCTTACTTAGCGCGGTGGTTGCGCTGGGAATTGTCGCGTGGATCGTACAACTGCGTGAAGGTATGGGAGTAGCTGGATTTTCTAACCGTTCATTCTGGGCAATCGACCTCACCAATGTAGTGACAATTATCGGCGTCAGTTACGGAGGAGCTGTCATTTCAGCGATTCTGTTGCTGACTGGTGCTTCGTGGCGTGCGCCGCTCGCTCGTATTGCTGAAGGCATGGCCGTTGTCACTGTAATCATCGGTGCGGCTTTCGTATTTCCTCATCTTGGCCGACCAGATCGATTAATGTACATGATTCTGCAACCCAACTTTAGGTCGCCCGTATTTTGGGATTTTGTGGCAATCACGACATACATGTTTGCTTCCTTTGTCTTCTTCTTCCTTCCACTTATCCCGGATATGGCAATCTTGCGGAACAAACACCCGGAAGAACTTGGACGGGGAAGGCGCCTCCTCTACAGAATCTGCTCACAAGGATGGATTTCGTCACCAAAACAACACCGCATATTGCGCGGTGCGATTGGAGTCGTAGCGATCCTGATAATCCCATTGGCAGTATCGGTCCACTCAGTGCTTTCTTGGGCCTTCGCCTTAGTAAGTCGTCCCGGCTGGCACGAAAGCATCTGGGCCCCATATTTTGTTATCGCAGCGCTCTATTCGGGTGTTGCTCTGGTAGTTGTCATTACCGCGGGATTTCGACGTGGCTACCACCTCGAAGCATTCATAACTGAGAGGCATTTTGTTCGCCTTGGATTCCTGATGGCTGCATTAGGTGCGACCTACTTGTATCTCACTTTCGCGGACATTCTTCCCGGTGCCTACGTTGGCGAGCGAGGAGTTGCCGAAGTTGTCCATGACACTCTCGTTGGTGATTATGCAATTTCGTTCTGGACATTCATATTTGCCGGCGCCATCCTGCCCATCCTTTTAGTCGCACTTCCCCAGACCAGGAATACGGCAGGAATGGTTGTCGCGGCAACATTGATTGTGATTGCTATGTGGCTCAAACGATTAGTGATGGTCTCGGAAACATCTCATTACGACCAACTCACACGATCCTTTGGACAATATTACCAATTCACGTGGGTCTCAATCTCGATAACTTTAGCTGGAGTTGCGGCAATACCTTTAATGCTCATGTTGCTCTTCCGAGTTGTTCCAATCCTTGCTATCGATGAAATCGACTCTCCGACGAGAGAACATTCCCCCGACCCAGTAAAGTCGAAATCATCCATGGGACGAGGAGTCGGCACAGTTGCCAGCATCTTCCTCCTTCTAACCGTGGCAGGAGCAATTGGACTAGGGAACGCAACGCCTGCGGCTGCCGAAGAAGGAATACCTACGATTACGGTGAGTGCCCTCTCATCAGGGCCTGAGATTGCAGTCACTGCAACCGTCAATTACGGCGCGGATCCAGTTTGGGAAGCCGAGCTGAAATTCTATGAGAGCACCACAATGTTCAAACCAGGCACCAACCTCGTTCCGATTGGAAAGGCAATAACAGATTACAACGGCGTCGCTGAAGTTAATTATGTCGCCACTGTCAACGGTACAAGAACAGTGACGGTGATGTACTACTTCGATCCGGAAACCCCACCAGCCATTGGCACCGCTCAAGTGAGTGCGAGCGGCGCAATTTCTCCGTACGTAGAACCAGAACCAGAGTTGCTTGCCGGGGCTGGCCGTACTTTGGTGGGTGCTCTCTTTACTCTCGTCCTGCTCTCATTTCTCATCGTGATCGCCCAGGTCGTGCGAGTGCGAAGAACCATGAAGGAAGAGAGTAAGAACTAACAACTTAATTCTTCCCCGAAGTAGATACCCAATGCCGGCGACGCTGTCGCTAGCATTGGGTATCCGATTTAGGTAAGGGGTGGCCCAAGTGGCGATTAAAGTTTTCGTCGTCGACGACCACGAACTCGTCCGTCGCGGACTAATTGACCTCATTAACGCCGAAGGCGACCTCACCGTGGTGGGTCAGGCAGGCACAGTCGCCAGCGCACTCGAGGAGATCTCCCAAGAATCACCGGATGTCGCAGTTCTAGATGTTCGCCTTCCCGACGGTAATGGAATCGAACTTTGCCGCGAGATCCGATCCCTTTTTCCGCAGATTCATGTCTTGATGCTCACCTCCTTCTCAGATGACGAGGCACTACTTGGCGCCGTTCTAGGCGGAGCCAGCGGTTTTGTCATCAAAGATATTAAGAATCTCGATCTACTTGATGCAATTAGGCGCGTGGCAAAAGGCGAAACCTTGATTGACACTTCGACCACGGCTAAATTGCGCAGCCGACTACGTGAGGCGAGCAATCCTGCCGGAGGCATCGATGACCTCACAGATCAAGAACGCAGGGTCCTGGAATTCATCGGAGAAGGGCTGACCAATCGCCAAATCGCAAACTCTATGTTTTTAGCCGAGAAGACCGTAAAGAATTACGTCTCCTCCTTGCTTTCAAAATTGGGATTAGAACGTCGGACGCAGGCCGCCGCACTTGCGGTCAGACTGGGATTGGGCAGACCTTAGAATTTTCCAGTCCAGATTGCCCGCGTTCCCCCGCTCGGGCGCCTATAGATTTCAAAAGTTCCCCCGAAATCCTCGGCTCGTTTGGCCAAATTCAGAAGTCCGCTTCGATTCACATCATCCGCAATTCCAATTCCGTCATCAATAATTCGGACTTCGCAGCGAGTCTTGAGAGCACTTACCTGCACCTCAACCTGTTGGGCTTTGGAGTGCTTGATTGCATTGGTAAGGAGTTCTCGCAGGACAGCGAAAACATTCTCGGCAAGCTCACCATCAATAACAGTATCAATCGGGCCGTTGAATTCGCAGATTAAGTTCATGGCCGAACTAGTTCTGAGCGAATCAATCTCGTTCTGAATTCGCAAACGTAGGCCGTGTGGACCAGTCTGATCTTGCAGGGCGAAGACCGAATTACGGATCTGTTGAACCGTCGCATCGAGATTGTCGATTACTTCACGAACGCGTGCCAGATCTTGCGCAGGAAGCTCTGGGTCCTTGGCGAGGGCCTGCAGTGATAAGCCCGTCGCAAAGAGCCGCTGAATAACCAAATCATGCAGGTCGCGAGCGATACGTTCGCGCTCTGCCAGAACTATGACACGATGTTGCGCCTCAAGCCCACGCGCATTGTCAATCGCTACTCCCGCAGCCGAAGCCAGTGCACTGACCAACTGCTCGTCCTCTTCGGTAAAATCCTCTCCCCCGCGCTTCTCCGTCAAATAAAGACTTCCATAAATCTCATCACGGATTCTGATCGGAACCCCCAGAAAAGAAACCATGGATGGGTGGCCCGCCGGAAATCCGCTAGAGGCAGGATGCGATTTGATGGGATTCAATCTCAGCGGAACCGGGTGAGTGAGCAAATGCCCGAGCAGTCCTTTGCCTTCCGGGAAAGAAGCAATCTCATCCGCTGTTTCTTCACTCATTCCAACATAAGTGAACTCTTCTAAGTTACCGTCCTTGCCCAATGCACCCAGCGCTCCGTACGTTGCTCCCGACAACGCCACTGCGTTCTCGACCAATCGGCGAAGTGATGCTTTGAGATCTTCTCCCTTAGCAATATCAATGACCGCCTCGGAGAGGGCGCCTAATCGATTCGACCCCATGTCGGAAGTCTGCCCAATCATGGCGTCAATGGCGAATTAGCAGGGCTTTTCGGCACCGCGGCGGGTGTAGTACCACCAGGCTACGAAAGTGCATCCCATGGCGAAGAGTGAAACACCGAGGAAGAAGGACTTAGGCGCAACTTCAGAAAGCAGGATTCCGAAAATAAATGGACCGAATGCCGCGATGGCCGCAGTCCAGCCTATTACCCCGCCAGCCTGTCGAGGCTGAAAAATCATCGGCATCTGTTTGAAGGTACTCGCATTTCCAACTCCAGCAAAGAAGAAAATAGCAATCATTCCCCAAAAGAACTTCATGAAATCATCGCTGCTCTGTGGCGAAAGTTGGAATGCAGTGAAGATCGAAGATCCGGCGATTCCTAAACCCGAAATAACTGTAAGGATTCCTCCGCCGGTTCGGTCGGCAATAGGTCCAGAGAGAACACGTGCAGCAGAGGCGATCAGTGGTCCGTAGAAAGCGTACTTGACGGGATCTGGAGCATTCGCGAAATCACCGAAGAGGTTCTTGGTAAGCAGACCAAATTGGGCAGCCAGACCGGAGAATGTACCGAACGTCATCACGTACAAGAGAGTCATCAGCCATGTGTGTTTATTGCTAAAGATATCGAGTTGCTCTTTCATGCCACGCGAAGTGACAGGGACACTCTTAAGCAGCGTCCAAGCCAGGATGACTGCTACAACAACAAAGGGGATCCAGAGAAGTCCAGCATTCTGATACCAGACGGATTTATCAATTCCCTTAGCGGAATCAACGAATCGCTGCTCGGCTCCAAGAGTCGAACCTAGCATTGCCGAACCGACGATGATCGGAGTGATGAATTGGACGATGGAAACACCGAAGTTTCCAACACCTGCTTGAATTCCTAAGGCAAGACCTTGCTTTGACTTTGGGAAGAAGTAGGACGTGCTCGGCATAAATCCCGAGAAGACACCGCCGCCTAGTCCAGCGAGGAAAGCTAGTGCGAGAAGTCCGATGTAGGGAGTCTCAGGATTGCGCACCGCAAAAGACCAACCCACTAGAGGAAGTATCAGGAGTGACGTGGAGTAAGTGACCAAACGTCGCGTACCCAGCAGCGGAGGGAGGAACATCCAGAGAAGTCGAAGTCCGCCACCTGCCAGCCCTGGCATTGCGGCGAGCCAGTAGAGTTCTTTTTTACTGAGATCGAATCCGAGGTTGTTCAGTTTTGGAGCGAGAGCAGAGACAAGATACCAACTGATAAACCCCAGGGTGAGCGCGTAAGTGCTGATCCAGAGCGTTCTCCACGCGATCTTAGAATCCCACTTCGCCTCGTCATTTGGATCCCAATCCTCTAGCCATTCGCTTCCGCCTTTAACATTTGATGCGTTTTGGGCCATGTCAGTTTCCAACTTTCTCTCGGGTTGCCGTATCAATTCGGTGTTCCAGTTCTGGTGTAGCCCGGTGCATCATTCGGATGATGGTCAAGTGCATCCACACACTTGCCACCAAGGTCAGAAGGAAAAGTACGATGAATGTGGATTGCGGAAGGCCAGTCCACTCACGAACTGAGACAAAAAGTGGCGGAAGAATAAAGCCGCCGAGCGCGCCGAGGGTGCCGACCAACCCTCCGACTGCCCCTACATCCTTCGGGAAATATTCAGGAATATGCTTGTAAACAGCTGCCTTTCCTATACCCATTGAACATCCGACGATGAATAGCAAGACGGTGAAGGGGACCACGCCCAGAGAGTACGGAAGAATATTCTTCAGACCATCCTGAGTCTGAAGCACTATATGTCCGAAAGGCGCTGCTAGAAGTAAGAGCGCGATCAACATTGTCCCGAAAGATGCATACATGAGTCTTCGAGCACCCATTTTGTCTGATAGGTGTCCGCCGAAGGGACGGAGAAGTGATGCAGGGAAAATAAAGAGTGCAGTAAGTAGTGCTGCATCGTGGAGATTTAAGTCATAAACGGAAACATAATATTTAGGCATCCACGATGCCAAGGCGACGTAGGCACCAAAAACAACAACGTAGTACAAACTAAATCTCCACACTTGCACATGCTTCAATGGAGTGAACATATCTTTGAGTGGGCGCGATACTTGTATTCGCGCAGAGTCGGCAGGAGTCATGAACATGATAGCTATAGCGGTAATGACGAGAAGAATTGCATAGAGGGCGGGAACAAAGCGCCATCCTCCAGGAATCACTCCCCCCAAGTACGAGGCACCCACCGTGCCCGCGATGATAGGTGGACCAATAAATTTGGTGGCAGATGCGCCGACGTTGCCCGCCCCGAAAACACCGAGCGCAAAACCCTGCCGATCGCGCTCAAACCAGTGCGCATTCCAGGCGATTCCAACACTGAAAAGGTTTCCCGCAAATCCAACCAAGAAAGCCAGAATCAATAGCCAGGTGTAATTGAGTTCCATGTGCGCCAATAAGTACGCCGGAACCGCGGTTACAAGGAGCATCACGACAGTCACTCGCTTGCCGCCAATGCGATCCGTCAAGACACCGAGAAAAAGTCGCCAGATTGAGCCATTGAGAATCGCCACAGATGATAGCCACGCCAATTGCGAATCAGAGAGACCGAACTCCTTCTGGATGGGGATTCCAAGAACTCCAAACATCAACCAGACGGCAAACATTAAAGTGAAGGCAAAGGTAGATAGCGAAAGCACTTTCGTCGATCCCTTAATTCCTTTTGACATCCGTTCTCCTTCTGGTCGTCCTAGGAGAAGACTGCTCCTTTCTGATGGTCGGCAAGTAGGGTCTTTATACCTATTTAATTCGAATGAGTGCAGGGTCACAATAGAGGCATGACGAAACAGGCTGCCCCGCGAACAGACCCAGAAGACGCTCTCATCAAGCTCGGAAGATTCTTTTCTAAGGGAGAGGTTTCAAAAGATCTTCGTAGCATTACTAAGAGTGGGGGTCGCGCGGGTGACGCTTTCTACCGCGATCGTTGGAGTCATGACAAAGTTGTTCGATCTACTCACGGCGTTAACTGCACTGGATCGTGTTCGTGGAAGGTATATGTAAAAGACGGAATCATTACTTGGGAAACTCAGCAGACTGACTACCCATCCGTCGGTCCCGACTCTCCCGAGTACGAACCACGTGGCTGTCCGCGCGGTGCGGCATTTTCTTGGTACACGTACTCACCGACGCGAATTCGATTTCCCTACATCCGCGGCGTGCTACTTGAAATGTATCGCGAAGCGAAATCGCGACTTCATGATCCGGTCCTGGCATGGGCCGATGTAGTTGATAACCCAGAACACCGCGCTCGGTATCACCAAGCTCGTGGAAAAGGCGGACTGGTCCGCGCGAATTGGGGAGAGATTTCGGAAATCATCGCTGCGGCCCATGTGCACACAATCAAAAAGTACGGTCCCGATCGGGTCTTTGGTTTCTCGCCCATCCCGGCAATGTCTATGGCATCCCATGCCGCAGGTGCACGGTTCATTTCACTCATGGGCGGCGCAATGCTCTCGTTCTACGACTGGTATGCAGATCTGCCAGTCGCATCGCCGCAAGTGTTTGGTGATCAGACAGATGTTCCCGAATCAGCAGACTGGTTCAATGCTTCTTACCTCATGATGTGGGGATCGAATGTCCCTGTGACACGTACTCCAGATGCGCACTTTATGACCGAGGGTCGATACCGCGGTCAGAAAGTGATCGCTATCAGCCCTGATTATGCGGATAACACCAAGTTTGCAGATGAATGGGTTTCACCTCATCCAGGCACTGACGGTGCACTCGGAATGGCAATGGGCCACGTCATTCTTAAGGAATTCTTCGTGGACAAGCAGATCCCCCGCTTCCAAGATTATGTGAAGAAATACACGGACCTTCCTTATCTCGTAACCTTGCGTGAAAAAGACGGTGCTTACGTACCGGATAAGTTCCTGGTTGCCGCTGATCTTGGCGACACATCGGAAGGATCGAAGTTCAAGACGGTCATGCTTGATTCCAGCAATGGAAAGACTTTTGTTCCCAACGGTTCGCTGGGTCATCGGTACAACGACTCCTCTATGGGTAAATGGAATTTGGATCTCGAAGGTGTTGATCCATCACTCTCAGTCTTCGACATTCCTGCAGCGCGCGCAGTAGAAGTGTTGATGCCTCGTTTTGATTTGGGACAAGAAACATCCGAAAGTGGCGGAGTACTTCGCCGCGGTATTCCCTTCATTGAAATTGGTGATAGAAAAGTCACGACTGTTTATGACTTGATGCTGGCTCAATATGGAGTCTCACGTGAAGGACTTGGCGGCGATTGGCCAACTAATTACGAAGATACGACTCCGTACACACCTGCCTGGCAAGAGGAGATCACCAGCGTCCCGGCAGTCCAGGCGATACGTATCGCGCGAGAATTCGCACAGAACGCAGTGGATTCGCAAGGGCGCTCCATGATTCTGCTTGGAGCCGGAACAAATCACTGGTTCCACTCGGACACCATGTACCGCACATTCTTAGCACTCGTTACTCTCACAGGATGCCAGGGCGTCAACGGTGGGGGTTGGGCACACTACGTTGGACAAGAGAAGTGCCGACCCGTAACAGGTTGGGCGCAACTAGCTTTTGGCGCAGATTGGTCACGCCCTGCCCGTCAGATGATTGGCACCGCATTCTGGTACGTCTCAACTGATCAGTGGCGCTATGACGCACTTGGGTCAGAATTATTGGCAACTCCACTTGGCGAAGGTCGCTTCAAGGATATGAGTGCCATTGATGTACTTGCCCAATCCGCTCGAATGGGATGGATGCCATCGTACCCATCACTCAATCGAAATTCCCTTGACCTGGTTGATGAGGCACGCGCCATAGGCGTGGAACCGGCAGTTCATGTCGTAAACGAACTCAAATCAGGTGGTCTTAAATTCGCCATTGAAAATCCAGATGCACCGGAAAACTGGCCACGCGTTCTCACTGTGTGGCGAGCAAACATCTTGGGATCTTCTAGTAAAGGAAACGAATACTTTCTCAAGCATCTATTAGGTACCAGCAACTCCGTGCGAGCCACTGAGAACAGACCTGAGGATCGACCGCGCGACGTTGAGTGGGTTGAAGATGCACCTGAGGGAAAACTAGATCTCCTCGTCTCCATCGATTTTCGTATGACCAGTACCGGACTTTTCGGAGACATCCTGCTTCCAGCAGCGACATGGTATGAGAAACATGATCTTTCAAGTACCGATATGCATCCCTTCATTCATGCTTTTACTCCCGCGATCAATCCTCCGTGGGAGACAAAGACCGACTACGAAATTTTCCAGATGCTCGGTCGTCAAGTCGCAGAACTTGCAAAGGGCCATCTGGGTGAGAGAGAAGACCTCGTCGTTGTACCGCTCATCCACGACACCCCCGATGCGATGGCAAATCCAGGTGGAGTGGTTCTGGATTGGCATAAAGGCGAAGTAGAGCCCATTCCCGGTGTCACGATGCCTAAACTCGTCGTGATCAAACGCGATTACACACTTATCGGTGAAAAGATGGGTGCGCTCGGACCGCTGATCGACCAACTCGGTACAAATACCAAGGGAGTTCCTGTCACCGTACTTCCGGAAGTCGAACTTCTTGGTCGGACCAATGGAGTGATCTCCCACGGCGTGGCTGCTGGGCGGCCCTCTCTTGCACGAGACGTTGACGCTTGCGAAGCAATACTGGCGCTCTCTGGAACCACAAATGGGCGAGTAGCGGTTGCTGGATTCAGAGCACTCGAGAAGAGGACTGGTCAGAAACTTACCGATCTCGCTCTAGACAATGAAGGCAAACGGATTACCTTCGCCGATACTCAAGCCAGACCCGTTCCAGTCATCACGAGTCCAGAGTGGTCTGGATCCGAGCACGGCGGGCGCCGCTACACCGCCTTTGCCATCAACGTGGAGAGATTGAAACCTTGGCACACCTTGACGGGACGTCAGCATTTCTTCGTCGATCACGACTGGATGAGCGAACTCGGCGAGCAGTTCCCCGTTTTCCGACCGCCCCTTAATATGCATCGAATATTCGGCAACCAAGCTGACGGGGTGGAGAAGGAAGTCACTGTCAGATATCTAACTCCCCACTCCAAGTGGTCCATCCACTCGGAGTATCAAGACAACTTATTCATGCTCTCGCTCTCGCGGGGCGGACAAGAGATCTGGATGAGTGTGGAAGACGCCGAAACTATCGGAGTGAAAGACAACGAATGGATTGAGGCGTACAACCGAAACGGAGTCGTCGTTGCACGCGCGTGCGTCTCGCACCGAATGCCAGCGGGAACCGTATTTATGTATCACGCAAAAGATCGCGTCGTCGATGTGCCACTGGCAGAAACCTCCGGCAAACGAGGTGGAATACATAATTCACTCACTCGACTCATGTTGAAGCCGACTCACCTCATCGGTGGATATGCGCAACTGACCTTTGCTTTCAACTATCTCGGACCTACCGGAAATCAACGCGATGAAGTCACTGTGATCCGTCGCCGATCCCAGGATGTGGAGTACTAATGAAGGTTATGGCCCAAATGGGCATGGTGATGAACCTCGATAAGTGCATCGGGTGCCACACATGCTCAGTCACATGCAAGCAGGCATGGACCAACCGCTCCGGTCTTGAGTACGCATGGTTTAACAATGTAGAGACGCGCCCTGGTCAGGGCTATCCCCGCAGGTATGAGGATCAAGAGAAAGCGAAAGGCGGATGGATCCGTACACGTGGCGGACGGCTCCGTCTCAAAGGCGGCAGCAAAGCCCGTCGCCTCCTCTCCATTTTCTCCAATCCACGGATGCTCAACATCAAGGATTACTACGAACCATGGACTTACGAGTACGACAACTTGATCACGGCGCCATTGGGTGAGCAAACACCAGTGGCACGACCAAAGTCGCTTCTCACTGGCAAGCCAATGAAGATCGAGTGGTCTGCCAACTGGGATGACGACCTAGGTGGCGGCCCGGAAAATATTGAGAAGGATCCGATCCTTCAAAAGCTGGCAGAGGATGTGACGACAAAGGTAAAACTCGCCTTTGAGGAAACGTTCATGTTCTACCTGCCCCGCATCTGCGAACACTGCCTCAACCCCGCATGTGTCGCGGCCTGCCCATCTGGTGCGATCTACAAGCGTGCAGAGGATGGCATCGTCCTGGTCGATCAACAGCAGTGCAAAGGCTGGCGCATGTGCGTCTCTGCTTGTCCTTACAAGAAAATCTACTTCAACCACAAAACTGGCAAGGCCGAGAAGTGCACGATGTGCTACCCGCGACTAGAAATCGGCTTGCCAACCGTCTGTTCTGAAACATGCGTGGGGCGCCTGCGCTATTTGGGACTCTTCCTCTATGACGCAGACAAGGTACTTGAGGCAGCATCTGTCGAAAATGATCAAGACCTCTATCAATCCCAACTCGATCTCATGCTGGATCCACATGATCCAGAAGTCATAGCCGCAGCAAGAGCAGAAGGTATTCCAGAGGATTGGATCAGCGCTGCGCAGAAATCACCCGTCTACAAGTTGGCGAAGGTCTACAAAATTGCTCTCCCACTTCATCCTGAATATCGCACCATGCCAATGGTCTGGTACGTTCCACCACTTTCGCCCATTGTTGATGTCCTGACGGAGACCGGACATGATGGCGAGGAAGCCGGAAACCTCTTTGGAGCAATCGAGGCGCTCCGTATTCCGATCGAATACCTTGCCGAATTATTCTCCGCGGGAGACGTCGACGTAGTGACCGGAACACTTCGCAAACTCTCGGCAATGCGGTCGTATATGAGAGATATCAACCTGGGACGCGAACCTCGACCAGAGATTCCCGCAGCGGTTGGCATGGATCAAGAGAGCATCTATGAGATGTATCGACTCCTTGCCATTGCGAAATACGAGGATCGATACGTGATTCCAGCCGCACATACCGAGCAAGCCAGGGAGTTGGATCATCTGGGTTGCTCATTAGATGGAGTCGATGGCGTCGAAGCTCTGGGAGGTGGTCCATTTGGGCGCTCCTCCGGAAATCCTGTTCCTGTCACCATCGAGAATTTCCAGATCATGCGAGATAGGCAGACCAAATGAGTACTGCCAATGTTCAGATGATCGCATCAGCCCTGCTCATCTATCCAGATGAGAAATTCGCAGAAACACGGCAAGCTCTGCGCGAGATCTCCCAAAACATTGGAGGTCCAGCAGGTGAGGCCCTCCTAAAATTCTTTGCGGCAACTAGCGAGATGACATTGGATGAGATTCAAAAACACTACGTTGAGATTTTCGACATGCGACGACGCTGCTCGCTCTTCCTTACATCCTGGACACATGGTGACACTAGAAATAGAGGCATGGCGCTGCTGCATTTCAAAGAGATCTACCGAGAAGTCGGCATCACCCTTTCAGATGAAGAACTCCCCGATCACCTCGCCGTTGTTCTTGAATTCGCAGCCCTCGTCGACCAAGCAGAAGGCAATCTCCTGCTCGGCGAACACCGCGCGCCTATCGAATTGATTCGCGATGCGCTCCATAATGCCAACTCCTTCTATGCATCCGTCCTTGATGCAGTGGTTGCCACATTGCCGGCAATGACGCCAGAAATCCAGGCTCGGGCCCTAGCTCTTGCTTTAAGCGGTCCACCTCAAGAGTTCGTGGGACTAAGCGGTGCAGTCTCGATTGCACTCGAACCTTTTTCGTCAAACCCAGCCCTAGTAGCCGATGGAGTGCTCACATGACCTCGTTAGACATTTTGCTCTGGTCTGTACTGCCCTATGTAGCAATTGGATCCTTCATCATCGGCCTGGTCTGGCGATATCGATATGACAAATTCAATTGGACCACTCGCTCCTCCCAAATTTACGAGGGCAGACTCCTCACCATTGCCGGTCCACTTTTTCACCTGGGTCTTTTTGCGGTGATAGGCGGTCACATCGTCGGACTTCTTATTCCCAAGGAGTGGACTGAGGCAATCGGGGTGAGCCAGGAGACTTACCACCTAGGCGCAATTACCATGGGTGGTTTTGCCGGGGTAGCAACAGTTCTAGGAATTGCGCTTCTCATTTACCGTCGTCGTACAACCGCCACTGTCTTTGCTGCCACGACCAAGAACGACAAGACCATGTACATCTTCTTGGTGGCAACGCTCCTGGCAGGCTGCGCAGCGACGCTTTCCAGTGCGGGAGTAATTGGTGAGGAGCACAACTATCGAGAGACAGTAGCCCCTTGGTTTAGGTCAATCCTGTTATTCCAACCTGATGGAACCCTCATGGCAGCATCACCTTATGCTTTCCGCGTTCACGCAGTTCTCGGAATGCTCCTCTTCATCATCTGGCCATTTACCCGACTCGTCCATGCACTGAGCGCGCCGATCGGATACATGTTCCGACCGCCGATTATTTACCGGACCCGAGATGGTAGAGGCGTTGCGGGAGCCAGCAAGGCCAAGCCCGGCTGGGAAAAAGTTAAGTACTAACTTTCCTAAGCCAGGGCGCTCTTAATCTGCTCGGCGTGATCGCGCGGATGTTTTGCGTAACTCTGCAACCATTTCTCGATCGTGTACTTTCCGCTCTCAGAATGCTCGCCGTACTTTTCAAGATCAGCCGAAGTCAGTCGTTTGATTATGTCCAAAGAAGCCGCTCGCACAGAGAGGTAGACGGCAAAAGAGTTTTCAATCGGGAGCACTTCATAACCCAAAGTCTCGTTCTCGGCCCACATACCTTCGTCGTAGCCTTGGATGAGCGATCCATTTGGCTCGGCCACCAGACGGCGCAACCGCGCGTACGACTGGGCCTCACTATCGGCGAGATGGTGAATCACTTGCCGGGGTGACCAGCCATCTGGTTTGTGGCGATCCAGATCCGTGTCAGAAAGTGCCGTGACGGTATCAGCAAAATATTGGGTGGCTGCTTCGTAAATTTTGGCCTGCTCTTTGATATCCATGAGTCTGAGTGTAGAAGAAAGGACAAAAATGGCGAAGAACAATTATCATTTCTTCAGCTCAATATTGCAGATAGCGCAAAGGTCCGCCATTGGCACATCTATCGTGGATTTCACGATTGCACTGCTAACTCGAAAGTACTCGTGCGCCAAAATGTCGCGCATTCCGGTGATTTCTCTCCACGGAATTCTTGGATGAGCCTGCTTGAGGCGCTCATCCAAAGTCTTGACCACTTCGCCAATAACAAGCAAGTCGTAGAGAATGGCATCGAAAGCGGTCTTCGCAACGTCCCAATTTTCATTGCTCTCAGCTTCCACTAACATGATTTCCGCACTTTCAATTCTGGAAATGCGCTCCAAAATGTCACCCAACCGCGTGGCTTCATCTCTAGGGCTCACAGCGGAACTGCCTCTTCAAGAGCGTGATTGAGGACCTCTTGCTTGAGCACCCCGACAGGAGCAACCTCCACGTGATCACCCAGAAGTTCCGATAACTCCTCATTCAATCGGAGGATGGGCAACAAACCACCAGATAGGTCGAAATCCACCAGAAAATCAATATCGCTATCCGCTGTGTCCTCTCCTCGTGCGACTGATCCAAAGAGGCGCACATTGGAGGCTCCCGCACTTTTCATGAGCGCCTTAATGGCGGACTTAGAGCGCCTTACCTTCTGGGCTCGATTGCCCGACAAATTTGAAGCGGATGTTTTCCTAACTTCTATATCTAATTGATAGCCTGCCGCTTTAAGAAGTCGAACAAGCGTGGTCGTAGAAGGGGAAGCCTTGCCATTCTCATACCTTGCAACCGCAGATTGGGAAGTTCCCGCTCGTTGAGCCAACTCAGCCTGAGAGAGACCAGATTGTCGACGAACTCGGGTGAGGATCGCGGCGCTGTCTAACGTTTTCACCATAGTAGAATATACCCAATTAGGTATAATGGGCAACGAACCGCATCTGTAGCCCCGAAGGGATTCGAACCCTCGTAGCTGGCTTGAGAAGCCAGAGTCCTAGGCCGCTAGACGACGGGGCCCTAGTAGTAGTGCGTCTTTCGCTGGGGTACCAGGACTCGAACCTAGACTTACTGAACCAGAATCAGCAGGGCTGCCAATTACCCCATACCCCAAAAGGCGTTCGCAAGGATACCGTAGAAATTAGAGCGACAAAGCCGATGAAATCCGCTCCAAGCAGGCCGCTTTGCCCAGTAATTCCATCGATTCGAAGAGCGGTGGCGAAATAGTGCTGCCAGTAACTGCGATTCGGACCGATCCGAATGCAATGCGTGGCTTAAGTCCCATGCCTTCGATAAGCGAGGACCGGAGTGCGGCCTCAATCGACGAATGTGTCCACTCTGATAATGGTTTCAACTCATCCAGGCTTCGCCGTAGGACTTCCTTTGCTGCCGAATCAGTCAACTTTGAAATGGATTCCAATTCCACACGGAAATCTTTAACAAATAAGAATTTGAGCATCGCTGGAATTTCACTCAATTTGGTAATGCGCTCTTGAATGATTGGGAGTGCAGCTTTTACAAGTGCGATCTCCGCATCGGTGCCGGTGATGACATCTGTTTTCTGCAAGAACGGCAAAGACCAATCGAGAAATTCTTCTAGGGATAGTGCCCGAATCTTGTCACCGTTGATTGCCTCGAGCTTTTTCATATCAAATCGTGCAGGTGAACTATTGACGCGCTCCACTGTGAAAAGTTCGGTCAACTCTTCCATCGTAATGTTTTCGCGATCCTCCCCCGGCGACCAACCAAGCAGGGCTAAGTAATTGCAGATCGCCGCAGGCAAAAAGCCTGCTTCACGGTACCAAGCGATCGAAACTTCACCATTGCGCTTGGATAATTTCGCATTGTCCTGGCCCATAACAAAGGGAAGGTGAGCAAAGGTTGGGAATTCATCATCCTTAAGTCCCATTGCCTGGTAGACCCGGATCTGCCGCGGCGTCGACGAAAGAAGGTCTTCACCGCGCAGAATGTGGGTGACCTTCATCAGCACATCGTCAACTGCGACCGCCAAGGTATAAAGCGGTGAGCCATCACCACGTACTAATACGAAATCTGGAACGAACTTGTGATCGAAGGAGACTTCGCCGCGGATCGCGTCAACAAATGTTGTCCCTCCATCTGGCATACGCATGCGGATGACAGGCAGTCTTCCAGCAGATCGAAAGGTCGCCATCTCTTCCTCTGTGAGATTGCGGCACTGTCCGTCATAACCAGGTGCGATATTGGCTTCCCGTTGCGCCTCACGTCGTGCTTCGAGTTCGGCAGCCGAACAGAAGCAATGGTACGCATCCTTCTGGTCCAAGAATTTCTGAGCCCAGTATGCGTAGATATCCAACCGTTGCGATTGAAGGTAGGGTCCAAACTCGCCACCGACCTCAGGCCCCTCATCCCATTGCAGACCAAGCCAACGAAGCGTGTCAATCGCAGCTGCGATGTACTCATCGGTGACGCGCGTAGTGTCCGTATCTTCGATGCGGAATATAAACGTGCCGCCCGTGTGACGGGCATAGGCCCAATCAAAAAGGGCAGTGCGAATATTTCCCACGTGAAGATCGCCGGTTGGGGACGGCGCAAAGCGGACCCGTACTTTTCTCTCAGCCATGCACGCTCACCTTGTTCGTTAGTTCGCCCAAACCTTCAATAGATACCGTGATAACCGACTTTTCTGGCATTGGTCCGATTCCTGCCGGGGTTCCCGTCAAAATGACATCGCCGGGAAGAAGTGTCATGACCTGACTAACGAAATTGATGATTGTTGGAATATCAAAAATCATGTCAGAGAGTTTTGCATCCTGTTTCACTTCGCCGTTGAGGGTGGATGAAATTCTCTGATCGCCTGGCGTGAACTCTGTCTCGATCCATGGACCTAGCGGGCAGAAAGTGTCGAAACCTTTCGCACGAGTCCACTGACCGTCTCTCTTCTGTAGGTCGCGAGCAGTTACATCGTTGGCAAGTGTGTATCCAAAAATCACATCATTGACGCGCTCTATTGGAACGTCCTTGCAGATTCGACCGATCACTATTGCGAGTTCTGCTTCAAAATCCACCCGGTCACTCATGGCTGGCCATGCGATTGTGTCGCCAGGTCCGATCACAGAAGTATTGGGCTTGAGGAAAATGATCGGTTCTTGCGAAACTTCACCACCCATCTCCTTGGCGTGATCGGCATAATTCTTTCCAATACATACAACTTTGCTGCGAGGCAGGACCGGTGAAAGTAGGCGTACTTGCGAAAGCGGCACAACCTGTCCCGTTGGCTTTACTCCCATATAAAGGGGATCGCCTGAAATCACGGCAATAGATTCCTCCGCCAAGATGCCGAAGAGGGGGTCTTTGCCTAATTCCAATGTTGGGTCAGCGGCAGCAGGAGAAAATCGAACGATGCGCATTGGGCAAGGGTATCGCGCCTTAGAGAGACTCGATTTCACCGTCGGGTGCTACAACCCAGAGAAGAGAACTGGGGGTGTGCTCTCTCACAAGCGCTAGATTGATAGGACCACTTCCAATTACTACAACGGCCTCGATTGCCTCGATCTGACTGGCCAGCGCCACTGTAAAAACAGCTTCAACCGCATCCAACGTAAGATTTGCAGTACTCACATTTCGTGCAACATAAGTACGCCCGGTGCTATCGCGCAGAGCCGCTGCCTGAGTTGCGCCAGTACGTCGTAAGGTGGCTTGCGCCAACACTTCGAGCTTCTGATCTTCTACGTTTTCAAACTTAGAGCTCATCTTGCTCTGCACTACCCGTTGGTTTTTCTCGTTCGACAAGTACGCTGCTGATCCGACGGCGGCGCCCAATCGGGCGCTCGGCAGTGATATTCCAGCCGCTCAGAAATATTGTGCTCCCAGGGATCGGAACCCGACCCAATTTTTTTGCCATGAGTCCACCGATGGTATCGACGTCGTGATATTCGGATTCTGCAATTGTGATATCAAGTTCGCGTGCGAAATCCTCTACATGTAGACCCGCCTGCGCCCTGGCTTTATTCTCGCTGAGCCAGGAAAACTCTTCTTCTCCATCGTCGAATTCGTCTTCGATCTCTCCAACGATTTCCTCGATAATGTCTTCGATCGTGATGATGCCGGCTGTGCCACCGTATTCATCAATAACAATCGCCAGGTGAATCTGATTGCGTTGCATATCTTTGAGCAGATCTGCAGCAATCTTGTTCTCCGGAACGAAATTGACGGGGCGCATCAACTGCTCAACGCGTTCGGTCTGCTCTGCGTCGTGGTGATCAAGGGCCCGCTTAGCCAGATCTTTGACGTAGGCAATTCCAATGATGTTATCGACATCCTCATCTACAACCGGGATACGGGAGAATCCAGAGCGAAGTGCCAATGAGAGGGCCTGACGAAGTGTCTTGTCCTTCTCTATCCAGACCATTTCTGTTCGCGGAACCATAAGTTCGCGGACCAAGGTGTCACCCAGTTCGAAAACTGAGTGAATCATTTCGTGTTCGTCAGATTCAACTAAACCGCGCTCGTGCGCCTGATCCACCAAGTCACGGAGTTCGGCTTCGTTGGCAAATGGACCTTGTCTAAATCCTTTGCCCGGCGTGATGGCGTTTCCAAGCGCAATGAGAAGACGGGTGATTGGAGTGAGGATGCCTGCCAGGTAGAAAGTAACTACGGCACCGCTACGCGCCCAAAAATGAGGATTCTGTCTGCCTAAAGTTCGAGGTCCGACACCAACAATGACGTATGAAACAACCACCATGATGACAACAGTGAGGAAGAGCGCCTGTGGGTCATCGAATATTTCAAGAAGCACGGCGGAAAGAAGTACGGTTGCGGAGAGTTCGCACGTCTTTCTTACCAGGAGCGCGACATTGAGATAGCGCGCCAGGTCCTGCGTCACTCGGCGCAGGATTGAACCACCACTTAGGCGTTCCAATTCTTCAATCTTGACGCGGGAAATTGTCGTGAGAGCACTTTCACTTCCCGCCAAAAAACCAGCAAATGCGAGCAAGAGAACGATCGCAATTAGGAATAACGAGGTCACTTCTTCCACCGATCCACTATTGATTCTTGGAGTGCAAACATCTCTTTTTCATCCTCGGACGTGGCATGGTCATAGCCCACGATATGCAAGAGTCCATGGACACTCAATATTGACATTTCGCGGATAAAGTCATGCCCGGCGTCCTTGGCTTGAGCCTGGGCAATCGTTGGACAGAGGACGATATCGCCTAGGATTCCAACCTCTCTTGACCCTGGTTCGATTTCATCCATGGGGAAAGATAGGACATCCGTTGGTCCCGGCTCGCCCATCCACTTGATGTGAAGCTGCGTCATCTCTACTTCGTCAACCAAAAGAACATTGAGATCGCACGCTGGGTCTAAATTCAACTCCGAAATCCCAAAGGCAAGTAGGGAGATTAATCCTTCCTCTGGGAAATCAACACCGGAACGATTCTGTATATCTATCGCCATATTTAGTTGCCTGGGCGAAGTTGGCGAGGAACTCGATCCTGCTGCAACTGCGCCTGGCGTTCATCACCATACTTACCGTAGGCCTCAACAATCTCACCGACCAAACTATTTCGGACAACATCCTGCGAGCTCAATTCGATAAACGCGATGTCATCTATGTCGGCCAAAATATCTCTGATTACCTTCAGTCCTGACTTTGCTCCAGAGGGTAGATCCATCTGAGTGACATCCCCCGTAACAACCATCCTTGAACCAAATCCAAGACGGGTGAGAAACATCTTCATCTGCTCAGGCGAAGTGTTCTGGGCCTCATCCAAAATAATAAATGCGTCATTGAGCGTGCGCCCCCGCATATAGGCAAGGGGTGCAACTTCGATGACACCAGTCTGCATGAGGCGCGGGATGGAATCTTGATCAATCATGTCGTGAAGAGCATCAAAGAGCGGACGAAGGTACGGGTCAATCTTCTCTGACAAAGTCCCCGGTAAAAAGCCTAAATGCTCCCCCGCCTCAACTGCAGGACGGGTGAGAATAATTCGATTGACTTCTTTAGCCTGCAATGCAGCGACGGCCTTTGCCATGGCCAAATATGTCTTGCCAGTGCCTGCCGGACCAATACCAAAGGTGATCGTGTTCTCATCAATTGCGTCCACATAATGTTTCTGATTAGCAGTCTTGGGTCGAATAGATCGTCCGCGGTTGCTTAAAATATTGAGCGAGAGAACCTCAGCTGGATGGTCCTGCGGTACTTGACGCATCATAGAAATAGCGCGAACGACGAGTTCGCTTGAGAGCATCTGTCCCGATCGAATGACGACGAGCAGTTCGTTGAGGAGCGCTTCTAAACGACGTCCTTCGTCTGAGTCACCCTGGAAGGTAATTTCATTTCCGCGAACAGTGATGGTCAGCGTCGGGAAAGCGGCCTCAATAATTCTTAAGTGGGAATCGGTAGCGCCGAGTAGAGCGACCATCGGGATGGCGCTTGGCACCGCAAATAAGGTTCTTTCCATTGGATCTATTCTACGGGCAACGGATGAGTGGATGCTGAGTTAACCAGGTGGCCAACCGAAAGGACGGCCCCCAAGAAGGTGCAAATGAGCGTGAAAAACACTCTGACCGACTGATTCGCCGGTATTGAAAACGCTCCGATACCCATCTAATCCCTCAGATTCCGCAATCTCTGCCGCAGCGCTGTGCAGCGCGGCCATGATTACCGAGGAAATTTTCGCAAGCTTGCCAGCATTCTCCACATGCACAGTCGGAACGATAATCACGTGCGTTGGCGCTTGCGGAGCGATATCTCGAAATGCAACGACATTCTCATTGCGATAAATGATCGTGGCAGGGATTTCGCCTTCAATTATTTTGCAGAAGAGACAATTAGGATCTAGATCCATTGCATGTGCTTCTTTCTTGTCGACCAATTGTTACCAGATACCGAGAGCAACACTAACTGCAGCAACGGCAGCAATGCCAGCATGCGCAGAACGAAAGATGGGACGTCCTAGCCGGACCAACTTGGCGCCTTCCTTACTCATATCCAATAATTCCTCATCGGTCAGCCCGCCTTCCGGACCGACGACAAGAACCACAGATTTAATGTGCGCAACTTTGGAGACAATTTCGGTAAGTTTTTCTGTAGCGTGTACATCCAGAACCAAAGCCAAATCTGCGCTTCGGATGATTGCAAGGGCGCGAGATGTATCTGCGAGATCGGCGACTTCAGGCAGGTAGTATCGACGCGACTGCTTGCCGGCTTCAATAACCGCAACGTTCAATTTGGCAACACCGTCTGGAAGGCGGCCAATTGATCGCGCTGCTTGCCACGGAACGATTCGATCCACGCCTGCCTCAACCAGCAGCTCGATGTTCTCTCTGGTTCGTTCGCCTTTTGTAACGGCTTGAATTACCGTGATTGTAATGTCGCGTTGTTGTTGGTACCCAGATTCTAGTACTGCTAGATCCACCGAACTCTTATCAACTTCAGTCACGCAAACCCGCGACCAGTGGCCATGTCCATCAGAAAGGAGCAGTTCTTCGCCAGGAGTCGCACGTAATACTCGCGCGAGATGGTGTCCCACGTGACCTACCAAACGAATACGTTCGTTGATTTGCATTGGAAGTTCGGCAACATAGAAAAGTGGCAACATCAGCGGAACGCATCTCGGAACTTATTGAAAAAGCCCCCGTCGTGGCGCTGCATCTGAGATTCGCCTTCCTTCTCTCCTCGCAAGCGAGCAAATTTACCCAGCAACTCCTCTTGCTCCTTGTTAAGTTTAGTCGGAGTATGCACATCTACATGGACTATCAAATCGCCACGCCCACCACCTCTTAAGTGAGTGACTCCCTTTCCTCTCACTGTGATGGCTGATCCACTTTGAGTTCCGGGCTTAATCACGACAGGAATCGGACCATCCAGAGATTCCACCGTCAAGGTTGTTCCCAGAGCCGCCGCAGCCATTGTGATTCCCAGGGATACGTGCAAAGTGTCGCCCTCACGAGCTAGGAATTCATGTGGGGTCTGCTCAATTTCAACATAGAGATCACCCGCAGGTCCCCCACCAGGTCCAACTTCCCCGCGACCCGACATCTGAATGCGATTTCCGGTTTCAACACCAGCGGGAATCTTCACGGTGATCGTCTGACGTGAACGGACGCGACCGTCGCCTGCGCATTCATTGCAAGGATTCTTGATCACGCTGCCATAGCCCTGGCAATTAGCACATGGCCTGCTTGTCATTACCTGACCAATGAACGACCGAGTGATCTGTTGGGTCTCACCGCGTCCTCGACAGATCTCGCACATCACGGGCTTCTCGCCATCTGCGCAACCCGAGCCAGAGCACTTGTTGCAAACAACGGCGCTCTCAACAGTTATCTCGCGCTCGGTTCCAAAGCATGCTTCATTGAGGTCGACTTCAATGCGGATGAGTGCATCCTGACCGGCGCGCACGCGAGGTCGAGGACCGCGATTTCCTCCGCCGCCAAAAAAAGCATCCATAATGTCGCCGAAACCAAAACCCGCGCCACCGAACCCATTGGATGAGCCACCGTGGTCATATTCCTGTCGCTTCTGCACATCGCTTAGAACTTCATAGGCGGCCGTAATATCTTTAAACTGGTCTTGCACCGCGGGGTCGGGATTGACGTCCGGATGCAGTTCGCGAACGAGTTTGCGATACGCGCGTTTTATCTGGTCTTGTGTGGCCTCTCGTTCAACACCCAAGACTTCGTACAAATCTGCCATTACGATCCTTCATTCATATAGCGGCCTACATAACGAGCAACAGCCGAGACGGCTGCCATCGATCCCGCATAATCCATGCGGGTCGGCCCGATAATTCCTAGGGCGCCAAGTGGGGAATTTTCACTACCGTATCCAACTGAAACAAGACTGGTTTGGCGCAAATTCTCTTCGGTCTGCTCTTCCCCAATTCGAACGTGCACGGTATTGCTTACATCGCCAAGCAAGCGGAGCAGTACAACTTGTTCTTCTAGGGCTTCGAGAATCGGATGAATCTGAGCCGTGAAATCTTCGCGGAAGCGAGCTAAATTAGCCGTCCCTGCCAGCACAACTCTCTCCTCGGGTTTTTCAAGTGCCATCTCCGTCAAAGTCGTAATGACAATGCCCACATTCGCGCGATCCGGATCGGTGTAAGTCTCAAAGAGGGCGTTCAATTTCTCAGAAATATCCAGCAAGCGCTGCCCAACCACGCTCTGATTGATTTTCGCACGAAGTGCCGCGACAAAATTCTCTTCCAGATCTTTAGTAAATTCAATTACACGTTGTTCAACCCGACCCGCATCTGTAATGAGAATGACCATCAGCCGTGAGGGAGTTAGTGAAACCAATTCAAGGTGTCGGACTCGAGATTTTACAATCGAGGGATACTGGACGACCGCAACTTGCTTAGTCACATCAGCCAATAATCGGACAGTGCGCATAACCACGTCATCAAGATCGTGAGCGCCCTCCAAGAAACTCTCGATCGCGCGACGTTCGGGGGCAGAGAGGGGCTTGATCGTTGCCAACTTATCTACAAAAACTCGATAACCGCGGTCAGTTGGAATGCGACCTGCACTTGTGTGGGGATGAGTAATGAGACCCTGCTCCTCTAGGAGGGCCATCTCATTGCGAATCGTTGCGGGAGAAATTCCCAAACTATGTCGGTCGGCAATCGCCTTAGACCCAACAGGTTCTTGCGTGGCGACATACTCATCCACGATTGCGCGGAGGATTTCTAAGCGACGTGATTCCATAAAACTAGATAGTTACGAGGGCAATTGAAATCAAGGTCAGTAGGAGAAATGACGGAAAGGAAGCGCGGATTTTCTCAGCTCTAAAATGGAAATACATCGCACCGCTCATGTCTACCCAGAGAATGACGAGTGCGCCCCATTCAATAAATACGTTGCGAAGTCCAATTATGAGACCCAGTGCAGCAAGGGCTTCGATAACACCGATAAAACGAGCAAGTCCGTCCTTCACATTCACTTCGCGAGTCACAGCAAGCCCGCGCTCGTTGCCACTTGCCTTCATGAGGCCAGAAATGACAAAAACAAGCGCGAGAAGCGAGGAAATGATGACGTGATAGGTATGCATAGGACTACACGGTACTACACAACTAATTCGCGCACGATTCGGTCTGCAATAAGGCGCCCCTGGGGCGTTAATTGCAGGTATCCCTCACTCCATCGCGACTTATCCAGGTGTCCGCTTTCACGATAACCCTCAACTCTGGAAATCTGCTCGGCAGTCAGGTCGTTGAGAAGAATTCCGTAGTTCATACGAATGGAGAGCATCATTTTCTCATCGCTTATTTGTTGCAAAGTGAGAGTCTCACGATCTTGCACGGGTGATTGAGAATTGAGAAGAGCGTTCTTATATGCAGTCGGATGTTTAACATTCCACCAACGTTCTCCATTGATGTGGGAGTGGGCACCTGGCCCTAGCCCCCACCAATTCGCATTCTTCCAGTAGGCGACGTTATGCCTAGATTCATAGCCGGGCTTGGACCAGTTACTCAATTCATACCAAGACAGACCAGATGCTTCGCACATCTCATCAACCAATAAATACATATCTGCCATGAGATCGTCGTTTGGCATGGAGAGATCCCCGCGTTTGATCTGAGCGGCCAACTTTGTCCCAGTCTCCACAATCAGCGCATAGGCACTCAGATGATCCACTCCAAGAGCGAGGGCGTGCTTGACCGAAGTTTCCCAATCTTCCAGGCTCTCCCCTGGTGTCCCATAAATGAGATCCAAGCTAACGCTTTCGAATCCAGTATCTCGTGCTGCATGGACTACCCGGGCAATGCTGTCCGGATTGTGAGTACGGTCCAGAACTTTCAACACATGCGGCACGGCTGATTGCATTCCGAATGAGATCCGATTGAATCCGACTTCTCGCAACTCCTTGAGTTTCTGGGCATCAACCGTGTCAGGATTTGCCTCCAGAGTAATCTCGCATTCAGATGAAAGATCCCACCGCTCTTTGATGGATGAGATAACGCGCCCAAGATCACGCGCCGGAAGCAGGCTCGGAGTGCCTCCTCCAAAGAAGATGGTCGGAACAGTGCCTGGCGCTGCTATGTGAGCGATATCGATCTCCCGCAAAACAGCATCAATGTAATCAAAGGAGACTGTCTCTAGAGTGCTGCCTTCCCGCAATTCACTCGGCGTATAAGTATTGAAATCGCAGTACCCGCAGCGCTTTACACAGTAAGGGATGTGTACATAGAAGGAAATTTCCCCAGACTGAATTGCAGTCATGATTACTTCCTGGCGGCCTTCGCCTTTTCAATATCGGCATCCGTGGCAAGGGCGGCAACGAATGCTTCCTGTGGAACCTCAACACGGCCCACCATCTTCATCCGCTTCTTGCCCTCCTTCTGCTTTTCAAGGAGTTTGCGCTTTCGAGAAATGTCTCCGCCATAACACTTTGCCAGAACGTCTTTGCGGATTGCGCGAATATTCTCACGAGCAATAATGCGAGAACCAATAGCAGCCTGAATAGGCACTTCAAATTGCTGGCGAGGAATAAGTTGCTGCAACTTCGCAGTCATCATCAGGCCGTAGGCATAAGCCTTGTCGCGGTGAACAATGGCGCTAAAAGCATCCACGGGTTCGCCTTGGAGCAAAATATCCACCTTGACGAGATCGCCTTCCACATCGCCAATGGATTCATAATCTAGGGAGGCATAACCGCGCGTACTTGATTTCAATTTATCGAAGAAGTCGAAAACAATTTCCGCCAGCGGAAGCGTGTAGCGGATTTCCACGCGATCTTCGGAGAGATAATCCATACCCAGCAAGACGCCACGTCGCTGCTGGCAGAGTTCCATAATTGCGCCAATGAATTCACTTGGAGCAAGAATGGTCGAGCGGACAATTGGCTCCTCAACGCTCAGGATCTTGCCGGAAGGAAACTCACTTGGGTTGGTCACAATGACGCTCTGCCCATCGTCGAGTTTTACGTTGTAAACCACATTCGGAGCAGTTGAGATAAGACTGAGATTGGATTCGCGCTCAAGTCTCTCGCGGACGATCTCCATGTGCAGAAGACCGAGGAATCCGCAACGGAAGCCGAATCCGAGTGCGGCGGAGGATTCTGGTTCGTAGACAAGGGCTGCATCATTGAGTTGAAGTTTGTCGAGTGCTTCCCGCAAGAGTGGGTAATCCGCACCGTCGAGTGGGTAGAGGCCGGAGAAAACCATTGGCTTGGGATCCTTGTACCCCGCAAGTGGCGTCTTTGTTGGGTTATTGAAGTTGGTGACAGTATCGCCGACTCGTGACTGACGAACATCCTTCACACCCGTGATGAGGTATCCCACTTCACCGACACCAAGGCCTTTGCTGGGAAGCGGCTCTGGCGAGATCACACCGACCTCTAGCATCTCGTGACGGACACCGGTTGAGAACATTTGGATCTGATCGCGCGCAGAGAGATGACCGTCAACAACGCGGACATAGGTGACCACTCCACGGTAAACGTCATAGACCGAGTCGAAGATAAGTGCGCGCGCGGGGGCATCGGGATCACCCTGGGGTGCGGGAATCTGAGCGACAATTTGATCGAGTAGTTCGGGTACGCCCTGACCAGTCTTTCCAGAAACGAGTAAACAGTCACTCGGTTCGCAACCAATAAGTTTGGCAAGTTCTGCGGCAAATTTTTCTGGCTGCGCGGCAGGAAGATCTATTTTATTGAGAACAGGAATAATCTTGAGGTTGTTCTCCATTGCGAGATAAAGATTGGCAAGGGTCTGCGCTTCGATTCCCTGCGCGCAATCCACCAACAAGATCGCACCTTCACTTGCCGCCAGCGAGCGCGATACTTCGTAGGTAAAGTCGACGTGACCAGGGGTGTCGATCATGTTGAGAATGTATTCCTTGCCATCGATGCCTGAACGCCACGGAAGTCGGACGGCCTGGCTCTTGATGGTGATCCCGCGTTCGCGTTCGATATCCATGCGATCGAGATACTGCTCGCGCATATTGCGAGGATCGACAACTTCAGTGATGCCGAGCATGCGGTCAGCTAAAGTCGATTTACCGTGATCGATATGCGCAATGATCGCGAAATTGCGAATCTGCGCGGGATCGGTAGAAGCGGGTTGAGGCGCTTTAGAAATTGGAATGGCCGGCATGAACCTAGCCTCGCGCTGTCGTCTGTGCTAGAAAATTAACGAACGCCAGCTTTTGAAGCTGACTTAGCCATGGAAGACTTCTTGTTGGCTGCTGCATTCTTGTGAATAACACCTTTGGCAACGGCGACATCGAGCGCCTGAGAAGCGGTACGGAGTTCGGTGGTGATAACTGCTGAGTCACCGGAGGCAAGGGAGTCGCGGAACTTGCGCACGGCGGTCTTGATGGATGACCGGACCGACTTGTTGCGAAGGCGAGCCTTCTCATTGGTCTTGATCCGCTTGATCTGGGACTTGATATTTGCCACGCGCGCTACTCCGACTCTAAAAGAACGATTTTCAACTGGTCCAAACGGACTAGGTTTGAGAGAGGAAGGCTACCAGCGAGAGCATGCTGGGCTCAAATTGGTCTTGTTTTGAGGGACTTAGCCTGCTCGAAGCAGGTGAATGTGACACACTCGCCAAGTGCGATTAACTTTAAATGAGCGCCTTCGCACGCTCTGGGAAGCAGTCGTCGGAGGACTCGGACTGCTGATGGGTCTCCTGCCGCACGTTCTCCATCACGTCTCATTTCTGGCTGGAACTGCGCTGGTGGCCGGATCCGGCGGGACTACCCTCTTCGGCACGCTCGGATTTCTATTCTCCATTCCCATGTTATTGCGCCTACGGCGCCGGTTCGATACCTGGCGCGCCCCAGCTATCGGGTCACTCGTCTTTGCCATGATGTTTGCTCTCTCGGCCTTTGTCATTGGACCGGCAATAAGCGGAGCAGGCGCGGCAGACTCGGCGCCCGTCACCGATCACACCTCACACCACTAACCAATCGTTAAGAGCGTGACCGAGCTATCTGACTGACCGCTTTCTCCAGAGCATAGATCGGATCTACTGAGGCACCTTTCACCTGAGCGTCAGCCTGCGCAATCGCAATAACCGCCCGGGCGATCCCCTGCGGAGACCAGTGGGCTAATTGGCGCCGGGCTTTGTCGATCTGCCATGGCGACATGCCTAATGGCCCCGCTAGCTCGAAGGACTTGGCTCCGCGATTGGTTCCGGAGACTTTGGCCAGTCCACGTAAAGATAAGGCGATTGCACTCGTCACCATGACAGGGTCGGTCCCGGTGGCGATGGCATTTCGCAAGGTGAGCAAGGCTCGAGAGACATCTCCCTCTAAGGCCGCTTCCGCAACATCGAATCCCGTGGTCTCAATTTTTCCTTGGTGATATTTATCAACGACATCTTCGTCAATCACTCCGGTGGTATCGGATGCAATCTGGGTACAGGCCGAACTCAATTCTCGAAGGTCATTTCCTGTCGCGTTGACTAGTGCGTTGATGGCACCCGGGGTGATCTTCCGACCGAGATCAAGGAGAACATTCTTTACAAACTCTTGCTTCTCGCTCTCCTTCTTCAGTGGTTCACAGGCGATGAGTTGAATTTTCGATTTCTTAATCTGATCAAGCAAAGCTTTTCCTTTTACTCCACCTTTATGAACGAAGATGACGGAGATCGTCGGATCTGAATCCTCCAGAAAGCGAGTGATCTCGACTTTGCTTTCCTCGGGTAGCTCCTGCACATCACGGATGACGAGGGCGCGCCTTTCGGAGAAGAGAGAAGGAGCCAGGGCATCTGAAATATCTCCCGGTAAGGCTTCGGCACTGAAAATCGTCCGAACTTCTGCGCTCTCTTCGCGCATCTGTACAAGAATCTTGGCGAGTGCACGATCCGCAAGGGCCGACTCTGATCCCAGAAGTAGATAGTTACTCATGCCAACCTCACTTTCTGCCACCATGATCCGGCACTTGTATGAACGGTTAATCGGTGCGTTCGGGCAACTATAGCGATCGCACCATTCTTATCTGTCCGGTAAATTCTGCTGCGAAGTCTATCCAGCGTGGCAAGCGTCTGCGCCGCGGGGTGGCCGTATGGATTACCTGCTCCGACGCTGATGATTGAAAGTTCTGGCGAGAGCCTCTCCATGAATGCGTTCACTTGGCGGGCCGAGCCATGATGACTGACCTTGTAGATATCGACGTGACGGAGAAAGGGCAGAATCTCGGACTGCGCCTCGGGCTCTACATCACCCGCCGCAAGTAAGGAAAAATCTGGACCAGCAATTTCGAGAACCACACTCGAGTTGTTAATAACTGAACCCTCTGCACTGCCGACCGCCGTGGTTGCAGAGTCATTTAGCGGCCATAAGACCTTGATCGTGATCGGACCGCGCGAACTTGGAAGAGAGGCAATTGCCCCCTTCCTCGGTTCGACCAACTCTCGATTCCCGAGCCACTCTCCAACTTGGCTACTTTCAAATAGCGGATCTTTATTGTTGCTCACCCATACTTGACCAACCGTGCGGCCACGCATCAATCCTGCCAAACCTTCTACATGGTCAGCGTGGAAGTGAGTGAGTACGAGAAGCGGAATGCTGCGAATTCCAAGTTGAGTCAGACACCTATCTTCCAAAGTGGCATCTGGCCCGGCATCAATGACAAGACCTCGATGATCACCCAAATTAATGACCAGCGAATCACCTTGGCCGACATCGCAATTTGCAATTTGCCAATCCCCTCCTGGCCATTGCGAGTTCCACGAGAGAAAAAGAATTATCGCAACCGATAGCGCGATCAATGTTCGATGAGTGCGCCAAAGAAAGACAAGTGCAACTAAGCAGAGAATTACCACCAACCCGCCGATGAAACCCCCGAGCCCGGTGGAGATTTGCAGAACGGGGAATTTCGCGGCCCAATGTGCAACTCTCACAATCCATTCAGAGGGATAGGAAATAAGTGCCAGCAAAATCCCGCTCACTCCAGGAAGCACAGGTGAAAGAAGGGCCGCGATAAATCCAAAGACAGTTATCGGTGCAACAACTGGAGCGACCAGCAGGTTCGCAAGTACCGTCATCAAGCCTAAGTACCCAGAAAGTGCGACCAAGACTGGCGCACACATAATGACCGCTGCAGTCGGCAGACTCACGGCGTTTGCAAAACGCGTCGGAATGAAGCGCCCAAGCCAGTTGGCAATGCGCGGAGCGAGCAGGAGCAATCCGGCCGTTGCCAGAACAGAGAGTGCGAAACCTGGATCGCGCGCCTGCCATGGATCACCGATCACTACCGCCCCCATTGCAAAACCCAGGGCGGGCAGGGCATCACTTCGTTTTCCAATTCCGCGCGCGACCAAGACCACACTGGCCATCGCGGCAGCCCGCAGGACCGAAGGCGAGGGCCGGACCAGGGCAATGAAACTAGCCAGAACTAAAGAGGTAAGGATGAGTCGAACCCGCAGCGATCGAAAGAACCACTGCATGCACCAGAGAGCGAAGAGGGAAATGATGGCGAAATTTGCTCCGCTCACGGCAACCAGGTGAGTGAGTCCCGCGCGACGCATCTCATCGCGCAGTTGCTCTGATTGCAAAGATGTATCGCCCAGGACCATCCCAGGAATCAATGCGCCCGCATCATCGCCATGTGCGAGGGTGCGAAAGTCCGACCTGATAGCACCAAGGGTCCGTGCCCAACGCGATGCGGCAGTGTCAACCGTGAGTTTCCCGCGGAGAATGAATAGTCCTGCAACGCGGGCTTCTCTGCTCTTTATTAAAGTCCCGGAAGAGGTAATCATCTGACCGGGAAGAACATCGGTGATCTGCGCATCCGTTGTCATCACGCGGATGGGAACTCTTAGGCGAAACCGTTTGCCACTGCTCTCCACCGTGAGAGCCGTTGAGAGAAAGGAATAATTTGCAGGCGTATGGGTGGTGCCGAAGAGTCTGGCTTTGGTTTTCGTTGGATCAGTCGAGACTTGAAACTGAATTGTCGAGACTTTCCCAAGCAAGGTCTGGGTTACCGAATCTGTCAGCGCCATCTGACGAAGTGACATAACACCAGAGCCCAGCAGGATCGTGAAAGCCAGAACGCAGATCACTGTCTTGCGTTGCAAGCACGCAAATAATGCCAACCCGACAGAGGCAATTGAAATCCACCAGGGGGTCATCCAACTTTGGACGAGGGCTCCAGCCCAGATTGCCGCGCCGACGAAAAAGGCGCGGTAATCCCTTACACCTTTATATTGCTTTTGAGCTTCGCGAATGTGGAGACGCCAATACCCGAAACCTTCTGCAAATCTTCCAAGAGAATAAAGGGTCCATTTACTTTTCTATAACTCACGATTCTTTGGGCGAGTACGGGACCTATTCCGGTGAGTGACTCCAATTCCTTTGCCGTTGCGCGGTTGATGTTGATTGGGCCTCTGTGTCTCTTCACAATTTTTGGACTCCCAGTGCTTTTGTACGTACCGGCGAGAACAAGCGGCTCCACATAGATCTGCTCACCGTCTCGGAGCATGCGAGCAAGATTTATCTCGCTCATATCCATACCTTGTTCTGCCCCACCCGCCGCTTTTATTGCGTCCATGACACGAGCTTCCGCGGGAAGCGAATAAACACCAGGTCGCTTCACTCCCCCCGCTACATCGACTACTAGTGGTGGCGGTGCAATAACTATGGGGGCGGTCTCAATGATCTGTTCGGGTTGACCGCGCGTTACGACCCCGACAGAAATTATGCAGACGACCAGGAAAACGCCGAGCAGCGCACGCCTTTGCTGGGTAGAGAAGTGCAGATCACTGAGTCGGTCATGCAACCGCTCGCGGATATTGTTATAGAAATCATTCATGCCTTAAGTGAAAGGGGCACGACGATGCCACTTCTACTGAAGCTAACTCGCTGTTTAGGGCTACGCGTTGTTGATAACGATATTGACGATTTTAGGCGCGCGGGTGACGATCTTGCTGATTACCGTGTCGGCAAGTGCCTCAATAATTGTGGGATGAGCCAATGCCGCATGTTCCAAATCGGTATCGGAGATTAATGGCGATACTTCGATCCGCTCTTTGATCTTTCCGTTGATCTGAATGACAGCGACCACAGAATCGGCTACCAACAAAGACTCATCCACTTCGGGCCAACCAGCAAGGGCAATTCCTGGCTGGTGTCCCAAACGCTCCCACATTTCCTCGGCGATAAAGGGTGCGACCAACGAGAGCATGATGGCGATCGCCTCTACTGCTTCGCGCGCTGCAGGATCGGCAGGACCGCAACCAGAGTCCACTGCTTTACGAGCTGCATTGACGAGTTCCATGATTCGAGCGATCGCAACATTGAACCGAAGCGACTCCACCGCAAATCCAGCGTCATGTACCGCCTTGTGCGTTGCCTTGCGCAGAGAAATTTCGCCAGTGGAGAAATCAACTCCTGGTGCACTGGAAATATCTCCAGATAATCTCCATGCACGGTTGAGGAACTTCACCGATCCATGAGGTGAAACATCTGCCCAGTCGATGTCGTCTTCCGGAGGGCCGGCGAATACAAGTGAGAGCCGAATTGCATCGACACCGTGAGTTTCCAACTCATCCGATAAGCGGACAAGATTGCCGCGGCTCTTGCTCATTGCCGATCCATCCATCACGACCATGCCCTGGTTGAGCAACCGCGAGAATGGCTCGTTGAAGGAGAGCAGGTCCATATCGTGCAGAACCTTGGTGAAGAAGCGCGCATATAAGAGGTGCAAAATCGCGTGGGTGACGCCACCGACATACTGATCAACCGGCATCCACGTGTCGACAGCCGCGCGACTAAATGCTTGGGTGTGGTCGTCGTGGCTTGGGTAACGCAAGAAATACCAGGATGAATCCACGAATGTATCCATCGTGTCGGTATCGCGCTTGGCAGGCTTTCCGCACTTGGGGCAATCAACATTGACCCAGTCACTCGCTGCACCAAGCGGGGATGTTCCCTTGGGCTTGAGATCAAGTCCCTGCGCATCAGGCAACTTCACCGGCAATTGATCAAGCGGGGCGGCAACTTCGCCGCAAGACGGGCAGTGAATAATCGGAATCGGAGTGCCCCAATAGCGCTGCCGTGAAATCAGCCAGTCGCGAAGACGGTAATTGCGCGCCGCCTTGCCCAGACCGTCGCGTTCCAACTGTGCATTGATAAATGCAATCGCCTCATCTTTTGGCTTGCCATTGAGAGGTCCAGAATTAATGAGGTTGCCTTCACCTGGAGTTGCAATACCCGTGACAGATGGGTCTTCTTCGCCAGTCTCAACAACAACTCGGACGGGCAGTCCCATCGCGCGTGCAAAATCCAAGTCGCGTTGATCGTGGGCAGGAACAGCCATAATCGCGCCCGTTCCGTAATCAGCAAGAACATAATCACTCGCCCAGATCTGCAACTTCTCACCGTTGACGGGATTGATTGCATAACGCTCTAAGAACAGACCAGTCTTTGGACGATCAGTTGCCAGGCGATCAATATCAGAGTCGGCTCTGATCTTCTCAAGGTATTCCTTGAACTTGCCCTCGACCGAAGTTCCTACTGCCAACTCAGCAGCTAGGTCGCTATCAGCAGCGACAACGAAGAATGTCGCCCCGTACAAAGTATCCGGACGAGTCGTATAAATAGTTACCGGATCGGTCCGTCCCTCGATTACGAAAGTCACATTCGCACCCGTAGATCGTCCGATCCAATTGCGCTGCATCGTCAGAACTTTGTCGGGCCAATTGCCCTCGAGTTGCGACATGTCATCCAGCAAACGGTCTGCGTAATCAGTGATCTTGAAATACCACTGGGTCAATTTCTTCTTGGTTACTGGTGTATCGCACCGCTCGCACAGGCCTGCCACAACCTGCTCGTTGGCAAGAACGGTCTGACACGATGGACACCAATTGACGTTGGACGCTTTGCGATATGCAAGACCACGTTCGAACAACTGGATAAAGAGCCACTGATTCCAGCGATAAAACTCCGGGTCGCAGGTATTGAACGTTCGATCCCAATCGAATGAACATGCATACCGCCGCATCGATGCCTTCTGCACCGCAATGTTCTCGTAGGTCCAAATCGCAGGATCAATACCCCGCTTGATCGCAGCATTCTCAGCCGGCAATCCAAAGGCATCCCACCCCATGGGGTGCAAAACATTGAAACCTTTCTGAACCCAATAACGGGCAATCACATCGCCTAGGGCATATGCCTCGGCATGGCCCATGTGAAGATCCCCCGATGGGTACGGGAACATGTCCAGGACATACTTCTTGGGACGATTGTCGCCCGGGCGACCGGAACGGAAGGGGGCTAGCTCGTCCCAGACGGGCAGCCACTTCTCCTGGACGTAGGCAACGTCGTACCCCTCGTGGACGAAATCACGCGTGTTCTCGGTCGACATGTGCATAGGTTACAGGGAAACCCTGCGGCAACTATCTGCGAAGGCGGGCCTCCGCGAATTTGACCAGCGCTTGGGCGTTTCGAAGGGAAGACTTTAGTTCGGGGCTAGAAACATGAATGACTCCATAGTGAGCGGTGTCTTTGATAGCAAGAAGTCGGTCCAACTGTTTGCGCATCGCTACGATCACATTTAGCCGTGCGCACATCCAATCTAGAATTCACTTTGCCCTTTCGACGGCGACCAAAATTTTCGGTCCGAGTAGTGATATTGCATCACGTCGCAAGGATTCAACAATTGGCTCATTCCGAGAGAGCATTTCTGACACTTGTGCAGGAGTGGCTTGAATGGCACTGGCAGCATTGCCTGACCAGCGACGAACTAAAGTACTTAGTGCCGCAATTTGATCCTCCCATTGCGGGTTATCGTCCGGAACTTCCGGCGGGCGGACAATAAATAAGTCGATATCGGACTCCAATCCGCCATCACCACGGGCTGCCGAGCCGAAGACGGCCGCCGCAATTGGCTGGATGGACCACTTATTCATCTCATCGCTTATTCGCTTGAACAGTTGGCCCCGCAGGTCGACTAGTGCTAAAACGGCGGGCGTCGCAACGTGGTCACGGTTAAGCGAGTAGAGATTGGAGCTACCCGCTTCCAATACATCGATGAGTCCATGTCGCTCAAGGCGCTGCAGCACCAACTGGACTCCACGAAGGCTGCCCTTTCCAGTTATGCGACGTACTTGGTTTCCGGTCATCGGCAAAGTAGTCCCAGCCAGCGTCAGTAAGACCTCGGCATCAAGCGTCGAGACCACGGCGTGCGCTGGAAAAGTCAGATCCATAAGTACCTCCATGCCTTACGACTACAATACTAGTCACTTGACTACAATACTAGTCACTTGGGTACCTGAACGGATCGACAGAAGCACCAGCACCATTTGTTCTATTGGCTGGCAGGTCTGAAAACACCCGTACTCCTGGCTCATCCCCCAAAAAGTTGTGGGGCCCGAGAAATGCTCGGACCCCACAATTCTTGGATGTTTAACCTGCCAATTAAGCAGCTTCCGTGCTACGAACTGCTGAGATTTCGAACTCGAGGTTGACCTTCTCGCTGACGAGGACTCCGCCTGCTTCAAGAGCGGCGTTCCAGTTGACTCCCCAGTCCTTGCGGTTGATGGTGGTCTTTCCTTCAAAACCGATTCGAGTGTTCCCCCATGGGTCTACAGCAGTGCCGGTAAATTCGAAGTCAACAGTGACTGACTTGGTGATGCCTTTGATGGTGAGATCGCCCGTGAGCTGGTAGTTGTCACCGCTGGCCTTTTCGAAGGCAGTTGAGACGAATGCGATCTCTGGAAATTCATCCATTGCAAAGAAATCGTTGCCCTTCAAGTGAGCATCGCGATCGGCGCTGCGGGTATCGATGCTAGCGGCCTTAATCGTGACTTTGAGGTGCGAATTGGCTGGATTCTCGGCATCAAAGTATCCGCTGCCTTCGAATTCGTTGAATGCGCCACGAACCTTGGTGACCATGGCGTGGCGGGCTGTGAAGCCGATCTGGCTGTGGGATGCGTCGATTGAGTAGGTGCCGGTGAGGGACTGGGCTGTTTGAGTAGGCATGGATTGAGCTCCTTCATAAAGTGCGGGCATTTCCCGTTACTTAGTTGAAATTTCAACTACTTATGAAGTCTAACATGATTGAAGATTCAATTATTCCCGAAATTGGAATATTTATTGAAATTTCAACTACCTGAGAATTGCCCGAGCACGGATGTGCGGATTGAGCGTAGAAAAGAGGCGGCTGATTTGCGTTTAGCTTTTTGGTTTCTCTACGGCTCCAGCCGTGCCAACTCGATGAAACCCAATTTGCCTATATATCCGCGCGACATTGTCGTCTTCTGCGGCGAGCAGAACCGTTTCGACCCCCTGCCCAAAGACATACGATGCAAGGAATGCTGTGACTGCTGCGCCCAATCCGCGTCTGCGTGCACTGGGCAAAGTCGCAACACCTACGATTTCGGCGAACTCGCCTACTGGCTTACAACTTGCAACGGCCAAGAGACCATCGGAACTCTCTGCAACCGCCATGACCGTTAAGCCGCTCCTAATGCGCTCGCGAAAATATCCCATCCATTCTTCGGTTAATTCACCTGCCGCCTTATCGCGTTCAACGGGTCCGATTGAGCCGATCTCTGTTCCTCCGACACCAAATGAGAGATTGGCAACCGCTAAGCCTTGTGCAAGTGCCGGTTCATCCGCGGTAAGGATACGTATCGTGGCACCTTCGATATTCGGAGTTAGCACTTCTTTAGTCTGCGCAACTAATAACGGAAAGAAGTTCACATTTAAACCGTACGCCTGTGCAAGTGCACCAAGTCCAGGGTGTACTTCGTGCACCCACTCGATTGCTACATCGATATCGCGTTCCTTGCATGCTGATTCCAGAGCAACTAGATCAGCAGCATCCATCGGACCGGGGTGTGAGAGCGAGGGGCGGGCGTAATAGCCGTACGGAGCGTCACTGACAAAAAGAGTGAAGGCTCCTACTTGAAGGGGGTCGGCATCATCGCGCAAGACTGCATCAAAATAGTTATCGAGCTTCTTGATCAGCACGCGAAATTCACCATTTTTGAAGTGTACAAGAGAGCTCTTTTTGGAGGTCGGATAGTTTATGAAGTTACTAACTTTGCAAAAGCAATGAGTCCAACGATGACTATCACCGCACGATAGACAGGTTCTGGTAGGCGACGTCCAATGCTGGCGCCGAGATAGCCGCCGATCAGCGCGCCGACCGCGATGAAGCCTGCGGCAGTCCAATCGATTCCGCCACGGAAAATGAACACTATTGCGGCTGCTGTATTCGCAGACAACCCCAGCATCATTTTGATCGAGTTGAGTTTTTGAATCGATTCGTCAATGACCGCGCCCAGGATCGACATGAGGAGGATGCCCTGGGCGGCCCCGAAATAACCGCCGTAAACGCCGGTCAGGAAAATACCGCCGTCACGGATGACGGCATTGCGACTTGGTCTGGCCTCGCGCTTCGCCACTCGCTGCTTGAGCCACGGCTGAAGGATGACGAGGATGATTGCCAGAAGGACTAAGACCGGCACGATCTGATCGAAGGCGGCTGCCGGAAGACGCAACAGAAGAAGAGCTCCAACGAGACCGCCTACCAAAGAGAGCGAAACAAGTTGACGCACGCGCGACCACTGAGTTTTTAGTTCGCTGCGATAGGCAAAGGCACCGGTGATCGCACCGGGCAGCACCCCGAGGTTGTTGGTCATATTCGCAGTCAGTGGTGAGTATCCGAATGCGAGCAAGGCAGGAAATGTAATGAGAGAGCCTGATCCAACCACCGTGTTAATCGTGCCTGCCGCTGTGCCTGCCAAAAAAAGCATCGCCGCTTCGAAAAGTGTCACAGTGAAGTCGAATTACTAGTCATTTAATCCCTTGCCGTTGAGAATTTGCTTCCTGGACTTTTCAATTCTCGACTCTCGAGTTTTAGATTGTTTCGGTGCTGAAAAATAGAGAATGTATGCTCTTTGTCGTCCTGGAGTCAATGCGTAAAAGGCAGTTTTCAGAGCAGGACTCTTATCCAATTTGATTTGGAATTCTTCAGGAATGCCAAATTCTGACGTCTTCTTAAAATAAACTTTCAATCCGGCCTTTTCGACTTCAATGGCTTCGCGAATATAGGCCTTCAAGATGGGCCTCATCTTCACTATCTCTCGCACATTGGTGAACCGAATCTGGCGCGCGGCCTGCACATTCTCTGTCTGTGTAATGAGTATGCCCTTGGCATCTTTCAAGAGAGCACCTTTGAGAAAGAGAAGTGCGCAGTATTCCTTGAACCCATGTATTAAGACTACGTTGCTTCCTTCATACGTGTAGCAAGGTTTGCCCCACTTCAATTCCTCCGTCAACTGAGTGTCAAGGGCGATCATTCTCAATATCTCGAATTCATCCTGCCACTGGCTGGTCTTACTCAAGAAGGTGTCTACTCTGGGATTCTTCACGTTGGCCTTTGCGCTCATCCTTAGGCACCTCCAAAGAATGAGAGCCTACATCTGCTTGGCCTGCTGGTGAAGGTGCATACTTACGAGTAGACGTTCCTGCTTTGGTTGGCTTACATAGTCGATTTTGATTGGTGTTTGAATACATGATCACCGAAAACAACGTGACGCAAATTAGTCCGGTCGAATGGGAGATCCCGATCTCCTACCGCAGTGATATGAGAGTTCCGGCCAGGTTCTTTGCAAGTAAGTCAATGCTTAACGAAATTCTTGGTGACCGCTCTCTCGAGCAACTCGTTAATATTGCCACACTACCTGGGATTGTTGGTGTTGCACTTGCCATGCCTGATATTCATGAGGGATACGGCTTTCCTATCGGAGGTGTAGCCGCGACTCTGTGGCCCGATGGCGCTATTTCGCCGGGCGGAATTGGGTATGACATTAATTGTGGCGTGAGATTGCTTAAAGCTGATTTATCGAGAACTCAAATTGAGCCATTCAAGAAGAAGTTAGCCCTTGATCTGTCTCACTCCATTCCATCAGGAACTGGACAAGGTGCCAAAAAGACCTTGACCATTGCCGAACTCGATAACATACTTATGCAAGGTGCCAATTGGGCGTTAGGCAACGGTTACGCCACAGAAGCCGATATTGCTCACATTGAATCGCGCGGCAGACTAGACAGCGCCGATCCCTCAGTCGTTTCTGATTTTGCCAAGAAGCGAGGTTGCGGTCAATTGGGGACCTTGGGCTCCGGCAACCATTTTGTCGAAGTCGGATACGTGGAGAAGATTTTTGACGAAAAGGCAGCCCAAGTATTCGGATTGAAAAAAGATCAAGTAACCGTATTGATTCATACCGGATCTCGTGGCTTGGGTCATCAGGTGGCAACGGATTACATAAAAATCATGTTGGAAGAGTTACCTGAATTCGCAATCACATTGCCCGACCGAGAACTAGCCTGCCTACCGTTTTCTTCTCAAGACGGCCAGCGGTATTTCGCCGCCATGTCGGCCGCAGCCAACTTCGCCTGGGCAAATCGGCAGATGATTACCTATCGCGTACGTGAAGCCTGGAATCGGACCTTTGGCGAAGGCAATCTGTCTTTGCTTTACGACGTCGCCCATAACATCGCCAAAGTAGAAGACCATCGGGTCAATGGCAATCTCATGAAAGTTATCGTGCACCGCAAGGGTGCTACCCGGGCGTTCGGAAAAGGCTTCGCCGAGCTTCCGATGGAATTCCAACCAATCGGCCAGCCGGTGATTATCCCCGGCAGTATGGGCACTGCTTCATACGTGTTAATCGGTGCTGCCAACGCAATGGAGAAAACGTTTGGTTCTGCCTGCCATGGTGCCGGGCGAGTGATGTCCCGCCATGCTGCCAAAGCCAAACAATTGGGAAGAGATCTGCAGAAGGAACTCGCTGACCAAGGAATCATCATCGCATCAGCAGCCATACGTGATCTATCTGAGGAAGCGCCTTATGCCTACAAAGATGTGGACGAGGTCGTGAATGTCATTGAGTTTGCCGGAATTGCCACGAGGGTTGCCCGACTTAAGCCGATGATTGTGGTTAAGGGCTAAATCACTCGCCCCAATCGCAAAATTTGGTGGACGTAATGAATCGCTACTCGAAACAAACGAAACTGCTCATCCCCACCCCTGTTCCGGCTAATCCGATCGCTCGCCGATCGGCTCCTCAGAATCTACCCCATCGACTCGACCGTAAAGTGAACCCAGAGACGGTGGCCCAATTGATTGCCGACTACGAATCGGGAACTCCCTCCACGAAATTAATCAAGATATATCGCCTTGGCAAAGGCAGCGTCTTGAAACTACTTAAGGAGGCAGGGGTTCGGATGCGCCATCAAGGGCTGTCGAGTGACAACCTTGAAGTAGCGGCGGCGCTCTACCGTGAGGGTATGTCTTTACCTCGGGTGGCCGAAGGGTTCGGTTGCATTGTCGGATCAGTTCGCAAAGAATTCAGGACCCATGGGGTGCAGATCCGGCCACCAAATGGATGGGCTTAGCCGGCTTGTCCAAGAGGTAGTTCGGCATTGGCTCTCCTGTTCGCATGCCCAACCAAGTGTCCAAGTGCTACAGCATGTTTTGGAGTAGGTGCAAGGGCATTAGACCCTCAAAATGGAGTCGGTGCGGAAGCGCAAATCCCGATTTCAAAAGTTCTTTCCAGAGACACCCACTCGCAACTAGCAACACTCTCAAAGGGAATTCCCCTTGCTCGGCGAAGCCAAGGTCTGGACAAGTCCGCTAATGGTAAATGCGACTAAATCTCTACCATCTAATATGGTAAACGCATATACTGCGAGGACCACCTAGCGAGAGGTCCTCATAAAGATGGAAACACCAGACACCTCCTCAAAAGAACTGCTTGCTTTGCAGAGCATTATTAAGGCCCTCGAGGATCAAGATCCGGAGGCACGAAGTCGAATCTTCAGTGCAGCTGCCACTTTCCTAGAAATTCCTAGCGGAAACACGCCGCAAGTTCGTCGCACATCAAATTTGAATGAACATTTCGGTAACGCTGAACCTTACCCCTCGTTCTCGGCCGATAACTCGATGTCACCAAAAGAATTCATGTATCAGAAGCAACCAAATAGTGATGTAGAGCGCATTGCCTCTCTGGCCTTCTATCTGACTCACTACAGAGATACTCCACATTTCAAAACAATAGACCTTAGTAAATTGAACACCGAGGCAGCGCAACCCAGATTCTCTAATGCGACCGTTAGCGCTAACAACGCCATTAAGGCTGGCTACTTAATTTCCCTTAACAAGGGCCAACGACAACTCAGCGCCGTCGGCGAACGCTTTGTAAATGCATTACCAGATCGAGAAGCAGCTCGAAGCGTACTTGCGGCGTCACGACCTCGTCGCAAGCAGAAGAAGGCAGTGTCGAAATCGCGGGTCACGCTTAAAGCGAAGTTATCTTGAGTCGGATGGCAACCAAGAGAGCTAAAGCCAGTTCACGGAAGGTTCCGTATCGACTTTCAATTTTTAATCACAAAGGTGGAGTTGGCAAGACCACCCTTACGATGAACATTGGTGCAGCATTAGCAGAACTCGGACATCGGGTTCTTCTCGTGGACGCCGATCCCCAGTGCAACCTAACCTCACTTCTGCTTCCTCAGGACGTCGTCGACTACTACTTGGATAATTCGGAAGAAGAAGAAGGCCGAACCATTTGGACGGCAGTCAAACCGATTTCAGAAGCCCTGGGTGGAATCAATCTCATTGAACCCGTCGAACTTCCCATATCCGGCCTCTACTTGGTCCCTGGGGACATTCGGCTTTCCCAATTTGAAGTAGATTTGAACGACTTCTGGGCGGAATGCCTTCAGAGAAAACTTCGAGGTTTTAGAGGAACTACCGCTATTAGTGATCTAGTCACTGAACTCAATCGGGAGTATGGATTTGATTACATCATCTATGACTCTGGGCCAAACATCGGACCGCTCAGCCGAGCCATCTTGCTTGACTGTGATTTCTTCGTAATACCAATGGCATGCGATCTCTTTTCGCTCAGGGCCCTAAAGACTCTCGGACGAACGTTGGTCGACTGGATAAAAAGTTGGGAAACTATCGCGGCCCTAGCACCTTCTGGGACCTCGTTACTAAATGGGAAACCGTCTTTTCTTGGCTACATTCCGCAAAGATTTCGAGTGTATGGCGGAAATATCTCGGCTAATCAATCGAGTTTTCTTTCGAAGATTGATAAGGAGATTTACGGTCAAATCGTGGTGCTTTTGCGGGATCTTGATCCGAGTTTGTCCTTGTCCAAGGGAAAATCTTTTAAACTCGGCGAACTTAGAGATTACGGCGTCTTAATACCCGCATCACAAAAGGCAGGCGAACCGATTTGGCGAGGAAGTGCGGGCTCTGCAGAGCAAAGAGGGAATGCCCACAAAGATTTGAGCGCAATAGCGAAATCCATAATAGCGTTGACATCCTCGCTTGAGAGAAAGAAATGACAAGGAAAATCACGAAGCGGGAAGAAAAGAAAGTAGAAGCAATTCTAGCGGCGTATGCTTCGAATGAACATTTGGTTGAGCAGTTCCTCAATCAGGTTGTTAATGCACTCCAACGCTCGCAGAATCTGTCGCCACATATCCATTCCATTAAGCAGCGAATAAAAGATCCAGAACATCTACGGGATAAACTCCAAAGGAAAATTATCAAAGCCAAGAGCACTGGTGTATCGTTTGACGTTACCCCTGATAATCTCCTAACGAAGATCAATGACCTTTCGGGAATTAGAATCCTGCATCTATATACACGTCAAATTAAGGACATCGACTTGGCGCTACGCAGCGTGTTCAAAGAATTCAGAATCGATCTTCTGGAAGGTCCGTTTGCGCGTACTTGGGATGATGAGAGTAGGAAATATTTTCATTCCATTGGAATTGACACTGAAGAAAGTCCAACACTTTATACAAGCGTTCATTACGTCGTGGGGTCGGACTCCCAACAGCCAACCACATGCGAGATCCAAGTTCGAACTTTAATGGAGGAGGTATGGGGAGAAGTTGATCATTTAATTAACTATCCATCTCCGACGTCGATTCTTGCGTCCTCAGAGCAACTTGCAGTACTGGCTCGAGTTACTTCGAGTGCCACCCGCCTCGTTGACTCAATCTTTATCACCCATAAAGATGCCTTAAAAGAAGATGGCGTTGCCTGACCCGGACTTGGTTACGTTAATCAAGTTCACATCTCACATCTCACATCGATCACCGCGCCCCTAGCCTGTGCGCATCCCGCTCCAATGTCGCCAAAATCCAAAAAGAGCCTTACCGATCAAACTACCTTGGTGGAGCTGAGGGGATTTGAACCCCTGACCCCCTGCATGCCATGCAGGTGCGCTACCAGCTGCGCCACAGCCCCAATTACTGGGTAAAACTTTTAATCCGAAAGCAGACCTTACCCCACGATTACCCTCTGAATGGAATCGCTTACTTTTCCCCGTTGGGCTCCGCGCCACTCTCTTCGCCATAGACGGGTTCGGGAATCGAACCTGAATTGTGCTCGACGAGATGCCAACCTTTGGGACTCATCTGCAGAATGGACCAGGCCGCATTGGAAAGACCGCCGATGACACCCCAGTGAGAATGTGGCAGGCCGAGCAAATGTCCGAGTACGCACCGAGCAGTTCCACCATGAGTAGCCACGATCAGAACTTGCTGATCGCCACCTCCGGCCAATGCTCGTTCGATTGCACCAACGGCACGAATTGCAACCGCGGTGCGACGCTCCCCCGTTTCACCGGCAGGACTGTCATCGCCATCAATCCATCTTACGAAGTTGGCAAAATCCTCAGCTCGATTCTCCAGTCCTGTCTTACCTTCCCATTTTCCACCATTGGTTTCGCGAAGATCAGTATCGATTCCAACTGGCAGTTTGATGAGATCAGCCAGGGCTTGCGCCGTTACATGCGCTCTCTGCAGATCACTTGAAATAATTTTCGTCGGCTGCATATCTGCCAACAGTCGGGCGGCATGTTGCGCTTGGTACTTGCCGACCTCATTCAAAGGAATGTCGGAGTGGCCCTGAAATCTATTCTTGATATTCCAATCTGTTTGGCCATGTCGCCAGAGAACAACGCGATTTCCGTTAGGCATGGCTATGCGCCCGCTTTACTGCTTCCAGGTCGATCTTCGGGCAGTCATTCCAAAGACGATCGAGCATGTAGTAGTTGCGAAGTTCTTGGCTCTGGATGTGGACGACTAGATCGCTGTAGTCGATCAGGATCCACTCAGCACCATTCTCACGGCGAACTGGCTTCTGTCCTGCCTCTGTCATTTTCCGCTCGACCTCATCGGCGATCGACTCAACTTGAGGAATGTTCTGGCCGGTGGCGATCAAGAAAACCTCACAGAGAACTAACTGATCCGACAGGTCGATGGCGACAAGATCACTACCGAGTTTCTCCAAAATTGCATGGGCTGCAATCTCGGTACTTGCAATTACTTCTTTACTTGCGGGCATAAAGGTGTCTTTCTTTGATGTAGGTCCAAACTGACTCTGGAATATCTCTTACTTCTGCTGGATTCGTTTGAATCTGCGCACGAACCTGCGAAGCCGAGATCGGCAACGCCTGTATATCTAGACCTTTGCCCTCGCGGGCAACGACCAGAATCTCAATAAGCGCTTGGAGCTCTGCGCTTCTGTGCCACTGCTCGATGCTCTCGTACGCATCCGTGCCAACGATCAGAAGCCATTTCGCTTCAGGTCGACGTGCTTGCAACTCCTGCACCGTGTCGATCGTGTAGGTAGGACCTGATCGACTTACCTCTACATCGCTCACCGTGACGCGGGGTTGAATATTTTCAGGAAGTTCCTTAATCGCCAACTTTGCCATCGCCAGCCGGTCATCCCCTAAGGCAAAAGGTGCTCGCGTGCGCAGCCATGGTTCCCCCGCGGGGACCAGTACCAATTCATCGACGATATTGAGTGAGAAGAGTTGCCGTATTACGTGAAGATGGCCGTTATGGATTGGATCGAATGTCCCGCCATAGAGGCCTATGCGAACGCGGTTGGACAATTAATCCCGGTCTAGTCGGAGGACTAAATAAAGTAGGGCGGAGAGAAGACCAAACGTGAACAGACCGAAGAACATTGGATCTGCAGGCAGCACTCGTGCCACTTCTGCCACCTCGCTGGCTAGTGAAATCATGGCCCGATCCTACCTGAGCCCCTCACCGATCGCCCACCAGCATCTTCTTGAAAGTCGCCTCGTCAATAATCGGCACGCCCAATTCCTGCGCCTTTGCCAATTTTGAGCCAGGGTCAGCGCCGACCAGCACAAAGCTGGTCTTTCCAGATACTGAACTTGCCGCCTTTCCACCGTGAGCGGCGATCACCTCTGAAATTTCATCTCGATTGAATGATTCCAATCCTCCGGTGACAACGAAGGTAAGACCGGCCAAAGTCTGCGGCAATACTGTCGCACTCTCGTTGACCATCCGCACGCCGGCATCGGCCCATTCGGAAACGATCGCGCGGTGCCAATCTTGATCGAACCATTCGACGACTGCCTCGGCAATCGTGGGACCGACCCCCTCAACATTGGCTAATTGCTCCGCGCTCGCTTGTGAAATTGCAGCCATGCTCCCAAAAAAAGTGGCGAGAGCTTGGGCAGCGGTCGGACCGACATGGCGGATGGAGAGCGCGACAACCACTCGCCAGAGTGGACGACTCTTTGCTTCCTGCAGGGCGGCCAGAAGTTTCTCAACGTTCGCGCCGGGTGTTCCATCTTTTTTTCGAAAGAAAGCCGACTGTGACAATCGCTGCGCCGTGAGTGCAAAGAGATCGGACTCGTCTTCAATAATTTGATCGGTCAGAAGGGCTTGTGCCGCTTCATATCCCAGCACATCAATATCCAGTGCAGAACGCGAACCAATGTAAAAAATCCGCTCGCGCAATTGTGCCGGACAGAACTGAGTATTGGGACAGCGAATATCAATGTCGCCCTCCGAGATCGCTCGGAGTTTGGACCCACACTCAGGACAGTTGGTCGGCATAACAAAGGGCTTCTCGGTGCCAGTGCGTCGCTCAATCACGGGTCCGAGGACTTCCGGGATGACGTCGCCCGCTTTCCGAATAACGACGGTGTCGCCAATCAAGATTGCTTTGCGCGCGACTTCTTGCGCATTGTGCAATGTCGCATTTGTGACGGTGGATCCGGCAACTTTGACCGGCTCCATGAAAGCGTAAGGAGTGACCCGCCCAGTCCGGCCAACGCTGACTTTTATATCAAGAAGTTTGGTCACCACTTCCTCTGGTGGATATTTGTAAGCGATGGCCCACTTCGGTGCGCGGGAAGTGACACCGAGATTCTCTTGTTGTGCGAAGAGGTTGACTTTAATAACTACCCCGTCGATCTCATGCTCAAGATCGTGGCGATGTGTCTGGAAATTGTCGATGTACTTGATTACTTCTGACTGCTTCGAAAAGACTTTGTAGCGATCACTCGTCGGCAATCCCCATGCCTTGAGGGTTTCGTATGCCTCACTCTGGGAAGCGAATTGGTGACCCTCGCACGCACCAACCCCATGAACCACGACGCTGAGCGGGCGTTCGGCGGTGACCCGCGGGTCTTTCTGGCGAAGGGAGCCCGCTGCGGCATTTCTCGGATTGGCGAATAGTGCCTTGCCGGATTCCTCCAACGCAGCATTGAGTTCGGCAAATGCGGCTAGTGGAAAGAAAACTTCACCGCGCACCTCTATCAATGCGGGAAGATTCTCACCGACCAACTTGTGCGGAAGATTACGGATAGTTTTTACGTTGAGTGTCACATCCTCACCGGTGACACCATTGCCCCGGGTGAGTGCGCGAGTAAGCAGACCGTCTTCATAGAGGAGATTGATTGCGAGACCGTCTACTTTGAGTTCGCAGAGCCATTGCGAAATCGCCCCGCTCTTCTCCGCCCTATCGAACCACGCGTTGAGTTCGTCCATATCAAAGACGTTGTCCAGACTCATCATCTTCTCGCGGTGGTTGTGCTGCTCAAAATGAGTCGCAAATCCTCCGCCTATATTCTGCGTCGGAGAATCTGCTTCGCGCAGTTCGGGATGTTTCGATTCCAAATCGGAAAGTTCCTTCAGAAGGGAATCAAATTCTGCATCTGTGATGACCGGAGAATCCATCACGTAATAACGAAATTGGTGATCCCGAATCTGCTCGCTTAATTCTGCAATTCTGCGACGTACTTGCGCACTCACGGTTGCGTCTCGCATATAGTCGCCGAACCCACCACGCGATCCCCGTCGTAGATTGCCATCGCTTGGCCGGTGGCTAAGCCGAAAATCGGCTCATCGAGTTGGGCAGTCAGCAATTCGCCGTCGAAGTAATAGGTGCAGGCAAGCGGCTGACCGTGCGCACGGATCTGCACGAATCCACGTTGCGGAATCGCGTCGACAGAAGGTCCGCACCAGACAGGGTTCTCGCCCACCATTGTTGACACCGCTAAATCCTCTCGTGAACCTACGACAACGGTATTTGTCTCAGGTTCGACTTTGAGAACGAAACGGGGCGACCCATCGATGGTCGGCACAGAGAGCCCCAAGCCGCGCCGTTGCCCGATTGTGTATGTGTAAGCACCTTTGTGCTGACCGATTTGGTGTCCCGCTTGATCCACGATCGGCCCGATCTCGCTGCCCAATCGATCGCGCAACCAGCCCGCGTTATCCCCGGTTGGAACAAAACAGATGTCGTGACTGTCAGGTTTGTTGGCCACGAAGAGTCCGCGCGCTTCTGCTTCCTTACGGATATCTGTTTTTCGGGTATCACCCAGTGGGAAAATCGCACCTTGAATCTGATCGACGGTAAGTACCGAGAGCACGTAAGACTGATCTTTAGTTTCATCGATTGCACGATGCAGTGTCTTGCCCGTCGGTCCCTGTCGAGTGATCGCGTAATGACCGGTGACAACTCCGTCGAATTTCATGGCACGTGCCCGATCTAGAACAGCGGCGAATTTGATCTTCTCGTTGCACCGCAGACACGGGTTGGGGGTACGCCCCGCGGAGTATTCGGCCAGGAAGTTCTCTACGACTTCCTCGTGAAACTCTTGTGCCATGTCCCAGATATAGAAAGGAATACCGATCACATCGGCAGCGCGTCTGGCATCATGCGAATCCTCGATAGTGCAACACCCGCGCGCGCCAGAGCGGTACTTCTGCGGATTGGATGCGAGCGCAAGGTGGACGCCGATGACATCGTGACCCGCCTCAACTGCACGGGCAGCAGCCACCGCTGAGTCGACACCGCCGCTCATCGCCGCAATAAGTTTCATCGAAGATTAGCCATTCGTCCGCGTTCAATCACAGATGGAAGAACGCGGAGGGTTTCCTCAATCTCTTCAAAGGTCGTCGTCGCACCGAGTGAAAACCGCAGAGTCGACATCGCACTCTTTTCGCTGTGCCGCATTGCTAACAAAACATGGCTGGGTCGATGAACTCCAGCACTGCATGCCGATCCCGTGGAGCACGAGATTCCTTCGGCATCCAACAGCAACAGCAAAGTATCGCTTTCCGTACCGGGAAAGGTGACGTTGATAATTCCGGGAATGCGCGCGGCTTCAATTCCATTGACGTAGGCATCGGGAATGACCTCCCCGATCCGCTGCGCAAAGTCATCTCGAATTTGCGCTACTCGGAAATTGCGAACTTCAAAAGTTTCTACTGATTCCGTCACCGCCGCAGCAAATGCCAGAATCGAAGGGGCATTGAGGGTTCCGCTGCGCAGTTCGCGTTCCTGTCCCCCGCCGTGAAGGAGGGCCGGAATATCCACTGCCCTACGCAACACAAGGACGCCGATGCCAAATGGTCCACCGATTTTATGTGCGCTGATCGTCATTGCAGTGAGCCCGAGTTCGCTGAAAGAAAGCGGCACTTTCCCAAAACTCTGCACCGCATCAGAGTGCACCGGAATCGAATGGACCTTGGCCAACTCGACAATGTCAGAAATTGGCTGGATCACTCCGGTTTCATTATTTGAAGCCATCACCGAAATCACGGCGATCTCATCGCTCCGCTGGGAAATAAGATTGGCGAGTTCGCCCATATTGAGAACGCCATTGGCATCCACGCCAATTGTGATCAGCTCGGCGCCTTCGTGCTCGACCAGCCACTGCGCTGGATCAAGAATTGCGTGATGCTCAATCGCTGATATGACAATAATGTTGCGGCCGATCTGCTGGCCCGCCCAAAAAAGTCCCTTTAGCGCGGTGTTATTTGCCTCAGTGCCGGAGGCGGTGAAGACGATTTCACTCGGGAGCGATCCGACTGCCGAAGCAATCACTTCGCGCGCTTCTTCGATTTCCTTCCGGATGGCGCGACCATGCGTGTGCAGACTGGATGGGTTGCCCAACTTCTGCATCTGCGAAGTCATTGTCTCGATCGCAACCTCCACCATCGGCGTGGTTGCAGCATGATCGAGGTAAATAGGCATAAGGCAAGTCTAGGACTTGCGGGCGCGCACGCCTTCGCTGGCTTGAGGCAGGACCGCAAAGAGATCCCCCACTACGCCGAAATCAGCCAACTCAAAGATGGGAGCGTCGGGATCCTTATTTATCACCACAATTGTCTTGCTGGTCTGCATGCCCGCCCGATGCTGTATCGCGCCGGAAATTCCGCATGCAACGTAGAGCTGCGGACTGACGGTCTTACCTGTCTGCCCCACTTGATGGGAGTGCGGATACCATCCCGCATCAGTTGCGGCGCGCGATGCGCCGACGGCAGCACCAAGTGCATCTGCAAATGTCTCCACTGGAGAGAAATCACCATTGGTACCGCGACCACCAGAAACAATAATTTGGGCTTCCGTCAGTTCGGGACGTCCGCCAGAAACGAGTGGCTCCAAGGAAAGAACTTCGGCGAGTTTGGCAGAGGCTGGTATTTCAACCGTTGCGTTGACGATTTCTGGTGCACTTGAGGACATCTCTGGTGTGACTGCATTAGGACGGACTGTGATGATGGAAAGATCGGTGGAGACTCGCGAGTGAACTGTCATTGAACCACCGAAAATTACTTGCGTCGCGCTGAGATCTGCTGCAACGTCAACCGCATCAGTGATCAATCCTGCATCAGCGCTCACGGCCACCGAGCCGGCTACCTCTTTGCCAAATGCGCTGGAAGCAATAAGGAGTGCGGTTGGTTTCATCTGCGCAAGAAGTTGGCTGATCGCTGCACTCGCGGCAGGGACGCCAAATTTTGCGAAGTCATCGCTCTCGACAACCAACACTTTTGAAATCGGGCCGGTATTGAGAAGTGCGGCTATGGCAGAACTTTGACCCACCGGCGTCAAGAGAATTGCAGTCACAGACCCCGCGCGAGCACCAACCGTTGCGAGTTCGAAAGTCGTTTTCGCGATCTTCTCGCCCGTGAATTCTGCAAGGATAAAAATGTCGCTCATATCAATTTCTTTTCGACGAGGAAGTTAACAAGTTCGTTTCCAGCATTGCCATCATCGACAACTTTTATTCCCGCGGCACGCGGCGGTCGTTGCGTCGCGTCGATAACCACACTCTTAGCCCCGGCTGCTCCGACGAGACTGGCTTCGATACCGACAGTCGCGAGCGTGCGCATCTCCATCGGCTTCTTCTTCGCGGCCATAATCCCTTTGAATGACGGGTAGCGCGGCTCGTTAATTTTTTCGACAACGCTTATCACGGCGGGAAATGCAGCGCGCATCTTCTCGACACCGGACTCCGTATTGCGTTCGATCGCGATTGTCTTGGCGGACGCATCAATCGTGACTGACCCAGCAAAAGTCAGTTGCGCCCAGCCCAATCGCGTGGCAAGCATCGCGGGTATAACGCTCATCCGCGCATCAGTGGACTCGGTTCCGCATAGAACTAAATCAAACTCGCCTTGCGCAATCACCGCAGCGAGCACCCGGGATGTCGCGAGCGCATCCGAACCTGCCAGCGCATCGTCGGTAATGATGAGGGCGCCATCGGCTCCCATCGAAAGTGCCTTGCGCGCAGCATCGACGGCACGCTCAGGACCCATCGAAATCACCGTGACAGAGTTAGGTGCGCCTTCGCCATTTCCGCCGTTGGCTTCGGCAATGCGCAGCGCTTCCTCTACTGCGTACTCGTCCAGATCATTGAGAACGGCATCCACATTGACCCGGTCGAGCCGACCGTCCTGCATCTTCTTCTCCGCCCAAGAATCGGGAACTTGCTTGACGCAGACAGCGATCTTCATGGTCGGATGCTACTTGGCGGTACAGGCGGAAACAATTTCGGCAGGCGTAAAGGCCTGTGAGTTCGCGTATAAGCGCATTGCAGGCAAAGATAGAACCGTGCTACCAGCGGACCATAGATACCTCGGGGCGACTCCGACGCATGAGGGCACCAATTTTGCCCTCTGGTCGGAAGCGGCCGATGCGGTTGAGCTCTGTCTTTTCAATGAAATCAACGGGCGCCTGGTCGAAACCCGCTTTGCCCTAGCCCATCGGACCGGACCGGTCTGGCATGGATATCTCGCCGGAGTTCGACCTGGTCAGCGATACGGCTACCGGGTGTATGGCCCCTGGGAACCTGACCGAGGGTTGCGATTCAACTCGGCCAAACTCCTCCTTGACCCTTATACCCATCTCCTGGATGGGGATATCCAGTACGTACCCGAGATCTACGGGCATCTGAGTAAGGATGGTCTCGGTGATGGCGATCTGTCCGTCCGAGATAACCGTGACAGCGCTGGGAAAGTCCCCTATTCGGTAGTGACCCACCATGTGGCCCGAAAAATTGACCGTCTCAACACCGCCTGGTCAAAGACTCTCGTCTACGAAGCCCACGTCCAGGGAATCAGCGCTGCCAATCCAGAGATTGACGAGAGCGAACGAGGCACATACCGAGGACTGGGCCACGCCAGCACGATTGCACATCTCAAGAAGATTGGAGTTACCGCTCTCGAACTTCTCCCGATTCAGCATTCCATAACCGAACCTGCCATCTGGTCACGCGGGCGGCGCAATTATTGGGGATACAACCCGATTTCATTTAGCGCGCCCCACCGCGGCTACGCAGCGGGCGAGGATCCGATATCCGAATTGCAGTGGGCAGTCGATCGCTTGCACGATGCCGGTATCGAGGTGATTTTGGATGTCGTCTATAACCACACCGGCGAAGGCGGCCTGGGCGGACCCACGCTCTCTTTCCGAGGAATCGATCACAAAGCCTGGTACAGCCATCTTTCCGATTCGGAATACATCGATGTCACCGGATGCGGAAACACCGTCAACGCCGGCCAGCCACATTCGGTCCGGCACATCGTGGATTCCCTGCGGTGGTGGAGCGAAGTGATCGGGGTAGATGGATTTCGGTTTGATCTGGCAACCGCGCTTTATCGAAATCATTCCGCATCTGATTCCTCTCTCTTTACTGCAATTTGCGCCGACCCAGCATTACGAGATCTCAAGCTCATTGCCGAACCGTGGGATGTTTCGCGATATAGCCTCGGTGATTTCGCATATCCGTGGCGCGAGTGGAATGACCATTACCGCGATGCGGTTCGTCAATTCTGGTTGGGAGATTTAGCACGCGGGTTCGGCGAAGGAGTTGGAGACATCGCCTCGCGCATTGGTGGCTCCAGCGATATTTTCTACTTCCGCGGCCCGACTTCTTCTATCAATTTCGTCACGGCGCATGATGGTTTTACGCTCAACGATTTGGTGACCTACCAACATAAGCGAAACCAACCCAATGGTGAAGACAATCGGGATGGCGGCGCTGGGAATCGCTCATGGAATGTAGGAGTCGAAGGCCCAACAGATAACTCAGAAATCAATGCGACCAGAAGATGTTTGAAAAAATCCATGCTCACGACTTTGATGCTCTCATCCGGTGTGCCGATGCTCGCAATGGGAGATGAAGTAAGCCGCACACAGAATGGATCCAATAATGCATACTCCCAACCCTGGGAAGGTGCTGACGATTTCGGAGTCAATCTAAATTGGAATCTCAATGAAGATGAGGAGGACATGCTGGAAGCCACGACGACATTGTCACGAATCCGATCAACATATCTTGCGGATGTCTCCTCTGATTTTTTTACAGGTGCACTCGATCGCGGGACACAACGAAAAGATGTGGCCTGGTTCAGCTTGGGCGGACGCGAGATGACGGACACGCACTGGCAAGATGGTGAAAAAAGAAGTTTGACGATTTTTATCGAAGCTAGTTCAAATCGCGCTCTCGTAGTCATGCTCAACTCATCACGACATGAGACTGCATTTACACTTCCAAATGAAAAGTGGGGACATTCCTATAGATGCATTTTCGATGCCTCTGCGGTGACATCAACTTATGAACCCGTTATTGCTAAGCCATCGGCAAAAGTAAATGTCGCACCGCATTGCGCTCAAGTGTGGCTAGTTTCACGAACTCTTTCTTCATAGAAATTTCATATACTGGTTAGTACGGCCCTTGCCCCTCTAAAATCTACTCCGTGCTTGCAATAGTCGCCCCCGGGCAAGGATCTCAGACCCCCGGGTTTCTCTCCCCTTGGATCGAAGATGCCAAACTCAAATCCACGCTGGAGGAATTTTCAGAAACGATCGGGCTTGATCTTCTGCATCTTGGCACGCTAGCCGACGCTGACGAAATTCGCGACACTTCCAACGCGCAACCACTTATTGTGAGTGCCGGAATTCTCGGAATGAAAGCTCTGGGTGGCGTTAAATTTTCAGTCACGGCCGGACATTCGGTCGGCGAAATAACATCCGCCGCTATTGCCGGGGTGATTTCCGAGTTGGACGCTATGCGATTGGTACGCGAACGCGGAGCGGCCATGGCAGTAGCCGCGGCCCAGACACCCACTGGAATGTCAGCAGTGCTGGGCGGGGATCGAAACGAAGTTATTTCCGCGCTCACCGCACTTGGACTAGTGGGGGCAAATGAGAACGGGGCTGGACAGATTGTTGCGGCCGGAAAACTCGCAGCCCTGGCTGCACTAGAGGCCAATCCGCCGGCGGGTGCCAGAGTGAGACCACTCGCTGTCGCTGGTGCCTTTCACACTGAGGTGATGGAGCCTGCGGTGGGAAAGTTGCAAAGATTCGCAGCAGGAATTCCAGTCAGTGATCCACGCGTGGTAATTCTTTCCAACAAGGAAGGCGCCGAAGTCACAAGTGGGCGGGAAGTTCTAGATCGAATCGTACGTCAAATCGCCAACCCAGTTCGTTGGGATCTTTGCATGGAAGCCATGAAGGCGCTCGGCGTCACCGCGGTAATCGAACTTCCCCCCGCTGGAACTCTTATCGGACTTATCAAACGAGCACTACCGGGGGTTGAAACTTTGGCACTCAAAAGTCCGGCAGACCTAGATGCGGCACGCGATTTAATTTCCCGACAGAGTGTGAACAGTTGAGAGAGATTGGAACGCAATGATCAATGTCCGCAAAGGATCTTTCAGTCGAATATTGAGTGTCGGCGGCTATCAACCATCAATCAATGTTCCCAACTCGGAAATTGTTGATCGCATCGATTCGAGCGATGAATGGATTCGCCAACGCACTGGAATTGAATCTCGTCGATTTGGCGCCGAGCACGAGAGCGTTCTGTTTATGGCAGAGGCCGCCTGTCGACAGGCAATAGAACGGGCCAATATTCCAATGACCGATATTGATACAGTCATTGTGGCCACGATTACCTTTCCTTACCAAGCACCGAGCGCTGCAACTGCACTGATCGCGCGACTTGGAAATCCGACAGCGGCGGCCTTTGATATCAGTGCAGCATGTGCCGGGTTCTGTTACGGCGTTGGAATGGCCAGTGACCTTATCCGCTCGGGCACATCCAAATATGTTCTGGTGGTTGGCGTGGAGAAACTCTCCGACTTCACCAATCCCGATGATCGAGCCACAGCATTTATTTTTGCCGACGGGGCGGGTGCGGTTGTTATCGGACCTTCCGAGGAGCCTGGAATCGGACCAATGGTTTGGGGTTCCGATGCTGAAAACCGCGATGCAATATTGCTTGAGCCTTCATGGACTGATATCAAAAAAGGTGATTCAGCGGCGCTCGGGCCCACGCTTACCCAACAAGGACAGACCGTTTTTCGTTGGGCAGTGTTCTCCATGAGCAAGGTGGGTACGCAGATACTTGAGGCGGCCGGCGTGACGCCGGATCAACTGGACGCTTTTATCCCGCACCAGGCAAATGTGCGCATTATTGAATCGATGGCAAGGGAGATAGGTATCCCTGAGAATGTTGTAATAGCCAAGGACATACGGACCGCCGGAAACACCTCGGCCGCCTCAATCCCGCTTGCAATGTCGGCTTTACTCGAAGAACAGCCCAGTTTGCATGGCGGATTGGCGTTACTCATCGGTTATGGCGCAGGATTGGTCTATGCGGGTCAGGTAGTCACACTCCCTCCCGCACCTTTCACCAGCAAATCTCAGGGCAAGTCAGAGACAACTAAGAGAGACAACTAAGAGAGAAATAGGTACAGAAACAATGGCACTGTCACAAGCAGAAGTACTCGCGGGAATCAAAGAGATCGTCGAAGAAGTTGCAGGAATTCCTGCCGCCTCCGTCGAAATGGACAAGAACTTCACTGATGATCTCGATGTAGATTCATTGAGCATGGTTGAAGTCGTGGTTGCCGCAGAAGAGCGATTCGGAGTGAAGATTCCAGATGATCAGGTCTCTGATCTAGCAACTGTTGGCGATGCAGTTAACTTCATCGTTAAAGTCTCTGCTTAATTCTTGATTCGGAGATCCCCAGGATGTCTCGTCGTCGCGTAGTAGTCACTGGACTCGGTGCAACCACTCCTCTCGGAGGAGATGTCGCAACTTCCTGGTCGGCCCTCCTTGCCGGCCAGAGTGGAGTGCGCACTCTGACTGAAGAGTGGGCCAGCACGCTCCCAGTCACTATTGCCGCGCGGGTCGCAGTCGAACCGAGTGAGGTCATGGATCGCGTTGAAATGCGCCGACTGGACCGATCAGAGCAATTCGCCCTCATCGCTACGCGGGAAGCATGGAAAGATGCTGGCGCCCCTGCTGTAGATCTCGAGCGGCTCGGTGTAGTCATTGCTTCCGGCATCGGCGGTGTCATCACGATGCTTGATCAATATGACATATTAAAAGGAAAAGGCGCACGCTTCGTAAGTCCGCATACCGTTCCGATGCTCATGCCAAATGGGCCGGCCGCAAACGTCGGACTCGAACTAAAAGCACGCGCTGGAGTTCACACTCCAGTTAGTGCATGCGCCTCAGGCGCGGAAGCCGTCGGGTATGCCATGGAAATGATTCGCACTAATCGCGCAGACATCATTGCCGCCGGCGGAGTTGAAGCTGCTGTCCACGCACTGCCAATGGCAGGGTTCGCGGCGATGAAAGCTCTCTCCACTCGAAACGATGATCCGGCGCGCGCTTCGCGACCTTACGATCTCGATCGAGATGGTTTCGTACTCGGCGAAGGTGGCGGAGTGCTCATTCTCGAAGAGCTCGAGCATGCGAAAGCACGCGGGGCAAAAATTTATGCAGAACTTTCCGGGCAAGGTCTTACATCGGATGGCTACCACATTGCTGCCCCAGATCCAGATGGCAGTGGCGTACAGCGAGCAATAGCCTTCGCACTTCGCGATGCTGGACTTACGACTCGTGACATCGTCCATCTCAATGCCCATGCAACTTCTACCCCTGTCGGGGATATTGCAGAAGCCAACGCTCTCCGCCTGGCTCTGGGCGCGGAAGCCGACCATGTAGCAGTGTCAGCTACTAAATCAATGACGGGTCACCTACTTGGCGGCGCCGGCGCAATTGAGTCCGTATTTATTGTGAAAGCCCTCCAAGAGCGAATGGCTCCCCCAACCATCAACATTGAGAACCTTGACCCAGCAATAACAATCAACGTAGTCCGAGATAAACCTCGCGCACTTCCTTCGGGAGATATTGCTGCGCTCAATGATTCATTTGGTTTTGGTGGGCATAACGTGGTGTTGGCATTTGCTTCCTACTGAAATGGATCCCCGCGATCCCGAAGTAAGAATGGCGCGCTTGGCCGATCCCAATTCGCTCACCCTGATTACCCCGCATGATCAATCCGGAATGCTCGCAGCCACCGCCACCGTCGCTGGCAAGCCCGTAATTATTTTTGCTTCAGATGCCACCATTCAAGGTGGGGCCCTCGGCCCAGAAGGTGCGCGCGTCATCGTCACCGCCTACAACGCCGCAATGGCAGCAAGAATCCCTGTGATTGGGATTTGGCACTCCGGCGGTGCTCGCTTGCGCGATGGGGTTCTCTCGCTCAATGCTTTTGGCGAAGTGTTCCAATCAATGATCACAGCAAGTGGAAAAATTCCGCAACTTTCTCTGGTGCTCGGACCGACTGCAGGTGGCGGCGCATACGGACCGGCACTCACCGACGTTGTTGTCTTGGCGCCGGATGGAAGAATTTTTGTCACGGGCCCGGACGTTGTCAAAAGTGTCACAGGCGAAACCATCGACATGGCCAAACTCGGTGGACCGGACGCGCATCGTAAAAATAGCGGGGTGGCCCACGTCATCGCACATTCAGAAGAAGAGGCATTCGAAGAAATCCGCTCACTCACTTCACTATTCGCAGACCAGGGCGAAATTACTCTTCCACTTCCCGATCTTGATGTCGGATCACTTGTTCCTGATGCAAAGAAGCGAACTTATGAAGTCCTTCCGCTGGTTGATGCCCTGCTGGATGAAGATGGAGAAAAACTCGAACTTCTTCCCATGTGGGCGCCAAATATCGTCACCAAACTTGGGCGCATCGGCGGACGAACTGTCGGAATAGTCGCCAACAACCCGGCCCACTTAGGCGCCGCACTTGATTCGTCCGCTGCAGAAAAGGCAGCTCGCTTTGTCCGTACGTGCGACTCCTTTGGAATCCCACTCATTGTCGTTGTTGACGTTCCCGGATTCTTGCCTGGGGCAGGCCAAGAATGGGAGGGCGCAGTTAGACGAGGCGCCAAATTACTTCATGCATTTGGTGAGGCGGTAGTACCTCGGATCACTCTCATCACCCGTAGGGCGTACGGCGGAGCCTACGTCGCAATGAATTCTCGCTCCCTCGGTGCAACCAAAGTCTTTGCTTGGCCAACCGCTGAAGTATCGGTCATGGGTGCAGTTGCGGCAGTTCGTGTGCTCCACCGCAGGCTTCTCGCCGACCTGCCGGAGGAGCAGAGAGAGATGATGGAACTCGAACTCGCTGCGAAGCACGATCAAATATCAGGCGGAGTTGCCCGCGCAGTCGAAATTGGTGTCGTTGATGAAATTATCGACCCCCAGAAGACGCGCCAGATTATTGCCCGCGCGATCAAGACCGCCCCACAACATCGCGGAATTCACAGCAATATTCCGCTTTAACCCCGCTTTGAAGTTTACGGAAACCAGATGGCGGGTATTACTTCTTCGTCTTGAATGTGACTGAAACCGTCGAAGTAACCGTCTTCTCAATAGTGGATGTGTCGTAGGCACCAATGTCAGAAGTCATCGTCGAATCTGGGGTCGTCACCTGGAAAGGACCACTGCGAACACTCAGGACCGGGCCGATAGTTCCGCCGACTGCTCTCGTCAATGCAATTGCCCTTACCTGCGCATCCTTCATCGCCTCTTCCAATAATTGTGGTCGCAAAGTCGGTAGCGTCGAAACATAATATTGCGGACCATAATTATTTACGTTGACGCCTGTCTGCAAGAGGGTGCCAATATCCTGACTCAACTTTGCAATCAGCTGCACATCCGTGGATCGCACAGTCAGATCACGGTTGGCGTTGTATGCGAGTGTCCGACCGGTTGGGTTGCCGTTTATGTATTCTTGATTGGCATAGGTTGAAACAGCTCCCAGTTGAATCGCGTCAGCAGATATTCCGCCATTAGTGAGGTAGGTGCTGAGCGCATCAACACTTATACCAACTTGTTTGACCGCCGAAGCAACAGTTGATTTCGACTCCTGTATAGAAAGAGTCCAAACCACATTATCTGCCGTGGCCGAAACTTTCGCAGAACCCGTAACCGTAATGCCCTCTGTTGTGCGTGCGGCAAATCCGGCTCCGACTTTAACCAATCCATATCCAAGTGCAATGGAGACAATAATTGCCGAAATAATAATGGTGAACGCTTTGCGACGTTCGATGGTAATAATGGGACTTTCTTTCATGTCGCTCATAAGCAAGATGTTACTCCTGCTTCACCTCGCAGAGTGTTAAAAGGAAATAGCTCGATCGTGTGAGATTTCATCCATTTCCACTCGACGAAATTGTTCAAGCTCCAAATCCCATTCACTTCCGAGCGCGTTCTGGATTGAGGTACGCATTGAGTCATCATCGAGTGCTAGCGCACTTGTAATCTGATTCTCAGAAATCATGACCGATCCAGCGCCGTCAAGAACTGCGCGGTGAATACCTAAGTTGGGCGTGAATCGATAGAGGACTCTCTGCTCGGCAGATTCTTCACGAATTTCATATCTCAAGTAGTGCCAACCCCGCAGCGCACTGGCCAGTTCGGCACCGATGCCGGCTCGATCGCGCCATTCGATCGTGGCACGCTGAGTGCCTATAAGAAGGGGTTGTGGTCTCCAAGTCAGTTGCGCCGAACGACCAAGGAGGTTGGCGACGGCCCATTCAATGTGGCGGCAGAGCGCAGAAGGCGATGAGTGAATGACGAGATAACCCCGTGTTAGGGCTCTCGAGCCCCCAGCGGGTAAGGCGGATAGGTCCATATATCTCCTCGTTTACGTTGGCGCGACCTTCCCCAGCCCACCACGAACGATTCGATGTCTATTTTTACCGCATTTGAACCTATCTGCGCTAGTGCTAGCCCAAAACTCTTTAGGTAATACGCCTGAGAGCCAGTACCCTTATAGACAGTCGGACGCTTAATCAGTACCCGTTTCATGGCCCAAAGCTTTGCTCGGTATCGCTGGCGCAAGAGGAAGACTGGTGAACGAGGATTTCTCGCTCGCCCCACATATATCGAAGGAAAAGCAAAACATGGCAACAGGCACAGTTAAGTGGTTCAACTCTGAAAAGGGTTTCGGTTTCATTGCAGTTGATGGTGGCGGACAAGACGTATTTGTTCACTACTCAGCAATTCAAGGAAATGGTTACAAGTCCCTTGAAGAGGGTCAGTCAGTTTCGTTCGAGGTCGTCCAGGGTCCAAAGGGCCCACAGGCCGACGCCGTAAACGCTAACTAATCACACCACTTTAAGCAGAAAAGCCTCCGAGAAATCGGAGGCTTTTCTCATTTCCAAACATTCGCATTAAAGGATCAATACCCAGATTGCTTAGGAATCACTCCAACTTTCTTCATCAACGTTGCCACTGATTTCGCCGGCGATAAATCCTTGCCAGCTTTCCAAGCATCCAAATATTTCCATGGGTACAACTCACCGCGACGAACCCACCAAATTCCTGCAGGTGTCGGCCACGATATTCCATAGTGAACGTGTGGCGCAGTTCCACGAGCATCACCCGATGTGCCGATATATCCCAGCAAATCTCCAGCAGAGACTCGGAGACCATGCACTAGTCCAGGAACCACTTTCCCCAAATGCGATCCATAATAGCGAACGCCATCATCACCGATGATCGAAACAAACAACCCTCCCCTATCAGCACCTAGGTTCGACTTGCCATTCCACTTGTCCACCCGATTGACCTCATCGACGATCCCAGAGGTCGTAGCCACAAAACGACATCCCTTTTTCGTCAAGATATCCGTCGCAGGATAATTATGGTGAGAACGTGCGTATTTGACGGCGCATCCATCAATGGGAAACGCGTAAATCGGTGCTGCGTAGGCAGGCTGCAAAATACCCGCCAACATCATTGCCGTGAGAATTAAAGAATAAATGTGCCTCAATCGCATCTTTAGAGCATAGTGGCGCACCGCTTTCAAATCTCCTCTAAACTCCTCTCCGGGGGCGGTAGCTCAGTTGGTTAGAGCCCGGAACTCATAATTCCGTCGTCGTCGGTTCGAGCCCGACCCGCCCCACTAATGACCAGGGCTTTTGCGTCCCAACTGTTCCTAAACATTTCATTTATTAAGTTTGTCTAACACTTGTCTAACACCTTACTTAAATCGCTCCAACTGCTGCGTCCGCAAAACGCGTGGAAGCAGTCTCGGCTTGTTCGCTAGAGACATGCGCATAAATAGTTGCCGTCACCATTGCATCGCGGTGACCTAGGCGATCTGCGACAACATGTAACGGCTCTCAGTCAAACCGCCCAATTCAAGTCACGGCCGATCAGAAGTTCCGTCATTGTTGCGAGATGGGTGTTCTGCATACTGATAACCCTCGTCTCAAAACCATTGGACTTAGCAAGTTCCAACGCTCCGTACTCGTTGTCGTAGGTCATTAAGAGGTCACCTTTTACCTTCGCAGAAATGCGGAACAATTCATTGTGATCAACCACAAAGTGCGTATAAAGCCGCCGTCCCGCGCCTTTTCCAGGAGCGGTATAAGGCGGATCAATGAAGTGAACGGTATCCGACAGGTGGGCATTTTCTAACATGACTTCAATGCCATCACCTTGAATAAACGTGATCTTCTCACGCATCTCGTGGATGGCAGCGATTCTCTTCTGGAGAGTTTCGGGATACCAACGCGAAGTGATTCCCTTTCCGTTTTCCCCATTCTTAAGTGGCGCAGAACCAGCGGCTAAAATCCCACCGTGATATGTGCGGTTCTTTACGATAGTTTGAAAAGCTCGTTCCCTTGTAGTTTGGGGCACCTTTGATAATCGTTGGGCCACAGATTCGAAGGTCGGTTTGAATTCACCGATCTGTTGGATCAACCAGCCGCAATCCTTATTCAGGATCGTCTGCCACACAGCGCCAACTTGCTCGTCAATCTCAACCATCGTGACGTGTTCTGCAAGTCCCTCAGCTACTGCCGTGAGACTTACGATGCCTCCGCCAGCAAACGGTTCTATTAGATTCTTAGGGGTAACAGCTTGCGAACCAAGCCATTGTCGCACTCGTGGCACAAGCCAAGTCTTACCACCGGGGTATCGAAACGGACTCCGCTGGGGAATTGATGAAATGTTTACGGGTTTTTGAGAAAGGTGTTTAGACCCTGACTTCGAAGTGACATTTACAGGTTTTTGCGAAAGGTGTTCAAGCCCTGGCAAAGTGTCTTGTGCCATTACTCGGCCCCCTCCTGAGTTAGAACCTCACTTAATGTCGGTGCGTCCGGCGCGTTAATTTCCATTTTAGCGTCCAAACGAATTTGAAGTTTCGCTATAAAGTCTCCCACAAGACCCGGCTCGGCGGTCGTTACGGTGAGCATGGTAGGGGCAAATTTTGTGTAAACCGTTTCCTTCAAAATTAGATCGTATCGACCTGATCCAGCGTTAAGAACCAACTCATAAACCAGCCATGCGAGGTCAGCCTCGTCAGCGGGCACAGTGGGCAACTTGGGCAAAGTTTCATAAAAAGGTGCGTCTAGCACAACAACCTGTTTCTTCCCCCAACTGTTCAAGATTCCCCCCTTGAATAACAGTTGTGGCGCCAAGCGTTTCCTTGACGATGAGAGGAAATCGGGATTGGGATAGTGCTGTCGCCCTTCCCAGTCCATTTCTGATCGAGATTTTGGATCTTCCATAAAGTATTCGTAAGGTTTGCGAATGTTTCCTGAAATGTAGACCGCCTGAACTTCACAGGAGCCGAAATCTATAACTTGACCGCTGTCGTCGTAAGACACCAGCACAAGGTCAATGTTGCCGGCTGACTTTCCATATTTGTCAGGCAATCGGACTTCAGTGAGACTCGTCCAGTGAGTACCTTCTGGAAAGAAAAACCTCGCGGCTGCTCCCGATATTAACCAATTCTCCCTGAACCGAATCGGGCACGTGATGACAGGACTCGTATTATCCCCATCAAAGACACTGCAAACGCCAAGGGGATTGTTGGCCTTGTCTTTCGTACAATTAGGAACTTTATTGTTGTAAGGGCAAAGCCGATCCACTCGATTGCGAGACGCCTCTAGGGAAATATTATTGATGGGGAAGCCAAAGACCTCTGCCATGGGTTGCTTTGACATGAAATCTCTTCCTCCCGATGGTTTTTGTTTCAGAACGTCACCCTAGCGTTGCCAGGTTATCCTCCGCTCACCCCTCGCCGGGGCGTGTGCAAACTGTTAACAGCATGGTAAGTGTATTAACAACTAGCGGGACAATAAACTAGTGCCGAGGAAGGGTGCCCAACCATACTTGGACGATACTATTCACCTGTGAAGACTCCCAGAGAAATACATGTGAATACCTTGCTTGACGCTCGCCCTGGAGGTATCTACTCCTGGCTTCCTCGGTCAATCGAAAATGAATCCCCTTCGAACCGCGGCCGAACCACAATGACCAAAGCCCGCCCCGAGACGACCGATGAAGGAAACCTAACCGCCCTATTTGAAGTGGCTGGCTTTCCGCTTCCTTAAGTTAATCTGGCTGATTAGGGCGTTTAGTTTCATTGATCGCAAAAAAGTTGCATTACGATCGCCACATGACCCAATACAATCTGTTGTCGAAAGCGGAATGTTCTCATGAAAATGCGAGCAAAAGCGGGATGTACGCGAGGCTATCATCACTCGTAAAACCAGTTATCGAGCCGAATCATTCGCGGACGAAAATCACGCGAGGTCGAGAGACCTCTGACAGTCATGCATTTTCTTTAATTTTGCAAGTTGGACTTCCTCTTCCGTGAAGCGGGCACGTGGTTTGGTGATCGGAAGCCACGATGACGTGCATGTGCGCTCGGTCTTGGAATGCATGACCAAGAGTTTGGTTCTAGTTATGGATGTTGAATCACTCTCCGAGAGCCAATTTGTATATAAGGATTCGTTATTCCAAATAGAGACACCGTCAGGTTGGTTTGAGATTTCAGGCGACGTTATCAACCGTGGCTGGTTTCGACGCTTGGCGCCACCCAACTGGCAACAAGGAATTCAAGTCGGGTCAAGGGTCGCTGCGGAAAAGACGGCATGGCTCAGTTTGATGGGTGCACTTTCGCGATTGCCACATGTTGAATGGCTCACCGACATAGATGATGCACTGATATCCGAGAATAAACTCCGTCAACATGCTATTGCTAAACAAATAGGAATTAGAACGCCTCATACGATAGTAAGTAATGTGGCGAGTGAAGTGATTTCGGAATTACCGGATGATCGAATCATAAAACCACTCGGACCAGGTCACTTTATTGAAGGTGAGATCCCCCATGTGTTGTATACACAAGCCGTAAACGAATCAGACCTATTTGATCTTCGCGGAAGCCCTCCAATGCTTTTGCAGGAACGTCTTGAAGCTCAAGCTCACCTACGAGTAGTCGTTGTTCGAAACCAGGTCTGGGCTGCTTCCCTTGCAGGTGACGGGCTTCCGATTGATTGGCGTTCGGATGATGCAGCACACTATTCCTTTGAAGAAATCACTACACCGCATGATGTCCAAATGGGAGCATTAAAAATAAATGCGGCCCTTCGACTCGGTTATTCGAGTCAGGATTGGATTGTTACCCGAAACGGAGCATTTCTGGTGGACGTAAACCCAAGTGGCCAATGGCTATTCTTACCGGAGAAAATTGCATCTGCCGTCTCTCACGCCATCGCACAATGGTTAGATGCTTCCTATGAATAGTTCAGGCAACGATCTAGCACCAATTGACAAATCACCGAAATACGCCGATTGGCCTTTTTATCCACGATTCATTGGTGCACTGTTTACCGGTGGCTTGGTTACGATGCCCATTTCGACCAAACCGGGCTCGCTTGAAGGCTGGCCTGATGCAGCGCTGCAAACCCTGATTGAGGAAGGGAGACGCCAATTAGACGATCAGATGATGTCATTGGAGAGGATCCTTTCAAGGGCGCAACTTCTCTTCACAACAGTTCTCGGGCTGATCGCTCTATATGGTTCGACGGCGACCGAAATGTGGAAAAATACCGACTTTAATTCTCGGGTGTTGGTCGTCCGATTGCTTCTCATCCTGAGTGCAGTTCTTTTACTCCTCGCACTGTTAGGTGCAGCAGCACTCATCGCCAACCGAAAGGCATACGAGGGAATTAGTGCCGCAGTTATTTCAAGATGGGAAGGCTTCGATCTAAAAAAACTTGCAGAAGACTATGCGGCATCGGTCGGACCCGGAGACGAGACGAACAATGCGCATCTAACTGTTTTTGGTACTGCAGTTCGTTTCACGGTCAGCGCTGCAATCAGTTTGGGCTTCGCATGGCTTGTATTTCATTTTCGCAAATGATCCTCGTTCGTCGCACATTTGGATTTTATGATTCCGTCGCCAGTTCAAAGGTTCGAGTCCCTGACAACGCACTTATTTAAAGTCTTACCGACCTTTTCCTAGCATTTTATCAAATCGCTTTCGCAATTTGACGAGGTCCACAGACTCCCCCGCCAACTGATCTAAGAAAACTTGCAGGGGCCACGTTAGATGGCTTCCTTGTCGCGGATAATAGAAACCAACCTCTTCGATCTCATACTGATTATCCAAGTCTGCAAGTACATATCCTGCTAACTGCCAGAAATGTTGGCGCCCGGGATTTGGATTCTTCGTAGTCTTAATATCTATCAATCGGTGTCCCAAAATGAGATCTGCGCCTGCTCCACCCAAGCGCCCAGTCCTCATAGATTGCGAGGACATAACAGAGTTGAGCAAGACGTCTCTCCTTTTGCAAAGAAAGCTTCTTTGGTCCCAGGAGTGGGCGCATCTCCTCAAATTCGGCCTGCAATTCTCTGAACGCTCGCGCTATTGGACGAGTTTCCCAGTCCAGGGGCATTTCAACTTTCTCTAAGTCTTTTTGACTACCGAAGAAAACGAATGAAGGCTCTGCACCCTGATAGGCAACTAGTTTCTCAAGCGGCGTGAATTCCAAAAAATATCGAATCCGATAGTCAATCGCCGTACCTACAGTCATCCATGGGTAGCCCTCCTGAACCACTGGCAGAATAACCCCGCGATCCAACTCCTTTGTATTAATTGTTTCAACCGGATCACCCGTGGCGCTTTTGCGATCGATAGCCTTGTTCAAAGTATTTTCCGATGCAAGCGGAGACATCAATTTAAAATGAGTATATGGCAAATTCTCAAGAAAGAAATTCTTCACCGGGCTCTGGCTATCATTGAGATGGCTGGTGAGCGACATGCCAAACCTTACAACTGAACAAAAGGCTTTGACTAGAGTTTGAGATTGAATTCGAATCCAATGCGGAAGCATAACTTGGAAATAGATAGATTTCTTCTGCTTATGGATGCCGAATCTCGCGCCTATTAGGACTTACGCGATGTCCCCTAAAAGTTGGCGACATCGATATCTAGTGGAACTTTACAGAGAATTTGGACCCCTATTGGTGCTGGAATTTGCCGAACTTTTCATCATCGCGTCAGCGGCTTGAAGCTTTTCCAACGCGTCAATAATTGCGACAACTTCGTCGATCCAAGCTCATTCGCATCGATAACCTACTTCTAGTTATCCCACTCTAGTGCTTCGGAATATCCTGCTAAAACGGCAGCATTTATGAATATTCCATATTCATCAGGGGTAACCAACGCCCTTAACTCTCTGGCAAAATCAAACAACCCATAATTCCTAGGGGCAGTACTTTCAGTTTCGTTAAGGAGTGCGATTACGAATTTCATCGATTCCGAAGGATGATCCTTGAAGATCGATTTCTCCCCTTCAGAAATATACAGGGAAAGATGAGGCGAGAGGGGTCCCGGAGTATTCGAAAGGCGCCCAACAAAATCCAAAAACAACGTCCCCATGTGCGGTGCCCAGCAAGCAATTTCCGACTTTTCAAGGCGCGATACGTTTACTGGTATCCCTTGAAGCCGTTCTGATACGTACATGCCCAGCCAGACGGACCAAATTCTCTCCTTTTCTGTATCGTCATTTGCTTGAAGAATTCTCTCTATTGCGCTCGTCCATTGAGTCATAAATTCAGCATTCGACCCAAATGAAACTATCATTGGTTTTATCCAACTTAAAGCGTCAATAGATAACGAACTAAACGAAGCAAGCCACGCGATTCTTTGGACAAGGCTTTCATACTGACCCTTGTGCAAATCAGATTTTCGAGAAAGCATAGTTCGGTAACCTTGCATAACATTTCTAAAAATAAGCCAATCCGCCTTTAGTCCGGAATGCAAAAACCCAGACCACGTAGCGAGCGAAGTAGAATCTGTCACCTCCCAACGTATTCGCGGCATTAAATACTGCTCAACCCAATCGGGCACCAATTGAATGAGAAATTGGATACTCAATGCCAATCGAGAATATCTAAGATCAAAATGCCCACCGGAACCTTCAAGAAGACCGCTCAATTCGACAAGATATTTTTGGTCGGCCGCTATGTGGCCTCCCTCATCCTTGAGCGAAAAGGTCTGGAGCAAACGTAGATACAATTCGACTAAATCTCCACAAGTATCATTGATTACTTCCGAATAGGATTCCGAACCGCCCTTAACTTCATCTCGGGTTTCGGCGTGCGAGTTAACCAATTTGCTAAGTACTTCGTGAAGTTGTGACTCGAATTCCATATTGAGATCTCGCTCCCATGGCTTGGCGATCTCAAGAAGTACTCTAGATATGGTTCGTTCAAGAAGTCTCGTATCCGTTAGTCGCTCAATCAAATTAAGAAACATCCCAATGTTATTGCCCTGCGCGCAAATCGAATCAAAGGGCTCTAAAAGAGCCGAGAAAAGAGTAATTCGCAAATCCTTGTCAATGAGGCGGTCAACCTCGTCCCATAGAACCTGAGCGATATCAGGTTGTCTGCGAACACATTCGCTGAGGGTGTACGCCACATCGTTAATGTTAGGGTGCAGGAAATGATCATGATTCCTTGAAATTTCCGCTATCTCTGCCAGAACTTTAGAAGAATCAGCGCGTATCTCCTGTATGTAATCATCGACTGGTCTTAGGGGTACATCGTTTGCGATCCTCATTCTTCCTAGACGAAAATCGGAATCGATGTCATTTGCCAAGTCAGGAATTTTAGTAAGGAACGAATCCATTAGAGATTTTAAGCCCATCTCATTCGGGAACTTTGCAAGAATACCCGCAGTAAAACGTCCCTTCATCCAGATTGTTCGTTCGTCGTCCGCAGAAGTCGGTTTCAAAGCCTCAATAATCTGCGCCTTCATTTCAGATGTAAGCACATCGAAACGCGATCGTAAGAATTCACTGTTCCTATCGTGAAGATGACGATTCAACAAGAGATCTCTCTCAACAAAGAGACGGGCGACATCATTTGCCGTAAATGAACTTTCATTACTTGCGACAAGGAGAGCGATATTTTGAAGAATCGGAGAATCTGAATCCATCCAAATGTTTAAGATATCCGCGGCTTTTTTCGCATTCTCTTGAAAACCACGTTTCAAACCAACTATTGCCACGTCCGTAAGTATGGTGAACTTGGTAACACGAGAGAATTCTTCCTCTCGAAGAGCGAAATACCCAAGAGTGGCCACCATTTCTTGAAAGAAGTTTGCATTGCCATAGAAACTTTGGAAGGTCAGTAACGCATCCTCAAGATGTCCTTGAATCAGCGAAATCAGTTTCCAGACCAGTTCTGACGGCAGGGAATTCTTCTCTCGGTTCCAAAAATCTTCGAGCCAGAACATATCACCATCGGCGTAACCATCATCTATTTGGAGAGACGGCAGAGCGCCAACGTTAGTATCGCGCTGATAGCTTGGCGATAAATCCAGTTTCAGTTTTGTTAATACCCTAAAAAGTTGCAACGCTACGCCAGGCGAGGTTGAAAAATGATATTTGTGGAGTAGCTGAGAGAGAGCTTTCCCTCCCGACTCAGGGGTATCCAGAACCAGCCACGATGTCCAACGATCGACCATAGTCTGTTCGAGTTGATGATCGCGGGACAAAGTTTCAACAATCAAATTCCATAACCAAGGATTTATAGCTCCTGAGTGGCTGGCCACCATGTTGAATGCGGCTGATGAACTTTCCTGACTGGCAGTGCATCCCCTTGCGAACCAGTCCAAGAGGGGGAAATACTCTCGTGATAAAGGGTTTGTAGAAAACAACACCTTCAAGATTCCCTGTTCTTCTATCCACTTTGACCAACTCAGAAAGTCGGCTCTCCGATAAAAGTAAGATGAAGATGCCTCTTCTGTTATGGCATGTACGAGAAAATCATGATCTATCGGCGGAAGAGGAAAAACAGGATTCTGAGAGAGTTCGTCTAGACGATGCTTTATCTCCAAGGCACCGGAAGATGCGGTACTCTCCCAAGACTCCATCACATCTTCAAGATGTGTATGGTCACCCTTTTCCGTCAACGGATAATAGATCGGAATGATCCCCAGTTCGGTCCAATCTCTTTTCTCGTCCGAATTGATAAGAATATAGCGAGGTTTGGCGCCGCTCATTCCACGAGCAAAATAGTCAAGCATAAGGTCGTTATGTCTATAGCCCACAAAAAGAACGACATACTCCCGAAACATTTCATAAAGGAAATCTCGAGCCCACCCGTCCACTAAATAGGCGGCTCCAAAATCTTTTCTAGTGAGAATTATGGGATCAAAATTAGGTGAAGTTGAACCGTGTATTTGAACAATTCCTTTAAAACTTCTTCCTAAAGGTAGTGCAGGCGCAGCATACTCCCGAAGCGAACTCCCACTTGTTCTATTTAAATTATTGAAATGCGAATCGAAATTCGTAGTGACTATCTTCGGTTCCGGTCTGAGATTGGCGAGCTTAAAAATTGAATTGTGGAGTCTATTTGGTTTCGATCCCTCGACTTCGATTTCAGACCGAACAATATCCCGAATGGGTGCTCCTTGTTCGAGTTTCTCAAGTATCTGGTCATAAGGTATTGAATTATTCCGGCCTCCTTCCGACGAATGATCTATTCCTGATTCGACAGAAAGCGTGGTTGATAACCTCGCGCAAACGTTCTCAGTGAGAGTATGGAAGGACGGAAGACCAGACGGGGGGCTGATAGATACGCCGGCACCAGCGAAGAAAACAAGTTTTCCGGCTAGATGAGCTTCCACAAGTTCGTCGGGGATATTGACATGTTCTGTGAATCGCATGGAATCCCTTCTGCTAGGCAAACCAACACTAAAGGAAAACCACCAAAAGCCAAGCCAACCCATTTTGCAATTGCCGTCACCCATAATTCATTTCGCGTTATGAAACTGACAATATTGTCCCTAAATGCCCAATTTCGGGCCATTACACCTAGAAATTCCTAATAACACGAGCTCTTAACTACGTAACCAGAGGTTCAGATCCCATCGGGTGCACCACGTCGCGGGAACAATTTTGTCTAACACTTGTCTAACACCCCTCTAGATTTCTCGAAGTCCCTACAAGGTTTTGAGCGTGTAATAGCTGAAGGGAGGTACGCTTAGGAACAGTTAGAACACGACTACGGCTAACTCATAATTCCGTCGTCGTCGGTTCGAGCCCGACCCGCCCCACCAGAGACCATATTTTATTTCAGCTGATGATCGACGGATTAGTCTCAGGTGAGATTCAGTGGCTCCGATTTCTTACTTTTCATACTTGAAGTCGACCGAGCGTTGTTCCGTAGGAACTTTGAACCCGTTGCACTCCCAAGGATAGGCAAGAACACCTTGCTCAAACACGGCATCGGGAGCAAAGCATTTCCAATAGAAGAAAACATCTCCTTGGACCCAGTGCAAGTTTTTATCACCGGACTTAACAGTCGGATTCAAAGACTTATCGGGAACCTTCATTCTTATCGGTGCTTGCGAGTGAGTACCGACGCTGCCTGAATATGCAATAACGGCGCCTCGTTTCACTTCGCGACCAAGAAGTGCTTGGCAAGTGGCTGAAGTCGCATTACCGGCGTAGGCGGAATCATTTTCTGTAAAAAACTGCCAGCCCTCGGCCCGTATTGATCCGGGCCATTCTTTGGCATTGCTGCACAAGGGATCCTTGTTTATTCCCAATAACAACGGAGAGTTTTGAAGATGGTAGAAACAAAAAATTAGCCCAGGCCAATCCGAACTTGTTGATTCAAAACATAATTCCAAATCGTTGAATGGGACTTGTAGTGTTCCATCCATTCCGTTTCTAAATTCAGAATTTCGATTATTGAAACCGATGAAACGGGCATCGACTGGTGCCAGGATTGGCTCGCCATTACCTATTTCAAAATTAACACCGCTTTTCCCATCGTAATATCCCAGCTCTGGACGACTTCCTGTTTTTGGTCCAAGTGTTACAAAAGCCGGATCCATGCCGCCACTAATGAGAGAGTGCTGACTATTTATTCCTTGCATGTCGATAGGACGTTTAGTAATTGCGGAAACAGAATTTTCAGAAGGAAAAATTGTGGTCGTCCGTGCGGGACTTGGCATTGGCTTTGGCTTTAATGCCGGCTTAGCAGTGGGTGATGAGGATGGCGAGGCAGTAGGAGTCGGAGTAGGAGTCGGAACCTTGACCGGGACACCCTTATTCCAAATCAACTTCTTACCAGATTTGACACAGGTAAATATCTTGCCGTGGTAGGTCACTTTTTGTTTGTATACCTTGCAGACGGCACCTGCAGAAATTTTTGTAACTGAGAAAGCGGTGACAGGCAGGAGACTTAAAAGAAGTCCAATAATGACTCCTCTTGCCATGAGACCTACGGTTCTCATTCCTACACTGTAACACCATGATGCGACGCATGGCTCCGGCAGTCTCCCGTTAAAATTTAATCAATTCTCTTCAAGGAAGACCCATTTTTCACCATAGTCGCGACGTTTTGTGCTGATACATAATTCACTACCACGCGGATATCGGTGCCTCTTATAGCGATAGTCTCTTCTTTCATAGAGTCCGTATTGAACGTAGTCGGGTTCGTACACGCCCCATTGCTATCAGCAGAGTTCGATCCACCCCTGGAACATATCGGCGACTTTACTTTCGACGGGTCCGCGTACGTTTTCACCGTCAACCTCACTTGGTTCGCGCTGGCTATATTCGAACCTTTAGGAAGATAAGAAACAATAACTTCATCCTTGCGCGTTACGATGAGGGTGTACTTATAACCAGACTTAGGCCCTAGCCAGTATGCAACGTAATTACCGGTGCGGACAATGTTCGTGAGGTCAGCAGATGACAGCGCTACGGCACCAGAGTGCTCAAGCGAAAAAGTCGTCGAGCTAGAAGCCGCGGAACTATATTGGTAGACACCAAATACAAGGGCACTGGAGATAAGAGCGTCGAGCACTAGGTATCGCAGGAAATGAGGATGCGATCGATTGTAGTTGGAAAAAACCACTCGCTCCCTGCTCAACCAAGCAAAAATGAAGCGAACTGCCGCCAACATTAAGTAGATACCTCACGCTTCTAATCGCCTCTACGGCACCAGAAGTCGCTGCACCAACTTAACTGAGTTTACATTCAAGCAGTAATTCCTTTAACAGTCAACGAAATCCGATAGAGGCCTTTTGGTGGCAATAATTTTCTCAACGTCGGATCGATCCCAACCTGCCCCGCACATCCTGTAATCTATATCTACACGGGAGTTCGGTAATACCGGACTGAGAGGAAGACTAAGGAGTCTTCGACCGTCGAACCTGAAATGGGTAATGCCAACGCAGGGAGACCGCTCTTACAACCCGTGCCTATTCAATGTGAAAGGCACATGCATGAAAATGACAAAAAGAATCCTTTACTCTCTCTCGATTTTGGGAGTTGCAGCACTGCTTGTATTAGCCGTAAAAATTTCCGGCACGGGCGAGATCAAAGACCTTGCTCTGGCAACTCACGATTCATTTGTGATGACTCCTGCTCAAATCAAGGACTTCAACACCAAGACTGGATACAACCTCAAGATAGTGAAGCTAAGTGATGCAGGAAGCCTCACTAATAAATTAGTGCTCACCAAAGATTCACCTATCGCCGACGCGGTCTTCGGAATTGATAACTCTTTTGCCGGCGTGGCCACGAAAGCCGGAATTATCGACGGCAAACTAGTGGCAACAGATTATGGCGACGTCTGTTTCAATTACGACAGAAAGTGGTTTGAATCGCACAAGATTGCAGCGCCTACCTCAGTAAGGGATTTAACCAAGTCGCTCTATAAAGGACTTGCCGTAATAGAGAATCCGAACCTCTCCTCTACTGGGCTCTCTTTCTTGGCGGCCAGCGTAGAACTCTTTGGTGAGCAGGAGTGGCCAACATTCTGGAAAAACTTGAAGGCGAACAACGTGAAAGTCGATGACGGCTGGGAAGCCGCCTACTACACCGATTTCTCCGGCTCTAGTGGAAAGGGTGCCTACCCAATTGTTCTGAGTTACGCCACGTCCCCAGCAGATGAAGTTCGAACGGATGGCAAATCGCAAACAGTGGCGATCACCGATGGTTGCTTCCGGCAGACCGAGTATGTCGGTATCCTCCAAAACGCTAAGAATCCGCAAGGCGCAGAGAAGCTGATCGAATATCTGCTAACTCCCGATTTCCAGGCGACATTCCCAACTTCGATGTATATGTATCCGGCTGTCGCCGGAGTGGCGATTCCGGAGAGTTGGGCGACTTTTGCTGGCAAGGTCGGAAGTACCTACGGCGACACGTTGGATATCAATTCCAATCGCAAGAGTTGGCTCGCTACTTGGTCAGAAATATTTGGTTAATATCAACAGAATCAAAGTCCTGTGGGCAGCGCCTCTCCTCTTTATCGGGGTGCTGTTCTACTGGCCTCTGGCAAAAATACTTTCTCTCGGATTCTCAGGAGATTGGTTTGCGCCGATAGCCACTTCTAAAGTACTAAATATATTCTGGTTCACGATCTGGCAGGCCCTGCTCTCCGCACTCATCTCTGTATCACTCGGAATCCCGGGTGCATATGTGCTCTACACCCGCAGACTTCGCGGACAAGGCATCATTAAGGCCTTTATTACCGTTCCGTTTGTCTTGCCGACGATAGTTGTTGCGATCGGCTTCACCTCGTTTCGTCGAATTCCGGCTTTCTCCACGCTTTTGCAGGACGGCTCCAGCATCCCGATCATCATCCTGGCGCACGTCTTCATGAACTACTCGATTGCCGTTCGAGTAATTGGCAGCACCTGGAGGAATCTCGACTTCTCACTCGAAGACGCCGCTTCTTTGGATGGCGCGGGGCGGCTGCGAACTTTCTTTGAAATCACACTCCCGCATCTTAAAAATTCGATTGCTTCGGCGTTTACCCTGATTTTTCTCTATTGCGCCACCAGTTTCGGAATCGTTCTTGTCTTAGGCGGTGGAGCAGTAAAGACGATTGAGACCGAAATCTATGTAACAGCCACCCAGAATTTGGATCTTCAGAAAACTGCCGGATTGATCTTTCTCCAATCCCTGATCACCGCGATTGCCTTCTTTATCTCCAGAGATAAGGGTGAAAACGGCCTGATCGAGAATCAAGCACAAGGAATGTTGCGCAGATTGGACCGGCGGGATCTGCCGGTAGTTGCGATTTCTGCGACATTTATTTCAGTTTTCATAGCCTTGCCACTGCTTAAGATATTCATAGATGCATTCTTTATCGAAGGCTCTCCTTCGGTCCTGAATTTCACCAATCTCGGGGGGCAAGGGGCGCGAGATTTACTCAACATCTCAGTTACTCATGCAGCGCTCAATAGCGTGAGAAATGCAATTGTGGCTAGCGCAATCAGCATGAGTATCGGCCTCCTGGTAAGTTTCATTGTTTCCAGGCGCGAGAGAAATCGTTACGCACGTATAACGCAAGGATTTCTAGACTTTGCCTTTCAAGCCCCAATCGGAATATCCAGCGTTGCCCTAGGTTTTGGATATCTGATTACTTTCGGCGCGGGGATATTTCCACTCCGATCTAGTTGGCTTGTCACCCCTATCGTGGCCTCGATTCTTGCAACGCCTCTCGTCATTCGACTGGTCTATCCAGCGCTAATTTCCATAGACAGAGATCTGCTTGAATCCGCCTCAACCGATGGCGCTTCGAAGGAAGAGACTTGGTGGCAAATTGAGGCACCAATAATTCGGACTGTCATTTTGACCGCACTCGGCTTTAGCGCACTCATTTCCATCGGCGAATTTGGTGCCGCGAATTTCCTGGCCTACGGCGAGCAAGGAACTCTTCCAATAATCCTCTACCAACTTATTTCCCGCCCGGGAGCACAAAACTATGGCATGGCAATGGCGGCAAGTTCTTTACTGATTCTTTTTGTGGCACTCGTTATCTATTTAATAACGCGTCTAGATACCTCAGAGAGGTAGAGCCATCGTGATGGACTACCATCGCCTTGGTGACGGATAGTTGAATTTTTCAACATGAGATTTGCTGTCGTAATTAGCTGAGTGGGGGAAGAGTTTGTACGGATTTCTGGCACTATTTGTCGGGGCCCTGGCTTCTGTCCAATCACGAGCGAACGGTCAACTTTCCGTCGATGTTCATAGCGCCCTAGGTTCGGCCGTCATTTCAAATGCTGTGGGATGGGTGATTCTCTGGATCATTGTGCTTGGAAGAGAATCAGAACGAGAGGGCTTTCGACTTTTCCTCAGAGCAATAAGAAATCGTGATATGCACTGGTGGGAACTCATGGGCGGAGCTGCGGGGGCATTCTTCCTAGCCGTTCAGAGTTCAGCAGTTCCTGAAATTGGGGTCGCGATATTTACGATCTGCCTAGTCGGAGGCCAGACCGTCACTTCCCTTCTTGTGGATAAATTTGGCTTCTCTACCAGCGGAAAACAGCCCATCACTCGGCCACGCGTTTTTGCGGCGATCATGACTCTGGTTGCCGTGAGCATCGCTGTCTATCCAGATCTTGGAACAGCAAATTTCAAAGTTGTCACAATCGTTTTATGCCTAGCCGTAGGAGTCGTAATCGCTTTCCAGTATGCGATAAACAGTCGGATCAATGTAATCACCAAAAATCCGATGATCACCACATGGCTGAATTTCTCGGTTGGAATATCCTTCCTAGCCGTCGCACTCATCTTTGATTTAATGCGCGGTGGTTCTATAGGTCCCCTTCCTCACAATTTCTGGGTATACATCGGCGGTCCATGCGGCTTGCTTTTTGTGGCAGTAGCCGCCTCGGCGGTCCGCACCATGGGAGTCCTCAACTTCATCCTGATCAGCGTTACCGGACAATTGGTTGGGGCTTTACTGCTGGATTGGCTTTTGCCGACATCTGCAGGTGCATTAAATGGATACCTGATCGCCGGAACAGTGGTAACCCTGGCTTCGATCGCCTTCTCCCGTTTTTTTCACGCCAACCGGCAAAAGAACCTCTCCCAAAAAACTACCTAATCACTTCTAGCTTGCTTGAGAAGGAAAGCGCAGCAAAGGGAACCGGGTCGTAAACAGAGACGGTGGCAGAACCGTCCTTCAGGCTCATGACTACGCGATTATCGATCGCGGGGATGAAATGAATCTGATCCCCGTATCCGTTGCTCAAGTGAGTATCAGAGGGATCAGCCCCCAACCGATGGAAGGACGTCACATAATCCTGGCGCCGATAACCAGTATGTGTCTGTATTACCAACTGGTCTTTTTGAGCTACTCCGAGGTCAGCGCCAGGTGAAAGATATGAAATGGAAACTTCACCGAGTTCGGTAGCGATGAGGGCGTAATGGGAATGAGGAATCGGACCAATCCAAAAAGCCCGCAACCCGCCCCGGGCAACCATCTCTTTGAGATCAGACTCAGATAACGCGACAGCTCCAGAGACAGAAAGTGGCTTCACTCGTACATAATTTTCGATGGATACGACATAGTTGAAGAAGGTCAAAACCACCACTATCGAAACGATTGCCGTCAGAGCATGAAGAGCCAGACGGGGGCGAAGCAAAAAGCCTGCGCCAGTCTGCGCCTGACCCATCAGCATGCTTCTCTCATCTCTCGCCCTCCGCACTGTGGAGATATAAGAAAAATTTGGAACCGGATCCGCAAAAACGTCTAGCGCCCGACACCCCCCAGATTTCCCGTGGTAGTGGTAGCACTCATTACTAACTATAGGTAATAATGTTTCTTACAGTCTGTAACATGTCCATTAAAGTCCGGAAAGGATAGCCGCCGCGGTCAAATGAGCGTCTCACTTGAAGAGATCCCTGGAATTCGCGTGTTGGTCGCAGATGACCACCCGATATATCGCGCGGGCCTAGTGGAGCGCCTGGAAGATGAGGAAGGCACGCTCATAGTCGTCGGGGAAGCGTCAAACGGAGACGAAGCATACGAGATGACTGAGGCATTGCGTCCGGATGTAGTCCTGATGGATTTGCATATGCCCATCATGATGGGGATTGAAGCAACGGCAAAAATAAAGGCGGCCTTTCCGGGAATACAGGTCCTCATACTTTCAGCCACCACGGCCAACTCTGATCTACATGGAGCATTCGCCGCTGGGGCAAGCGGGTACTTGGTGAAGACTTCAACCCCCCTTGAGATACGACGGGCGATTGTTGCGTCCCTGGACGAAGAATTTGCGGGGATTCCTGTGCCATCGACTCTCGGCGAGCGTGAGATGTTCGGTAACTCCAAAGGCCTAAGTAAGCGCGAACTTCAAATTTTAGAATTGGCCGCCAAAGGTGAGACTAACAAAGCTATCGGTGTGCAATTTGGTTTAAGTAGCCGCACGGTTGAAGTCCACATGCGTAACATATTTACCAAGTTGGGCGTTTCATCAAGAACAGAGGCCGTCACGACTGCCATCCGCGATCAAGCGATTCAGCTGCCTTGAGGTTGCTTAAGAAAATCATCCCCCAGTACCGCGATTATCGGTTCTGGGTCATTTTGTCCATCACGACAGCCGCATCCATAGCCATGGGGATTCAGATTCGGGACTATCGCAATATCGAAACTCTGAATGAAGCACTGCAAAGATCGACTCCGATGCAATTTTTTATCTTTGCTTACCTTGTTGCGACGATGGCCGCCGCGTTGCTTCTAGGACCGAAGGCGGTAATTGCAACAATCCTTACTGGCGCAATCTTCTTCCTCCCAAACGGCCTCCGCCTACTAGATGCCAAGTATGGCGAAGTAGTTCTGCTCCGACTCGGGGTGATGAGCCTGGTGTCAATCGGAATCGGATTTATCGTCGATCGCGAAAAGAGAGCACGTAGGCGCCTTATAGCGCTAAATAATCAATTGAATAGTAATAGCCTTGAGAAAGAGCGCTTTATCAAACTTGCGAGAGAGGCACAAGAAAACGAACGACTGCGTATTTCACGTGACCTGCATGATGATTCACTACAACTATTGGCTGCAGCAACTATGGATATCGACCAGGCGATCGAGTCTGATAATCCAGAGAAAATTCGCAAGAATATGCTCCGTGCCAAGGAAACACTCACGCTTACTTCTGACACTATTCGGCGTTATTGTGAGGAATTGAGACCAATTCTCCTTGAATCTATGGGCCTCACTTCTGCCGTCCAATGGCTAGGTAAAGATCTTGAAACGCGTACCAAGATCTGCTTTGAGTTCGAAAGTTCGGGCGAGGGTTCGCGGATCGACGCACAGGATGAGATCCACCTTTTCCGCGTGATACAGGAAGCATTTCATAACGTAGAACGTCATTCCCGGGCGACCAACGTGGAATTGCTATGGCATTTTCATCCCGACCATCTTGAAATTTCAGTCACTGATAACGGGATTGGCATGTGGAATGTCGGTGCCGCTCCTGCCCGCTCGCTGGGCATCAAAGGCATGCACGAACGCATCGAATTACTACGCGGGACTATTTCCTTTGAAAGTAGACCTGGATTCGGAACAAGGATTCTCCTTACAGTCCCGACGATCTGACCCGTTTGTGTCCGATCAAGTACTAGTCGGGCACCATTTTCTGAGATATTTTAAGAAGGCTACCGAGAAATATCGTTAGCGATTCAGGCAATTGCCGCGGGACAGGAGACCGTGATGGCACAGACGAAATGGATAGCCGATAGAATCTCAACACTTTTCGCTGAAGATGTGCCCATAAAGATTGCCGCCTTCGATGGAAGTGCGGCAGGAGACCTGCAGTCTGAAAACGTCTTAGAGATAAAATCGCCGTTGGCGCTGCGTTATATTCTGAGTCATCCAGGAGATCTAGGACTTGCCCGCGCGTATATAACGAATCATTTAGACGTGCGCGGAGATATTCATGCGACCTTAATGGCGCTGCGAAACTATGTGAAATCCCCTACGCCAATCGATTCTCTTGCAAAACTCACCTTCTCGGTTGGTCCCACGGCTCTTGTGCGACCGGAATTACCAGCCGAAGAAGCGCCACCCCGATACCGACGAGGATTGCTTCATTCTCTTACTCGTGACAAATCAGCAATCGAACATCACTACGATGTCTCCAACACTTTCTACTCATACATTTTGGGACCAACCATGGTCTACTCCTGCGCAGTCTTCGCCGATGTGAGCAGTTCCCTTGAGGAGGCACAGCGGGAGAAGGTAGATCTCATCTGCAGAAAACTGGACCTTAAGCCTGGGATGAAGTTACTTGACGTTGGCTGCGGGTGGGGAACCCTGGTCTTGCATGCTGCGAAAGAATATGGCGTCAAGGCAGTCGGAGTGACTTTGAGTAAGAACCAGGTGGCATATGCCCTAGAACGGATTAAGAGAGCCAATTTAGAGGAAAGCATCGAAATTCGTCTGCAGGATTATCGCGAAGTCCAGGAGGAGGACTTTGACGCGATCTCATCGATTGGTATGAGCGAACACGTCGGAGACTCCAAATTGGACACGTACTTCACGCGGTTGCATGGTCGAATAAAAGAAAGGGGTCGTCTCCTCAATCACTGCATAACGCGGCCGCATTCCGAACTCAAGGCACGCACGGGAGCTTTCATTGACCGCTATATCTTTCCTGATGGCGAATTGACCGCGCCTAGCCGAGTTATTCAAGCGATGCATAACTCTGGATTCGAACTTAGACACAGTGAGAATTTGCGTGAACACTATGCAAGGACCTTGGCAAAGTGGTGCGAAAATCTCAACGCAAATTGGGACGATGCCGTTGAAGAAGTGGGTGAAAATCGCGCCCGAATCTGGAACTTATACATGCAGATGTGTCGAATTGGATTCGAGACAAACTCCATTCAAGTCCACCAATTCCTAGGAATTGAAAATGATCAATTCGGAGGCAATGATCTCCCGCTCCGGCTAAACTATTGACAATTAACGAATAACTCCAGGCTCTTCAAACTTATTCAATCAATTTGCGCGCCTGGGAGTAGGCCTCTGCGTCAATTTCACCAGAGGCGAATCGTCGATCCAGAATTTGCCGCGGCGTCTCGCTTCTCTCAGCGGCCGGGGCAGGATGATGATCTCGCCGCGTTATCCATGTGAGAAACCAGATTCCCAAACCAATCATCGTCAGCCACATCAACGCCATCAAGACGATGCCGCTCCCGTCCATTCCGTACCCATCTCTGTACCAGTTCATGATGTTGCCCTCCCTCAAGGATTCGATGCCTCCATGCTAGGTACAAATACTGGGGAAATAGCCACCAATCCCAGAGAAATGTGAGAGAGAAATCGGCGTGCCTATGCCAAAATTCGCCCGCCTTATGTCTAAATACGTACGTGGGGCCCCTCGAAGTAGATGTTCGAGGGGCCCCACTGCGTCGTCACACCATGTCAATGAGCACATCCGCAATTAACGATCGACCGACGAAAGCCGATGAAAGTGCGTTTTTCGGTTTCCCGAACACTCATTAGGTGCTGTACGACTCGAATCTGCCGTTTTCCCGACCCCCACGTCGTCGCCGTGTTGGCAATGACTTTCGCCATCCCAGAGCCGTTTCTCGATCCGATTCTCACTAATTCAGATCGTGACCTAAATCAATGAGACAACTCATTTATAGAACTGTGGGATTAGAAAGTCAATGGAGAATAAGAAGATTGTCCGTGGAGGACTCTCATATATTTAAACATTCAACTTTAAGTTGAGACATATAGCCCATATCTCATACTCCCCCTTGGACAACTACGTTCTCCAAAGGTTGATTTGACGCCAGTCGAATCAACTGGGACTCAATCAAACCGCGGGCGCGTGGCTCGAAGGCACTGGAATTGCCTCCGACATGCGGAGTAATGAAAACTCCAGCTTCTTTCCAGAGCGGATGATCAGGCGGTAGGGGCTCGGGATCGGTGACATCCAGCGCAGCAGTAATTCTTCCGGTTCGCAGTTCTGCCAACAGAGCTGCAGTTTCAATAATGGCTCCCCTTGCCACGTTTATGAGTAAAGCCCCGTCTTTAAGAAGTGCGAGTCTTCTAGCATCGAAAAAGTGACGACTCTGATCATTAAGAGGCATGATTAAAATGACCACATCCAGTGAGGGTAGATACTCGTCAAAATGTTCAATGTCTACTGCCCCATCTCTACCTGAGCGGGAAAATCCGATTACCTCGACGTCGAAACCCGAAAGATTACGAGCGATCGTTCTCCCAATTGCCCCAAACCCAACTATTCCGATTCGTCGGTCATGAATAGAACGGAATTGAGCATGATCCCACTTGCCTTGGCCTTGCGAGCGAACAAATCGCGGAAATCCTCGTAATGAAGCAATGGCCATTCCCACGGCTAATTCTGCGGTTGAGTCATTGTGTATTCCGCCTCCATTACAGAGGGTGAGTCCCGGACGCAAATACTCCAATGCATCTTCATAACCCGCATTGAGCATCTGCAAGACTTCCAAGTTTGGCATCCGTTTCACATATTCAAGCGCGCGAAGGCCCTTCAAATATTGAGGAACGTAGAAGGTAATCTTAGAAAGGTCGCTCGTATTCAAAGGTGAATTCGTTGGAGTGAGCTTTTCAACTCCGTCAGGTACTCTGATGTCTTCCCACTGAGTCCAAACGGAATGCTTCACTTCACCTCCTGTGAAAAGTAAACTTTACGTGAAGCAAATATACTAATCTGAACCCAATATGAGCGGAAGTCGTCATGGAGAAGTTCAAAATATGGACCGAAGACGATTCCCGTAATTTTATTGCCGCGCCGACTTCTGCCGATGATAAGTACTCTCGTGGAGTCCTGGGAGTGATAGCTGGATCAAGGCAATATCCAGGAGCAGCAGTTCTGGCTTGTGAAGGAGCAATGCAGACTGGCGTGGGAATGGTTCGTTACTTCGGTCCGAGAGTTGCGCGAATGCTGGTACTACGACAGAGCCCAGAGATCGTTATCGAATCTGGGCAAGTCCAAGCGTGGTTGATCGGACCAGGAATTGATTTCAAGAAGGTTGGGCGTAGAAGAAGGCGACTAATTGAGGATGCAGTTGATCGAAAAGTCCCCATGATTCTGGATGCAGGTGCGATTACGTTGACCTCGAGAATTGCCGCTCCGACTTTGATTACCCCCCATTTTCGCGAACTCTCATCGCTCTTCGCCTTGTCAAAAATTGAAGTCAACGCGAAGGAGATTCAGGCGGATCCGAGGACTTGGGCGCTGCGAGCAGCCAGTGAATTTGGAGTCTGCGTACTTCTCAAAGGCGCCCAGACTGTCGTTGCCGCGGGGCAGATCGCAATCGAAATGCCACCGGCTCCCGCTTGGTTAGCAACGGCAGGAACCGGTGATGTTCTCAGTGGAATTCTCGGCGCACTGCTTGCGACGCAATCGAATCAAGTGAAAGAGCGGCCCGAGTTTCTTGCCGGACTTGCCGCTACTGGATCCTGGATTCATTCAGAGGCAGCTCGGACTACTTCGCAGGGTGGGCCAATTTCTGCTCTTAGCCTATCCTCCGCCATACCTAAAGTGATTGGGAAATTACTCTCGCACTCATAAACATGACCATAAATGTACGATAATTTCGCGACTATTTAGGTACTTTGGCTCATGACCCATCGAGTCCTACTCATCAATGATGATGCGTTTGAACTCACAACCTTGGCCGATGCGATGCGATTGCGCGGAATAAATGTCGTCGGAGAAGCACACACGCTTGTGGCCGCTCAAAATCTTTTCAGAACCCTCAAGCCTGAAGTTGTAGTTATTGATGCTCACTTTGATAGGTATGGCGGGATAAATCTGACAAAGAAAATGCGGAAGGAAAATGAGGAACTCGGAATTGTGCTCACGACTGCCTGCCCAGATCTTCGCCTGCTGGGACTTTTTGAGAAAGATATACCAATTGGTACTCAAGTCGTTCTCAAGAGATTTCTATCCGACCTCAACATGCTGTGCATGGCAGTTCCAGCGTCACTCGAAGCAATCTCGTGCAACGAAAGTACACAGTGGGTTAATCGATTCATTTCACCAAACGAAAAGTCATTTCTTGCCATCGCAGCGCTCTTAACAGATATTCAAGCAGAGACACTGCGTCTTGTAGCTTCCGGTATGAGTAATGGGGAGATTGGGAGAAAACGCTTCGTAAGCGAAAAATCCGTTGAGCAAATTGTCGCTCGAATTGCCTCTCAATTGGGCATATCTCCAGATCGAAACCGTAATTTGCGCGTGCTATTAACAAATGAATATAACAAGTGCATTGGCTCTCCGCGTCATTAAGCCGACGTTACAAAGCTGTAATAAACGAAGGTTTACTGATTTTAAGGTTGTTCGGGTATCGTCACGAGTATGGATATTTCCCTGCTCCGCTCACGATGGAGTGATGTTCTCAATCTTCTTGAAAAAGAAGATCGAATGGCTTGGCTTGCCTTCTTCGATGCGAGATTGGCGCGCATTGAGAATCAAACTCTCTACCTTGACTTCTCCGACAGCAGGAAGTTTCCTGGAAATCTCGAGTACGGTCAGATCCGGGATAGCCATCGTGTAGCGTTGCAACAGGCGATAAGAACCACCGTAGGCGTGGATTTAGAAGTAGTTGACGGACCGTGAAACTTTTTTTGAAATTCTTCCTCATTTGGTCTCTGGTCTTTGTGACTCTGAATCCCCCGCCGGCCTTGGCATCTTCCTCTCAACTCACCCTCTCGGTTCGACAAACGCCCAGTGTGGGCGACCCCGTCATCACGCTGTACGGGCAACTCAAACCAGTAAGAAAATCAGTCAAAATCAATATCCAGGTGGAACTCTCCAATAAATGGCAGAGCACTCTTTTTACGACGGCAACAACTTCAAAAGGCACCTGGAAAATCGAAGCGGTAGCCACGGCCCTAGATGCTCAAGTTAAGTATCGGGCAATTGCCACTGTCGGAAGCAGTAAAACTTTTTCACCTGCCCGATCCATAAAAATTTCACAAATTCCCGAAATGAGCAATTACGATCCATCCTCCCTTATCCTGGAGAACGGTCCAGGAGGACGCATTCACGGCATGGACATCAGTCGCTGGCAGCATCCGGGAAGTGCACCCATAGACTTCCAAAAAATGTATGCGGCAGGTGTTCGATTCGTCATGATTAAAGCGGGAGATTCTCACGATCTTGCTGACGCCGAGGCGTTGAAATACCTGATCATGGACCGTAATGCAGCACAGGCCGTGGGTATTTATACAGGTTTCTACTATTACGCCACGCTCCCAGATACTACTGATGAAGCAGTGATCATCCAGGACGCGCAAGCGCAGGCACAGAGAGCCATCTGGCGGTTAGCCAGCCTGGGAGGTTATACCGAACGAGATCTCGCATTTGCCCTGGACCTTGAAAATAATTGCGTTCGCCGCTCGACTACTGGATCGTGCTCTAAGTACACATCCCGCAGCGCAGTCACCCTTTGGGCAAAAACGTGGTTAGAGATATTTGAGGCGAAGACGATTCGGACGCCGATTATTTATTCCTATCCGCAATTTCTTGAAAATGCAATGGTAAGAGATGCAACCCTAGTCAATTATCCACTCTGGATTGCTCACTACTCACTCAATCCCTTTGACCCATTATCGCAGCCTGGATTGAAGACAGCTGGCTGCTTCGTCACGCCTTGGACGACCGCGAATTGCTCATCACTTTGGGCAGTGTGGCAGTACACATCCTGCGGGATCGCAAAAAAGTACGGTGTGCCTGGCACCCGAGTAGATCTAAATGTATTCCGAGGAACACCATCAACTTTCCTCGACCTTGCAAAAGGCACGTGGATCCCAGAGAGTGCAGACCTCATGCCGGTCCTTGAGCCAACCCAAATGATTGTTAACTCCCCGGTCGCATTAAAAGCAAATAAACCAATTCTCTTTTCCATCGATGTAAACCGCCCCACGGGCCTTCCGGTTGTTACAGGAACTGTGAAATTCGTGCCGGATAAAACGGTTCCGCCACTTAGTGGTTTTACGCAGAATGCGGTTCGCTCTTCCAGTGGCCGCTGGACATTAACTTTGAAGTCGGTGCCCGCTGGACTTTGGAGCGGACAAATCATTTACCGTGATGTTTCCGGTACGCACGCTGTAAGTACGAACCCAGTGGCTTTAGAAGTTAATCCAGGGCCGACTCCATCGCCATCGGCCTCTGCCACTCCCAGCCCTACGGCAAAGCCAAAACCATCTCCCACAAAAAGACCCATCGCAGATTACTGTCGGAATCAGGTTAGGAACTAGTCGGCGTCTCTAGTAATTCGGTAGTTGCTTGGCGCTCTCGTCGGTATATCTCACGGTAACGTTCGATCGACTGTACTCGCTCAATTCGATTCCATCCAAGAATCGGAGCAATAATTTTTGAGATCTCATCAAGAAGTTCCATACTATTCTCGCGGGATTCGAAAGAAATACGGGTTCGCCTGGAGACGACATCATCAACCGATCGAGCTCCTTCATGACTCGCGGCATAATGAATTTCAGCGCGTAAATATGGAAGATCATTGGCAAGTGGTTCAGCCAGTGAAGAATCCTCGGCAATGAGATCCAGAATCTCACTCATGAGCGATCCATACCGATTGAGGAGATGAAGTACTTGGCTCTGCGCCAAACCAGTCTCGGAAGAAATAAGGGGTACCTGCTGCTCTAACGCGGCGTAACCGTCAGCCCCAACGATAGGCAATTTTGAGGTAATCGAACTTGAGACTTCCTCATTTAACTCTTTAGCAGCGAGGTCAATCACGTCCTCTGCCATCACGCGGTAAGTCGTGTACTTTCCCCCGGCGATGCTGACAAATCCAGGCGCAGGTCGATCGACCGTGTGTTCTCGAGATAATTTTGTCGTGAGGGCGTCGGCCTTTCTGGAAACCAGCGGGCGCAGGCCAGCGTATACGCCAATAATGTCCTCAAAGCGGATTGCTGGGTCGAGGATTCTGTTTGCTTGTGCAAGTATGTAATCGACATCTTCGCGATTTGCAAGTGGTTCGTTGCGGTCCCCCGTGTACTCGGTGTCGGTTGTACCAACAATCCACTTATCTTCCCAAGGGATCACAAAAAGTACGGAAACAGGAGTCTTTAATATGATTCCAGCTTCAGAACTAATCGCGGATCCTGGCAGAACAATGTGGGCACCTTTGCTCATTCGGACTTCGTACCCAGGTTGGAGCCCGAATTTCGCGTGTAGATCGTCGCTCCAAACGCCCGCACACATAACCGTGACGCCCGCTTGAACTTCGATGAGTTGATCATTTTCGAGATTTCGAACTACAGCACCGGTTACTTGTTCTCCCTCACGAATCAGCGATTCACATGCGACGCCTGTCGCGATAACTGCGCCATGTCTAGCTGCCGTACGTGCCACCATCATCGTGTATCTGGCATCGTCGACTTGGGCATCAAAATACTTAATTGCCCCCGTGACAATGTCCTGCCGGAGGGATGGAGCAATCTGGGCAATATTTTTCTGGCTCAAGTGTTTGTGCCATGGGAGCGCTCTTTGAAATCCACGCAGGACGTCATACAAGGCGAGACCTGCGCCCACGTAAGTGCGATCTTTCAGTTTCTCGTGGAGTGGGTAAAGAAATGCAACGGGCTTTACTAGGTGCGGAGCCAGCGAAGTGACCATAGATTCTCGTTCTTGCAACGCTTCGCGAACTAGCCGAAAGTCATACTGCTCCAGATAGCGCAACCCACCATGAATGAGTTTGCTTGATCTACTTGATGTTCCAGAGGCAAGGTCATGTGACTCGATGAGGGCAACCCGTAAACCACGGGAAGCCGCATCTAACGCAGCGCCCACCCCCGTCACGCCACCACCAATGACCAGCACATCAAATTTCTTGGTTGATAGCTCCGCAAGGGCATCGCGATGTTGATTCGGATCCAATCGCGAGTCAAACATCCCTGCTCCATATCCTTGGCTACTAGAGTTGAGTCTAATGCACTCAGAAAGAGAGGCGCGCGATGTCGTTGACTAAGTCTTATATCGGAAGTTTGGACCAAGGCACTAGCAGCACGCGCTTTATGATTTTCGACCACGCTAGCAATGTGATCGCGGCCCACCAAGTGGAGCACCACCAGATTGTGAACCAACCAGGATGGGTCGAACATGATGCGAATGAAATATGGGCTAACACGCAAGAGGTGATTCGGGAGGCTTTAAAGAAAGCAGATCTCGTCGGGTCCGACCTCCTTGGAATTGGCATCACTAATCAGCGCGAAACTGCTCTGATATGGGACATCGCCACTGGCAAGCCATTGGCCAACGCAATCGTCTGGCAGGACACAAGAACTCAGGATTCACTTGCGGCACTCCCGATCTCCGCAACTGAATTGATCCGCGAACGCACTGGCTTACCCGTCGCTTCCTACTTTTCGGCGAGTAAATTCCAATGGCTCATGGAGAATAGCGAGCCAGTGCGGAATGCGCTCAAGGATGGTCGCGCCCGAGCGGGCACCATCGACTCCTGGTTATTGTGGAATCTAACTGGCGGGATTAATGGCGGAGTTCATGCCACGGATGTGACCAACGCCAGTAGAACACTACTCATGAATCTCCAGACTCTTGCTTGGGACCAGAAATTATTAGACATTTTCAATATTCCACGGATCCTTTTGCCGGACATTCGTTCGTCATCTGAAAAATATGGCGATACTCATCCGGCTGGACCATTTGGCGCAGCAATACCGGTAGCGGGCATTTTGGGTGATCAGCAATCCGCCCTCGTTGGTCAGGCCTGCTTCAGCCGCGGCGAGTCCAAGACGACGTATGGGACGGGCAATTTTGCTCTACTCAACACCGGGACCGACATAGTTAGATCCAGTTCGGGCCTGCTCACCACCGTGGCATTCAAAATGGGGAACGCACCGGTCCATTACGCGCTCGAAGGTTCGGTGGCGGTGACTGGTGCAGCAATTCAATGGTTACGGGATCAAATCGGCCTGATTGAAAAGGCGAGTGATATTGAATCATTAGCGGCCAGCGTTCCAAATACCGGAGGTGTCTATTTCGTACCTGCCTTCTCAGGGCTGTTTGCACCGTACTGGCACAGTAATGCGAGAGGTCTGATCGTCGGACTTACTCTTGCATCAACCAAAGCCCACATTGCTCGCGCTGCCCTGGAATCAATTTGCTATCAAACCAAAGAGATTCTAGATGCGATGATCGTTGATAGTGGCGTGCCCATGCATGAGATGAAAGTTGATGGAGGTATTACGGCCAATGAACTCTGCATGCAATTACAAGCCGACATAATGGGCATCAACGTACTACGGCCAAAAATTCGCGAAACCACCGCGTTAGGTGCCGCGTACAGTGCTGGTCTAGCCCTTGGATATTGGAAGAGTACCGATGAAATTCGCTCGCAGGCGAAGATCTCCAAAGTTTGGAAACCTCAGAGTTCGGAAGCCGAGCGAGCGCTAGGTTATGCGCGATGGAAAGATGCGATTAAGCGAACTTTTGATTGGGCAGAATAACTATTCGACCGGCATAACGCTAAGAACTTCTACTCCCCCAATGTCGGTCAAAATATTGAGCAGATCCGTTGGATCACTTCCAGGAATTGCCACAGTTATATCGTCGTAACCGCGTCCTTCTTCACTCTTCATGACGACAAGACCGCGAATGTCCCCGCCCGCAAAACCTATTGCGGAAGCCACTGCCCCCAGAGAGCCGGGGCGGTCAGGAAGTGAAACATGGAGCCTAAAAATCGCCATGTCTTACCCTATCCCGAGTGCGCCAAAACACTACTCCCGACATTGCCTCAGGATCTTTGGGAAGGCATTGACCCCAGAGTCACTTTAAATATCTTGGTAGCTCCGGTGGGAAGATCTACCGTAACGGAAATTAGTGTCCCCGGAGCAAACGAAAGAATTCGTGCGATGGCGGAGGTATTGTCCGCGACTCTGAGCCCATTGATTGAGCGGATGATGGATCCCGTTGGAATACCTGCACGTTCTGCGCCGCCACCAGGAGTGATCCCGCTAATTAGTGCGCCAATGCCTTGGTAGGTGGGATCAAATGAAACGCCGATGAGTGGCCGCGTGGACGCACCCGTCGCAATAAGTTCGTTAGCAATTCTCTTTGCTTCATTTATTGGAATGGAAAAACCCAAACCGATACTTCCGCTAGTACCTCCTGATGAGAGCGTGGCGATCGCCGAATTCACTCCGACCATCCGACCTTGTGCATCCAAGAGAGCACCTCCCGAATTTCCAGGATTAATTGCCGCATCCGTCTGGATCGCGTCAATGTACGACTCCGATCCGGCCTCTCCCGTGATAATGGAGCGATTAAGAGCCGAGATAATTCCACTCGTCACGGTACTTGCCAGTCCCAAAGGCGAACCGATTGCAACTACTGGATCCCCAATGCTCAACTTTGAAGAATCACCAAAAGGAATCACTGGAAGATTTCCCAGGTTTACCCTTAATACGGCGAGGTCATAAATTGGGTCTTGCCCAACGATGCTTGCAGAGATGGTCTCACCGTTGTTGAACTCCACGTTGATACGTCCACCAACCGAGGCACCGTCTACAACGTGATTGTTCGTCAAAATGTAACTCGTGGTCGAACTCGTGCGAATAATGGAGCCAGATCCGGTCCCATTACCATCAGAAGTGCTTACATAAATTGAAACCACACTCGGAGTAGTAGCTGCCGCCACAGCTTTGACGCTGAAATTACCTGTACCCAATTCCACAGCCGTGCGAGTCTTGGCACAATTGCCATCTGCGGAGTAGTACATCACCGCAGTCCTATTGTCTACGCAGGCTTTGATCGCGGGCGACGATGGAGATACAGCTGTAGCTACGCCGCCGGCAATCGTGATTCCCAGCAGAAAGCCAACGCCAATTTTCATGCTAGTTGATCGGCCAATAGTCTTCTTCAGGTTCTTCAGCATAACCGGCATCATTCTTGACCTTTCAGCAGATTCGTATATGGAGAAATTTAGTCATTTAATGGGAAAGTCGACCAATAGGTGACTGATAGTTTGATGAGAGTCTACTTGAGGCGCACTTACTCCGAATATGGGTGGGATGTGCATGAGTGAGCAACGCCTAAGCCTGCACTATCCAATCCCCCTCTATTGCCACTTTGACCTTTGGCACTGGCGCAGGTGCTGGTCCACTTAGGACTTTGGCATTGTTAAATGGATCATAAGTAGAACCATGACACGGGCAGATGAGCAATCGATCGGCCGGAGAATAACTGATTGTGCACCCCTGGTGCGTGCAAATTTCAGAATAAGCGAAGACACCTTTGGTCGTGCGGAAAAGAATGGAGGGAATCCCGCTCATAGAAACAAACTCGTGAGTCTGACCGACTGCCAGTTTGCTTAACTCGATGACACGTTTGGAATCCGTAGTCGCCGCCTTCGGTTCGGTCGTTGATACTGCAGCACTTCTGGAGAAGAAATGAAAAATGCCTGTCGCGCCTACTGCAACGGCGCCCACGAAGCCCGCTCGGATAACGCCGCGTCTATCGAGGGAGAGATCCACTCTCCGGCGCCTACCAGCGAGAGTGAGGAAATATGCGAGCCATAGGACTGCATAAGCACTGTCGCTTCCTAAGAAGTACGGCTTTACATGCCAGGTGGCCGCAATCCACAATCCCAGCGACATTGAGAAGCCCGCAAATGCCGCGAATGTAGGGGCAACCCAGAAGAGGGTGGCGAGGCCAATCGCAAATTCGATGACCATAACTGAGACCCCCACCAAAGTGGCATGCTCAATTAGCCCTCTGAAAATGAATCCAAGTGGGGAGGTTGTTGCATAACCAGCGAGTTGCCGACCGATGTACGTGGCGCCGGTACTCTGCAGGAAACCTGGATCAGTTGCCTTCTCCCATCCGGCATATAACCACGTAATGCCTAGCCAGAGGCGAATAAGGCGGATTCCCGGACTTTGATTGCGCCACGAAGCTCGCATTGCACGAACACTCGATTGGAGCATTGAAGAAGCGTAGAGGCTAACTAAGGAAATGGCTCCCTGACTTGGACTCGAACCAAGAACCTGCCGGTTAACAGCCGGCTGCTCTGCCAATTGAGCTATCAGGGACTACTTCAATTAATCGGATAGGCAGTCGCAAACTCTAGCGCACCCGTGCGAGTCCGCTAAATTCGCGACAAATCTCCCCATTTTCGCCTGCTGCCCCGCATTTTTACGGCGAATATTAGAGGTCGCCGATCGCCAAATCGTGCTGGGATCGACGCGCTGCCTCAAGGCCAACAAGTTCGGTGAAGAGTTCGGTGTATTGAGCCTCGTGAGTGAGTGGGTTGAGCCGCTGCAGAGTGGACTTTAATTCAGCTATTTTCCGGCTCATTGCCACCTCCCGAAGTCGGGCGACAATGCTCTCCACATATCTTTGAGAAATCTCGCCATCGGTTCTAATTGGCTCCACCGATAGTTCCGCAATCAATGCCTTCATGTACAAGTCATCCACCTGGTCGAGCCGCAGATCCGAATCCCCGTGGAGATCAATAACTTCCTTTAGCTGTCGATAGTAAAGGTGAGTGAATGCGTCCTTCTCAATTTCATTCCAACCTTTCACACCTTTCATGAGGTCGGGCATTTGCAGACGCGCCTTCAATACTTCCCGCTCCAACGCCAATCGAGGTTCGCTTGGATTGGGTCGCCAATTCGTATCCCCCGCTTGTATTGCAGATTCCTTAGCGGGCGCCGGTACTCCCCGACCCACTACGGCACTTACGGTTTCCACTTCGATCCCCAGCCAGCCCGCGAGCAATCGAATGTACTCGGGTCGTAAGGATCTATCGCGGATCTGTCCAATCTGCGGAGCGGCTGCATTGAGGGCATTAACGCGACCTTCGGCAGACTCCAAGTTGTGTTGCTTGAGTTCAGTCCGTATTGCAAACTCAAAGAGCGGAACTCTCCGCGCAATGAGATCACGAAGTGCGAGATCCCCTTTCTGCTGTCGCAATTCGCAGGGGTCGAGTCCTCCTGGTTCGACTGCAACAAAAGTTTGCGTAACAAATTTCTGGTCGTCATTGAATGCTCGCAGCGCCGCTTTCTGTCCAGCCGCATCTCCATCGAAAGTGAAAATAACTTCGCCACGAAAAGCATCGTCATCCATGAGCAACCGTCTCAAAATTCGAATGTGATCTGCTCCAAATGCGGTGCCACAAGTTGCAATTGCGGTTGGAATTCCTGCCAGGTGTGCCGCCATTACATCGGTGTATCCCTCGACGATTACAACCTGCCTTTTCTTGGCAATCTCTTTCTTTGCTTTATCCAAACCGTAGAGAACTTGACTCTTCTTGTAGATGGCAGTTTCGGGAGTATTGAGATATTTAGGGCCATCCTCAACCTCGTCACTCGTCAACTTGCGAGCGCCAAAACCAACTACATCCCCTGAAATATCTCGGATCGGCCATACCAGCCGATTGCGAAAACGATCTATTGGACCTCGCTGACCCATTTTCGAAAGCCCCGCCGCCTCAAGCTCATCAACCGAATAACCTGCGGCGCGTAGATACTTTGTGAGTGCATCCCAATCATCGGGTGCGTATCCCACCTCAAAAACAGTGCAAGCGTTCTGATCAAAACCTCTCTTCATCAGAAGATCTCGCCCGAACTGAGCCTGTGGCGATTCGTTTAATTGCTGCTGATAGAACTTGGCTGCGGCGGCGTTAGCAGCAATAAGCCGCGAACGCTGGCCTGGGGGCGCACTCTTCGCGCCGGTTCCTTCTTCGTAGCGGAGGGTATAACCGATTCGCTCTGCCAACCTCTCAACTGTCTCGGTAAAGGAGAGATGATCCATCTTCATGACAAAGGCAATGACGTCGCCACCGGCTTGGCAACCGAAACAGTGGAAGTACCCTTTGCTGGGAGTGACGTGAAATGAGGGTGACTTCTCATCATGAAAGGGGCAAAGACCTTTCTTCTGACCTCCCCCAGCATTCTTTAATTGGACGTAATCCCCAACAATTTCATCAATGGGCGCGCGATCGCGGATGTAGGCGACATCTTCATCCTTTATCCGTCCACTCATGCCTACGAGTCTATCTGCGAAGAGAGACGGGCATGCAGGGTGTAGGCGCCTGGATCGGTAAGGGATGCAACCTGATCCACAATAACTCGCAGGCGTTCATCGTCATCTTGCGCTCTTTCCCAATCAGCCAAAAAAATTGAGTCAAGGCTCGCTGGAGCACTTGCCAGAAGCATCTCCACGAGGTCGGAAATGACTACTCTCTGCTTTGCGTAGCGCTCCTGTGCTAGCGGGGTTCCGATAAGGTAAAGACCAGCCACTGATTTTAGTAAACCCACTTCGATTTTCTGGTCGCGTGGGACCTCCAGGTTCGCGTTGTATCGAACCAAAGCATTTATTCCATGAATCTGGCGCGTCTCAAGTTCGGCCGCCAAGACAAAGCGTCCGATTAATTGGCTGGTTAAATCCTTAATGCGCGCTAGTCCCGAATGAGTGCCATCATAAAAAGTTGGCCAGCAAGATAATTTCTGCAAGCGGTGCAGCGCATCTTCGAATTCTGTTTCACTCGCATCTCCACCGTATTCACGGATCATCACTTCGAACAAAAGATGTAGGTCATCATCGAAATCAGCTACCCGGACTTGGCCCGCAACCAATGCATCCTCAAGATCATGAACAGAGTAGGAGACGTCGTCAGACCAATCCATGATCTGTGCCTCGATGCAGCGTTGATGTCCTGGACTTCCCTCGCGCATCCATTTGAAGATCTCTAGATCCTCTTTGTAGACGCCGTATTTTGGCGAGTTGACTTCGCGGGGCCAAGGATATTTCGTGACCGCATCCAGTGAGGCACGAGTTAGATTGACGCCCACAGAATTCCCATTTGAATCCAGACTCTTCGCTTCCAGGCGAGTAAGCAGACGGAAACTCTGCGCATTTCCCTCGAAACCGCCCGCACTTTGCGCGATATGCGCGAGTGCAGCCTCACCATTGTGTCCGAAAGGTGGATGACCCAAGTCGTGGGCAAGACAAGCCGTATCGAGTAGATCGGGATCTGCGCCAAGGGAGTCACCTAATTCGCGACCAATCTGGGCAACTTCCAGAGAATGCGAAAGTCGGGTTCGTTGAAAATCATTTTCCCAAGGAACAGCTACTTGTGTTTTCGCCCCAAGCCGGCGCAGGGATGCCGAGTGAATAACTCTGGCCCGATCACGCATGAACTCGGTACGGCCCGACCGCTTAGCGGGTTCCGAAATGAAGCGCTCAAGGTCATGACCACTGTAGGCACTCATAGACGGAACTCTATTACCGACCGAGGTGATCGCTCAGGTGAATCCCTCGTCGACCAAGTGTGACATAGGAAAGGTAGGCTCCAGTCTCACGTATGAGATAGTGAAGATCGGAGTTCGCCAGGGAATTTGCTCCGGTACGCACGGGCGAACAACTTGGTTTTGCGCCAAGATCAGTCGCCATCGTCATTGCCCGCAAACAATGGTACGGGTCTGTCACAATAATAACGGTTTGAATTTTCTGCCGCTTCATTTCGGCGATATATGCATGGGTGCTGACCAAAGTATCTCTGCCTTTGGCAATTGCGATAATTCTATTTTTGGGAACACCATGATTTTCCAGCCAGAACTTTGCTGACTCTGCTTCAGTTGTCCGATCGCCCGGAGCTCCTCCCCCTACGGTAATTATTGAGGGCGCAAAACCAAGACGATAGATCCTTCTTGCTTCAACCAGTCGTGCAAGAAGCGCACCGCTAGGTCTCCCATCAAATTGTGCTGCGCCAAGCACAACAATTACCTCTGCTTTTCGAGTCTGCGGATTGTGAGCGGCAACCCACACTTTTCCAAGTGCAAAAAGTGGGATTACTAATGCCAGAAGAATGAGAGCGCTCAACACTCTGCGAATTAGCCGAAATCCAAACATGTCACCCGCCCGAAAATGCGTCTTCAAGCTCGATGTGAACCAACTCGTCAGGATCTCTGAGCCAACCATCTGGAAGTGTCACGGGTCGACCATGACTCGTGCGACCTCGTGGCATATTGCCAATATCGACTGGATAAGGCTGATCGGTGAGTTGATGAAGGAGTGACCGTAACTCCTCCAGCGAGGAGACCATTCCAAACTGACGACGCAAATCACTTGGAACTCTAAAGCCTTTTAAATACCAGGCCATATGTTTGCGTAAATCGCGACATCCCCGCTCTTCTGATTGAAAGTATTCAACAATCAATTCTGCGTGGCGATACATCAGCACTCGGACTTCAAAGAGCGTAGGCAGGTGACGATCTTCTTGCCAGTTAAAAGCATTGACGAGATCGCGAAATAACCACGGACGACCCAGACACCCTCGACCTACAACAACTCCTGCGCAACCCGTCTGCTCTATCATCGCGATTCCGTCTGCCCCACTCCAAATATCGCCATTGCCGAGTACGGGTACGCCGGTTGGCTTGAGGTGTTCGACCAATCGACTAATTGCGCTCCAATCAGATTTACCTTCATACATCTGCTCGGCGGTTCTTGCATGCAGGGCAACCCAATTCACTCCAAGATCGGCGGCAGACTTTGCAGCCTCCAAATATGTGTGGTGGTCTGTATCAATGCCAATTCGCATCTTAACTGTGACTGGTATTCCAAAAGGAGTCGCGGCTTCGACTGCAGCTCCCACAATCGCGGAGAAGAGTCTGCGCTTGTATGGAAGTGCCGCCCCGCCACCCTTTCGGGTTACCTTCGGAACCGGGCAACCGAAATTCATATCAATGTGATCGGCCAAATCTTCTTTGCCAAGCATTGTTACGGCGGCCCTCATCACCTCAGGATCCACACTATAAAGTTGAACCGATCGAGGCCATTCATCTTTACCTGGGGCAATCATTCTGAGAGTCTCTGGCCGCCTCTCAATGAGGGCGCGAGCTGTCACCATTTCTGAGACGAATAGCCCCGCTCCCTGTTCGCGGCAGAGGGTTCTAAAAGGCGCGTTGGTTATTCCGGCCATAGGCGCTAAAACAACTGGCGGATCTATTTCATAATCCCCGCTAGATAGTCTCAGCGTTAGTGGGGTTATGCCCCCAGAAGTCGTGGCGCTAACCATGCCTCTACCTGATCAAGGGAAATACGCTCCTGCGCCATCGTGTCCCGCTGGCGAATAGTCACCGCTTGATCATCGAGGGTCTCAAAGTCAATGGTGATGCAGAAAGGCGTCCCGATTTCATCCTGGCGGCGATAACGGCGGCCAATTGCCCCTGCGTCATCAAAATCGATATTCCAATTCTTCCGCAACTGAGCTGCCAGATCTCGTGCTTTTGGCGAGAGGTCTGCATTACGCGACAGCGGAAGTACCGCGACCTTAACTGGAGCCAGCCGGTGGTCAATCTTAAGAACGGAGCGCTTCTCCATTTCACCCTTCGAATTAGGTGCCTCATCCTCCGTAAATGCATCCATTAGAAAGGTAAGAGTCGCTCTGTCTACTCCCAATGCAGGCTCGATAACAAATGGAGTCCATCGCTCGTTCTTCTCTTGATCAAACCACGAGAGATCTTTCCCCGAACTTGCAGAATGAGCTTTTAAGTCAAAATCTGTGCGGTTGGCAACTCCCTCAAGTTCGCCCCATTCGGTGCCAGCGAATTCAAATTTGTATTCGATGTCAACAGTCCGTTTGGAATAATGTGACAACTTCGCTTTGGGATGTTCGTAAAGCCTGAGTCGATCGGGATTTATTCCAAGGTCTAGGTGCCATGCATAACGAGTATCCAACCAGTATTGAAACCAATCCTCATCAGTGCCTGGTACAACAAAGAATTCCATTTCCATCTGCTCAAACTCGCGTGTGCGGAAAATGAAATTACCTGGAGTAATTTCGTTTCGGAAAGATTTACCAATCTGGCCGATACCAAATGGCGGCTTCTTCCGTGAAGTCGTTGCGACATTATCAAAGTTAATGAAGATTCCTTGCGCAGTTTCCGGACGTAGATATGCAAGCCCGGACTCGTCCTCCACTGGTCCAAGGTAAGTTTTCAGCAGTCCCGAAAATTGCTTGGGCTCGGTGAATTGACCTTTGTTCCCACACGCCGGGCAATTGATTTCAGCCAGTGATTGCGGTGCACGTTTGTTCTTGGCTTCGAAAGCCTCTTCCAGGTGATCAGCTCTGTAGCGTTTATGGCAAGCAGTGCATTCAGTAAGCGGATCAGAGAAAGTCGCGACATGGCCGGATGCTTCCCAAACTTCTTTTGCCAAGATCACCGAGGAATCCAGACCGACCACATCATCGCGTCCAGTCACCATGGACTTCCACCACTGGCGCTTCACATTGTTCTTGAGCTCAACACCGAGCGGGCCATAATCCCAGGCCGCGCGAAGTCCTCCATAGATCTCACTGGAGGGATAAACAAAACCCCGGCGTTTGGCCAGGCTCACAATTGTTTCTAAGCGATCGGCCATGACAATCTCCATTCCGGCTGGCTGTCGGCGGTAAGCAACCGATGTAGTTGCATCCTGTGGCCAAACTTTACTTGCTTACGTTGACCCCGGGTTGCAGCGGCTCTCCCTTCAGGGGGTATGGAAATGACAATCATTTTCATTTCCGCTACCCTTATGAGATGAATATCGCGATAGTTCTGGCAGCAGTGACCGCTCTGTCAACCGCCCTGGGTGGCTCCCTTGCCCTTCGATCACGAGATCGCCTCCATCTCACGCTGGGTTTAGCGGCCGGCCTACTCCTTGGTCTGGTTGCCTTCGACTTGATGCCCGAAGTCTTTGCCCTCAACACCGAAACCTTTGGGAATGTACCCGTGGTCTCTATTGCCTTCGTGGCGGGGTTTCTAGCCTTGCATTTTACCGAGCAACTTTTTGGCTCTCACGAACCCCTGGAATCCGAATACGGGCATGACCACCAGCACAGCGCCAATGTCGCCGGAACCTTAGGTGCGGTCGCCATGGGTGGTCACGTCTTTCTAGATGGCATCGCCCTTGGTTTTGCATTTCACATTGGAAATCCGCTGGGTTACGCGGTCTTTATTGCAATCCTGGCGCACGCTTTTAGCGATGGGTTGAATACCGTCTCTTTTCTTATAAAGGGCGGCCATTGGAGCCGGAAAGCAATTTATCTGCTCAGCGTGGATGCCATCATGCGAATTGCCGGCGCGGCATTGGGCAGCTACATCACGATCAGTCTTCCCCTTCTCGGGATCTATCTGGCACTTTTCGCGGGGTTCGTGATCTACCTGGCGACCTCCCACATCCTCCCGGAAGCGCACTCTCGCCACCCTTCTCGGTTGACCATGCTGGCCACAGTATTGGGAGTGCTCATTATGTGGGCGGTTGTCGGGGTGGTAGGACGAGTATGAGCAAATCATCAGCCCGAGTTCTTACTACGTTGAAGCGCGTGGGTGGTTTTACCAGCGCTCAAGAGGTCCATCAATTGATGAATCGACAGGGCGAGCGAATCGGCTTAACCACAATTTATAGAGCACTGCAGTATTTGCATGATGAGAAGATTGTGGATCTCCTTCGAAGAGAGGGCGGTGAAGCCATCTATCGACTCTGCGGTGAGGACCACCATCACCACATGGTCTGTAAGAATTGTGGACGCACGGTAGAAATAGCCGACAACTCAATTGAAAAGTGGGCAACAAAAGTTGCCGGCGAACACGGGTTTCGCGACGTGACTCATTCAGCTGAACTTTTTGGAATCTGTTCAGCGTGTTAATTCACCACATTTAATTTCTCCCAATAAATATCTCAAAAGGAGTGATTGTTTGTGGTAGTTACGTGATCTTCTGAACTTGTCCTCGCATGATTGCTGAAGCGAGAGCTTGGTCCGGTCGAGGGTCAAAGACTTCTACTTGAAGATCTGCGCCTTTGATTCCTAGATAGACGTTCTTGGGATCGCGTGCATCGTAATAGACAGCATTACCATCCACGTTGACGAACCCGACTCCGTTTGGGAGTGAGCCCGCCTTCTGTGTTACAGCGAATGCATTCGCTGAAACAAATGTTCCAACCTCACGGTAGGAAACTTGCGCGTCATTTGCAGATGCTCCGGCCGGGACATACCGAAGTGAAATACTGGTTAGTACAGCTGCATTGAGAACATACATAGCGCCCTCTTCTGGACCAACCCAGTAAACAGTGAGGTGATTAGAACGTACAACATTGCGAAGTTGTTCGGCATCCACAGCTTTACCACCATGAAGAATGAGGAGAACTTCTTCGGAGGCACTGCGCTTGGCATTGAAATAATATTCCGCGCCGAAACTGATTGTGGAAAAGAGTAGGGCAGTAACGACATAAGGTACAAAGCGACGAAATTTCGCTTTTTTCACGGGTTCGTATATACCCGTAACTTCCCTTATGCCGCTGTCGAGCATTGGGTTCTCCCCTGACCTAAACTTGATGACGAATCCTCTACTTTCTCAACTTCCCTCTTTCTCGGACAGGCTTAATTAGTAGGAGCACTCGATTCTCCACTGTAATCGAGTGCGCGTACCCAGGTTCGAGAGGTAAAGGATGAACGCCAACGGTAAACCATCTGATTCCAACTTCTTGCTTGCGGGCAACGTCTTGCTTGCGAGCAAGGCAGAGAAATCCATATGTGTGATGGGCCTATCGGATCCAACACACTTCATCCTCAAAGAATACCAAGGCTGACAAAGGGATTACCAGGTACAGCGTGATATGGCATGGTATAGCCAGGTACAACTTGGTCGTAATGACCAATTATGACCGAACTGTTATAGAAACTTTACAAATAGTAAAGATTTACATGACACATTAAGAGATTCGTTGTAGCAGTTTCGGCGTTCGCGCCGCAATCAAGGCAAGACCGGAGTTCGGGTCGAAGATCTCAATCTGTGAATCGGTCCCACTTATCCCCACGTAAACGCTATTTGGATTGAGGGTGGCGTAATACACCGCGTTTCCGTCCTCGTTGAGGAAACCCACCGAATTTGGTTTCTTTGCATTGTTCAAAGTTGCTGAATACGCGTCCTTGGTTTCATAAGTGCCAATGACGCGATAATTCGCTGCCGTGTCATCTAGGCCGTTGCCATTTGGAAGATAGCGCACGTAATTCTGCGCGGTGTTCACCGAATCAAGTGCGTAGAGTGCGCCTTCTTGTGGTCCTAACCAATAAACAACGAGACCCTCGCCTGCGACAACATCTCGAAGTTGGGCTTGCGTCAATGCAACTTTTCCGTGCGTTGCGAGCAGGGCGAATCTTAAATCTAATCGCGGAGGCTCGAGATACTTAACAATTCCAAAAGTGAGTGAGGAGGAGAGAATCACTGCAATTACATAGGGTACGTACCGTCGAAATCTGCTTGGGCTAGTCGTAGATTGAGAGGCTTCTCTGTCGGCATGCTCGACGTAAAAGACATCGGCCTCATCGACCTTATTTGCTTTTCTTTCGACTTTCATCCATGCCCCTTCTAAATTGGATCCGCTCTTAGGATAACGTCTTCTTTACTGGAAGATGTCGCTAGGCACTTCCAAAACGTCGATTTCGGCGGCCAAATTCCTCAACTGCCCTCCAAAGTGCTCGCCTATCTACATCGGGCCAGAGGGTATCCATGAAGATCATTTCAGCATAGACGGACTGCCACGGAAGGAAATTGCTGGTGCGCATTTCGCCAGAGAAACGTAGGAAGAGATCTACATCGCGCATTGCTGGCTCATCCAAGTAACTCTGAAAAACTTTCTCACTAATTGAATCTGCGTCAATCCTTCCCGCTTCAACATCCCGAGCTAATGCTGATGCCGCATCCACAATTTCGGCACGGCCACCGTAATTCACGCACATATTCAAAGTAAGGACTTCATTTGCGGCCGTGAGTTGTTCGGCCACTTCCAGTTCCTTGATGACACTCTTCCAGAGTTTCTTTGGTCGTCCTACCCAGCGAACTCGGACTCCGAGTTCGTTCATCTCGTCTCGCCGTCGACGAATGACATCCCGGTTGAAACCCATTAAGAATTTCACTTCTTCCGGAGATCGCCTCCAATTCTCGGTGGAGAATGCAAAGGCACTTATTTCTTTAATCCCGATTTCTATTGCGCCTTCAACCACGTCAAAGAGAGCGGCTTCTCCGGCCTCGTGTCCGGCGGTACGTGGAAGACCACGCGCCGTCGCCCACCTCCCATTCCCGTCCATCACGATCGCGACGTGTTTGGGAAGCATTTCTGCAGGGAAGGTTGGCGCAGTTACGCCCGATCTATGAGCTTTTGGCGCCTTGGTCATGCGCGTTCCACCATTGGCAGACTCCGCAGACCCCGCTCTAAATGCCACTGAAGATACGCTGCAATCAATCCGCTCGCCTCCCTTCGGTTTCTTCCCTCGCTCGAATCAGCGCGCTCCCAATTTCCAACTAGTAGCGCGGACATTAATTCTAAGGTCTCAACTGCGGGAGTGGCAGAAGCGGAGGGGCGACAATCAACACACACGCTTCCACCCCCGACCAGGGAAAAATATCGGTGCGGTCCGGGTTTTTCGCAACGCGAGCAAATAGTCATTGATGGTGCATACCCACCGATCGCCAACGATCGCAGCAAAAAAGCATCGAGAATTAGAGAGGGGTCGTGACTATTTTCAGTTAACGCCTTCAACCCTCCCACTACAAGTAAGTACTCTTGAAGTGCGGGTTCGTGCTCCTGTGACGTAAACCGCTCTGCCGCCTCCAAAATTGCCGAAGCAACCGTCCAGCGTTGGTAATCTCGTGAGAGATGGTCGCCGTAATTGTGAAGTGCCTCTACTTGCGTAACCGTGTCGAAAGTCTTTCCTATAAAAAGTTGGATATCGACGTGACTGCCAGGTTCAAGGCGAGCGCCAAATTTCGACTTGGTGCGGCGTACACCCTTTGCGACACACCGAATTCTGCCGTGTTCGCGGCTGAGCATCGTGATGATCCGATCAGCTTCCCCTAGTTTCTGGGTGCGGAGTACGACCGCTTGATCTCGGTACAGACTCATGGACACACCGTAATGGCATTTTCTTATCGGATGGCGCGATTAATCGCTGAAACCACTGCTTTCAAAGATGCCGTTGTCGTATTTGGGTCAATTCCGACGCCCCAGAAGACATTGCCCTCGATGGCGCATTCCAGATATGCAGCAGCATTTGCGTCCCCACCAGCAGAGAGTGCATGCTCGTAATAATCAAGAACGCGCACATCTACCCCGTACTCCTGCAAAATCGAACAGAAAGCGGCGATAGGACCGTTGCCCTGACCTCTCAGCTCGTGCAACTCTCTTCGGTCGAGAATGGAAACGGTCAGATGAACATCTTCATTAAGCACGGATGTTTGAGAGAGACCTTTAAGCCTGAATCGACCCCAAGGCGCCGAATCTGTAGGCAAGTACTCATCTTCAAAAATTTGCCACATCTGCGTTGGAAGAACTTCGCCGCCTTCGTCGTCGGTCTTCGCTTGGACAATCTTGCTAAATTCAATTTGCAACCGCCGTGGTAGGTCTAGGTGATGCTCGTTCTTCATGATGTAGGCGACACCACCCTTGCCCGACTGACTATTGACGCGAATAACAGCTTCATAAGATCGGCCGATGTCCTTGGGGTCGATCGGTAAATATGGAACCGCCCAAGTGAAATCATCCATGGGTATGCCGGCAGTGCTCGCGTCACTTTCCAGATGCTCCAAGCCCTTCTTGATGGCATCTTGGTGTGAACCAGAAAATGCAGTAAAGACCAGATCGCCGCCGTAAGGATGACGCTCAGGAACTCGCAACTGGTTTGCATACTCCACAGTCCTACGGATCTCATCAATATTTGAAAAATCGATCATGGGGTCAATGCCATGACTGAAAAGATTCATTCCTAGCGTCACAAGACAGACATTGCCCGTCCGCTCACCATTGCCGAAAAGTGTGCCTTCAATACGATCAGCACCTGCTAGGTACCCCAACTCAGCTGCAGCGACGCCAGTTCCACGATCATTATGCGGATGCAAGCTCAACACGACACTGTCACGATACGAAAGATTTCTATGCATCCACTCGATTGAATCTGCATAGACATTTGGCGTGGCCATTTCAACCGTTGCCGGCAAATTCAAAATCGTCTTCCAACTTGGGGTTGGGCGCCATATGTCATTGACTGCATTGCACACTTCCAATGCGTATTCAAGCTCAGTCCCCGTATAAGATTCTGGAGAGTACTCAAAGGAAATCTCCGAACCCGGCACGGTATCCATTAATGAGAGACAAAGTTCTGCGCCATCGGTCGCAATCTGCTTAATACCCGCTTTGTCCTGTCCAAAGACAACACGTCGCTGCAGAGTTGAAGTCGAGTTATATAGATGGACTATCGCTCTCTTAACACCCTTCAAGGACTCGTAAGTGCGCTTGATGAGTTGTTCGCGGGCTTGAGTAAGTACTTGGATCACCACGTCGTCAGGGATGAGGTCTTCTTCAATAATCTTTCGCACAAAATCGAAGTCGGTCTGGCTCGCGCTTGGAAAGCCCACTTCAATTTCCTTGTAGCCCATTGAGATAAGCAACTTGAACATCGCCATTTTGCGAGCGGTATCCATCGGATCAATCAGCGCCTGATTACCGTCTCGCAAATCAACAGAGCACCACTGGGGAGCCTTTGTCATCTGCTTGGTTGGCCAAGTTCGATCTGAGAGATCAGTTGGGACAAATGAGGAATATCGTCTATAGGACATAGAACTCGGATTTTGCTGGGGGAAATTCATTTGGTCTGACTCCTTAATTTTTCGCGGGATTTGGTTTTTTACCGGTGCAACAAAACCCCGCAACGAGGAGACCGGTTAAAGGGCCCCGCCACGGCAGCGAAGGAGGAGGCTGCGTAATTTCATGGCTACAGGGTAGCCGCGAGGTGAGAGAATCGGCAAATTAGAGGCTGCGCTCCGTGCCAGACTCCCAATAGAACGCACCAAAACCTAAAAGAACCTAATTAATAAAGAGGACTACCGTGGCAATCAGAAGTGCAGTCGTCAGCGACATTCCGGCAATATTGGCTCTTATCCATCAACTGGCGGAATATGAGAAAGCGCCAGAACAAGTTGTTGCGACCGAAGAAGACCTCACGAGATCCTTTTTCAACGACAGTCCGCAAGTCTTCTGCCATGTTGCCACTGAGAATGAACAAGTCGTGGGAATCGCCATCTGGTTCCTCAACTATTCAACCTGGCTGGGCAAGCACGGTATCTACTTGGAGGACCTATTCGTTATACCTTCGAGTAGGGGCCAGGGCCATGGGATTGCGCTGTTAAAGGAACTAGCCGGAATCTGTCTGGAAAATGATTATGAGCGCTTTCAATGGTGGGTACTCGACTGGAATACGCCATCCATCAAGTTCTATGAATCACTTGGAGCAGTGGCCATGGATGAATGGACGGTATTTAGAATCTCGGATGAACCTCTACGTAAATTGGCGCTTTCAAGCAAGGGCTAGGCGCGCGGAGAGTGCAGTAAAGAGTTTCAAAGTTTTCGAGTCTAGTTCGTCGTCATCGGCAAGAGGCTGGCTCGACATGCGAACAACCACTATGCCATTCTCGGAATCAACGTAGATCCATTGCCCATGAATACCGATGGCACATAACTGACCACCACCCAACATGTACCACTGATTCCGATATCTTCCTCCAGGAATCAGTCGTGCGAAATCACCCTGCGCCCACGCCCACGCGTCACCATTGGTACGAGTGTCATGTATCCAACTTGCAGGAACCACTTCATTGCCAGAAGCGAACCCTCCTGAATTTATCAACTCGCCTAGCCGGTACAGGTCGTGTGCCGTGCAGGAAATGCCTCCCGCCACTCGGCTAGCTCCAACATTATCCACCGTGATAGTCGCGGATTGCGCCCCGATCGGCTTCCAAAGAAATTTGGAGATCAGGTCTGGATAGCGAAGGCCTGACACCTTCTCAAGTACTAGTCCCAAAACATCAGTGTTCGGGGAACGGTAGGAGAAAATAGTTCCATGCTCTGCTTCACCTTTGGGAAGTGAGAGCACATACGAGGCCAAGTCCTCGCCGTGAAACTCGTCATCACCCGACGGAGGCATCCAGAGCATGGAGCGACGGTATCGGGCGTACTGACCGTCTTTATCTGCGTATGCCTCTGTGAAATCAAGGCTTACCTTCATATCCAGCAGATCTCTAACGGTGGCGCTCTGATATGCCCCACCACTAATTGCGGGGACATAGTGCGAAACCACTGAGTCGAAATCGAGTCCAAATTCCCTCGCGGCAATTCCGGCCGCCAGTCCAGCGACCGACTTGCTAACAGAAAAAATGAGATGTGGAGTAGATGCCGTCATAGCATTAGCGAAATACTCGAGCACTACTTTCCCATTTTGAACAACCAAAAATGCGTCAGTATAAGAACGCTCAAGAAAGTCAATAACTCGCTCGGAGTCACCTTCCATGCTAGTCGGCATCTCGAGTAATCCAGGGTCAATAGCCTTGTCGGGACTTACGGGTGTTGTACCTTCAATTTTGGCCACCGGCACCAACTCAGCGACGTGTTGAAGAGACCAGGTGCTATAGGGATAGTCTTTCCAGTTGTCGAGAGTCACATCAGAGCGCTCAAAGCCAAACTTTCTCACGAAGGTTTCCACGTCGAAATCCGATCTTAATTAGAGTGCGCGTATCTGTTGACAAGAATTTACTTTGAAAATTCGCGGTGAATAGCACCACCAGGCAAAGGGCGATGCTATTCACCTGCGAGATTTAGCCCTTAAATGAGACCCATACTTTGCTGTAGAGGTCGTTGACAGCACTTGAACATGGAGCCATAGCGACGGCCTTGCTCAACTGCTCAGCGGTTGGATTGATTGCTGGATCAGCTTTCATTGCCGCACTCAGATAAGCATCAGAGCCCGCAATTGCGCTGTTGTAGCCGGCATAAATGGACGCCTGTGCCGCATTCTTTGGGTCCATCATCCAGTTGAGGAATATCTTCGCATTGACGATGTTCTTGGCACCAACTGGAATCGCAAAGTTATCCTGCCACAATGGCATTCCATCACTTGGGTAAACGTAAACGACGTTGGGATTAGCCAAGGCGGCACGATAAGTCGCTCCGTTGTACATCATCAACAAAACAGAGGTACCCGATGAAAGGCGACCAATATTTCCAGATGACGAAAGCGTATTGAGATGGGATTTGATCGATTTGAGTAGATCCAGTGCCTTCTGCAACTTAATCGGGCTGCTTGTGCATGGGGCAGAACCTGTCGCACGAAGCGCCGCGTCAATTACTTCCTTCTTGTCATCAAAGAGGGTGGTTTTGCCTGAGTACCGAGGAAGCGCAGCAAAAAACTCTTTCCACGAAGTCGGACCCGGCGAAACCTTGTCTTTCAGATATGCAAAGCCGGTTGTGCCATGAAGATAGGGAATTGTGTACCAGCGATTCATATCAAAGTACGGATTCTTAAATGCGCTCTTTAGATTCACAGCGTTTGGAAATGAGGAGCCATTAAGTCGCACAAGCAACTTCTTTGCCTTCATAATCTGAACCATGTAGTCAGTAGGAACAATGACATCGTATCCACGTGCCCCTGCCTCCAACTTGGCGAGCATCGCCGCATTGCTGTCATAGACACCTAAGTTCACTTTAATTCCGGTTTCGGCTGTGAATCGGGTAAGAAGTGCTGGATCAATGTAATTGCTCCAGTTATAGAGATTGAGTTCAGTTCCGACTCGAGTGGTTGGAAATTTCGCGGCTGCATCTGCAGATGGAACTCCAATTGCGGCGATCAAGGAGGCAACTACCGCACCGACTAGAAGCGAACTCCGCTGTAGACGTCGTGATACGGCACCTAGCGTTTGTTTACCTTTCATACTATTTTCCTTTCTTCCCTAACCGCATCAAAGACATGAGTAACCCGACGGTCGGAATCACTAACAGCAATGCGGAAATCACGTTTACTTCTGGACTCACGCCCAACTTGAGGAGACCAAAGATGTAGAGCGGAAGAGTCGTAGTGCTTGGACCGGAGAGGAAGAGGGAGGTGAGGAAGTCATCCATACTGATGATGAAAGCCAGCAGGGTGGCAGAAAGGATCGCCGGTAGAAGAAGTGGGAAAGTAATTTTGCGCATGACTCTCAGCGAATCTGCCCCTAAATCTTCCGCCGCCTCGAAAATAGATAAGTCAATGTCCCTTAAGCGGGAGCGGATAGGCAGAAAAGCAAAAGGTACACAGAGCGTGACATGGGCGGCCAAGAGTGAGAAATAATTCAAAGGAATGTGAACGAAGGAGAAGAATGCGAGAGTACCCACCGCAGTAACAATTTCCGGTAGTACCAGAGGGGCATTTACTAGCATTTGGAGAGCCACCATTTTGCGAGATTGGGCGACGCCCAGACCAATTGCTAGGCCGGATGCGAGTAACGAAGCGATAAGTGCACTAGGAATCGCTAGGGAGAGCGAAAATTTGGCCGCCCGAATAAGGTCTGAATTGTGTGTCACTGTGGAGTACCACTTGGTCGAGAATCCTCCCCATACCATGGCGTCATCTGAGCGGTTAAACGAAAAAAGCAGAACTGTCATTAGTGGGAGAAAAAGAAAGATCAGGGTTGCATAGCCGACAGGAGTCGCGAAGGGAATTTGACGTCTGATTTCCAAGCTCTTCCTCATTTCTTGGCCTCAGTCATTACTAGTTCAACGCGATTCCCCTTGTTTTTCTCACGAACCTTGAAAATGCCCAGAACGAAGATGGTCATGAAGAGTAAGAGCACCGCCAGTGCTGAACCCACTGGCCAATTGCGTGACTCCCCAAATTGATCATTGATGAGACTGCCAATGAGCATGGACTTATTTCCACCAAGGAGACTTGGCTGAACGTACGCACCGAGAGCTGGAATGAACACAACCGCGATTCCAGCGAGCATTCCGTACTTAAGCGAGGGCAGAAGAACTTTGGTTAGGACACGCCATCCGGAGGCACCCAAATCAAAGCCGGCCTCAAGCATCCGAATATCCAATTTCTCTGCAACTGCGTAAACAGGCAGAATCATGAATGGCAAGAATGCATAAGTGAGACCGATGAGAGTTGCCCAATCCGTGTAGAGAAGAGTCGGTCCCCCCAGTTGATCTATGAGCCCCTTGTCTGCCAGAAGTAACATCCACGCGTATGTTCTCGCTAGAACATTTACCCAAAATGGAATTGTCACCAGCAAAATAAGGACCTTTTGACGCGATTTTTTCTGCAGGGCGATCCAAATGGCCGTCGGGACACCGATGAGCAGACAAATGACGGTAACAATGAGTGCAAGAAGGATTGAGCGCCAAATAATTTGGAGATACGCGGTATTTAGGCTTCGCTCGCCCAAAATGTTTGTCTGAATAAGTATGGAGGAATAAGCATCCGTAGTGAATTTATAGACGACTCCCGACCCAAAAAGTCCTCGTTTGAGGAAGGAGTAGAGGGTTACAACAATGAGTGGTGCGCCTATCAGGAATATCCCAAGTGTTATCGCCGGATAAGACATCCGGGATGGCCCATAGATGCTCCTTCTGATCATCTTGCGGTATCTTCATTTTCATTGAGTACGCGAACCTTCGCAGGATTTACGTATAGATCGTGTCGACTCCCGACCGTAAGTTTGTCGAAGAATTCAACTGGGGATTGGATTTTGATCAGCTTCCCTGAGCGAAGTGCCGCTTCCACTTCAATGACATCGCCACTGTAAATTGTTTCCTGAATTGTCACCTCTCCACATAGAGCGCCATCGGACCGAAGTGAAAAGGCCTCGGGTCGGACAACAATTCGCGTCGCCGAAAAATCCTGCACGCTTTCAATGCGAAGGGGAATCTTCAGTTCTTCGAACTCGAGGAATCCGCCGCTGACCTTTCCAACAAATGCAGTTGATTCACCTATGAAGGAGGCGACAAATTCATCCGCTGGGTTGTCATAGATTTGAGAGGGTGTATCAAATTGCCTTAACTGCCCATTAGAAAATACGGCAATTCTGTCGCCGAGAGCCATGGCTTCGTTCTGGTCGTGGGTGACGAACAGGAATGTCGTGCCCGTCGCGCGATGTATTCGTTTCAATTCTGTCTGCATCGCTCTGCGCAGTTTCAAATCCAAAGCGGCTAGGGGCTCATCTAGCAGGAGGACTTGTGGCCGTTTCGCGAGGGCTCGTGCCAGAGCAGCTCTTTGTTGCTGCCCGCCCGACATCTGACTGGGTTTGCGATCCGCCAGATCTCCCAAGTGGACAAGCTCAAGCATCTCGGCGACTCTGCGATCTATCTCAGCTCGAGGTACCGACTCGGATTCAAGACCGAATGCAACATTGGCAGCAACGCTCATGTGTGGAAACAACGCATAACTTTGAAAAACGGTGTTGACCGGGCGTTTGTTTGCGGGCATTTCGTTTAGCCGCATGCTCCCCAGCGAGATGGTGCCTGAATCGATCTCTTCAAATCCGGCGATGGAACGGAGAAGCGTCGTTTTGCCACAACCGGAGGGCCCGAGCAGCACAACAAATTCACCAGGGGCAATGGTGAGTGAAACATCCCGCAATGCCTCAACCAAGCGACCCTTCGGATCGGTGAACGTCTTGGAGACCGCTTCGATCCGCAACTCCGATTCAACTCTGGGAGAATTCATCTATCCGCCTCTTTTGGCTAGAACATATGCTTTGGGGAGCAAAGATAGACACATTAAGTCAAACCTGGCAATGGTTGACAGAACTTGACGGAATTCGCCAGACTTCTGGCTATGGACATCGACCTGGACGAGTTAGATCGGCGCATCATTGGAGTCCTCCAGATCGATGGGCGGGCCTCCTTCAAATGGGTGGCAGAGGTGCTGGGACTGCCAGAAAGAACGGTCTCACGTCGCGGCCAGCAACTCCTCAGTTCTGGAATCATCCAAATCACGGGGCTTTCAGAGAATGAGGCGATCGTGAAGCGAGGGACAGTTGTCCTGAGTATTGAGTGCGCCCCGGGGACGAATCGAATTGTTGCCAGCGCGCTGGCGGCTATCCCTGAGTCGATATTCGTCTACCTGACATCGGGAACGGGAGTATGCATCGCTGAATTTTTCTACAACCGTCAGCGACCAACCGACCTCATTCTCAATCAAATCCCCGGCATTCCTGGCGTAGTGAAAGTGAAATCTTTCGAATGTCTGAAGTACTACCGAACCGCTGCACAGTGGAATCCAGGACTGCTCAGTGAAGAAGAGAGCAGGAAGGTCCTCGCTGCCCGGCCTACAACGAGCATCGAATCGTATGAACTCAATCGAGAAGACAAGATAATTCTAGAGACTCTTGCCCAGAATGGCCGGGCAACCTTCGACCAACTGGCAAGAAGTTGCGGACTTTCGGAAGCCACTGCCCGCCGACGAACCACCAACCTCATCGACTCCGGAGCGGTTTCGATCCATGCGGTAGTTGAGCCGGCACATATTGGGTTTGGTATCGAGTGCTGGATCTGGATACAGACTTCACCTGACAACGTTTCTATTGCGACAAAGTCTCTCCTGAAAGATCATCGCATTCGATACCTGACTGGGATATCCGGTGAATTTCAATTATTGGCGCAAGTTGCGCTTGGCTCTAAGGGCGAACTCAATTCGTTTCTCTTTGAACAGCAAGCCTGGTCCAAGCAAATTCTCCGCATTGAAAGCGGAATAACCATGGAAGCCTTCAAGCGGTCAGGTTTAGTAGTGAACCCAATCCGAAACGTATCAATCGGTACCTAAAATCTACTTTTAAGCTGAAATATCTCGTGCTCGAAGGGTCAAGAGACTTGCCCCATAAATCACCAGGACGGTACTGAATGAAAGAAACATGTACCCCAGGTCAAGACCAGATTTTAGAGCATTACTGCCTAAGGCCCATTGAAATGGATTGATTCCAAGTACTCTGTCAAAGGTATGCACCAGGGGCGCCAACGAATAGAAGAGGAAACCAGCGATGGCAAGCGCGATAGTTCCGCCCAGTGCGATCGGTTTCTTACCAAAGACTGAACCGAAGAGTACCGCCACTCCATGAAACATAATTCCGAGCGTCGCACACGAAAAAGATGCGGCCAGAACTTTCAGAGTCGAAAGTGATATATCCACGAATCTGATTCCGATCACAAGCGTAGAAAAAGTAACGATCACTAGTAGTAATTGCGCGCATATGCCAGAAATGATTTTTGTTGCAAGTATTCGAACTCGCGAAATGGGCAGAGTAAACAGTACATCGGCAGTGCGGCGTTCTTCTTCTTGCGCAACCGCATTCGCTCCCCAGCCAGCACCAACTGCTATAAATATCAACGGCAACATCATGCTGAATAGCTCCGTTGAAAGGTAGCCACTCCCCGACGTGTAATCCTCCATTCGGAAAATCTTTTGCATTGCCTCCGGGTAGTTTTCAATAAAACTGGCCAACCCGGCCGCTGATGATCTGACCGTTGGAAATACGGAGAGTTGTATAGCAATAATCGTCGCCAGACCAAGTGACCAGAGCAAAAGTCCGCGTCGCTGATCCTTCAAGGTCTTAAGGAAGAGTGGTAAAACCATTGGGATCACCTCCCTCAACAATTGAAAAGAAGATCTCATCAAGGTTGGATTCGTGAGTTTGAACGCTATCCAGCCCATTCTCTACTGCAACTCTTAGGAGTTCAGTTTCCGCTCCAATAACCGTGCAAGTGACTCGATTGCCAGCTGCCTGCACATCTTTGATCCCTTGCACTTTACTAAAGACGTCGATGGCGACTGGAGCACCGAAGAATAGATCGATTGTTCGAAGAGTTCTCCTCTTCAAATTGTGGATATCGTCAACTAGTAATTGTTTTCCGGCGTTGATAATCACTACCCGATCTGCCAGGTGTTCGACTTCGCTCAGAACATGCGATGAGAGGAGAATGGCGGCACCTCTGGACTGAGTCTCGTCAACGAGGGTGCCAAACTCCCTCTGCACAATCGGGTCAAGACCGGAGGTAGGTTCGTCCAGAATCAAAACCGCGGGCTTATGCATGAAGGCTTGAATTACGCCGACTTTCTGCTGATTTCCCTTGGAGAGTTCCTTTATCTTTCGACTAAGGTCAAGATCAAACCTTTCGGCCATAGATCTAATCTCATGTGTGCAGTTGAGCCCTCGCATTCTTGCCAGAAAGTTCAGGTGCTCCCAGCCAGAAAGATTCTCATATAGCGCCGGTGAGCCGGGAAGGTAGCCGATCTCTTTTCGCAATGCATGTGAGTTGATGCTGACTTCCTCGCCTCGAATATGAGCTTGGCCAGATGTCAATTTCAATAAACCCACAAGCGCCCGCATAGTCGTTGTTTTTCCGGCCCCATTAGGTCCCAAGAAGCCCATAACTTCGCCAGGCGACACCTCAAAAGTTACGCCCATGACACCAAGATCGTGACCGTAATACTTGGTTAAGCCTTTGAGAGATATCGCCGGTACTGGCATACCTTCATGTTACGTCAGTTATAAGTGGTTCGGAAGATAACTAAAGCCAGTAATCAGTGATGTACTTCTCTCCTTCATCACAGAAGAAAGTAACGACGTTCTCAACTCCATACTCCGCTTGAAGTCGTTTTGCTGCAATGAGGTGAGCACCAGAGGATGGCCCAACAAAGATTCCATGCTCGCTTGCTAGCCGTCGCATCTCGACTATTGACTCTTCCGAATGAACGTCGACGAATCCATCAATCACATCTCTATGGCGCTCAATGATTCCTGGTACGAAGCCATCCGCAATTCCTTCAATCAGATGTTTGGCAACTTCTCCACAAAGAATCGTGCATGATTCGGCAGGCTCGAGTGCTATGACCTTACATGCCGGATTCGCTGCTTTGAGTGCCTGCCCCACTCCGATAATTGTCCCGCCAGTACCGATTCCGCCGACAACCAATTCAGGTTGTACCGGCATTTGGCGGAGTATCTCTTGACCAAGCCACTCACGGTTTTCATCCACATTCCACTCATTATCAAATTGCTGTGGAGCAAAAAAGCCGGGCAACTGACCCACTCGTCTTGCTTCCGCAAGCGCATCGTTGACGTGGAAATCTCCCATAGTATGAACATCTGCTCCAAATGCGCGTGAGATGGCGGTGCGCTCAGGGCTCATTCCATCGGGCATCACAACAATCATCTTGTAACCTTTGACGGCCGCAACCATACTCATTGCGTTTCCGGTATTACCGCTGGATGCCTCAATAATGGTATCTCCGGGTTTTAGCAATCCCTCGCTTTCGGCTCGCTCAATAATGTACTTAGCAATTCGCGCTTTGATTGAGCCGGAGGGATTGAGGTATTCCATCTTCACCCATATACCTTCAACCTGAATGAGTGGTGTATTACCGATGGCATCCAAAATGTTTTTCACGCGAGGTTCCTCTGTTCTAAATGTGCCCTTTGAGTAGAGGAATCCTAAGGGTTAACTCAATTATTGAGAAGGAGCACGATAACGCGCGGACTTTACCATCGCCTTGAGCACAAGAAATAGGAAGGCTCCCAGCGAGATTGCGACCATCGCTCGTCCTATATTTACACCTCTATTTAGAGAGGCGCTACTGAAGAAGAAAGGTGAGGACAGCGGCAGTACGGCGAGCCTCCACTTCCAGCCTCTGCTCAATATCGTCTCAAGTTCTCGGTTCAGCGCTGGTCCTCGCCCAAGCACAACCGGCAATAAATACGTGAGTGCACCTAATAATGTGGGGAAGAGGAATAAGGTGAATAGGAGGAGTATGTGTCCCTCTATTGCAGAAAGTATTTTTTCAGGCTCTGAATATCTAAGTTGGAGGGCGATATCAGCAAGAAGCAAGACTCCCATTCCGATTGCGCCAGTCAAGAGCATCCACGAGCCAGGCCGATCCGGCCGCTTGGTTCGCATGGTGAGAATTGCCGGTGTGAGGGTGATCGAAGCGCCTAGCAAATAACAGGCTAAAGATAATCCGGAGAGGAACTGCCAATCTTGGATCGCGGCGATGATCGACATACTTGTACCAACCAGAATAAACCGCAGGCCGATCACTGCTGCGTGTATCGCCCGCTTATGCATTGGGGTTCGTAGGACCGTTGGCCAGAGCGTGACAAGAGTTCCGATCACTGAAATTCCTACCCAGCCAAGGAGGTTGGCGTGGAGGTGGGCCAGCGCCAATCTCGGTTGCATCAAATCCTCGTGAGATTTAAAAGAGGCGATGACCCCTAACACGGTACCGACTACGATGAAAAGTGCCGCAAATTGATAATATCTGAGTAGATCCATAAATCTCTTGTTAATAGAGCGCTTTATCGCAATTGAAATTCCACCTAAGAAATAAATAATTGTGGCGATCATTAATGAGGCAAAAAATATGGTGAGTAACTTGATCTGAGTAGATACTGAAATCAAGATTCCCACAATTGAAATGTTGAGTAAGAAAATGATTACCATCTGGCGTCTGCGATTTGATGCCCGTGCCCAAAGCAGTGCACTTACAAAGTGGTCGGTCCAAGTGATGATCGCGTTTGTTACTGCGCCCAACAAAAGTAAATGGACAGTCAACCACGGAGGCTGGCTGTTATGTTCTCCAGGTTGAATAACTCCCGAAATGAGGCCCGCCACAAGATAGAAAATGACAGTAACGTTGGCACGTAGGTGCCAATCTGCCCGACCAATAGAAACCCTAGAGACTTCTTTCCGTTCCCCATCCCTCATTCGATTATGGTAGTCATCCAAGACTGTCCAGGTGTTCTATGTCATGAACCAGAATCTGCTTAACAATGCCAACTAACGTGAGAATTCCGAATGTCATATGACTTGCGCTCGCATTCCAATCCTCTTCATTAAGACTACGCAGGGACCCTATTAGCCCATTACGTGCGGAAAGCAAGTGCGCTTTCGCATCATCCAACGAATAATTTTCATACTTGAGGTGAGTGGCTTGTGGATCAGGCTCCCACCAAGAGAAAGCGGGCCTGGATTGCTCCGCCCTATGCGCCTGAACCATCATGTTAATGCGGCCAAGCCAGACCTGTTCATCGACATCACTCACATGACCCAGGATGACAGTGGGACTCCATCCAACCCCATTAAAGGTCGCAGAAGATGCGGCTTGAACCAGGCGATTGACCGAATCAATTAATTCAATTTCAAATGAATTCGAAGTAATAGTCATTAGGTGTCCATATCCCCAACCTAAAGAATTGGAAGGTACCTATCTAGTTCATAGGCACTTACCTGGTGTCGGTAATCGTTCCATTCTGCCCGCTTATTGCGAAGCACATATTCGAATACGTGTTCACCAAGAGTTTCGCGAACTAGTTCACTCTGCTCCATGGCAATAATGGCCTCGTTCAAGTCACTTGGAAGTGCCGGCGCGTCATTCGACTCGGCGAGCTCGTACTCTTCGGCAACCCCCTTCAAGCCTGCTGACAACATGACGGCGTAAGCCAAATATGGATTGCATGCAGAATCAGGTGATCTAAATTCGATTCTTGTGGAATTCTCCTTCTTAGGTTTGTACATCGGAACCCGGACAAGGGCTCCGCGATTACTACGTCCCCAGTTGGCGAGCGCGGGTGCTTCGCCGCCGCCATGCAGACGCTTGTACGAATTGACCCATTGATTAGTGACCGCGGTTATCTCGGATGCATGTTTGAGGAGGCCCGCAATAAATGAGCGGCCAACTTTGGACAAGTTGTATTCATCCTTCGGATCGTAGAAAGCGTTGTTCTCCCCTTCGAAAAGTGAGACGTGAGTATGCATTCCAGAACCCGGGTGATCAGTAAAAGGTTTTGGCATAAAGGACGCGTGGAATCCCTGGTCCAAAGCAACTTCCTTTACAACATGACGGAAAGTCATAATGTTATCCGCGGTGCTCAGTGCATCTGCATAACGCAGGTCAATCTCCTGCTGACCCGGCGCACCTTCGTGGTGACTGAATTCAACGCTGATCCCCATTGACTCAAGCATGGTGATCGCTTGTCGCCGAAAATCGTGGCCAATCACTGCCGGAGTCTGATCAAAATATCCACCCGAATCAATCGGGATCGGACGCTTGCCGGGTTCTGGAAGTTCCTTAAATAAGAAGAATTCAATTTCTGGGTGGGTGTAACACGTGTAGCCCATCGACGCTGCCCGGTTGAGAGTTCGACGGAGCACGTGGCGAGGATCGGCCAGCGATGGAGAACCATCTGGCATAAGAATGTCGCAGAACATTCGGGCCGCACCGGGTGCTTCCGTTCTCCAGGGAAGAATCGCAAAAGTACTGGGGTCTGGCTTTGCAAGCATGTCCGATTCGCTTACCCGAGCAAATCCCTCGATTGCCGAACCGTCAAATCCAATTCCCTCTTCAAAAGCATTCTCGAGCTCGGCTGGTGCGATTGCAACAGACTTCAGAAATCCCAGCACGTCCGTAAACCAGAGACGAACGAAACGGGTATTGCGCTCTTCCAGGGTACGGAGAACAAACTCCTCTTGCTTGGTTACTTGGGCGTCGCTACTCATGACGCCATAGTTTCAATACCGCGTTACGGCTGTGTTAACAGTTTGCCGCCCAGTCTCTCCCACCTATTACCCCCATCTGAACTAACGGGGCTAAATGACAAAGAACTCGGAATGGTCCAAGTTGGTGCGATCCAACACATCCTTAGTTATCACCATATTTGCGCCAATCACGGCCCCGCTACCTATGGAGACATCGCCCAGGACCCGGGCGCCGGCTCCAATAATGACTCCGTCACCGAGTGTGGGATGGCGTTTACCCTTCCTATAGGAGCGCGCTCCGAGCGTGACATCGTGATAGAGCATGACGTCATTGCCGATAATCGTGGTCTCACCGATGACAACGCCCATGCCGTGGTCGATGAAGAAGCGACGTCCGATTCTCGCGCCAGGATGGATTTCAATGCCCGTCGCACTTCGGGTTAGGTTTGACCAGATTCGCGCGATCGTTTTGAGATCGTGGCTCCAAAGCCAGTGAGCCATCCGGTGCCCCCAGATTGCATGCAGCCCTGGATAGGCAACGAAAACTTCAAACTTATTGCGAGCAGCCGGATCGCGTGTCATAGCAGTCGCAATATCTTCGCGGATATTTAGACCCATGAATTACTCCGCAAGATCTTTATACAGGGCGGTCGAAAGGTATCGCTCACCGAAGGAGGGCACGATGACGACAATGACCTTGCCTGCAAACTCAGGACGTTGCGCAACTTGCGCCGCCGCCCACAGTGCTGCCCCGGAAGATATTCCGGCAAGAATCCCCTCTTCTGCACCTGCGCGGCGCGCGTACGCAAATGCGTCTTCGGCGGAAACATCGATGACTTCGTCATAAACAGATCGGTCCAGATTTTTTGGGATGAAGTTCGCACCGATTCCTTGAATGGGGTGTCCGCTTGCGCTTCCACCAGTTAGTAGTGGCGAGGCGGAAGGTTCTACCGCGAATATTTTTACGTCGGGATTTCTCTCTTTAAGAACCTGTCCGACCCCGGTAATCGTTCCGCCCGTTCCTACTCCTGCAACAACCGCCGCCACGGTTCCATCGGTATCGCGCCAAATCTCCTCCGCAGTTGCTCGACGGTGAATTTCTGGGTTCGCGTCATTGTCGAATTGACGCACGAGTACAGCGCCTTCTCCCGCCCCCAATTCCTCAGCCTTTGCGATCGCACCGCGCATACCTTCGGCTGCCGGAGTCAATACGAGTTCAGCTCCAAAGGCGCGAAGGAGCATCCGTCGCTCCTTTGACATTGAATCGGGCATAGTCAAAATGACTTTGTAGCCCCGAGCCGCGCCGACCATCGCAAGTGCAATTCCCGTATTGCCCGAAGTGGCCTCCACGATTGTTCCACCAGGCTTTAGTTCGCCCTTTTGCTCGGCAGCATCAACCATCGCAATGCCAATGCGATCCTTAACCGAGGCAGTTGGGTTATAGAACTCAAGTTTTGCATACACATTTGCCGCCGCACCATCGGTGATGCGGTTGAGGCGAACGAGAGGAGTATTTCCAACCACCTCAGTTATGTTGTTGTAAACCTTCATGATTTCTCCAATGTCATAGATATGCCAAATTTAAATAAAATGGTTTTTGTTTGAGGATTGTGCAAATGTGAATATTTAAGAGAGCGAAAAAGAAGATTAAGAACGGCAGGCGCATGTACTTGCGCGCCCAAAATCAATTACGCGTCTACGCGTAAAGAGCCACTTACTTATTTCTTGCATGGGTGAATGCTAGCAATGTAATAGGAATACGCCACTTGCGAACGACTCGCATCAATGCGATGACTAATAACCCTACTCGCTCCATCTTGATGTTATTGGCAAGCGACGGTCCTTACCAAATGCTCTCGTAGAAACCTTTGTGCCCGGTGGATATTGCCGGCGCTTGAACTCAGCACGATCCACGAGCGATATAACGCGCGCAACCAGTGCGGCATCAAAACCCGCCGCAATCAACGCGGCTCCGCTCTCATCGCCTTCGATATAACGGAGCAAAATGGAATCAAGCAGGTGGTATTCAGGTAGCGAATCAGAATCTTTCTGGCCAGGTCGCAATTCCGCACTCGGCTCCTTCGCGATGGAGTTGGCAGGAATAGGAGCGATCTCGCCACGCGAGAGTGCCTGTTCATTTCTCCACTTTGAAAGAGCCCATACATCAGTCTTGTAAATATCCTTAATAGGCGCAAAGGCGCCAACTGCATCACCATAAAGTGTGGAATATCCAACGGCTAGTTCACTTTTATTTCCCGTGGCAAGAACCAGGTGACCTTCCTGGTTGGAAAGACCCATCAATACAATGCCACGCACTCTTGCCTGCAGATTCTCTTGCGCAATGCCCTCAAGTTTGACTGACTCGAGGAAGGCACTGACCATAGGTTCAATTTCAATCACCCGAAAGTGAAGCCCAGTGTTCTGGGCGATCGCATGAGCATCATCTAGAGAGTGAGCGGATGAGTATTTACTGGGGAGGCCGATACCGTAAACATTCTCCGAGCCAATGGCATCAACCGCGATTGCCGCAACAAGTGCCGAATCTATCCCGCCCGAGAGCGCGATGATCACGGTCTTGAAATTATTCTTGTGAACGTAATCTCGCACTCCAACAACCAGGGCTTGCCATACTTCAGCCAGATCATCTAGTCGTGGAGAAATCTCATTCGCAGATGGCGGGCGGCCTTGAATAACCTCCTCGTGAATGACTACATCCGGCTTTGAAGTGTGGGACTCCAGCTCCAGATCAACAATTAGCAGATGATCTATAAATCGTGGTGCTCGGGCCAGAACTTCTCCGCTGCCATCCACCACGATGGAGTCGCCATCAAAGACCAGGTCATCCTGGCCACCTGTCATATTCACGTAAGCCAATGGAGCGCCGACCTCAATTGCCCGCTGTTTCACAAGAGTGAGTCGGACGTCATCCTTGTTTCGCTCGAAGGGGCTTCCATTGGGGACGATTAAGAGTCCGGGTGTGCGAGAAGCTAACTCGGCAACCGGCCCACCCTCTTGCCAAATGTCCTCGCAAATTGCAACGGCCAAGTCGATCCCATGCACACGAACCAGAAGGGATGCATCACCCGGTACGAAATTCCTAAACTCATCAAAGACGCCGTAATTCGGCAGGTGGTGCTTTACATACCGAGCCCGAACTTTTCCGCGGTGAATAACCGCCACCGCATTTTGGGGCGCACCCTCAGGTTGTCCCAATCGATTCACGGCATTCGTCGCCTCATCTAGGTAGCCGACAAAGAGGGTCAATTCTCCAAACCCCTCATCCGCACATTTCTGAGCAATTTCACCAATGACCCGCTTACTCCCAGACCGAAATACCGGCCGCAGCGCAAGATCTTCTACTGGATATCCAGTCACACTCATCTCGGGAAATACCACAACGTCGGCGCCAGCCCGAGCTGCTGCGCGAATGTAACTCAGGATGAGATCGGAATTTCCCCTCAGATCCCCCACGGTGGGATTGATCTGCGCAAGCGCCAGTCTGAGTTGAGACATGACTTAAGAGTAATGGTGGCGATAGAGTAAACCTGAATTCCCAGGGACCTGATTCGCAGGCCTTGAGGCAGGAGGCTTCGCATGTCCAACCAGAATAGTGTTTTTGGAGACGGTTCTACCCGTCGCATTACCATCCGAGATTTGGCAGAAGCGAAAAAACAGGGCGAAAAATGGCCGATGCTCACTGCCTACGAACAGATGACCGCTGATATTTTTGATGAAGCGGGAATTCCAGTACTCCTGGTCGGAGACAGCGCCGGCAATAACTTTCTGGGTGAAGAAAACACCATTCCAGTGACCGTCGACGAGATGATTCCACTTGTGCGGGCGGTAGTCCGATCTTCACGTCGAGCCCTCGTAATTGCAGATCTTCCATTTGGATCTTACGAAGCCTCCTCCGAGCAGGCACTTGCAACCTCAGTACGGTTTTTTAAGGAGAGCGGCGCGCACGGTGTGAAGTTGGAAGGAGCTCATGTAGAACAGGTTGCCAAACTCACCCAATCCGGGATACCAGTAATGGGTCACGTGGGGCTGACACCGCAATCACTTCATCAACTTGGCGGGTATCGAGTCCAGGGACGAGAGGATGGCGAAAACATTCTTGAGGCTGCCCTTGCCCTCCAGAATGCGGGTGCATTTGCCATCGTCCTAGAACTTATCCCTTCTGACCTTGCAACCAGAATCACAAACTCGCTCTCGATTCCAACAATCGGGATCGGAGCAGGTAGTTCGTGTGATGCACAAGTGCTCGTCTGGACAGATCTAATGGGACTTACAAAGAAGCCACCTCGCCTTGCAAAGGCCTACCTCAATTTGCGGGAGGAGATGCTTTCGGCCACTCGGGAGTGGGCCGACGATGTCCGCCATGGAATTTTTCCCGGACCAGAGCAGACATTTCTGTAAGTGGTTTCGAATGGTTACATCGATTTTCGACAAATAAATCTATGGGGGACCGCGATTTTCCTATAGCTCTTCCAAAAATGAAATCGAATATTTTCCGTGAAAGCACAAAAAAGTAAAAAAGTAATTCGCGACACGCACTCAAATATTTATCACACAATGCTGGCAATATGCACCAACTACTGACACGCTTATCCATGAACAGGTCCGGTGACGGATCGGACCATTCCGATTGGAGAAGTACGTGGCTGCAGCTAAGAAATCTGCTCCAAAGCGCAAGAAGGCCGCTGTGAAAGTAGCAGCGCCAAAGCGTCGTAAGAAGGCCGCTGCTAAGAAAGCAGTAGCAGCACCAAAGCGCAAGAAGGCCGCTGCGAAGAAGGTTGTTGCCAAGAAGGCAGCACCAAAGCGCAAGAAGGCCGCAAAGAAGGTTGCTGCTCCTGCAGCGGCACCAAAGAAGCGTCGTCGCAAGAAGGCAGTTGCTGCCAAGTAACGACATTAAGAAAAAGACCCGCCACGATCGTGGCGGGTCTTTTTTTATCTACTTATTTTGCCGATCCATCTCGGAGAATTCTTACTCCTTTTGATTTGCCCGCAGGGCAGTCCCAACTCTTTCGAATATTTGGGCTAGGGCAATTTGATCTGCTCTCGTTAGTTGGTCGACGAATCGAGTCCGCACACTCTCTACATGATCCGGGGCGGCAGCGACGATGGCTTTCCACCCCTTTGGCGTCATGACTGCAAAATATCCTCGTTTGTCGGCTGGACATGCTTCACGTCTGATCCATCCGGCCTTCTCCATCACCTTCATGCGATGGGATAGCCGAGATCGAGAGAGCATGGCGATATCGGCCAGTTCGCTCATCCGCATTTTTCGCTCGGGTGCGTCACTGAGTTGAGCGAGGATTTCATAGTCGGGCATGGAGAGGTCATGGCCGGCAAGATCAGTATCCAAAGCTTCCAGAAGCCCCCGGCTTGCGATGATGTAGCTCCGCCATGCTCTCATTTCGATCGGATTGAGCCAGCGCGGAGGCTTTGATGTAGCGTTTTGACGTACCATGTGGCAAGTGTAGCAAATAAGTTGAAAGTTCAACTAACTTATTTGATTTATCCCAGAGCCCGACTGATCCAATTGTGACTTAAGTTCGAAAGAGAGATGCGTGTATGAGAAGTGGAATTGATACCTCCTTTATAGATACAACTGTCCGCGTTCAAGATGATCTCTTTCGCCATCTCAACGGCAGCTGGCTCAGATCGCATGAAATACCGGCCGATCGCGCCTCCGATGGGGTTGGGTACAAACTTTACGAAGAGGCCGAAGCACACGTTCGTGCAATCATCGAAGGGCCCGCTAGCGGACCGGATAGCCAGAAGATTAGCGATCTGTATGCCAGCTTCGTTGATACCGAACGGATCGAATCTCTGGGCGCATCCCCGATTACTTCCTATCTGAAGAAAATCGATCAGGTCGATACATGCCGGGAATTCCTGCACACCTTAGGTGAATTGGAGCTGGATGGTTTCGGGGGTATTTTCGCGGCCGCAATTTACACAGACCATATGGACTCGCTTTCAAACATCATCTACCTCAGTCAAGGGGGCTTGAGTCTGCCGGATGAGGCCTACTACCGCGAGGATCAATTCGAACCGATTCGAGTTGCCTTCCTTGAGCATGTAACGAAGATGTTTGGACTGATAGGTATAGAAAACGGGCGAGAGCACGCCAGTCGGATTCTGGCTCTCGAAACTAAAATTGCCAGCCACCACTGGGACCAGGTGCGAGATCGCGACGCCACCCTGACCTACAACAAATTTACGCGCGTCGCACTAGATTCCCTCTCCACCGGATTCGATTGGAAAATCTGGATGGAGGGTGGGGAGCTTCCATCAGCAGGATTCGAAACCACTATTGTCCGAGAGCCAGATTTCTTCACGGGAATTGGCCAAATGCTCTCCGAGTTCGACCGCGAATCATGGATCTCCTGGCTGAAGTGGCAAGTCATCAGCGGAGCCGCGCCGTATTTGCACGATGCAGTCGTTGCAGAGAATTTCTCATTCCACGGAACTACTCTTTCCGGAACTCTTCAAATCCGGGCTCGCTGGAAAAGGGCAGTATCGGTTGTCGAAAGCGCCCTTGGGGATGCAGTTGGCCGAATATATGTGGAACGCCATTTTCCACCCCAGGCCAAAACAGAAATGGAAGCCCTCGTCGCCAACTTGGTGATTGCATACCGCGAGAGCATTACCAATATTTCCTGGATGAGCGAATCCACGAAGAAGAAGGCGCTGGAGAAACTGGCCAAATTCACTCCAAAAATTGGCTACCCGGAGAAGTGGCGCGATTATTCGATCTTGGACATCTCCCCCTCCGACCTCATGGGGAATATGGCGCGAATTGCCAGGTTCTCGCGCGATTACGAACTTGCAAAAATCGGAGCACCTGTAGATCGAACTGAGTGGTACATGACCCCGCAAACGGTCAATGCGTACTACAACCCCGGCATGAATGAGATTGTCTTCCCGGCAGCTATATTGCAACCACCATTTTTTGATATGGATGCCGAGGATGCGGTCAACTACGGCGGAATCGGTGCAGTGATTGGCCATGAAATCGGGCATGGGTTTGACGATCAAGGCTCTAAATACGACGGCGACGGCAATCTCAATGATTGGTGGACTCAAGCTGATCGAGATGAGTTCGAGAAGCGGGCAGACGCATTAATCGTTCAATATGACGCGTTAGTGCCCGCAGAAGCCCCTGATATCACCGTAAATGGGGCTCTTACGGTAGGAGAGAACATCGGTGACCTAGGAGGACTCAGCATCGCCTATAAAGCCTACAAATTGGCTTTAAAGGGTGAATCCGCCCCAGTCCTAGATGGATTCACGGGTGATCAACGTTTCTTTCTCGCGTGGGCACAAGCATGGAGAGGAAAAGCCCGACCTGAGGCAGTTCGGCGGGAAATCGCGACCGATCCTCACTCGCCCAATGAATTCCGTTGCAATCAGATCGCGCGAAATATGGAGGCGTTCTACAGTGCTTTTGGAGTTGTTGCGGGCGATGGCCTCTATCTTGCCCCGCATGAGCGGGTGCAAATTTGGTAGCAGCAGTTGAGTTAGCGGGATAAGCCGCTATTCGCTGTTACGATTTATACATTCGCAATACCCGCGGCATTCCACAACTGAAACCCAAAAAGACCTCAAAAAGGTCGGAAGAATTAGAGGAGTACGTATGAAGAAGACCCTGATCGCGATCACGTTGGTCGCAGGCCTCGCCCTGACCGGCTGCGGCAAGAAAGCTGACACTGTAGCCACACCCACAGAGAGTGCCACTCCCACTCCCACCGCCACTGTAAGCAACAGCTTTGGCTCCCCAATCACATTGGGCGAGGGAATTACGGTCACCATCTCCAAACCAGCGACCTTTACCCCTGGCCAATTCGCTTCAAACTACCTTCCAGGCCAGGCCGCGAATGTCTTCACAGCGACTATAAAAAATGAGAGCGGGTCAGAAGTTGATCCCTCAACTATCTCGCTCGTAGCCAGCTCTGGATCAAACACCTGTACTGATGTCCTGGACGGAGACAATGGCATTAGTGGTGCACCTACAGAACCGATCGCCACGGCCGGCGAAGTTGACTTCAAGTTTGCCATCGGCTGCGATGCCAAGAGTGGTCAACCTCTGCACATTGACATCACCATTGGCTCCAACACGGCGGCCCTTGACGGGACCGTCGCCTAAAGCGATTCAATAAAAAAGCCGGACCTGGGAAATCCAGGGCCGGCTTTTTTACATTACAAATAACTATGCAGGTTCTGGATAATGGCAGGCCACCAGTTGACGTGGGGCAAGTTCAATGAGTGTCGGAACTTCAACGCGACACTTATCCTGAACTTTCCAGCACCGGGTATTAAAAACGCATCCTGCTGGCGGATTCATCGGGCTGGGTAGATCACCGGAAAGAATAATTCGCTCACGGGAGCGGCCCTTCACAGGATCTGGCACAGGAACAGCAGAGAGCAATGCCTTTGTGTACGGGTGGCGCGGACTTAAGAAGAGGTCCTTCTTGTCGGCTTGCTCCATCACCTTGCCCAAGTACATAACAACGACTCGATCTGAAATGTGCTGGACGACGGAGAGGTCGTGGGCAACAAAGAGATATGCCAGACCAAATTCTTCCTGCAGGTCATCGAGAAGATTGACCACTTGGGCCTGAATTGATACATCCAGAGCCGAAACTGGCTCATCGGCGACGATCAGTTTGGGCTTTAGAGCAATGGCGCGTGCCACGCCAATCCGCTGGCGCTGTCCACCTGAAAACTCATGTGGATAGCGGTTGACGTGTTCGGGATTGAGACCCACTCGCTCCATGAGGCGCTCAACTTCTTGCTTGACACCTCCCGGAGGTTTAATGCCCTGTATATCAAAAGTCGCACCGATCAAAGTGCCCACTGTTTGACGTGGATTGAGGGAGGCAAAGGGATCCTGGAAAATCATCTGCATCTGCGCACGCAAAGGTTTCATCTCTCTCCGGCTCAGATGAGTGATGTCCTGACCTTGGAAGATAATCTTTCCTTTAGTGGGTTCGTACAATTTAAGAACAGTTCGCCCGGCAGTTGTCTTGCCGCAGCCAGATTCACCGACAAGACCGACGGTCTGGCCAGGAAGAATCTCCAGGTCAATCCCATCAACCGCCTTTACGATGCCTTTCTTCTTATTAAAAAATCCACCAGAAGTCGACTCAAAGTGCTTGCTTAATCCTTCTAACTTTAGAATTGGCTCGGTCACGCTTGGCCTCCCGCGGAATTGCGCGCATTAACTAACTGCGCCTCGGTCAAGTGGCAACGGGAGAAATGTCCCGAAATCTTCTCATCCAGGTTTGGAACCTGCGTCGCACACTTATTGTTGGGGACAAGTCCCGAATACGTACAGCGGGAGCGGAAAGAGCAACCTCTTGGAAGCGAAATTAACGACGGCGGCTGGCCGGGGATCGCCTGCAAGCGCTTACCCTCCAACTGGTCGACCCGCGGAATCGAGTTGAGCAGTCCGATTGTGTACGGGTGATCAGGCAGGTAATAAATATCGTCAATAGCAGATTGCTCGACAATCTTTCCGGCATACATCACACAAGCACGATCTGCTACTTCTGCCACCACTCCCAAGTCATGGGTAATCAAAATGACCGCCATATTAAACTCTGCTTGCATATCCTTTAGGAGTTTGAGGATCTGCGATTGAACGGTCACATCGAGGGCCGTTGTCGGCTCATCAGCAATAAGTAAAGATGGATTATTTACCAGAGCCATAGCGATCATGACCCTCTGTCGCATACCTCCCGAGAATTGATGCGGGAATTCCTTGACCCGCTTTGACGCGCCGGGGATTCCGACTAAATCGAGCATCTCTACTGCTCGCTTGATCCCATCGGATTTCGGTCCTTCATTATAAAGACCCCAGGCCTCGGCAATCTGATCGCCAATGGAATAGTAGGGGTGAAGGGCGGACATGGGATCTTGGAAGATCATTGCCATCGATTTGCCACGAAGTTTGCGTACCGTTTCTGGATTGGCCGAAATCGTATCGACCGGTCCTGTCTCTAAGTTCAATATTGCTTGCCCCGAAATATTGGCGGCGTTGCGGTTGTGGAGTCCCATGACCGCCAAACTGGTCACCGACTTGCCGGATCCAGATTCACCGACAACCGCCAGCGTTTCTCCGCGAGCCACAGTGAAGGAGATGTCATTTGAAGCTTTGACTAATCCATCTTGTGTCGGAAAAGTGACGGAGAGATTCTTGACTTCAAGGAAGGGCTTCATCCAACACGCACCCTGGGATCGATATACGCGTATAAAATGTCAACTACTAAGTTCATAACAACGACGAAAGTCGCCGCCAAAATAGTGGTGGAAACGATCACCGGCAGGTCATAATCTATGAGCACGGCGCGCAGTGAAAGTCGACCAAGTCCAGGCAGGTTGAAGATCTGCTCTGTGATGATCGCGCCGCCCAGCAAACCTGCAAAATCCAGACCGGCGATTGTCACAATCGGCGCAAGGGCCGCTCGCAGAGTGTGTTTTCGTAGAATCACCTTCTCGCTCAACCCTTTGGCACGTGCAGTGCGGATGTAATCTTCACTGGAAGTCTCAATGACATTCGAACGAGTAAAGCGTGTGTATGTCGCTGAAAATGCCAGGGCTAGAACAATCCAGGGCAGATAGAAATTCCTTACCCAGCCGATTGGATTGGTAAACGGAGAAACCCATCGCCCCGCCTCAATTGGATTTATCAAACCCAATCGGAGGGCCACTAGGTAAATCAAAATTCCAGAAATAAATGTTGGCAATGATATTCCGATTAGAACAAAGACTGTGCTGGCCTTGTCCTGCCACTTTCCTTGCCGCCTGGCCGCCAGAACGCCAAGAGAGATTCCCATCAAGAGCCAGAGCATGAATGCACCTATCGCCAGACTAAAGGTGACGGGAAAAGCCGACTTAATTAAAGTAGTGACACATTCGTGCCTCGTGAATGAATATCCAAAGGCCGGCGCCGCACATTCAATCTTGGCCGCTCCATCGCCATATTCACGGCCTACAAACAGGCCTTTAACGAATCGGCCATACTGAACTTGGACTGGAACATCCAGTCCGAGTCGATGTCGATTGGCCTCAACGACGGGGACCGAACAACCTTTCCCACAAGTAAGCCGTGCTGGGTCCATTGGTAGAAAGGCAAAGATCAAGAATACCGACATGCTCACGAGGGTTATGACTAGAACAGTTGACGTCAACCGCTTAGCGATAAATTTAAACATCCTCACCCTCTCGCTTAACTCCAGAAATTCTCACTGCAAATTCAAATCTTAACTTTGGCGTAGTTGAGGGTGGCTCTTAATGGAGCCACCCTCAACCAACGTTCCCTAACTTTTCCTAACTATCCGGCTTAGGCCTTTACGTAGAGAGCGCCGAACCCGAAGGTTCCCTGTGGCTCCCAGTAGTAAACGCCGCCAACCTTAGAGCCCCATACACCTTGGCCCTTACCGAATACTGGACGAATAATCCAGTACTGATCCATTGCATACTGCGCGAGTTCTTTCCACATGGCAGCTTGCTTTGCGCGGTTGGTCTCATTCAAAGCCTTATCTGACTTGGCCTTGAATGCTGCATAGGCAGGATCATCCCAGTTCTGCGACAAGTTAAATCCAGCATCCTTAATGAAAAGAGGAGGAATAACCGTTGACGCATTTGCCCAGTCAGCACCCCAGCCACCATAAGACAGATCATTCTGCTTGGTGACGTCCATAACCGTGGAGTAGTACTGACCAGATGGAATGAAGTTGAACTTCATTACAATTCCGGCAGCGTCCATTGCAGTCTTAATCAGAACGGAAGCCTTCTGGTTTGTGGCCGTATTTGGCAGATCATAAACAAGTCCCTTTGAAGGATTTGTTGCTCTGTCATAAGCCGCCGGGCAAGAAGTCTTAGCTGAAGCCAGAAGTGTCTTTGACTTAGCTGGGGCTCCATTGATATCCCAGGCTGGGTCATGGATGTTTCCGGTGGTCTTCGCATAGTCAAGACCAAGAACTGGCTTAACTGGGCTATCTCCTGGAACGCCGTAGAAGACGGTGCCGCCAGTGAGGTCAATGAGTGCCTGAGAGTCGAATGCAAAGAAAACGGCCTTACGTATGTCAAGGCAATCCAACTTGCCAGCAGCGACGTTTGCAGCTGCATAGCGAACATATGGATCAAATACGTTGTAGCGCTGCTTTGCCTTCGAAGCGTCAGCAAAGAATGCCCGCAAGTTGGTTGGCTGAAGGCCATCTAGGTCGACAGTGTTTGGAATGCTGTCGTCCAACATGATCTGGTCAGCAACATCTTGAGAGAGTCCAAAGCGGACGACGATGTCATCTGGATACGGGGTACGTACCTTGTCGCTTGATTGCTTCCACTTTGGGTTGCGAACCAATTCCATGGTGTCGCCGATTTTGTAGCGGGCGATCTTGTATGGACCGTCTGAGAACGGACGGAGGTCGTACTTGTCACCAGTGTCCTTTGAAGCCTTCACTGGTGCGCCTGCTGGATAAGTAAGCGCGTAGTTGAAGTCAGCAAATGAGCGGTTCAAATTAAATGTGACAGTCTTCCCCTTGCAGGTAACTGCCTTGTTGTAGAGGGCCTGACCAGTCTTCTTGTACGGGCCCTTGTAAGCAGAACTTCCATCGGCTGCTTTAGGAATTTTCAAGGCGCCTACCAAGTACTGTGGACCATCTGTAATGACGTCGGAAGCAAAGGCTCGCGAAACGCCATACTTGACGTCCGCGCAAGTTACTGCTGATCCATCTTCCCACGTGACGCCCTCACGCAAAGTGAACTTCCAGGTCTTTGCGCTATTGCTAGGCACACCGGTATTGGTTGCCAGGTCGGCTACAAGAGACGAACCTGCTGAACCGGCGACTGGCTTGTATGAAACCAGGTTGCGATAGAGATATGAGTTGAAGAACGCGATGTCACGACCAGTATAAATACGGGCTGGATCTACGTGATCAAACTGTTCTGCATGGGTAATGAAGTACAGAGTGCCACCCTTTTTGGATGTAGCAGCGCTCGCACTAGTTGTCGTTCCTACTAGCGCGACGGCAGCGATTAGTGCAGTAGCTGCGGTCGTAGCTATGAGGCGACGGTTTAAATGGCGCTTTGCCATTTTTGAACCGGACATGTGTCCTCCTTGTGGATAGTTCATTCCAGTTCGCGGCCGCGGACTGGACTGTTGCCCAATAACTGCGAAGTTGGTGAACTACTGCGCAGAGGTAGATATTGGTCAGTGCTTCCCGTATCGCTACGGAAATCTAGATTTCCCATCATGTTGGGCTCGCTTTCGGATCAAGTGCATCACGGAGTGCATCACCAAATAAATTAAGCGAGAGCACGATAATTACAAGATAGAGGGAAGGGATAACAAGATAGGCAGGATCACTCCGCCAGTAAGTCACCGCGTCCGATAAAACCAGACCAAATGTCGAAGCGGGAGCCTGAACCCCTACGCCTAAAAAGGAGAAAACAGATTCGGCAGCCAAATACCCAGGTAGCGATATAGACAGAAAGACAATGGCTGTAGGCCAAAGATTTGGAAGCAATTCCTTAGTGATAATCCGGAAACTGGAAGCTCCCAATGCCTGCGCAGCCATGACGAAGTCTCGCTCGCGCATGCTAAAAGCCTGCGATCGGATCAAGCGTGCAAAACCCATCCAACCAAAAAAAACGAAGAAGAGAATGAGAACAATAATCCTTGCCCCATTATCCTTAGCGATTCCCAGCGCCTCAATCCGCTGCGTCATGGGAAGTATCAACGCAAGAATCATGAAAGTTGAAGGGAAGGACAGCAAGAAGTCTGAAATACGACCGACTACCGAGTCTACTCGCCCTCGAAAATATCCAGTTGATATTCCGATCAGCATTCCCATTCCGATCGAATAAACACTGGTAATAATCGCAACAGTGAAGGAAATTCGAGAACCGTAGAGCATCAACGAGAGTAGATCGCGCCCAGCCCCCGGCTCAACTCCAAGTGGATGTAATAATCCAATGCCGCCGGCACTACCAATCGGCATTGCAAATTCATTAAGTGCATCCGGGTACGTCTTCGTGTTACTCAAGCTAAGTATGCGAGTAATAACTGGCGCGAGGTAGGCAATTAACAGAAAAAATGAAGCAACGCAGGCAGAGACAACCCCCACTTTATTCTTCTTAAATCTTGACCAAGCAATCTGGCGCGGCGTGCGTTGGATAATCGGCGCATCAAGCAACAGGTCATCAAGGACGGCTTCATCTAGGAGGGCTTCTTCGGACATCGCCTTTACCTCCGTTCCACACGCGTATGAGGCCCATCAAGTATCGAAGAGCCTGGATTAGTACCGAACGCTAGCCAAGATAGAGCCAAATGAAAACCCCATTCGTACCTTTTAAGCGTTTTCACCAACATGGCCCTTTCATACGCCTAAAAAAGCTTTCAATTGCGTAACGATGTCATAACGGTGCTTGACACCTAAGGAAATATGGCCTTCTCTCTTCATGAATTTCACTTCTGCACCGGGAATTCTAGAGGCTAGCCAGCGCGAATGAGAATGAGGAACCATGAAATCGTCATCGCCTTGCCAGAGTTGTACTGGGATAGAAATGTGATGTAAATCAAATCCCCACGGTTGAACAAATGCCAAGTCGTCGTCAATCCATCCATCGAAACCGTGGCTTAGACCCCGGCGCATGGCAGCCGCCATATCGTCAGCGAACTCCCCTGCCAATATCTCTTTATCCGCATCCCCAATGAGCCCTCCGAAAGCATCCCGCAGACCTTTACCATCCACATGTTGCATCCCCGCCGCATTTACAGTCATCCAATCGCGCAGCGCCGCCTCTCCTTTCTGCGCGACTCCGAACTCTTCGTGGTTTTCAGGCCCCATGCCTTCTAGAAAATCCAGATCGCTCTGACCAAATTGCCCAACCCCAGCCAGGGAAATCACGCCACGGCAACGTGGATCTAGTGAAGTCGCAAGCGCATGTGGACCGCCCCCTGACCAACCGATCGATACGAAGTTCTCAATCTCAAATTGATCCAAGATTTCCCTGTGATCCGTGTATGCATCCACGACTCGACGCCCTTTGTTTCTATCACTGAGCGAGTAGCCAGGACGGCTAACCGAAATTGTGCGCAGTGAACTCGACGCTAATTCATCATGCCAATCTCGCCACAACGTGGCATCACCAGGGGTGCCGTGATGAAAAAGAATCGCAAATTTGGAATCGTGGTGGTTATCTAGCAGATCAAGGGTTCGCCCACTCTTGAGGAGAAATTGACTCATACCAAACTCTAACTCGGCAGAATTACTTTTGCGATAGATGGTTCAATACCCACGTGAACAGTTCGGGATACTCCTTCGAGATAACGACTGCCGCCCAAGGGTTGGCGCGAGCCGGGACTATCACGACGCCGCATGGGTTAATTCAGACTCCCTGCTTCACTCCCGTTGGTACAAAGGCCACCGTGAAATCTGTTCTGCCTGAGTCCATGAATGACCTGGGTGCACAGGTTCTGCTCGCCAATGCCTACCACCTCTATCTACAACCAGGGGCAGATGTCCTGGATGAGGCGGGAGGGCTGGGAAAATTCATGAACTGGCCCGGCCCCACCATTACGGATAGCGGGGGGTTTCAAGTCCTCTCACTGGGTGTTGGATTTAAGAAGATTCTGGCGATGGACGCCAAGATTTTTCGATCAGATGAGGTGATCGCTCACAACAAAGATCGATTAGCCCACGTGGACCAAGGCGGCGTGACTTTTAAATCCCATATCGACGGTTCGATGCATCGCTTCACTCCCGAGGTGTCGATGCAGGTGCAACATCAAATTGGGGCAGACATCATCTTTGCTTTTGATGAGTGCACAACCCTTCACAACACTCGCAAATATCAAGAAGCCGCAGTCGAACGCACCTCCGCCTGGGCAATTCGGTGCCTTGATGAGCACAAGCGTCTCACTGATCTACGCAAGGATCATCCTTACCAAGCCCTCTTCGGTGTCATTCAGGGCGCGCAATACGAAGACTTGCGACGTTCGGCAGCCAAAGATTTGGGGTCAATGACCTCGTCGGGTATCTCCTTCGACGGGTTCGGTATCGGTGGAGCCTTGGATAAACATGAACTCGGGACGATTGTCTCCTGGGTCAATCAAGAGCTTCCGGAAGATAAACCAAAGCATCTCCTGGGCATTGGCGCACCCGAGGATCTCTTCATAGGTGTTGAAAACGGAGTCGATATGTTCGACTGCGTACTTCCTTCAAGAATTGCGCGAACAAGTGCGGTGTACACAATGACCGGGCGCTTCAATGTTTCCAATGCTCCGTACCGCAAACAGTTTGTCCCAGTTGACGATAAGTGCGACTGCTACACCTGTGCAAATTACACACGCGCTTACCTGCACCATTTATTCCGAGGCAAAGAAATTCTCGCCGCAACCCTCGCCACGATTCACAACGAACGATTCATCGTCCGACTTGTGGAGCAGATGAGGCAAGGGCTCATAGACGGAACTTTTGCCGATCTCAAAGAGGATTTCTTGTCGCGTTACTCAGCACCCGGAGAACGTAAAGACTAGCTACCCACTGCATTGAGGAAATCCTCTTTCGATATTTCGTAAATACTCTCTGGGCCGTCAATCTCATCTATCTGCTGACCTTTGTACTCGAAAGCAAATGATTGAACGACTCGAATTGACGGCAAATTCACCGGCGATACTGTGTATCGAAGAATTTTGACTTCCGGGTACTGCAGAGCCCAGAGCCAATATCCTCGCAATGCTTCACGGGCAAATCCCTGATTTCTAAATTTCTCTTGAATACCCAAGCCGACTTCAATCATCCCATCCGAATCAGGAGCGCCATGAAAACTGGTGCTCCCAATTATTTCGCGTGTCTCCTTGAGGACAATCCAACGCACAAACCACTTATTAAGTGTGGGATCCTCTTTCACCTGTGGGACCCGCCAAGCAAGGGGTCCGCTTTCGTCCATTAATTGGCGATAGGGGTTTGAGTAGGGTTTGCCTTGATAAATCCCTAGATTCTCTGGCTCTTCATAAAGAGTAATTAGATCAAGAGCACAAATATGGTGAAGCTCCAGTCGGGCGGTCTGAATCACATCTTGAACACATATCCATTCACTCATCCCAAAAGAATAACTGGGCGCGAGTGACCGTGGCTCTCCATTTCCGAATTCCAAAAACAGTGCCTTGCAAGACTTTGTCGTCTGCGTTCGCCCAAAAAGACTATGAGGCAAGTCTCCAATGAATATTCCCACAGGATATTCACCGAATAATGATTGTTTGAAAAGTCAACGCAGGGGTACCCTGTTTTGGAATCCACAAGTCAATACGACGTGCGGCACATTGTAACTAGATTGAAGCCATAATATGAAAACTCAAAAAAGATCCTCCTACTTAAGAATCCCGGCACTTTTTCCGCTCCTATTCCTTTTCCTCTACAACCCAACATCAGCGTCAGCCCTGACACCGACTGGTTATCTGGGAAGTGCCGTGGGTTTTGGAGTTCTTGCCGATGCTGGCGTTACAAACACTGGGTCAACAACGATCGCCGGAACTGCAGGTAATGACGTGGGCAGCGCCCCCACCGCTTCGTTTACGGGCTCTGGAGGTGTCACAATGACGGGCGGCACTGTCCATCTCAATGACACCGCGGCGCAGAATGCGCAGACCGCTCTCACCACCGCTTACACAACTCTGAGCACCTTGGCCACGACCAAGCCCGACCCCGGAGTCGAACTAGGCGGCCAAACACTTACCGCCGGTGTTTATGCACACGGAACATTTGGGATCACAACTACTCTCACACTTGATGGTGGTGGAGATCCAGACGCAATCTTCGTCTTCCAATCTGCAGCGACATTGATCACTGCGGACTCGGTTGCTAGCAAGGTCGTACTTACCAATCAGGCTCAAGCATGCAACGTCTACTGGACCGTTGGCAGCGCGACTACGCTTGGAACTGATTCCACCTTCGTCGGCCACGTCCTTTCGATAGCCGCTATCACCGCCAAGACCGGAGCTGATATCGAGGGTCAATTGCTCTCTCGAGATGCGGCAGTGACTTTGGATACCAATACGATCACGAACAATAATTGCGTTAGTGCAACTACTCGCAGTGTTACTTACAACGGAAATTCTTCAACCGGCGGCGTGGTTCCAGTTGACTCCCTCAGCCCATACCTCACGGGATCGACAGTCACGATTAAGAGCAAAGGATCGCTCGTGAAGACTGGTTCGACCTTCGATCATTGGAACACCGCTGCTAACAATTCGGGCACCTCTTATTCGCCAGCTGCTACTTTCGTGATCACTACTAACACCGTCCTATACGCCCAATGGACCTCAACCCCCCCCTGCACTGCGAGGATTAGCAACCTTGCCTTTGCAACCGATGGGCCAGGAGCCACCACTGGAAAACTTACGTGGGTCACTTCAGATTCTGGTCTCGTCCAATTTATTGGGGATCCAGCCCTGTATCCGGCTCCATATAACTACGGAACCCTGACATCTTCGTGGGACGGTTCTTTGGTGAATATGGTTCCGGCAATAAGCTATCCAGTTACGGTGAGATTCATGGCAACGTGTGGACTGGTCTCTGAGGCCTCAACTGTGGCGAGCAATTCAGCCGCCGTTGCAACTCCGACTCCGACTCCGACTCCAACTCCAACTCCGACTCCGACACCAACGCCAACACCGACTCCGACTCCAACACCAGTCGTGACCCCTTCTCCGACCCCTACGCCGATAGCCACACCCACAGCAAAACCAACCAAGACGGTCACGGGTGGAGAACTCCCAAAGACAGGATCATCTTGGTACAACTACCTAGCAATCGGCACCGGTTTAGTTCTTGTCGGTGGATACGGATTGGTATCAAAGAGGCGCCGGAGCTAATACCAATAAATCGCACGCGTTCAGACACGCACTCCCATCTGAGAAATTGAGATGTGAGATATCCTCGGCTCCTCAATAGGGGCCGAGGTGTGTGACTGTGCGAATGCGTCTTGTGGTAGCGGTGACTTCGGTCACCGCGTTTCTAGACGTAAACAAGACTCCAAGCATAATCAGAGCCATTCACGGACTCCAAGATTTCTGGCCGACTCTCCCCCTCACAATCGCGGTGAATGTCGAGCACTCTTCGTCCGTCACTGGTCTACTAGAGAAAAATCGAATTTCGCACGAATTGCTTATCTGCAATCCGGGCGATCCCCACGCCCTTGGTGCCGCCCTGGCACCAGAGAGCCAAATCTGCGACGCCTTCCTAATCCATGATGCTTCTCGACCACTTACGAGTCCCGATCAATTCTCGAGGATCATCGAAGCGTTCACAAACACGGTAGATGCAGTCAGGCCCGCAACCGCGTTTACCGAAACTTTGAAAATTATTGAAACTGATTCCATAATTAAAGAAACTTTGGACCGCACCTCAGTGAGAAGAATTTCAACTCCTGAACTCATCCGTACTGTAGCCATTGACTTGAAGGGCAAGGATCGTGGTTGGTTCTTGCCTCTCAAAAAGGGTGCCAATGTGCAACACGTAGAAGGGACTCCGGAGGGTCTGCGAATTAATGCCGTTGGCGAGCGAGACTTACTTGAGTCGTTCCTTCACTGGCGCCAGAAAAGCGTCTAAAAACCTATTTAACCAGCTAGCGGAAAAGAGACTTAATCTCTCGCCAGAACTTTTTTGGCTGCTGCAACACCTTTTTCGGTGTACTCCACATGACTCCAGCCGGTGACTTCCAAAATCTTCTCCAAAGTCGAGAAGGCTTTGTGGCGATCCTGTTTTCGAGATCTTTGATGTAATGAAGACGCAGATCCCCCGGCTCGTGTTTGACCTGTGTGTGGCATGTCTGACAAGTGCTGGAGACAATCAGTCGACCGGCATAAACGAGCGCGTGGAGAGTCTCTTGATCGCAATGCGCGCAATGCAATTCCGCATACATCACTTCAACTGTCATTCGGCGTACCCCCGCATTTCTAGCACGTGCTCGGCGATTACGAGATCTTGCGGATAAGTGATTTTAACATTCTGCGTCTCTCCGGCTACCGCAATATTCTCAATCTCCGGGAAATACTCCTCCATGCAAGCAGCAGTATCCGTGCCAATAAAATTATCGCGGTGCGCTTGTTGATAGGCAGACAAGAGTTCATTCGCTCTAAACGCCTGTGGTGTCTGGACTCGGACGATCCTTCTCTCACTGACCAAATCGATTTCAAAAGGATCCACAGTGATCGCAGGAAGTGCACCTCCGTGATGATGCGCCATCTGAGCGACTTCATTAAAAAGGAATGCAGTAGCAAGTGGCCGTGCTCCATCGTGGATCAGAACGACATTGATGCTCCCATCCAGAATCGATGGAGCCAGGTGCGTTAACGCGTTGTACTCTGAATCGTGACGAGTTAAACCACCTTCGACAAGTTCAACCTCCACCGCTTCTGCTTCGCGTGCAAGAACTTGGTTTGCCGGCACTGCATCCTGCGGACTTATGACAAGCACTGTCCTACAACCTGGGAAACTCTTCACTGCGTTGAGGAGCGAGCGCGAAATAATTCGCCGACCACCCAGCGGCAGCCAGACCTTATTTGTCGCGCTTCCAAACCGCGATCCACTTCCCGCTGCGAGGACGATCACTGCGATCCGCATAGGTTCAAGCATCGGCTCATGCCTCGTCATAGGCACATTCTCTCACCCAGATAGAGACGCTAGGTTTGGCAGTGCCGTCTGTGGCAGACTTCAAATATGGCCCTGGCGAGCTGGAAACCTCGAAAATCCTTTGATGAGGCAATGGCGAAAGCCGAACAACTCAAAAACGCTGCCCGAACCAAGGAGCAGCGCAACTCGGGCCTCTTTACGCAAGCCCAGCAGAATCTGCGCAAGGAGTTGCGGTTGGATGACCGCGAAAATCCCGCAGAGGCAGAACCGGCGTGTCAGTACTGCAACGGCGTCCAATTGAGTCCAACGCGAATAAAACCCTCGCGTTCAATGACGAAGGCTCGGATTAGGCGTAGGTAAGACCGAGATTGTCCTGCATGCGGCGCAACTGAACGATCAAACTCGACTCATTGAGTTCGACCTGGTCGTATGAAATAAGATCTCCCACTTTGATCGGCTTTTGAACAATGGCGCCTTGAATAAGCCCGATAGGTACAAGATTCTCACGCTTTGCGTCAGAGGCGATATCAGAATATCCACGAACGGTGTAGCCACCGATGCCATCGATTTTATCGCCTGGATTTAGGTCTTTCTTAGCCATGGCACACACCTCAGCCTGAAGGTGCGGTGCGAAGAGCGAAGATTCGCGATCTAGAATCGCACGAGCTACGGAAAGTGGAGCCTCAACGGAGGCCAAGTGAAACGGGCGATAGAGCGCAAAGTATGGGCCAGAACCCATTCCTAAGTAGGTTAACTCGTGATTGATGTAGGGAGTGTCCGACCTGACGATCACGAAAACGCCGGGTGCAACGTCACCCGTGCAGTAATCGACTACTCCTGGACGATCCAGAACTCCACCATCGGCTTGCAGCGCAAAAACATTCTGCAAGGTCTTTACCGTGGCAGCCGGTCCATACATGCCTCGCTTTGATAATTCCAATCCAGTTGTATTAGCCAAGGCAGCCATTTCGACCATGGTTTTTGTTCCATCCGTGAAGGAACAGAGCATCTTGGGGTTCATTTGCTTGGCAATTGCCCGATCTTTGACAGTATCTGGATTGCTCAAAGGTTCGAAGGGATTGTTCTTTCCCTTGCCAGCGGCAACGACTTCCAGTTGGAGGTCGCGCGCAAAGTCGACAAGCACTTTCGCTTCGACAGGTTCGTCACCATGGCAAACTGTGTAGACAGATCCACCGAGTAGCGCGGTCTTGTGAAGTAGTGGACCAATTGTCACGTCCATTTCAACATTAAGGACCGCGACATCCTTCTTTGCGAGAAGACTCTGATAGGTAACCCGTGCACCAATATCTGGGACGCCGGTTGCTTCGACAACAATGTCGTAAGGAAGTTCGGAAATAAATTCTGTGGTTGTTGTTCCGGCGGCTTTGCCAGCTAGCAGTGCATCAGTAACCACCTTCGGATCTGTGCTAATAACAACATCACTAATTCCAATGTCCTTAAATAATGCATGGATCCGCGCTGGATCAATATCAACAACGAGAGTGAGTGAAAGTCCGGGCATCCGCGCTATCTGGCAGCCAAATCCGTGTCCCATTTGCCCGGCGCCGACAAGGGCGACTCGAACATCTCTTCCCAAAGTTTTTGCATGATCTTGAAGTCGCTTTGTATATGCCATGATGCCAGCACCCGATTCATTCTTTAGTTTTGCGCTATAACTTGAAGTCTATCTCCGACTTTTACCATCGGCAATTCTCTTGCTTCGACGTTTACGTCACCTGGTAACTCAGCCTCTGTTAATCCATTCGCCTTTAAATCAAGATGACCAAGATTCAAAAGATTTTCACTCGCAACAGATCCGACCGCGAGCACAGTAAAACAATCGTCATTGAGTGCAATCGTGTCACCGACGATTGGAGCACGTTTGTGATTATCAACTTTGTGCAAAATTGAAAACTCATGAAGTTCTGCTGGCGCATTCTCCCCAAACCAGACCAGAAGACCTTGATCGCGAAAATCAGAAACTAGGGCACCGACAGCGGTGACTGTCGACGAATAAACAACCTCAGGCAAAATAAATCAGACCTCTTTGATGTTGTCGGCTTTAACACCTGACACAAAAAGATCTGCGGTTATAAACATGGCGAGTGGACCTGCAGGACTTGCGCCATGAATGTCAACTGTCGGAACCTTCTTCATTGGATAGACACCCACGCGGGCTGTCCCACCACAATCGATGACGGCGACCGCAATCTTGTCAAATGGCACGCTGCTCTTAAAACCATCGAAAGGTATTCCACCGGTTAGTTCGGCGATTTTGGCAGCAACAGCATGGATTCCTCCGCCAGTAACTGAATAGATGTAGGGACGGTCATCAGTAGGCGTAATGGTGAGAGGCCCACCCCATCCGCCCTTACCAGCTTCAATCCTTACGCTCTTGTAATCTCCCATTGCCACTAACTCCTTATTCGATGATCAGGTGATTTTTCTTTTCAAAAGTACTTGATACGTGTGCGGGGATATGACTCCCCGCACACGTATACAAGATCTACTTGCTTGCGCTGTAGAGGCCGAAGGATGCGAAGTACGCAATAACGACCGAGAGTGGACCGGTGATAACACGAGAGAAGAGAACGGCAGGAACGCCGATTTCTACCGTCTGCGGCTCGGCTTCTCCAAGTGCCAAACCAACCGGAATGAAGTCGCAACCAACCTGTGGGTTGATAGCGAAGAGAGCCGGAAGTGAATACTGGGCTGGGATGTTTCCCTTTCCAATTTCAACTCCAAGCAGGGTTCCAACGATCTGTGCAATTACTGCGCCCGGTCCAAGCAAAGGAGAAAGGATTGGGATTGCGCAAACGATGGAAATGAGCAACAGGCCAGGTAGCGATGAGGCCGATCCCTTGAGGCCCTTGGCAATCCAGTCGCCAATACCGGTTGTAAGAATCAAACCAATAATGAACGAGATGAAAGCCATAAACGGAATTACATTTCGAATGACCGTGTCGACTGTGTCGCGGCCGGCTTGGTACAAAATACCGACAACTCCGCCGACTCCACGACCGATCTTGACGACGACGCTAGTGAAACTTGCCATGGCTTATGCCTCTCTTTCGGCTTTGGTCATCATTCGCGCTGTGATTGCTTCCGTCACAATTCCGCGAATGAAGATAACGACCAAACCAACTAGTAGGTAACGAACGGCAAGATCTCCCAGGCCGTATCCCAACTGCTGAATACCGGTTGCAATTCCCAGGTAAACGAAGAGCTCACCAGGATTTGCATGGGGAAAGATTCCCAGAATTGGATGGACAAATGAGACCGCTGAGTCGTAGAACGCTGGCTTTAAGCGCTCGGGTAAGAAACGACCCATCGTGTACGCCATTGGGTTGGTGAGCATGAAAACAGAGACAAATGGGAGAACGATGTAACGCACTGGGTACCACTGGAATCCAGGACGTGCAGCAGCTCTTCCGAGGTTTTCAATCTTCTCCGGTCCAATTAAACGTACGAGAGCATTCACTGCAGTCAGAAGGACTATCAGTGTTGGAAGAATTCCCCCCATAAGACTAAGGAGAACCTCTCCGCCTTTATTGAAGACTTTTATAAAGTCTTCAGCGGCTGTAGCCAAGGTGCCAAGAAACCCCGTTGGCTTATCAACCGTGACCGCGGCTGCGTATGCAACCAATCCACTTAATGCCACTTCACCCTCCTCAAGGATAAAGGCCGCACGAGCGGCGTTTGAAAAGGTCCGGTTGGATTAATTTTCCCGGCCCATTTTTTCCCCTTGGTCCGAACGGGACAAATAATCCTTGATGTGTTGCGCTGACATGACTGCTGCTTCGCGCACTTTATTAGGTTCATTCGCCCCCTCTCGCTGTCCCGAGAGAATGTCGTCCAGTGAGAAACCTATGTAGTTATTTAGTTTGCGCGACTTGGCAAACACGGTGAAGCCTTTGAGCACCAGCCCATCTTGGACAATTTCATTTCCGTCTACGGTGAGAGCCACAAATGCGCGACCGCCACGATAACGTCGTCCACCCATTCCTACCGCCACGGTTCCTAATTTCCGAAGACCCGAGAGATCGGCTTGAAATCGCTTCGCCTGCATGTATGCCAACGCCAACTGCGCTGCCCACATCGCTGCAATGACCAAAAGAATTCGAGTTAAGTTGGTCATGCGCTTCGCACCGCCTTTGCTGTGGTGATGAGTTTGAGAACTTCAGTTGCACATGCAACGTCAGTGATCAAGGTGTCTATGAGGCCGGCACGCGCCGCACCCAAAACTCCGAGCGCCTTCTCGCCGCCAGCTGCGACCCCAATAACAAAAGGAATATCGGCTATCTCTTCCAGGGTGAGACCGATGACTCGATTGTCCATTTCGTTGCTGACTGAACGACCCTGACTGTCATAAAAACGTGCAGATATATCGCCTGCGTAATTCCTCGCAACTGAATCGTGCAGAGTCTTACTCAAATTAAATTGTCTAAGCACTTCCTCGCTCGATGGTGAACCACGTGAGCCGATACCCACCAACGCAATATTTGATTCTTTAGAAATTTCAAGCACCTGGGAGATGGAGGACTCGTTCAAGAGGGTATTGCGCGTCCTTGAGTTACTGACGACAGCCGGTGACAAAAGCGGCACGAATTGCGCGTGCAAGTTCTGTGCCAAAGTCCGCCCCAACTCTTCCGCGCTAACCGAAGATGCAACGGATGAAAGCCCACCCATCAATTGCGTCACTCGCAAGCCAGGAATAGTCTCATTCTGCGTTTCCACAATCGCGGCCTCGACGCCTCGACCCCAAGAGATACCAATTGTCATATTGGGTTGCAACGCACGCGTGAGTGCCATAGCAGCAGCTCGTCCAACCGAGGTCAAGGTCGTCTCCGAGCGATCTGAACCAATAACCTGGACTTCATTAATGCCCAAAGTTTTTTTCAACTGGTGCGAAAGTGAATCATGGCGAGTAATGGGTGCAACGATTTTTATCTGGACAAAGCCCATCCGCTTGGCATCTGAAAGCATCCGAGAAATATTGGAACGGGACGTGCCCATGACGCGCGCCACCTGGTCCTGCGACTGTCCCTTTTCGTAATAAAGGCGCGCCACACGAAGAATTGACTCCGTGTCCCTTGGTTTCACTATCGTCACATCCGTTCAGTAGTTGAACAATAGAGTCAGTGTGGTGCCCGCCACAGCAATAAGCAAGCATTTAACGCCAAAATTCCGGATACTTTTTTTAAGAATTTCTGGCCTACAAGCCCAAGGGAGCCAAGCTGGAAAGGCGTTCCCTGGCTAGGGCCTGCGCATCCGCCGCATTGCGAGCTCGCAGGGCCGCATTGGCTGCCTCCCTCATTTCCAGGTGGGAAAGATGGGTCATTGCAATCGCAATATCTTCAATTGTGCTCACATTGCACGAAAGTGAAGTCACGCCCAAACCGATGAGCACCGCCGCCAGGGTGGGATCGGATGCCGCTTCTCCACATACTCCGACCGGGCAATTGTTTGCGCTGCCGGAAGTTGCAACCCGATGTACCGCGTGGAGGAGCGCCGGTTGCCATGGATTATTGAAGTGGGCGAGGGCGGCAGATTCTCTATCAGCGGCGTGCAGATACTGCCCAAGATCATTTGTGCCAATGGAGACGAAGTTGGAAACGGAGGTAATTTCATCGGCCAAAAGAACTGCGGCCGGGACCTCGATCATGACTCCAGCGGTTTTGATTCCTGCACTTTTTGCCAGAGCCACGAACGCTTCGGCCTCCTCGGGCAAAGTGATCATGGGCGCCATTACCCAAACATCCGCACTCGTGACTTTGATTGCATCGGCAATAGCCTGAAGTTGCGTAGTCAGTAGTTCTTTATTTATTGCGATGGTGCGGTAACCCCGCACTCCCAAGGCGGGATTTGGTTCATCCGCAAAATTGATAAATGCCATTGGTTTGTCGGCGCCAGCGTCGAGGGTTCTGATCACGACTTTCTTGCCGGTAAAAGGCGCAAATGCCTTTGTGTAGATGTCGCGTTGCTCATCAAGACTCGGCGGTGTCTGTCGATCTAGATAGAGCAGTTCGGTACGTAGCAGTCCGACACCGTCTGCTCCAGCTTTGATTGCAACCTCAATATCAGAGAGCCGCCCAATATTTGCATAGATCGGGATTGAAATTCCGTCCGTTGTCTCATATCCGTTGCGCCCACGAACCGCTCTTTTAGAACGGCGCACTGTTATGGATGCAGTCAGAGCTGCAAGTTTGGCTTCAAGATCAGCAGTTGGGTTAAAGGTGACCAGACCGCCCCGCGCATCTACTCCGACTTTCCCACTCGTGTCTTTTTTCGCAGCATCGACTACGCCTTTGCACGCCACAACCGCAGGGATCGCCAGAGTTCGCGCAATAATCGCGGTGTGGCTCGTTGGCCCGCCCTCTTCAGTGACAATGGCCAAGACCTGGCCCGGCTTCAAATCAGTGGTATCGGCGGGCGAAAGATCGCGCGCGATAAGCACAAACGGATGCTCAAGGTGCGGAATCTCTGGGTACCCCACACCGGCAAGAACACAAATAATCCGATCTCTTATATTTCCTACATCACTTGCCCGTTCGGCAAGGTATCCACCGGCCTCAATGAGAAGTTGCGTGAAGACTTCACTCGCTTCCCACATTGCATATGCGGCCCCATAACCCTTATCAATCAAAGATTCAGCTGTGGAAAGCAAGGCACTGTCCTGGGCAATCTCACTGGACGCCTCCAATATCTCCTGCGCTTCCCCAGCCGTCCGCGCTGCGCGACTCGCTAACTCCTCCGAAATCATCTTCACTGCATGGTGCAAATTCTCACGCTCTTGCGAAGGGGTCAACGTCGATTTGATTGAGGAGGGCTTTGGTAGTGCAGCGGCCATTACCTGAAACGGTCCCACTGCCGCTCCTGTACTCGCCGAAATACCTTGGAGTGCGTTCAACGTACCCTCCTCTACATCTGTCTTTTTATACCTAACTACAGAGCTATTGCGTGCTATGGATGAGAATTTACAGCGCGTCGATGAGTTGGTCGAGCAAACTTGCCGCTTCTAAAGCATCACAGTAACGCAGGTCAACGGTGAGACTGATTTCTGATTCACCAAAAGATGCGTGCGGTGCTCCGATAGACAAAGCAGTCGTATGCGTGGGAAGTAGCATAGGAATTGCCGAGGCAATCTTTGTGTGGGAAATGTCGAATATAGATGTAGTCGCACCACTCAACATCTGCACGGGAACTTTGCCATCTGACGCTTGCACCCGTGTGTTTTGAATCCACTCCTGCAAGTGAATTCCCGGAGAAAGATCAGGGTCCCTAAAAACGGGAATGGCTAGCCCATACTTGGATTCCATAATCAATCCAACGCCGATGAATTCATGCGTGGATTCATCATGGGTGGAAATATTGACGTGGGTATTATTTCTAATAATGTGAGCCCACGTGGAAACCAAATGGGCACTTCCTTGCTTTAAAGAAGATGTCGTGTGGGAGCTGAATCGCGAGAGAGTAATTTGAGGAATACCCCGAGTTAGTTCAAGCGCCTCGGCTACCTTCTTACGGTTGGCAGCTTTGCGCATCTCAATTACTGGCTCGATCTGCGGAGCACTCCCCACTGACCTGTTGACATCTTCATAAGTAATGGTGCCGGAGGGTCCCGTGGGAATGATGCTCCTAAGGTCTATCCCTCGACTCTCCGCAGTGACACGGGCTTTTGGCACGGCCAGCACCGTCTTTTCAGCAACTGGAACAACTTCCGGCTCTGAAACAGTGAGAACAACTGGCGCCGCCGCTTCCTCAAGTGCCGGCTCTGGTGCTGCAGGAGTATTGAAATCGAAACTCATAACCTGAGTATCCGTAAGCAGTATGAGCACAGGAGCACCAACCAACATGGTTGAGCCGACTTGACCAACGATCTCTTTCACGACTCCGTCAGCCGGTGACTCAACTTCCATATCAATCTTGTCTGTTGCCACATCAAAGAGAATGTCGCCGGATTTTACGGCATCGCCAATGTTTACTCGAATTCCAAGGAGTTCGCCTTCCTCCATGGTCATGCTCATTTTCGGCATGATTACCGCGTATTCAAATTTACTCATCGCCAGTTTGTCACCACTTCGCGTGCAGCTTTCACGATTTCAGGAATCTGCGGCACCGCCGCCTTTTCCAATTGAGGTGCATACGGAATGGGGATGTTCATCCCTGCCAACCTCGAGACGGGAGCAATGAGATGCCCAAGTGAAGGACCAGTCGCGACTTTTGCAATGACTTCATTCAAGAATCCTCCATGCTCTGGTGCTTCCTGCACAACCATGAGGCGACCAGTCTTTTCGAGGGAAGCGTAGACAGGATCCATGTCGAGGGGAGAGATAGTTCGCGGGTCAATGACAGTAAGCGTCACTCCATCCTTGTCCAATTCTTCAGCTGCTGCCATCGCGCGCGAGACCATAATCCCGGTTGCGACAACGGTGAGATCTTTGCCTTCTCGTAGCACCCGCGAAACGCCAAGCGGAATTCTGTAAGCGCCTTCTGGAACGGGTTCACGGCCTGGAATCTTGTAGAGCAACTTGTGTTCGATGAAGATGACGGGATTGGGGTCATCGATCGAAGAGAGGAGAAGCCCCTTCGCTTCGTACGGAGAAGATGGGATGACAACTTTCAATCCTGGGACATTTGCAAACCATCCCTCCAGACTCTGCGAGTGTTGAGCCGCTGCTCCAGTTCCTGAACCCCCCGCCGCGCGAAGAACCAGCGGAACATGCAATCCTCCACCGACCATAAAGTGAATCTTGGCCGCTTGATTGACTATCTGATCCATCGCTTGGGCCGTGAAATCGGAGAATTGAATCTCCACGATGGGTCTCATCCCGGAAAGGGCCGCACCTACCGCTGCTCCGACAATTCCTAATTCAGAAATAGGAGTGTCACGGACTCTTTCGCTCCCATAACGGTGATACAAATCGCCGGTCACGCCAAATGCTCCACCGTAAATACCGATGTCTTCACCAAGAATAAATACTTCAGGACGCTCCTCCATCGCGATGGACATCGCTTCGCGAAGAGCCTCAGACATCGTCAGCATACGGTCGCTCATGAGTTCACCTTCTTAAATACTGCATCAAGTAAAGTCGCAGGATCGGCAGGTTTGCCTTTCATTGCTTCATTCACCGCAGCAATTACCTGTGACGTTGCCAGTGCATGGACCTCTGCGATCTCTTCCTCGCTTAGAAGTCCTTTATCCCTCACAACATGTTCGAAGAATAGAATCGGATCCTTCTTTTTCCATTCATCTATCTCTTCTTTTGTCCTATAGAGGTTCTTATCTGACCGAGAATGGCCTTTCCAACGGTACGTAACAAATTCCAATAGTGTCGGGCCCTCGCCTGCCTTGGCACGCTTAACCGCTATTTCAGTTGCTTCGTACACTGCGGCGACATCGTTGCCATCCACGGTATATCCGGGGATTCCGTAACCAAGTCCGCGTTCGGAAAGATTGTCTATGGCAAAAGCAAGTTCTGTTGACGAGCTCATTCCGTATTTATTGTTTTCACAGACCAAGATCACGGGCAGCTTCCAAATGGCTGCAAGGTTTGCGGCTTCATGGAATGCGCCCTCATTCATTGCTCCATCTCCAAAGAATGAAACTGCGATTGTCCCTTTCTTCATCATCTTCGACGCGAGAGCAGCTCCAATGGCGATGGGAATTCCACCTCCCACAATTCCGTTTGCACCTAGATTTCCAGTTTCAACATCGGCGATATGCATGGACCCACCACGACCACCGCAATATCCATTCTCTTTTCCAAGCAGTTCAGCGACCATCCGCATCAAGTCGGCGCCCTTCGCGACGCAGTGGCCATGACCACGGTGGGTAGAAGTAATCTGATCTGAAATATCAAGTGCCATGCAGACACCCGTGGGCGTTGCTTCCTGGCCAATTGATAGGTGCATTGTGCCGTGCATCATTCCGCGCCCGAAAAGATCTTCGACAGCCTCTTCAAGTTTTCGAATTCGCGACATCGTTAGGAGTGCGTATCTTGCATTCACCTTGGATCCAAGAGGATGACCAGTAAGAAGGTCTAAAGTAGTCATTGTCCTACTTTCACATATGTGCGAGTGTCTGGATAGATGTGTATATTAAACACCACATCTTCTCGTTATACGATCTCTCCACCCAAAAAGATTGGTAAATGATGGAAGAATTTCGGACCACAGTGGCGTCCCCAGTGGGATTGCACGCCCGACCCGCCTCCCTCTTTTCGCGTAGCGCTAAGGAATCAGGGTGCGCCGTCCGATTGGCCAAAATTGCAGATGGGGTGGTTTCCGAATTTGTGGACGGCTCTAGCATTCTGCGAGTCATGACACTTGGCGTGAAATGCGGAGATGAAATTATTGTGCAGGTCGAAGGTGAAAACGAAGTGAGCGCTGCTGATGCACTACGCGCGCTTGCGGAGAGCGCAGCGCACTAAAACTGACAGGCTTTTGACAGGTTTGCAGCCCCAAAGGGGACTGATTTGGTAGAGAGTGCCAACACTTAGGTCTAGCCTCAAGAGTGAGAAACATCGAGCCTCGATGGCGATAACTGAATAAATAATAGAATCGAAATAGCATGAAGAAAGCCAACAAAATCAAAATATTCTCTTCTGTCATAGTCCTACCACTAATAGCAATATTCTCAATTCCAGCTATTGCCGCTGGTCCAACCGTAATTCCAGGAACCACTTCAACATTTGCAGTCCTGGCTGGCACCACAATCACAAACACCGGTCCGACCACGATAAGTGGCTCAGCCGGCGGAGACATTGGACTCTTTCCTGGTTCTTCATTCACCGGCAGTACAACTGTCACGACGTCGGGAGTGCAGCACATTGCAGATACCATCGCAAATACTGCGCAAACGGATTTGGTTACCGCTTATGACAGTATCAGCGCGCCAACTCCCGTAATTCTTGCCTCCCCCGAATTGGCATCCAAAGTTATTACGCCAGGTACCTACTCAACGACAGAGGGGAGCCTTACCAACTCCGGCGCACTCACACTTGATGCGCAGGGCGATGCAAGCGCTGTCTTTATTTTTCAAGCAGCATCAACTCTGATTACATCCGCAGGAAGCACGATGACACTCATCAATGGTGCGCAGGCCTGTAACGTTTATTGGAAAGTCGGAAGTTCTGCAACACTCGGAACTAATTCCACATTCATTGGACGGATCTATGCTCTGACAACAATTACGGCAGAATCTGGTGCCGCGATTCGCGGACAGTTATTGGCGCGGACGGGCGCGGTCAATCTCAATGCCAACGTGATTACCAATGATGCTTGCGTTGTTGCTACACCAACTCCAACACCTACTGCAACCGTTACGGCGACACCAACTCCGACGCCTACACCTTCTGCAACCGTTACGGCGACACCAACTCCGACGCCTACACCAAGTGTCAGCGTCACTCCAACACCCAAACCGACAACAGTCACGGGTGGAAAATTGCCTAAGACGAGTTCACCGTGGTTCAACCTCCTGGCACTTTCAGGCGGAATGGTTCTGCTCGGCGCACTTGGTATGAGATCTAGAAGAATATTCGGTAATAAGTAACACACTCAAATATAGAAAGCATGAGCCTCGGTAGCAGTACCGAGGCTCATGCTTTTTATATGTGCACCTTTGGCCGTTGTCTTCGAGACTGTGAAACTGTGAGAAACTGCCCCACGTGATTGCAACCCAGAGCCTCGAACTTCGAGCTGGCGCACGCCTTTTGGTGGGTGGGGTTACCGTGAAAATCAATCACGGGGATCGAATTGGATTTGTCGGGCGAAATGGTTCAGGCAAAAGCACGCTTGCCAAAGCCCTTGCTGGAGAGACCATGCCCGCAGGTGGCCAAATACTACGAAGTGGGGCGATTGGCTACCTCCCCCAAGATCCGCGAACCGGCGATGAAGAGGGAACAGTCGTAGAGCGCATCCTCTCCGTGCGCGGGTTGGATCTCATTGTGGCTCGAATGCGCCAAGCCGAAGAGGCGATGGCCACTGTGACCGGTGAAGAGCTTGAGGCTGTAATGAATAGGTATACCCGTGCCGACACTGAGTTCAATATAGCCGGCGGGTACAGCGCGACCGCAGAGGCCGAAGCGATCGCGACAAGTCTAGGAATCCCGGAGCGGCTCTTTGACCAGCCTTTGGACTCCCTAAGCGGTGGACAACGTCGCCGTATCGAGTTAGCCCGGATTCTCTTCAGTGGCGCCGAAACTCTACTTCTTGACGAACCCACCAACCACTTGGATGCGGACTCCGTCATGTGGCTGCGAGACTTCTTGCTGAAATACTCAGGTGGGCTGGTCGTCATCAGCCACGATGTCAATCTCATCGATACTGTTGTCAATAAAGTCTTTTATCTAGATGCTAATCGGAATGTCATCGACGTTTACAACATGGGGTGGAAAAAGTATCTGCTCCAGCGGGAACAAGATGAGCATCGCCGCAAGATTGACCGGGCCAACGCAGAGAAGAAGGCGGCCATTCTGGAGAAGCAAGCAGAGAAAATGCGGGCCAAAGCATCAAAGGCTAAAGCAGCTCAGGGAATGTTTAGGCGGGCAGAAAAATTGCTCTCAGACCTCGAAGATGTCCGCAAAGTCGATCGAGTTGCCAAGTTGCGCTTCCCCACTCCCGCCCCGTGTGGCAAGACGCCGCTTTCGGCTACGGGTCTTAGCAAATCGTACGGATCCCTCGAAGTCTTTACCGACGTGGATCTTGCAATTGATAAAGGCTCCCGAGTAGTCATCCTTGGTCTCAACGGCGCAGGCAAAACCACTTTATTGAGGATGCTCGCCGGGGATCTTGCACCGGATACCGGAGAAGTCGTGCAAGGACATGGTTTAAAAATCGGTTACTACACCCAAGAGCACGAGTCACTGGATTTCGAACGCACAATTCTAGAGAACATGACGAGCGCGCATCCTGATCTGCGCGAACCCGAGGCGCGAAATGTCCTCGGCTCATTCTTGTTTACCGGCGATGATGTTCACAAACCAGTCAAAGTACTCAGTGGCGGTGAACGCACTCGTCTTGCCCTAGCAGTACTAGTAGTAAGTGCTGCAAACGTACTTCTTCTTGATGAACCTACCAACAACCTGGATCCGGCTTCCCGCCATGAAATCCTCGGTGCACTTGGCGGTTATCAGGGAGCAGTGGTTCTGGTTTCGCACGATGAAGGGGCCGTGCGCGCGCTTAAGCCAGACCGGGTTCTGCTTCTTCCAGATGGCGATGAGGACTTATGGAATGAGAGTTATCTCGATCTCGTGGAGATTGATTAGCCCACGTCTTCGCTTACCGGTCGATCTGGCAATTTAAGGCGCAGCGCAAAGAAACTTAGTACTACCAAACCACCAAAAAGAAGTGAAATCCAGAGAGCCCAGAGTCCTGCTCCCAGCAGGACTCCTGCGCAAGCCGGTCCCATAATCATGCCAATCTGCCAGGTATTCGTGGACGCAGAGTTGTAACGGCCGCGTAGGTGATCCGGAGCAAGTTGGTTGACGACCGCTGGAAGAATTGGCGACCAGACCATCTCGCCGATGGCGAAAATAAACTGACAGATGATTATCGCTGGAACCGCAGCTGCATGAGAAATTCCAGCCATTGCCAGCGCTGCCCAGGCAAGCGCCCAAAAAGCCATTGCTATCGCCAAGCCCTTCGCCCTAGGCAATCGCTCAAGTTTCTTAATTACCCAGAGTTGAAAAATGGCGATCATGGCAGTATTTACTGCATACGCCCAAGCCAGACGCGATGGCTTGACATCAGCCACTGTCGTCGCAAAGGAGGTGAATCCAACCTCCAACTGGCTGTAACTCAAAAATATTGCGAAGAGCGCGACAATCCATACCTTGCGAAAGGTCTTGTCTTTCAATACGTCGCTCCAACTGCCTTCCAGAGAGGCGTGATAGTCACGTTGCTCTCTTGTCCGATTACCCGCCTTCTTCAATGAAAGCACAACAACGAGATAAACAATGTATGAGAGTCCGTCTCCGATATAGAGCAATTCGAAAGTTATCGGCTTGTCCAGGGAGACAACAAGTGAGGAAAGGACTCCACCCAATCCAAGGCCCAGATTCAATAGTGCAAATTGCGAACCGTAAATTCTCTCCCGCAAATGATCCGGAGTGAGTTCAGTATTGAGTGCGCCTTGACTTGGCCACATCGCAGATTGCCCTATTGAACAGATAGTAATCACCAGAAAAGCATCGGACGTGGATCGAATAAGAGAAAGAGATGAATACCCAACCGCGGAAATCAAGAGAGAAACGATCAGAATAGGCTTTGGGCCCCATTTATCGATCAAAGTTCCGATTCCAGGCGCCACGACTAAGGAAACAAATGCACCATAACTAAATATCAATCCCGCAGTCGAGGTCGGGATATTCCTGATTGAGTGAAAATATACAAATGCAAAAGGCAGAACCAACCCATTACCGAGGGCACTTAAGGTGATTCCCAGCAACATACGACGAACGTGCGGCGGCAAGCGATCATTCGGATGTGTGGACATTGGGCAATTCTAGGGGTGACACTCATCTACCTCGCTACTTAATTACTTCACTTAATAAATAGAATGGGGGACATCGAAACGCTCCTTAAGGAGAGAGAATGACACTCACAAGAAAACTAGGAGTACTCACCACCCTTCTGTCTGGAGTGGTCCTCCTTTCACTTCTCTCACCGTTGGGACGCACCACGGCAGACGCAAGTGAAGCAATTTGGACCAAGAGAGATCCAAGTTGCTCTTGTCAGGCGATTTCCTCCTCTGCCGACGGTTCAAAACTTTTCGGCGCCGTCAATGGTGGACGACTTGTGACTTCCTCCGATTCTGGTGCCACGTGGGTAGCCCGCGAATCAGCCCGCAATTGGAGTGCGGTCGCATCCTCAAGTGATGGTACAAAACTCGTGGCGACTGTTGAAGGAGGGCAGATATATACATCGACCGATTCTGGTGCGAATTGGGTTGCCCGAGATTCTGTCAGGCCCTGGTTTGGCGTTACATCATCTAGCGACGGAACAAGGCTCGCCGCGATCGTAAACCCTGGGCAGATATATACATCGACTGATTCTGGTGCGACGTGGATTGCCCGCGAAACTTCGCGTGCTTGGCGCTCAATTGCATCTTCGGCCGATGGCTCCAAACTTGTAGCCGCCGTTAGAGACGGACAGATTTACACGTCCGCTGATTCTGGTGCCACGTGGATAGCGCGCGATGCCAATCGGCTCTGGTTCTGGGTTGCTTCCTCAGCGGATGGAACGCGATTAGCTGCAGTCGTTTATGGAAACCCCGGAAATATTTACACCTCATCGGATTCTGGTGCGACATGGGTGATGCGTTCTCCAGAGCTGAATAAGTATTGGCAGGGAATTGCAATGTCCAGTGATGGATCGCGGCTAGTTGCCAGCGCATATATGGGCACCGTTTACACTTCGCAAGATTTCGGCGCGACGTGGGAGACCGACGGCATAGTTCAAAGTTCGTACGGTGTGGCCTCATCAGCTGATGGCACAAAATTCGTCGCGACGAGCCAAAGTTACATATACACCACGGGCACGAAAGCGCCCACTCCAACGCCAACACCGTCTACCAATCCGACCGCGCTTTCATGGACGAAGATTGATCCAAGTTGCCAATGCCAATCTATTGCATCATCCGGCAACGGTCAGAAACTGGTGGCCGCATCATCTAACGGAAAGATCTTCACTTCCTCTGATTTTGGCGCCACCTGGCTCGCAAGGGAGTCCGTGCGGAGTTGGAGTGATGTTGCTTCGTCCTTTGATGGGACAAAATTGGTGGCAACGGCTGAGGCGGGGCGCATCTACACCTCCTCCGATTCAGGCGTCACGTGGACTGCTCGAGAATCGGACCGACCATGGTTCGGCGTCGCAAGTTCGTCAGATGGAACGAAGCTGGTAGCAATTGTTAATCCGGGTCTGATCTACACGTCTACCGACTCGGGAGCTTCCTGGACTGCTCGAGAAAACATTCGTCAATGGCGCTCAGTTGCCTCATCCGCTGATGGCACAAAACTTGTAGCCGTTGTCCGCGATGGACAGATTTATACCTCAAACGATTCCGGTGCGACATGGACTGCGCGTGAATCTAATCGGCTCTGGTACTGGGTCGACTCTTCCAGTGACGGCTCAAAGTTAGCCGCGGTTGTCTATCCGGGAAGCATCTACATCTCTGCGGATTACGGCGCTACATGGACTGCTCGCGCAACCGACGCATCTAGGTATTGGCAAGGTATCGCGATGTCGGCTGATGGAACCAAGATGGCGGCTTCGACTTTCATGGGCAACGAATACGTGACTCAGGACGGCGGAGTCAGTTGGACGTCAACCAATTCCGTTCGAGATGGCTATGGTGTGGCAAGTTCGAGTGATGGATCCAAGATGGTCATTGCAGTGCCGGGCGGATACATCTATACGACCTCAACAATCGCTAAAGTCATCAAGGGCACAGTCACAGCAAAGAAACAGAGCACGAAGCAGTATCTGTTCACAGTCAGGTCTAACGCATTCAAAGCGAAATTCGTGATCACTGCGATGAAGTCTGGGAGCAAGACCTACACATTCACTGGGACGACTTCGTCGAGTGGCAACGCCACAGTTCGGGCCAAGGTAAACCTGGCGGGCTATAAATTCTCAATCAAATTTACTTGACCCAGATGATATTCATTTCCTCCGATATTTGACCGTTGACGATCCAGCGGTAATGCCGAATGCCAGGAGTATCAACGGTGACCGCCTTCCAAGGTGCCGTGTACCCTGCACCTACACATTTGACCCCACCAAAATCTCCCCCAAAGAGTTCCGTGTAGTGATTTGCCGAACCAAGAGATTGCCAGGTACCACTAACGAATTCGTCTAAAGACAACGACGTAATGTTTGTCCAACAATATCTAAGGGCACCAATGGCGCGAGTGCCCGTCGGACAGTACGCATAAGAGAGGCCGTCAGCGCGCGGTAATAGCGAGCCATCCCAACAGTTTGCGATTAAATTTTGATCCGCCGTGTATCCCTCCCAGACTCGTAACTTCAAAATATCTACGCCTTGAATTGAAGAACCCACATAACGTGTGCGCTCCTTGTCCAATGTGTAAACAGTGGTGGCAGTGCAGGTTCCCAACGTCTCGGGTTTACCAGCCATCAAATCGCAAGGATCATCGATTGTGTGACTGACTCCGAAGTTGTGGAACAGTTCATGCACCCAAGTCTTGGAGACATAATCATCGAAGAAAGGGGCTGACTTCCCCGTACATATCCTGTCCGGCGCAATGTTTTGGATCGCGACGATGGCAACTATGCCCGGACGATTTGCTAATCCGCAATAGGTGCCACCAAATCCCGGAACTTCCAGAAAGAAAATATAATCTTTCCGGTTATCCCCTGGATTCTCCATCGCCTTGATCTCATTAAGAAGTACGTAACCATCACTCGTATCCTTCGGGCTGGCATCCGCGTGCGTAGCCAAATATTCAGTTGAATACGACGACTTGAGATACTGGATGTCATAGCCCACCGGACTTCGATCGATGGGCACGGTCAAATTCAATTGCCCCTTGAGGTACCTATTGCCACCATCAAGGACACTGGTTAAGTAGCCATTAGTATCCTTGAAGTTATCAACTCCATCAGAAGGAACTACATAAATGGCCTTAACTTGAAAACCGGAGATTGTGTCAGGCAAATCTGCTGTTACTCGATCCGCAGAGATTTCGGTTGTGGCACTCACTTCGGCCGCAGCAGGGATGAAACCTTCCCCAAGTTGAGTCGCAGTAATCGTGCATGAGCCGAGCTTGAGAAAAGTCAAAACAAGTTCCGAAACAGTGCATGTGTCTGGAGTCGAACTAGTAAGCGACACTGGTAAGCCTGCACTACTTTTCGCGACCAAGGTGTAGGTTCCCTGACTGAGCAATACCGCTCCCGGAAGGTTGAATTCTATGAGATTCGTCCCCATAAAAGTCACGCTGAATTGAACCGATCTTGCGGCTTTGAAGTATGCATTCCCACTTTGACTCAGCGATATCGTGCACACTCCCGGAGTCTGTGTTGGAAGGAGCTCCCCGGTACCTAAGGTACAGATGGCTGGGGTCAAGTTCTTAACAGCGACTTTTAATTTTGACGATGATGAATAATTGAATTTCACAAATTTGTCGGCAACTGTCGCTAGAGTCGGAGCCGCGTAGGAAATGGTCTGCGATTTCTTAACAATCTTCCATTTCAATTTCCCGTTGACTTTTGCGCAGATTAGGGGGCCAGACTTAAGCCCAATCTTCGCGCAGGTAGCCCCAACCTTTGGTACAGCGGCGAACGCTTGATTTGATCCCATCGAGAGGAAAAAGATTAAGCAAAACGTCACCAGTCGCGTTTTCATTACATAACTCTTTCTCTCTCCGCTAGCAACTCCTCAATAAATTTCATCAGGTAAAAGAGCCCCATCACCAAGAAGGCAGACCCCACTACATCAGTAAACCAGTGTGCCCCGAGGAGCAGGCGGTCAACAGCGGTAAATCCCGTGATCACCATGATAGAAAGAACTGTCAGCACTCGTCCGCGAGAATAGACGAGTAGGAGGCAACCGCCCGCCGCAGCAATAAATGCCACATGCGCAGAAGGAAAACTCGACTCCAGATCAAGTTGGACCGCCAACCCTGCACCTGGCTTAACCCGATCAAAAAATAATTTTGCCGAAGTCACGACGCCTCCGACGCTGATCATAAGTAAAAGAGGAACAAAATCGATAAGAAACCACGCCTGTGTCCAGTATTGCCGAAAGATCAGAATCATGCAGACAACTGCAAGAATGACTGCCGGTGCTGTCAGGGCGGCATATACCTGTGCCACATGGACTCCGCTAGGCGTGCGATGCGATTTGAACCATTCGGCAACAGTTGAATCAAAAGCGGTTGGCCCATTTTTTACGAAGAACCCAAGCTCTCCAAAAATAATCATGCTGAGGAGGCCTAAGAGTAGATAGGCGTACCTTCTCACTGTAGAACTTCACTTCGCGACCGTGAGATCCAAATCTTCAGCTTCGACACCTTCCGCCGAGAATGATACTTGTGAACCATCTGGAATCTCCCCGCTCAACAATTTAGTCGCCATCGAGTCACCGATCGCTTTCTGGATAAGTCTACGCATCGGTCTTGCGCCGAAGGCGGGATCGTACCCATGATGCGAGAGCCATTCCTGAGCACTGGCATCGACCACCACCGTAATCCGCCTATCAGCGAGTCTGGACTGCATATCCCGAACGAGCAAAGTCATTATTTTGGCGATCTCACCAGTGCCGAGCGGATTGAAAATCAGAACGTCATCTATTCGATTGAGGAACTCTGGCTTAAATGCACCGTGGACGGCTTCCATCACGCCAGCTCTACGTGTCTTCTCATCAAGGGATGCATCCATGAGGAAATGCGACCCCAGGTTCGACGTCATAATGATGATGGTATTTTTGAAATCAACGGTCCGCCCCTGTCCGTCTGTGAGACGTCCATCATCAAAGACCTGTAGAAGCAGATCAAAGACCTCCGCATGCGCCTTCTCGATCTCGTCCAGAAGTAGAACCGAATAAGGCCGTCGGCGGACTGCTTCGGTGAGTTGGCCACCTTCTTCGTAGCCAACGTATCCGGGGGGAGCGCCGACAAGTCTGGAAACCGAAAATTTCTCGCCGTACTCACTCATGTCGATTCGCACCATTGCGTGCTCATCGTCAAAGAGGAAATTCGCCAGTGCTTTCGCGAGTTCGGTCTTGCCGACGCCGGTGGGGCCAAGAAATAAGAAAGTTCCCGTGGGCCGATCCGGATCCGAAATGCCGGCTCTCGATCTTCTGATTGCATTGGACACTGCCACAATTGCGTCGTTCTGACCGATGACTCGATGTGAAAGTTCCTCTTCCAGGGAAAGTAACCGATCGCTGTCAGCTTGTAGGAGCCTTCCAACCGGAATCTTGGTCCAAGCCGCAACAACCTCAGCGATGTCATCCTCGGTCACCTCTTCTTTAACCATGGAAGCATGACCATTCGCCTCAGTACGCGCGACATTCAACTCATTCTCGATTTCACGCATCCGTCCGTACATTAACCGAGCTGCCTTCTCCAATTCCCCTTCTCGCTGGGCGCGCTCGGCTTGTCCACGAATGGAATCAAGTTCTTCGGTGAGGGCACCGATTCGATCAAGAAAATTTTTCTCTTTGGTCCAACGCGACGAGAGGACTTCCAATTCTTGTTCTTGATTCTTGATCTCTTCTCGCAAGGCATTAAGGCGCTCCTTCGATACCGCGTCCTTCTCTTTCGAAAGACCGAACTCCTCCATTCGTAGGCGGTCTACTGCGCGTTGCAGTTGATCTATCTCTTCGGGTGAAGAATCGATCTCCATTCGAAGATGCGAAGCCGCCTCATCCATCAGATCAATCGCCTTGTCGGGTAAGAAGCGGTGGGTTATGTATCGGTTGGACAGTTTCACTGCTGCAATTAACGCGCTGTCGCTAATTGTGACTTTGTGATGGGCTTCGTATTTCTCACGCAAGCCCCTAAGAATTGCAATTGCCTCCTCGACACTTGGCTCGCCAACTAGAACTTGTTGAAACCTCCGCTCCAGTGCAGCGTCCTTCTCAATGTATTGTCGGTACTCATTCAAGGTCGTAGCACCAATCATGTGCAATTCACCGCGCGCGAGAAGCGGCTTTAACATATTCCCAGCATCCATTGAGCCCGCCATGCCACCGGCACCCACGACAGTGTGTAGCTCGTCAATAAAAGTAATAATCTCGCCACTACTCTCAACTATTTCATCAAGAACCGCCTTGAGTCTTTCTTCGAACTCGCCTCGATATTTAGCTCCGGCGATCAAGGCACCCAAATCTAGAGAGACGACTCGCTTTTCCCTCAATCCAATCGGCACATCTTTAGCGGCAATTCGAAGTGCTAGCCCTTCCACAATTGCCGTTTTGCCCGTACCAGGCTCACCGATCAACACGGGATTATTTTTAGTTCGCCTGGAAAGAACCTGTATAACGCGCCTTACCTCGTTATCACGACCAATGACTGGGTCTAACTTTCCATCACGCGCTCTTTGCGTTAAATCAACTCCGTATTGTTCGAGTGCCGACTTCTGATCTACCTCTTGCGTAGTCATTTCATAAACTCCTCGACCATCAGAGTATCCCAGTTTCGGAAATAAATCATTGACCCGTTTGGATATATCCAACACACTTCATTCCGCGTAAGATCAAACAATATTCCCGTATAAGAAATAGGCGCGGAGGTTAGTGATGAATACGCGAGCACCGCTTAATGAGCGAGGACTTAATACAGGCAAGAAAGCTCGGCTCCACCGAATTCTCCATCAGTTTGGATTGCGAAACGGCACCGCTCTCTTCCTTCCATACGATCAAGGATTAGAGCACGGTCCGCGGGACTTTTTCGCCAATCCGAAATCGTCGGATCCCAAATATATTATTCGACTTGCCCTTGAAGGCGGGTTCAATGGGATCGCCATTCAAATCGGTCTCGCTGAGAAGTTCTACTGGGACTTTGCCGGCGAGCTGCCCCTCATTCTCAAACTCAATGGTAAGACAGACATCCCATCCGATGCCCATGCTCTTTCGCCGGTTCACGCAAGAGTGGAAGATGCCGTTCGGCTTGGCGCCGATGCCGTTGGTTACACGCTATACGTCGGCTCCCCCGCGCAGGAAGCAGATTTCGCCCAGTTTCGCGAAGTGCGATCTGAAGCTGAGAAATTTGGCATGCCCCTCATTGTCTGGTCTTACCCGCGCGGCGAAGCAGTTGAGGCAAAGGGAGGGAACAGTTCATTCTACGCGACCGACTACGCCGCACGAGTTGCCAGCGAGTTAGGTGCAGATATTGTGAAAGTAAACTTTCCGCATCCAGATCTGCGTACCAACGTGAAGAAGGAGTATGACTTCGATTTCACTTCCCAACAGGCAATAGATGCCGTCGTGAAATCTGCAAACAGAACTCTTGTGCTGGTATCAGGAGGTGAAAAATCAGGTGACGACGCCATGTTTGAGAAAGCCCGAGAATCCATGGAAGCGGGCGCAACTGGACTCATCTTTGGGCGCAATATCTGGCAGAGAGAGCACGATGCTTCATTGAAGTTCGTGGATTCGTTGAGACAAATATTAGAAAAGTACCCGAGCTCTTGACCTTGAATCCAAGTAATCCCGCTGAGAAACGGGAACTGCGTCGCATTGCGCCTCTACTAGATTCGTACCTCTCTTATCTAGAGTCTTTCGCAGAAGGCGGTCGCCAGCCTTTTACCACTCCCGGTCACAAACACAGGGCCTACCTACTGGACGAGGGACTGGGCCAGGTGGTCGACAGGGATGTTCCTCTCTCTGGTGGAGTGGATGACGTGAAACTCACGGGAGAAATTCTTCTACACGCCGAGGCGCTAGCTACTCGACTTTGGGGAGGGGACTGGACGAGATTTTCCACGGGAGGATCCACTCATGCTAATCAAGCAATTCTGCTGTCGCTCGGAAAACCCGGCGACAAAATCGCAATTACCCGCACCGCACATCGCTCCCAACTGACCGCGCTCGTTCTGGCTGGTCTCGAACCTCTCTGGCTATCTCCCGAAATAGATCCTTTAACGGGCGTTCCAACTGGAATATCGCTACGTGAATTGGAAAGAGTGCTACCGCAAAAACCAATTGCACTTCTACTCACCGAACCCGGTTATCTCGGAACACTTTCTGACATTCCGCCACTCATTGAGCGCGCGCATGAAAGTGGCATCCCCGTCATTCTTGATGCGGCATGGGGCGGACATTTTGGTTTCCACCCCTCGCTTCCGAAGAGTCCCATGCAACTGGGAGCTGATGCATTTGTTACCAGTATTCACAAAGCGCTGCCAGGGTATAGCGCATCAGCCATTGCGGTTGCGCGAACTCGTCTTCTCAACCGTGCTCGGTTAGAGCAAGGATTTGAATCGACGCATACAACATCTCCGGCGGGCGCTCCATTGGCTTCAATCGATGCGGTACGTGCACTCATGGAAGTTCGTGGGCATGAACTGATTGAGAAATTACTTGAAAATGTCGCGCTCTTCCGAAAGCGGTTAGCAGATGAATTTGGCGATGAGATTCTGCTTGATCCATCGAATTTCGCCAGTGGTCGATTTGACCCTGCAAAAATTGTAGTAAGAGCCGATGTTCTTGGGGCTAACGGCCTAGTCATTGAGAAGGACCTTGCCGGTCTCGGTGTCGCTGTTGAGATGGCTGATAAAGATAACTTAGTTATTCATGTCACTATTGCAGATGACATTCATACCTTCATGCGGCTGGCGGACAGTTTAATTCCAATCCTGATCAAGAACTCAGGTATTCGTAGAAAGAGCCACTCAGCCATAAGCTGGTCCGTCAAACCGGAGACGGCGATGTCTTTGCGAGAAGCATATTTTGCGGAGAGCGAAATGGTCCATGCAAAGAATGCGATAGGGCGAATTAGCGCTGATTTGATTGCCCCGTACCCACCTGGGGTCGCGGTACTGGCACCGGGCGAGGTTATTACCCAGGCCATATTGAACGGTCTGATCTCTGCCAAGTCGGATGGAGTCCGAATTGCGTACTCTTCGGATCCCACCCTTGAGACATTTAGGGTCCTCACTTCACAGAGCAAAACAGAGACTTCCTGAGTAAACTCATGTCTAACTGATAAACCCTAGTAATCGTTGGAGCGTCCCATGTCTGAGCAGAACTGGAAGGCCACAGGGTTGACCTGCAATCACTGTGCGCAATCGGTAACAAACAAATTGATGTCGATTGATGGCATGTCGAGCGTTCATGTCGAAGTGAAACCAAATGAGGTCAGTTCGATTCAGACGCTTGGCGCTCGAGACTTTACATCTGAAGAGATTTCAAGGGCGATGGCGCAGGCAGGAAAGTATGTTCTTACCTCATAACTTTCCCACGAACGTCTAACACAACCGACAGTCTCGCCTTGATAGGGTCTGCCCATGTCTGAATATCAAATAACGCGTTGGCACGAAATACCCAGCATGGTTGTTGCGCGGGAGGGTACTGAAGTTATAAAGATCCTCCTACCCTCCCGATTTCAAGAAGCGATCGATGAAGCAGCTATGCGCATGGGAGAAATTGACGCCGATGCGTACACAAATGGGTGGATTCGCGACCCGTGGATTGAATCGGATCAATCACCACAGGCTTTAGCAGACACAATCGCTTCTGACTTGGAAATGAAATACAACCAGGCTCAAATACTCAAGATCCTCGATTCGCTAGGAAGTATGTAATGTCACAAATCTATGACGCCCTCGAAATCTCATCGCTTACCTCAGATGGTGCAATGGGCACGATCTTGCAAGAACGCGGCTTGGACGATGGAGGTGCTCCAGAGTTGTGGAACGTTGAAAAGCCTGCAGAGATTGAAGCCGTTCTCGAAGCCTACGCGGCCGCCGGTGCCAGATTCATCACGACCAATACCTTCGGCGGCACTCGCGGAAGGCTCGCCCTGCACGGACTTGAAGCGAGAGTTGAAGAACTCAATGAAGCTGGCGCACTCATTGCACGCCGAGTCGCTGATCGCCATCCAGGGACCTTCGTTATGGGAGACATTGGGCCATCGGGAGATCTCATGGAGCCGATGGGAACACTCACAATGGAAAGCGCACAAGAGATCTTCGAGGAGCAGATTCGCGGACTTGTTGCCGGAGGCGTTGACGCAATTTTGATCGAGACCATGAGCGATTTAAACGAGGTGGAGGCGGCAGTTCTCGCTGCCCAAAAGACCGCTCCGTCTCTTCCAGTGATCGCCACCATGAGTTTTGACACCAACTTACGAACGATGATGGGAGTCAAACCTGCCCAGGCCGTTGCACGACTTTCCGCCTTAGGCGTTCGCATTATCGGGGCAAATTGTGGTCGAGGCGTCGACGAGATGCGCAGCATTGCCAAGGAATTAGTCGGTGCTCGGCCACCGGGAGTTTTTATCATTACCCAATCAAATGCAGGGCTACCAGTCCTCGTTGGTGACACCTTCCAATACCAGGGAACACCCGCGGAAATGGCCGCCTTCGCTCTAGAAATGCTCGAAATCGGAGTCAACATCATTGGTTCGTGTTGTGGTTCTACCCCATCTCACACCGCTGCGATATCAGCCGCCCTCAATGCAGTTAAGGGAAAAAAAGTTCTTGGCGAATGATGCATTTGTAGTACGACCACTCACAACTTCTATTGAATGGCCCTCCGACTAGGCGTAATTTCTAGGACGTGAAGCAAAGATGGTCGAAACAGTCGTTCGCGATGGCAATAGTGCTCATCTTCGGAACTTTCGTTATTAGCCCCACGAGCACATGGGCCGCCTACAAACCGGTAAGTATCAAGGTCTCTTCTTACCTTCCTTCCGCAGTACAAGGAAAAGCTTATTCGTACTCGTTCCTTAATCGAGTAAGTGGTGGAACCGGGAAACCCTACTCCTGGAAATTGACAGGAACCCTGCCCGTCGCACTTAAATTCAGCGCCACGACTGCAACCGTTGCTGGTGTCGTGTCACAAAGTGCCAAAGTCAGAACGTACGTGTTGAGAGTCTGCGCAACAGGAGTGAAGAAGCCGGTTGCAGCTTCAATAAACACATCCTGCAAAACTACGCGTCTTAGAGTATCGAAAGCAAAGGCGGCTCCAATTCCGACAGCTTCGACAGTTTCTGTGGAAACTTACGTAGGTACGGTCGAATATCCCAATCTCAACACACCTGCAATCTCTGGGGGTTGCGAAGCCAAAACAATTCCGTTCACTATCGAAATTTACGAAAACCAGACAGGCCAGATTCTGGGAACTACGGCTACAAGTCTCACTTTCCGCTGGAGCGCAACTAATAATTTAGTGACTGTGACATTTCAAACGCATTGGGGAGAGATGGGGCCTAAGGTTTGGAAATGGGATGCAGGGTCATTATCCGGTGAACTCCCGCTATTTTGCCGCAAACTGGATACAAACGAGTTGGTCAATCAAACCTACGCAACTTTTATCGGCCAACAAAAATAGTAGCGCAGTCACCATGAGTACTCCTAGGAATGCTCTCTCGACTAGGCGCATGTCTCTCTACGCGATCGGTGCGTTGGCAATAAGTGCGATCATTCTTGGTTCCCCATCTGTGTCCTTTGCCGCGTATGGGCCTTTGAAACTAACAATTCCTTCGCAGCTCCCGCAAGCGACTCAAGGCAAGCCTTACTCCTATTCATTTGCGTCCCGAGTCAGCGGGGGCACCGGCCCGCCCTACATCTGGAGGATGACCGGAGCGCTGCCGTCTGGCCTAAAATTTGGAATCGCGAAGGCACTCTTATCCGGAACAGTTTCAAAAAACGCGAAGATTTCAACATACACTTTACGGGTCTGCGCGACTGGGGGTAAGCGAGCAGTATCAGGCTCAACTCCGGATAATTATGCTTGCGTATCCACAAGAATTGCCGTGGTCAGAGGAACCAGGAATCCAACACCGACTCCAAGTGCTGCATTGAGAATTACGACCACCACGTTGCCAGGCGTTGTGAGCCGACAAAATTATCGCGCAACGATCGCCATTGCTGGTCTTCGCGGCAACCTCAACTGCGCTCTAGAACAAGGCTCAGTATTGCCAACTGGATACCTTCTCAACGCGAATACATGCACTATTACCGGACAAGGCGCCGTACTCAATTCAGGTACGACCAAGACGGTTTCTCTCCCTTTTACGGTTCGTGCAAGAGACTCTGCAGTTCCGACCGCGCTAGCGCGCGCTACCTTTACAATTACAACTTACGCTATCGGGCCGGTCATTGCGCTCATACCCGTTATATGTGTAATTGGGGTTCCGTGTAATCCTGGAATCATCGCTGCAGCTAATGGTGGATTCCTCCCTTACTATTTTCTTTCAGACCAATTCGCCGGGGGCCTACCTCCTCTCGGTATGCACCTTGATGTAAATGGTCGATTAACCGGAACGCCAACAGCTCTTGGAATTCACACTATGGGCATATGTGCCACAGACGTGGTTGGACTGGAAGCCTGTGGAACGACCACGGTGACAGTCGTGCCTGCCGGGCCTTTCGTTGTAACGGTCAATAGAGATGGCGATGGACAAGGAAGCATCGCGGCCAATTCCGGAACAATCAATTGCGGACCCACATGCCAAGGAAATTACGTTGCAGGAGCACAGGTGACACTAACCGCAACGGCTGCGAATGGTTCGGTATTCACTGGCTGGGCCGGAGCGTGCGCCGGAACGGGCAATTGCGTTCTCAACGTAAACGCCAACCTCAATGCAACCGCAACATTTCGAACAAGCGCATCGGGAACATATGGCGGAAATATCAACTTTCCCAATATCAATCCAGCAGGGGTAACTGGGTGTGAGGCCCAAGTGCTCTATAGATCTATCACATTAAATGAAGCGCTCACTGGCGCAATAACGGGGGGCACCAACAATCCAAATATTTCGATTAAATCTGGAAACCGAGTCGGAAATACCATTAACGTCACTTTGAAGACTGCTTGGGGGGATCGGGGGCCATATGTGTGGCAATGGAATGTAAACACTTTGAGTGGAGTTTTGCCTGCGATCTGCTCGGACAACTCGACCGGAGCTCTCCTGAGCGAATCCACTTACGCTTTTAGCCTGCAAAGGAACTAGCACACCCTCATTGCGCGATGGCAATCCAATCGATATTACGATTGCAGAGTTGACCCCGTTCTGAATTAGGTACCAACTTCACGTCAACATCTCCGGCATACTGGGTAGAAAGAAAAATCGGCCCAAACCTGGAATCAACATCTCCTCCCGGCAATAATGCAGGCTTTTCGTAAAGAACTGTCAAAGTATGTCGGCCCGCGGCAAGGTCAACACGCCCGAGCGGATTGGTCAGGTAGGAATTGGCTTCGGTGATTGAGCGTCCGGAAAATATCTGAACACCATCCACCAAAATCTTGAGCAATCCCGGGAAAGAACCCGCGATAGAGAGATCGTATTTGTCTGTGTCATCGACTGTGAACGACCTCGAGAATCCGCCTGAACCTACTCGGTCGACTCCTCCGGTGAAGGGATTTGTCGGATACCAAGTCGGCGGTAGATCTCCGTCCGCGAAATTGACGACGTAATCTCTACTTCTGTAGGCCGCAAAAACTTGATCCCCTTCAACCATCGTCGACAGGTATGAAGATACTTGGTCGCAGGTGGGAACAATTCCTGGATAAAAATTATTTCCTAATGGAAGAGTCGATTTGATGAGAACGTCCCCGTCTACCCGCCTCCACACTTCATAGTGTCGCCCGGAGTGGACTATCTCGTAGTTTAAAGGCGGACGGCTCGCAGTTGGTGACTTTCTCAAGACCAGTGTCTTGAAATAATCAATCGTGGAGTGATCAAAAAGATCAATGTCGGCAGCAAACCCCTTGGGGACTTGATTGCCATCCCGGGTTGGAATCACGTGCACTCGAAGCTCGCTTACCGCTTCGGCGTCCATATCCCGCAAGAAATATCTCGAGCCGAAGACCGAGTACTCGGTCATGAGTGTCGGACCTTCGCCAGCAAATTGATGACCAATCTTGCGCAATTCATCCACTTGCGAAAATGGCGCTAGCCAAACGTTCTTGTACGTTATGAAATCGGAGATGAAGATCCCAGAGCCTACGATCACAGATAGGACGCCGACCAAATAGTGAACCTTCAACCTCCCCCAAGTGAGTCTTCGATCGTCGTGAGCGAATCTCCACATTTCAATAGCGCCGATTCCCGCGCACAGAAGGAAAATGGGGGATGCAACCGCAATCGCCTTACCGGTAAGCCATATCCCCCCCCAAAAATAGGAATTAGCCACTACGGCAAGGGTTGCAATTACTAGGGATGGCACGATCCATACTGACCGCTTGATCGAAAAATATAGGCCGGCCAACGCAAATAGAGTCGCAGTAATAATCATGAGGGAAGTCAAGAGTGGATGCATTGAATCCATTCGGAAATCCTGAGCGGGCCATATTCCAACGACCTGGCTAAGTTTAAGCGCCCTGGAAAGATTCCCAGTATCCCCAATGATGGGGATTAGAATATTAGCAACAGCGTTATTTCCGGCTCTTAACAAGTAGGTAACCACAACCAAAGTCGCGGCCAGTCCACCGACGGTGGCATAGGCAAGAATTCGATTCTTCGAGAACAATCTGAGTAAAACGGCGACAAAAAATGTCGGCAGAATGAAGCCAAATCCTGCGGCTCCACCGATGAAATACATGCCCGTCGCCGCGACAAACGCGAACAAATAATTATCGTTCCTCTTTGAGTCCCGCTGGGATTCAAAAATCGTAATTGCAAAGAGGACGATCGGAATCAAAACCACTATCTCTTTGATTGCCCCCCACATCACGTAGGAATAGATTGTGGAAGCCATCGCTGCGCCAGTGGCAATAAGTACGAGGAGTAACTTATTGCTCACATAACTCCTGAGAATGAGAACGAAGAGCATCGCCACAAGTGCGGCAGAAATTGACATGTAGGGCTGGAAAAACCAAGCTGGTTCGACGTGGCTTATTTTGGAAGTAACTCCAAAAGGCATGAACGAACCTACGGGGTAGCTGAAGTGTCCCGCTCCGACTGGGTCAAAGATGGTCTGGATAACTCGCGAATAAGTCGAGGTGACAAGTTCAGGAGTAGTTCGGCCTACCGACATGAGCCGATCTGTGATTGCGAGGAATGTCCCTGGATCATCGAGTTTGACCCAACCCGCCCACGTCGGGTTCCCGGAAGCGATTACGGGAAGTCCAAAGCCCAGATACGTAAGTAGCCCAGCCCATATTGAAGCGAAGTCAAAATAGATAAGTGTCCGAAATCGCGCATAACCGAGGATCAAACCGGCAAGGGCGAGAATTCCAATGATCAGCGAAGTGTGCGGGGCAATGAAAGTACTTATCGTGGTCAAACTTCCGAGGATTGCAATCAACAAGAAACCCAAGGCGGTCGTGATCACAGAATTGACTGGCCTTCGAATGAAGAAGATAAAAAGTAACCCGACTCCAAAAGAGAGTATGAGAAGAAGGATTGGTGCGACTAGCCAGGCTAAGACCATTTGGGTCATGGGCACCTAAACCTCACTTGGCCAACTTTTCCAACTCGAAATGATGATTGAACTTTCTAGGAGTTTAACGACCTCAACCACCTGGGTACAAGCATCATGCGCCAGGCGCGTTAAAATCATTCTCTGCGATATTCTTAAGGCGGACTAAGGACTTTGCTACTGCAATTTGAACCCACGGATAAGCTTTGCGAGCCTTGAGCCAAAGTTGCGAGATCGAAGTAGTCCCATCGAAAGTCTCCGTCACCTCAGTCAATTGCGGGGAGATAGCTCGGAGCTCGTAGCGCCAACGCCATCTTCCAAGATGTCTCCAAGCAATGAGTTTATTCTCTTCAAATTCAACAACCGTATTCATGATTCTGTAATGAATCCCCAGATGCATCTTCATTCCAAATCTTGCACCGAGTGAGAGGCGCTCGGGTCCGCTGATAATCCCCGTAATAGTCTGCGTTCCGTCGAGTTCTTGATGACGCCTGGGATCTGCCAGAAGATCGAATATCGTCTTCGCAGGTGCATTGATGACTATGCGAGCCGATTTGATCTTGGGATTATGCGTATCGAGAATCTCAGATCGTAAGGGAGCGGATTGCGACATGACGCAAACTTACTCCCTTACAGGAAGCCAAACCGCTTACAAATCTCCCGAATAATTAGAGCGCAATCCGGAACCTAATTGCCTCTCCCCCGCCTGAGCTTTGCGGCTTTAAGAATTCCTCGAATTTAACTCCCCCGTTAGCTGAAATAACTTTCTGAGAAATCACGTTATCAATGTCGGTTGATAGTTCGACGAAAGCCAAGCCCAATTCCTTCGCCTCCGGAAGAATTTGCCTCAACGCCTCGCTGGCGTAACCCCGTTGACGCTTCCAAGGGAAAACTCCGTATCCAATATGACCCAGACAGTACGGTGGCAAGTCCGTTGTTCCGGGAGACCAGCGCAACTGAATCCGACCACAGACCTCCCCGTCCCATATCCACCTGTTTATGTTGGGCAGACGTGGCACCTCGGAACCGTCCTGCAAAACCACGGGTTCCCCGCCACCATCAATGCTCTGTTGCCTCTGAATATAACCTGCTGGGTCTGCCGCAATATTCTCAAGATCTCTCGCCTCATGCTGAAAGAAAGAATCACTCAAAAGCGCAGCACGCTGTATGCCAACGACAAAACTCTGAAAGTACTTTATCTCCGGGCGGACAAGTTCCATGGAGATATGAAATCACATACCGCTCCGGCCTCGCACGGAATATCCGTGCATCAACTTCTAAATGAAGAGGAGTTGGGCGTTTTCTGTCATTTCGATGAAATCAGAAGCGCTTATGATTGCCTCGACGTCATCGCGCAAATCAGCTTCTTCCAATTTATTCATATCAGCGGAAAGGCGACATGCCCATAGATGACCGCCCGCGGCAACTATTTGATCCAGGAAATCTGGAACCTCTGGAATGTCAAGATCCGCGATCGACTTCTTCAGCATCTTTGTCGCCATACCTGTCATTCCAGGTGCCATAAATTGCGGAATATGCGCATCTCCTCCTGGCATATGCAGTGCCGTATTGCCGGCAGGACTGAATTGCAGGTTATTCATCCGAGACTTGGTAATCATGTCAAAGCCCCAGAAGGTGAAGAACAAATGGACCTCTATACCTTCTCCGAGAGCAGCATTGCCGAGAATCAAACCCGGATATGCCATATCCAAATTTCCCTTTGAGCAGATGATGGCCAGTTTGCGACCTGAGTTATCGGAGCCAAAATTCGGAACTATAGATGGCGTTGTCATTTCATTCTCCTTCACACACAGCCCTTGGGCTTAGGTAGTCCTGCGATGTAAGCCATCTTCTTGGCTGGCTTCTTTGGGAAAAGTGCAAACTGCTCTTTGACTGGAATTCCTCCCACGGTCTGGACCCGACGCGAAGTTGCAGTCTCACCTTGGGTCTTGTAATCCTCACGAAGAAACTTAATGGCCTTCCAATGTTCATCTGTAAGGTCAATTTCAATCTGCGCGGCAAGGGCCTTGGCAATATCTTCATCCCACTCGTCGTACTTGGTAAGAAAACCCTCTTCGTTGACATTGACTTGCTTGCCTGCGACCTCGATAACTGGCATTTCATTCTCTCCTTAGACTGGTTACTTCTCGGAAACCTGATTTTTGCCTGCCATGGACATATGAGACGAGATGGGGATTTTTCGACCCCTAATTAACATATTCCAGTAAATCCATCTGAAGGCCAATTTGCCCATGTGGTTGAGACGACTCTCCTTCAACAAGGCAAGTGGTCCGATAACTGGAATTGGGAATTTCCCAGTCAGCGGTTCAGTTGTGTAATTGAAGTCAATGAGTAATCCCTTGCCATTCCCGGACTCGATAAAGCAGTTAGCATGCCCATCAAAAAGTTCCTTCATTTTTCGTCCGTTGACGTACTCAACAAAATTTTCTGCAAACATATCGACGGCAAAGTGCGCGACCGATCCGGCCTTTGAAGCCGGAATATCCGAAGCATCACCTAGTGCAAATATATTCGGATATTTCTTTGATAAGAAAGTCTCCTTATCAACAGGGACAAAATTCAATTCATTGCCCATGCCCGATCTCGCGATGAACTCTTGACCCATATTTACGGGAATGGTGACGAGTAGGTCGAAAGGCACTTCCCGCTCATCCATGGAAACCAAGGTCTTGGTCTCTGGATCAACATGCTCGATCATAAAATCCGGTTCAATGGTGATACCCCGTTGCGTCAACATGGAACCCAACTTCTCCGAGGAGACCGGTTTAGTAAATGCCCCTTCGAGTGGGGTTACATAAACGATCTCCACTTTGTCGCGCATATTCCGCTTTGCAAAGTATGCATCGGCGAGAAAGGCGAACTCAAGTGGAGCCACTGGGCATTTGATTGGCATTTCAGAAATATGAATAACCATCCGACCGCCTTGCCAAGCGCTCAAAGCTTGGGCAAGCGCTTTGGATCCCTCCAATGTGAAGAAATCAAAAGCGCTCTTGTACCAAATAGCAGGATCCAGCAAACCAGGTGTTTGATCAGGGCGAGGAGATGCGCCAGTAGCTATGACAAGTTGGTCATATTCAAGCGTCCTGCCATCGGCCAATTTGACCTGATTGATCTCAGGCTCAATAAGATCGATTTCCGCCTCTATGTACTGAACCCCGCTAGGGAAGAAGGAGTCTCGCCTCTTAACCAACTCTTCAGGCTTGTAACCCCCAAACGGAAGAAACAACAATCCCGGTTGATAAAGGTGATTGTTATCCCTGTCCACCACTGTTATTGACCACTCGTTGCTATTCAACTTCTTGTGGAGTTTGTTTACAATCATGCTTCCCGCAGTACCACCACCAAGAACAAGCAATCTCTTCATGATCTCTCCGTCTCTCCTTTTGCACTCACACTACTCTTGACTCGTTGCTTATACAGCAGCTGAGCCCTGTGAGAAAGTTCCCTATAAAAGGAGAGCCCGCCCTAAGGACCCGATCGTGCATATTGCGTACATCACAACCGAGGAATTTTGAGCGTGGAAAATGCGGATAATTTCGACTTTGTCTCTATAGACTTCGCAAATGTCTAAGAGATTTCTGTCACTACGCAACGAATTACTTAAATTTGGCAGCGTTGGCAGCGTTGCCTACCTCGTAGGCGTAGGTGGATTTAATCTGCTTGTCCATATCCCCAGAGCTCCTCTTGCGGACAAACCAATTACTGCTTCGCTTATCTCGGGAATTTTCGCAGTTCTGGTCGCATACGTTGGAAACCGATTCTGGACATGGCGACATCGTCCAAAGAATTCTCTTAAACGCGAAGTGACCATCTTCTTCGCGGTTAATGCCGTTGGCTTAGGATTTAGCGCACTTAGCTTGGGAATTTCACGTTACGTATTTGATCTTCACTCAGCGCTTAGCGACAACATCTCTGCAAATATCATTGGGGTCGGACTCGGCACGATCTTCCGATTCATTGGGTACCGCACCTGGGTTTTTCCAGACCGACCGATCTGAATACATACCGCGTCTAAGTTGAAGCCGTTCAGCACGATCTAACTTATTGCCCGATGAGCAATTCCAACAAATTCTTATTGAGCGCAATCTGAACAACTAGTAGGAAAACGATCACTCCCCCAAATCGATACACGTACCTCCCCAACCCCATATCCCTCCAAGAGGTTGACAGCGAGCGATCCCCGAAGAGTGCAGCAATCTGAAAGGTAAGGCTGGGAATCCCGAGGAGTACAAATCCCCACTTGACGTACTCATGTGGATTCGGAATGAGAGTCTGCATCCACTTGGCAAAAAAAGAGCCAATTAAGATCATGACGACAAGTTTGAGCGCGCCTTTGGGCAAAAACCGGTAAAGAGTTTTGCTTTTCGGGATTCTATGCGTAAGAGTCATCGACAAGGCTCTTGGTAAGAGAAAGAGCAGCACGCCCAACCAAAGTTGAATCGAGTTTCCTATAAACGGTTCAGCAAGGAAAATGAAGAGGGCCGTGTTGAATATGAGCGAGAGCATTGACTGAGCTCGCCATGGTTCGCGCAACTCGGGGTGGAGTTCTGCGAGACGACCGGGGTAGATGTAAGTCGCTATATCTTCGCCTACCAAGCGAATAAAGACCGCAACCGCACTCCATGCTCCTATTGAAAACGCATAAGCAGTTATCGGAAGTTGAATCCCGGCAAGGCTCTCAAGCGAGCCAACCATTTTTGACACTGTCCATCCCGTAAGAACGGTCGCTAGGAGATAATCCGTAATGCGCTCCCACTTTTCTGCAAAAGTCGACACCTCTCGCCGTAATGGACGAAATACGCTCGCGATCAAAGCAGGTGCAAAGAAGATTCCAATTGTTCCGACCACAGTCAGAAGTTCATCCCTCGATCCCAAGTTACCCGTTAAGAGCGTGCCCGCAAAGAAAATACTTGCGGCAAGTAATCCGGCAAAGGCGTCAAATACACCGAGTAGGACGATGGTGGTAAATACAACCCACTGTGGTGGGAGAGCTTGCGCCCCCACTCCTTCGAGAGCAATAAAGCCCAATAGCAACCCAACTGGGTGGAGAATCGCCGCAAACGAACCGAACATGGCTCGTAGATAATTCCCGTCGTAAAAAATACGCGAGAGAGTTGGCGAATAAAGAGAACTCTTATGTGCCCCTGCAATAAAGACTGCGTCAATAATGGGCGTGAGCGGTACATTCCAAGTTCCTCGCGAGTCCCCTCGGCCCACCCTTCCTTCAATCTTCCTCAGGTGATCCGAATTTATAGATACAAGATCTTGCTGCTGGGTTGTCTCGTCACTTGGCTCCTCAGTTGGCTTCCCTGATGACATGTCCGACTCAGCGGGATCTTCCCGCCTGCCGTATCTATTTTCGGCGCTCGCGAAACCGCCGCCAGCAGGACTGCCCCCGCCAAGTGCGCCCGCCACTCCCCCCGCCGCAAGGACTGTCAGCGCCGCAAAGGCAGCCACTTCTGTTTGAAAAGTTTTCTTAGGCTGCGAGATCGGGTCATAAGTGGGAAATTGCGCGCGATCCACGGCTTTTTCGAGGGTCGCCTGTGAAGCCAACTGCGTTATTTCTCCGCAAACATTATCCCAATGAATTGTGCCTTCCAGATCTTTACAGAAGAAAATTACGTCAGTACTTATCTTCCCAGTGATGGGGTCTGACGCTTCTACGCTCATGGAGTGATATCCGGGCTTAAGATCAGGCGGAACAACAATGTTAAGTTTCGAATTATCACTTGGCAAAGTCGTATTTGAGATTTGTTGATCTGCTTGTACGCTCCCCACGGAAAAACTGAGAAAGAAGACAATTAGAAGTAGGAGACGCTTCATTTCTTCTTCGCATCCTTGCCAGTAATGACGACCTTTACCTTCGTTCCTTCCTTTACCCCAGACACGACCAATGTCGCACTATTTCCATTGGATTTCTCAATTTCTGCGGAGAGTCCAGTCGGTTTGGGGCTTGGACTTAGCGAGACATCTGGAGTTGGCGAGGGCTCTACAGTACTTTTGACGGGTTCTGACGTAGCAGTCGCCATTATTTTTTCAGGACGTTTTTCAACCGGCCTGAGTATTTTCTTTTCTTTCGAATTCTTCTCTCGTTTAGCGTCCTTAACAGTCCTTGGATTCTCTTTAGACTCGCTCTTCGATTTGCCCGTACCGCCTTTTTCCGAGTCCGTGATCTTCTTGCCTACAGGCTTCGCACTCCCTGTCGGTTTTTGCGAAATTTTGGCCTGCGGTACATCTCTCTTTTCAGTACCCGCCGTATCAACTTTCGGCGTCTTTGAAGGAGTTGCCGAGGACTCAGCTTTCGCAGATCGCTTTTTCTCCAATGTCGGTGTGGAGTCGACATTCTGATCATTCTTTTCTTTGGACTGTTCGGTACTGGGAGTCTGGCTAGATCCACTTGAATTCTGCGCGGCGCCAGCCAAAGGTGCCGGTACCAACAGCAGAGCGCAAACCATGAAACCTATGGGGAAGAACTTCCTATTTATCTCACCCCTCGGGTGCTCATACATGTCCCCTTCCCGCAGTGGGGGAACTCTATCCCTGTGCTTGCTCTTCTTCCAAGCAGGTGCTACGTATTAATATGTAATCAGTAATTGGCGACCTTAGACTCAGGCGCCAAATTCTTTTCTCAGCAGCAACTACCGGACTCAGATGAGCAACAGGATTCAGAGTCGGTCGAGCACGCACAAGCTGCGGTGTCCGAGCAACATACTTCTTTACTTTCAATCGCAATATCGGCCATTTCAATCTCCTATCGAAGTTTATCGATACAATCCTAGAACTCATATCGAAGTATGTCAATGTATAGTGGGCGGGTGGCTCAATCACTCATCCTCCAGAAATCGCCCCAGGCTACCGCGCGCTTGGCAGAGCAGTACAAAGCCTTGGGCGATGCCACGCGGCTCTCCCTCCTCATGGCTGTTGCCCAAGGTGAAAATGGACAAGCCTGTGTCTGTGATCTGACGCCGGATACCGGCCTCGCCCAAAGCACGGTAAGTCACCACCTCAAAATCTTGGTCGAAGCTGGACTCTTGAGCAGAACCCAGAAGGGCAAATGGGCCTTTTATGAAGTGACCAGCGAAGCGAAGAAGTTACTCAAGTAGAAAAAAATACTTCTCGTTAGACTCCAAGAATGCTCGAAAGATGGACGCGCGCGGTTGTACGTCATCGATTGGCGATTACCGCGGGATGGCTAGTTCTGACCTTCCTCGGACTGCTCGCCGCCTCTAATCTAAGCCCCCTTCTTACGACTTCACTCTCGGTTCCTGGCAGCGAGTCGGCAAAGGCCGATCAAATACTTTCTAGACATTTCGCAGAAAATATTGAAGGCACTTTTACGGTCGTTTATAAATTCAAGAATGCCTCAAAAAGTGAAATTGAGGAATTGAGGGCAAAGATTGAGGCTGCGTCATCCGTGATACCGACGGCTACCGTCACTCTAGAGAAGGCGCTTGGCGGCACCCTTTACGCAAATATAGGAACGTCTTTCGCGTTGACTGAGGCCGCTTCCTACACCGATGAATTCAGAAGAGCTCTAGCAAAAGAAGGATTGCAGGATGCCCTAGTAACCGGTCCACCGGCAATCTATCGAGATGTCACTCCAGTCCTCGCATCCGATTTGCATCGCGGCCAAGGGCTAGCAATTCTGCTTGCATTGCTACTTCTGCTCTTGGTCCTAGGGGCTTGCTGGGCCATCGCCGTTCCTTTCATATTTGCCGCAGCGACAATTTCACTTACCCTTGGGATTGTTTTTTTATTGGCACAAAAATTCTTAATGGTCCTCTATATTCCAAATATCGTCGAGCTAATCGGTCTCGGCCTTGCCATCGACTACTCCTTACTCATCGTCCATCGTTTTAGGCGAGAGCTCCTTGGAAGGGAAGGAACTCCCGTTGTGGAAGCCATAGTTAAAACAATGCAAACGGCCGGCCGCACGGTCGTACTCTCGGGTGTAAGCGTCGCAATCGGTTTGGCGACTTTGCTCCTTGTGCCTGTGCCATTTGTACGCTCACTCGGGGCGGCGGGACTACTCGTGCCTCTCACCTCGGTAATCGCTGCACTAACTCTGCAGCCCGCCCTGCTCTCCTATCTTGGCAAGGGTGGGATAAATCCGAAGGGATTCGCAGGTCTTCTCACAAAAAGAGATCTCATGAGCGGGATGTTCGCGAAGATCGCCCGTTTTGTTATACGTCGTCCAGTTTCCGTGCTTCTCTCCTCATTAGCGATCCTAGGAATCCTGGCCTCGTCACTCTTCTGGCTGCAAGTAACTCCTAGTTCATTAACCGCGATACCCGCCGAACTTGAATCAGCCCGCGCCCTCTCGATCGTGGAAGGCAACATAGGACCAGGAATTATCACCCCAACCGAAATCGTCTTTGATCTTGGCGCCCCAGAGAAAGCGGGTCTTAAACAAGTTGTCGACGCTCGAATTTCCCTGGCAGAGCGAATTCTGAAAGATCCCGAGGTTTTCGCAGTCGCGATCGGAGAAAAGTCACCATTTGTGGATCCCAGCGGACGCTACTTGCGGATCTTTGTCATCGGAAATCACGACCTAGGAGCCGAAGCGTCTCAAAAATTGGTCGGCAAGTTGCGCGACGTGTACGCCCCTCAATCTGACTTCCCTGACGGCACGGAGATATTTGTCGGCGGGGCCCCTGCGCAGGGATCAGATCTACTCGCAAGAATTTTTGCATCGTTCCCGTGGATAGTTCTGCTCATACTCCTACTTGTTTACGTAGTTCTAGTACGTGCATTCCGTTCAGTAATTCTCCCGCTGAAAGCCATCTTGATGGATTTGATTTCGATCGCCGTCGCCTACGGGTCGTTAGTACTTGTCTTCAGATTTGGAGCAGGATCATCAATTCTTGGCACATATCGGCTTGATCAAATTGAAGCGTGGGTTCTGATCTTTCTCTTCGCTGCCCTATTTGGACTCTCTATGGACTACGAAATTTTCATTGTTTCAAGAATGCGAGAAGCCCGCAGCCGGGGAGCAACGAATTCTGAGGCAATTACTGAAGGCATGGCACATACTGGCGGCGTCGTAACCGCAGCGGCCATCATTCTCGTGGGTGCACTCAGCGGCCTGATCCTTGGCCATTTCGCAGGTTTACAGCAACTTGGTATCGGCCTGTCCTTGGGAGTGCTAATTGATGCGACGATTATCCGCGGACTCCTGCTGCCAAGTGCGATGGTGCTACTTGGCCGATGGAACTGGTGGCTTCCCACGTCAGTAGCCAAACTCGTAAAGACTAAAGCCTCGCCTCTCGGTGAGCGAGAGGCGAGGCTTTAGTCTTTACTATCCCGGGATTACTTATCTCTCCAACAATTATTTAACGATTGTGATCGCGAAGTGATACGAAGGTATCTGATAGCCAAGAGCTAAACCGGCAAAGTCGCGGTCAGCTGATAGCACTGGAACCATGCCGTATGGAGTATTGGCAAATGATGGTTGCTGAGTATAAATAAGTGGATGAAGATCAATGATGTGTGTACCCGGAGCTCCCGTAGCTCTGATGTGTACCACCATGTATCCATTTGAATTAAATCCACATCCGTAGCCCACATAACTATTGTCATATGAGACTGCCAATGTGTTATCTAATTGAGTCCAACCAACGCCCTTAATGCTGATAGTGATCTCTTCACCGGCCTTAAATTTCGTTGTTGGCTTGCCAGCACCACCGGTAGCAAAAGCTTCTGGAGTTCCAGAATTGTCAGCCTTTGCCAGACCCATTCCGATGACTTTGCCTGCCTTGTCATAGAAAGGCACGATGCTCTGTTTTACGTAAAATGGAACTTGGGCTTCAATTACGTCACCTTGTTTTACTTGAATGACGTGCCATCCACCTAAGTGATCTGGAATTGTGACTTCTTTGCTCATCGTGCTTCCAGTAACGTCAACAGTTGCTAGAGGCAAAGAGTTATAGACCCAGCAAGTTCCAGTGCAATTAACACGGTTACCGACGACAGTAGCCCACACGATTTGGTGCGTACCCTTGGTCGTCAATCCGGTGACATTGACTGTGGTCTTCGTATTGATCGGACCACTAGTCGTTGACAGTGTTGCTACGGCAGTAGTGTCCGGAGCTAAACCGACAGTTGACAAAGTGGTTCGCTGAGTCAAAGTTGGTTCAACTTTCGCTGGCCAAGTGATTGACGCCTTAGGAGCGCCGTTGTCCTTAGTAACCTTGAATGCGGCTACTGCGCCATTTGCGTAAGGCACTGGCGATTGCAAGATATTCAAATAAGCAAAAGTGATTGCATCTTTCACTTCCACATAGTGTGTTCCGACTGGTCCTGCGGCCCGGATAACTACCTTGCCGGTTCCACGAGTCCAAAGAGCCTGCATTTCACCTGCATAGCTACTGTCCCAGTGCACTGCCGCACCCGCGGTGTAGAGGCTTGCACCAAGGCCCGAATATGTAATGGTGATCGGCGTTCCAATTGGACCACTCTTTGGCGAGATAGACAGTGTGCGTGTCATCTGGAAACCACCATGACCGACGGCGACACCATTTTGAACGGCAAAGATATCGTGAATCCCACCGAAGTCAGACGGAACTTTGGTCGTATAGGTGAAGGCTCCGCTGGAATCCGTGGTGACAGATGCAATATCTACGCTGTATTTAGTGTATTTAGTGCCCAAATAGTTGACGCTATTCGGTTGAATATCCGCGACCCAAGTTCCATCGGCTGTCGACCAGGTCAACATCAGAGAAGTACTTGCGAGGAGCCCTTTGCCGGAAATCACCATTGGTTTTCCGACAGTGCTCTGATCGGGAGTCACGGTTAAATTGAGCATATTTTCTGGAGTGGTAAAGGCTGCTGACTTAACTCCTGTAAATGGAAGCGGTGCTACGTCTGGCAGACCAGATGGTGCAATCAGCGAGATTGGGACTACAGGATTAGTGTCCGCTCCGCTGGCCGGGCTCATCATCGCTATTGGAAGAATTGAAACTACTAGGGTACGAAGAACTAAAGCTCTTCTACGCTCCGATAAGAATTTTGATCTCATAATCTTCTCTTCTCTCCGCTAATAACTAAGAGTCTCTCAGTTAAAGGATTCGGGGCAAAATTTTTTTTCTGATTCTTGGAGTCCGAGACTTCGATCCTGGTGATCGTCAACTCGGACTCCAAGAGTCATCAATTGGCTTAGATCAAGCCTTTGGAAGTGCGTACAGAGTGAGCTGTGAAGAAGGAGTGAAGTTGGACTTCCAGACTCCAACTGCTCCTGCAAGAGGAGGATCTACTGTCACGGTTCGGAAGACCGGAGTTCGCTCATAAACATATCTTCCGTCTACTTTCAAGGCAACGCCATCAACCATCTTGCGTGACAATCTGGTTGTAAGGACTTTCACTGAAGTCTGCTCCTTGGCAATCATCGTCACCTTAAAGTTGATAACTCCCAAAGTGTTGTACTGGCCGACGGCTGTTCCAGTTCTGATAACTGCGGTCCAGAACGCGACACCGCTGTGATTTCCATAGGAGAGCGGAAGTGGATCCTTGATACCCGCAACTTCAATGTATGCCTTTGCTGTATTGGTTGGATCCATTACTGCTCCTGCCAAATCAGCATTATTTGCGTAGACGCGGAATACAATTCCTTGTCCAAGAATGAACTCACTTGTGATCGCGCAACTAACGCCAAATCGTGGGGCAAGCGGGCCAGAAGTTCCGCTCGCAAGAACTGTGTCTACGTAGATGTGGATCGGAGAAACCACTCCTTGCACTGGAACGCCCACCTTTACGGTGAATGTGGCAGAGTCAACCGCAGTGAAGTTGGCTGCATCAGTTGGAGTAAACGATCCGGTTAGTGCCGTAGCGCCACTCGCTGCCGGCATCCATGAACACTGGGCTACGAATGGTGTAACCGTGGTGGTGGCTACCGCTTCGCAACCTTTAATTACCACTCCGGCTGCGGAGAACTTTACAGTTCCTGCATTATTCGCGGTTGCCTTAATAATCGCTGGATCAAGTCCGAAAACGGCACTTCCTCCAGACATTACAAGAGTCGAAGGAGTGGCTGCGTAAGCAGGGGCACCTCCCACAACTGCGCCACCGACTACTGCAAGAGCACTGATGACAATGCTCGAGATAAATCGTTTCATATCCCTGCTCCTTTTTTCTATTTCTCTATTTGAACGCGTCTGTTTGAGAACTATTTGGTTGTGATGGTTCCGGTGAGAGTCAAGGTCAGTGCTGCACTCTCGCTAAACCCGGCATCTTTAGATTTGATCGCGAAAGAACCCGTGACTTTGAGAGTTCCAGTCGCACCTGCATATTTTCCAGTTCCGCCCGTAATGGTGGCGTTACCTGTAATAGTGATCGTGGTAGGCGCCGCATCATCAGCTGCACAAGCTTTAGCTGAAGAATCAAACGCAACCTTCAAGGTATTTCCGCCACCGCTAAGTACGCCAGAGCCATCGAATGCGTCGCACTGATTCTGAGGTGCCGCCGATCCCGTTCCTGTGAGTTCGTCCAAACCAAGGACGTTTCCAGTTCCAGTTGCAGTTACTGATGTGGCGCGAACATCACTATCGCTCCAGAGGATGGACATCTTTCCTTTGAATGTTCCTGAGAAGGCGACTGGTCCCGCCGTGGTTTTCGCCGGAGTAGCTGTTGGTTTTGGCGTCACTTTCACCACTGGCTTCTTTGTTGTATAACCGGTTGGACATTTTGGCTTAACAGCCGTGACCTTCTTTACGATTTTTCCTTTATAACATGTGATCGTCTTTTTGGTTACAGCATTTGCAACCCCAGTATTCGCGGTGACTAGACCAAATGCCGTAATGACAATCAATGCCTTCGCTAACGTTGATTTACCTATAGTTTTCACTTTAAATCCTCATCTCTCCCTGAGTTCGTGCCTTTTTCTTATGGCTGAATCCTTCCACTCCGTCCTTAATCGATGTAATTTTGATTGAGGGCTAGCACTTCACCGAGTATTCCCTTAGTCACACACTGCTTTTTTTGTACTATTCCCTACATCACACATGGATTTTCCAAAGTATTCGTTGCGTCACACTTTCTGCAAGTTTGATATTCGATACGTCACACAATGACTTTTCTGACCTTCTTAAGTTAATCACACTTCCGAGCATAACTGGAAACGTCCCACAATGCTCTGACCGTGAGCACCGCAATGGATTGTGCGCTCTCAGGGGGCGGTTCCTCTCACTGCAATTGTGTGACAATGAAATTATTCGTACAGACTCACGGCGTCGCGCTGATGAAATTGATCTCCCATTTCTTATTCAAATCTTTACTCAAAATGAGTCGTTCCCAGGACAGTCGGAGACCAGAATCTACTACAGCAGACCATGCTTATCGCTCATAGGAGAGAAGATGAAGATATTTGGCAAAGTGGCCGTTGCATTAATTGCCGTTAGTGGGGTTGCACTACTAAGTATTCAACTCACTAGAGATTCGGCTTCAGTCAATCCAGTCGCTTCCTCTGAGATCTATGTAGGAGGCGACATACACACCCTCACTGTCGCCGATTCACAATTCATTATCACTGGCCACGAGAGTGCCGCTACCTCCTTCGATGGAGGAAAACATTGGGAAGCTATCGAGTCCCTTGGTGGGGCAGATGTTATGGGGTGGACCACTGGCACACAGACAGTATTTGCGGGAGGGCACTTAGGACTCTTCAGATCTCAATTGGGTAGTAGTGATTTTGATCGAATCAATTTCTACGAGGGTCTGTCGGATGTTCACTCTGTGGGTGCGTCAGGCCAATCTGTATACCTGGCTTCACCCGACATCGGACTATTAGCATCAAAGGACGAAGGCAAAACATGGACTCTTAGAAATCCCGAAGTAGGAAGGGGATTCATGGGTTCGATGTTGGTTGATCTAAAGAACCCTCTGAAAGTGCTCGCCGCTGATATGCAACAGGGGTCACTCTTAAGCCTAGATGGTGGAAAAAGTTGGCGGAGTCTGGGTGGACCTGTTGGTCCAATGGCGATGGCGTGGAATCCATCCAACAATTCAGAAATAGCGGTTATCGGTATGGGTAGCGCCGGACTAAGTCTGGACGGCGGAGACACCTGGTCAGACATTTCTGTTCCGAGTGGGGCAGCGGCAATTTCCTTTTCCCAGGATGGTAAACGTATTTACGTAGCTTCCCTGCGGGCTCCATTTGCCAGCATATTTGCAAGTTCCGATCGCGGAGAGAATTGGTTGCCACTTGGGGTCGCAGGCGAGTCACTTGAATTCAGCGGTGAGGCAGATCAACTGACCAATGAAATGGATCCGGATATGCCAGGTATGGACCATTCAAACTCATCTGACGAACATAGCGAAGAGCCAGAACGTCCCCTCGCAGCCGCTCTCGGAATCTTTGGATTGGCATCATCGTTTGTAATTTCGAGTGCATGGGTCATGAGACGAAAAGACCGAACAGCACGTGAAAAGAAGCTAGCCCACATGAGCATCCGTGGAGGCAGGAAATGAAAACTGCAGACAAATTGCTGGAAATAGAAACCGAGGACGAATCTGTCGAACCTCGTGGACTAGATCTATTGAAATATCGACCTGTAAAGACTTTCTTGAAAAGCCGATATTTTCCCAAGATATTTCAGATTCCTGTAGCAGCCGTATTCGGATTAATCGGTTACGAACTTCTCGCGGGACCAACGAGTGCCCATGAAAACCCGGGCACGGCCCTCATGTGGGTTCTGTGGTGGCCACTTATCCCGATCGTCTTTCTCTTCCTAGGCCGGTTCTGGTGCGCTATTTGCCCGTTCGCCACGCTTTCGGATTTCGTTCAAAAATTGGTTGGCGTCAATCGACCAGTTCCTGCGTTTCTTAAACGTTATGGGATATGGATCATCGATGCCACTTTTATCGCGATCACTTGGGCCGATCATGTGTTCGGGATCGTGTCATCTCCATGGGGCTCTGGGGTCCTGCTCTTACTAATAACCTTCGCCGTACTAGTCTCCGGCGCATTCTTTCAACGTCGCACTTTCTGTCGCTATCTCTGCTTTCTCGGAGGTCTCTCTGGGAACTATGCACGAACTGGAATGATCGCCTTGCGGGCAAATACCGATATTTGTGAAACATGTTCATCAAAAGCGGCCTGCTTTAACGGGACCGAAAAAGCTCCCGCTTGCCCGCTCTTTACTTTTCCGAGGACAATGGACTCAAACTCTAACTGCGTTCTGTGCGCAAACTGCATAAAGAATTGCCCAAATGACGCCATCACTTTGACATTACGGAAACCAACGAAAGAACTTTGGTTTATTCGCAATCCAAAAGTGGAAGAATCATTTTTGGCAATGGCAATCATGGGCATTGTCCTTATCCAAAACATAACAATGCTGCAGGTTTGGGAGCAAATACTTTCCTCCGTACATCGGATAACTGGGATAACCAACAGCGCAGTCATTTTCACGGGAGTCTTTGCCTTGGGTGTCATGCTTCCAGTTGCATTACTTTCCTTAGTCGCCCGAATCGCTTCGCGCAGCAACTTAGAGAGCACATTCCAGAATTTTGCACGATTTGGATATGCTCTCATCCCACTAGACGTTGCCGGCCATGTCGCCCACAACCTCTTTCATCTTCTAGCCGAGGGCAAGTCGGTCTTCTATTCCGTGGGATCGCTATTTGGAAGCCAGGCCACTGGATCCGCCGCGCTCGTGAGTAATGGGACCATTCGCATACTTCAGTTCTTAATCTTGGCACTTGGATTCTGGGGATCGATTTACACAGTTCGTCGAATCACAAATCGTCGTTACTCCAGTGCCAGAGTGCGGAAGTCGACAATGATCCCTTTTACAGCGCTCGTTGGACTCCTCATGGTTCTCAATGTGGCGATGTTTCTCTTCCCTATGGCTCACCGCATGTAGGCACTCCAATAGCCGAAAACTGAAACGCAGTTACTGATTCACTCAATCCGGCAGTGAAAGCGTGAATGTCGACCCTAACTGACGGCCCTCGCTACTCGCCGTGAGCGTCCCGCCATGACCTTGGGCGATGCTTCGGGCAATCGTTAGGCCAAGACCAGACCCTGAATCCCCCGACGTTCGAGCACTGTCTCCCCGATAAAGTCGATCGAAAATGTGCGGAAGCTGGTGTGCATCCATGCCTTCTCCATTGTCCCGGACTGTAAATTGAATACGATTCTTTTCCGCCTTCACTTCGAGCGTCACTTCGTCGCCCCCAGAAGTATGCCGAAGAGCGTTTTCCAAGAGATTCGACAGGACTTGCCCGATTCGCTGCGCATCAACATTCAACATCGGCAACTCGTCTGCCACGTGGATCTTAAGTCGCACCTCTTTGTTCTCATACCTTGGTCTCCACGCGGCAAACGCCGAGGTGGCAATTAAATTTGGATCAACGGGGTGGACAACTTTACTAAGAGATTGATCTAGATTTTGGGATACTTCTCGAACATCGTGGGAGAGACGATTAAGTTTCTCAAGTTGATCACGAATTGTCTGCCACGAATGTGCATCACCATGAACAACTCCGTCCTCAATACCATCAACAATTGCGCCAACGGTGGCTATCGGAGTACGAAGCTCGTGTGCGAGATCGCTTAACAAACGTTCTTGGTTTTCTTTGCTAAGCGCCAAATCTGCTGACATCCCTGCCAAAGCGGTAGCCAGCCTGTCGAGTTCCGACGATGTCCTATCAAAGTTGGGGTGCACTCCCAAATTGCCGGCAGCGAGGGTTTCCGCAAATAGAGTCACTCTCTCCATGGGTTTAACAATTCGCCGCATGAAGACCCAGGCTATAAAACCCGAAACTATCAGTGAAGTTATTGCTGAGATGATAAGGGCAAGATTAAAAGAAGCAGTAAAGGCCTCGGTAACATGCGCGTGGGCCGCTTGAGAAGTGACGCCGGCTTCTTCCAGGTGCTCGTGAAATATAGAAGGCGCAATATATGAGGCGGTACCAACGAGAATCAATCCAGATAACAGAATTAGAAATGTCTGTCCAACTAGCATCTGAGTCATGAGGCTCTTTTTGCGCTGGAATTTCATTTCAGTTCCATTCCATAACCAATCCCGCGGACAGTTCGTATTAATTCCTTCGCTGCCCCAGCATCGGTGAGTTTCTTTCGCAAGTGCCCAATATGAACGTCCACTACGTGAACCTCGCCAAACCATTCCCCTCCCCAAACTGACTCGAGAAGTGATTTGCGAGAAAAAACATTCTTTGGATGCTCCATCAAGATCTCTAATAGATCAAACTCTGTCCTCGTGAGTTCTACTAGCACGCTATCGACCATGACAGTTCGTGAATTTGAGTTTAACGTGACGCTTTCATAGAGAAAAATACTTGACAGCGGATCTTCATCAGTCTCATTAGATTTCGATCGGGGCCTACGTAGGATTGCCCTCGATCGAGCAATGAGTTCCCGCGGTGAAAATGGTTTCACCACATAGTCATCCGCGCCAACAGCAAAGCCGACCACTTTATCTACTTCTTCATCGCGAGCCGTCAACATCAAGATGTATGCATCAGAAAAAGTCCTTACCTGCCTGCACACCTCAATACCGTCGAAGCCTGGCAGCATCACGTCTAGAATTATGAGGTCTGGTGGTGATAAGCGAGCTTTCTGCACGGCACTCGGACCATCGAGTGCCTGATCAACGATATAACCTTCACGTTCGAAATAACTCACGATAACAGCGGCAAGCTCTGCCTCATCCTCGACTACGAGGACACGAAGTGGATTACTCATGCATGTCTACCTCGCAGTCGCAGGGCATTGGCGATCACGGAAGTCGAACTTAGACTCATTGCCAACGCTGCAATCATGGGTGAAAGGGTCAATCCAGTAAAGGGATACAGAATTCCGGCTGCAATTGGAACCCCAAGAGCATTGTAAAGAAAGGCAAAAAATAGATTCTGGCGCATATTTGCAACCGTATCCTGCGAGAGTTTCCTGGCCTCTGCAATTGAACGTAAATCGCCCTTAACCAAAGTGACTTGCCCGCTGTGCATAGCAACATCGGTGCCGGTACCCATTGAAATTCCAATATTGGCCTGGGCAAGTGCTGGTGCGTCGTTCACTCCGTCCCCCGCCATGGCCACATATTTTCCCTGATCCTGGAACTTGCGAACTAACTCAAGTTTGTCAGATGGTTTCACATCTCCATAAACCTCAGTTATATTCAACTTTGAAGCGATGCCCTTGGCACCACTGAGGTTATCTCCAGAGGCCACAACTAGGTGGATACCTGAACTCATAAGTTCGGCAACCGCTTCTGGAGATGTCTCCTTTATCCGGTCGTTCAACGAGATCAACCCCATCAGCGAATTATTGCGCGAAACAAACATAATGCTTGATCCATGAGATCTGATTTCATCGGCTTCAACCCTTAACGATTCAAGATCCACCTTTGAATTCGACAAGAACTGGGCGTTCCCCACGAGAATTTGATTTCCATCCAACTTTCCTTCTACTCCAAATCCAGGATGAGACTTGAATTCGACAACCTTCTCCAGATTCAAATTCGCTTTCGCTGCGTCTCGAACGATTGCGGTGGCTAAAGGGTGTTCACTCAAACTTTCCAGACTTGCCGCAATAGATAGAACATGACTTTCTTCAATGCCAGAAACCGCGATTACTCTCTCCACATATGGACGCCCCTCCGTTAAGGTGCCAGTCTTATCAACAATCAAGGTATCGATCTTGTGAAAGTTTTCAATCGCCGCGGCATCTTTAAAGAGAATCCCAGAAGTTGCTCCCCTCCCTGAGGCGACCATGATGGACATTGGGGTTGCCAGACCAAGGGCACAAGGGCAGGCGATGATTAGCACGGCGACCGCATTTATTACCCCATAAGTCCAGGAAGATTCGCCTCCCACCAAACCCCAGGCAAAGAAAGTCAGTATCGCGACGGCTATCACGGCCAAAACAAAGTAGCGAGAAACCGTATCCGCCATGCGCTGCATTGGCGCCTTAGACCGCTGGGCCTGCGAGACTAGACTTACAATTTGCGAAAGGACGGAAGCTGACCCAACTTTCTCCGCTCCAATCTGCAGTGAACCGTCGGAATTAATCGTTCCGCCGATAACTTTGTCGCCAACTTCTTTGAGCACCGGCAAAGGTTCACCGGTGAGCATGGACTCATCAATGTTGCTAATACCATCTATGACTTCCCCATCAACCGGAATTGTCTCCCCTGGGCGGACAATCAAGATATCCCCAACCATGACGTGAGTAAGGAGAACTTCCTCATCCGTGCCGTCAACTTTGCGTCGACGGGCCGTCTTGGGTGCCAATTTCAAGAGTGCCTTAATTGCAGAAGACGTCTGGGCCCTCGCCTTAAGTTCGATGACCTGACCAAGCAAGGTCAAGGAAATTATGACTGAGGCAGCTTCAAAATAGACGCCAACTTTCCCATCCGTCTGAAACGAAGCAGGAAAGACATCTGGAATTGCAGTCGCGGCCAAGCTGTACACATATGCCGCCCCCGTACCCAGACCGATGAGGGTCCACATATTTGGACTCCTATGCATAAAAGACATCCACGCACGTTGGAAAAATGGTTTGCCAGCCCAGAGAATTACCGGTGTCGCAATCACTAAAGACAACCATTCACCGCGATCGGCAAACACACCAGGAAGTCTCGAACCAAGAACCGCAATGAGAATGGATAGTGCGGTTAGTGGCAATGACCATAGAAAACGCTTTTTGAGATCAAGGAGTTCGACATTCTCCACCTCAGTCTCAAAATCGGTCTTTGGTTCCAGCGACATTCCGCACTTAGGACAATTACCCGGTTCAAGGCTCACTACTTCTGGATGCATTGGACACGTGTACTCAATATACGAGTCGGTCATTTAGATCTCCTCTCTCAAAAAATCCTTAGATCCCGCCTACTTTCCCAATTTTGCAATCATTTTCTTCATGGCCGTAATTTCTGCCGTTTGGGCTTTCTTAATATTGACCGCCAGAAGTTTCACATCACTTCTCGTGGAATTGGAGATCCAGGAAACCATTTGCAGGGCTCCTGCGTGGTGCTCAACCATTGCCTTCAAGAAAGCCTTATCAAAGGCCTTCGCTTTGAGACTCTTCAATTGCGCAAGTTGAGCGGGGTTGAGCATTCCCGAGGTCCCCATAGAGTGACCCGACGTCATAGGTTGACCAGAGACTTTGATCCAAGAAGTCAACTGAACTATTTCACCCTTCTGGGCCGAAATGATTTTCTTCGCTAGTCCGATGACAGCGGCATTTCTGGAATTCTTCAATGCGTAATTTGACATGGTTATTGCCTGTTGGTGGTGGGGAATCATTTCCTGTGCAAACATGATCTCCATATCTCCATAGGACGCATTGGTGACACTTAATAGCTGTGGCAAAGCGTTTGCTGGAGCGTTAACAAAAGAACTAAGCATTACAGATGCAACTACTAACAAAATAATTCGACGAAACATTATTAGACCTCTCTCAGTTAGTGGACACGGGAATTACATTTGAGAGGTCGAAATTAAGTTCTAGAAACTCCGATGCGTGAGAGAACCAGTACAGGCGACAGAGCTCCGCTCAGACAGGATCTGGCGAATACGAAAAGATCACGCCCGACATGAACCTCACGCCACCGGCGTGCTTTGGCCTGAAACTTGCGAACCCAAGTAAGTAGAACGATCAAGGCAATGCTCACGCACACTTCGCCGCTGGATCCAGATACACCGAGCAAACTTGAGTCGCCAGAAGAAATACCATGATGCTCTGCGGTTGAAGTCAGACCCGTTCCATGCGTCGATTGAGATGCCATGCATTGATAGTGCACGATGGCGATTCCGGAAAAAATGAGAACGATGCCCATCAACGAGAAACTCAGTTTGCGAATTTGACTCGGAGTCGACAGCACTTGATGAGAGTACCAGCGCTCGAGATTCTGGGCACTTCAATCTTCAACTCTGGATTGGCTTTGACTTAAGATTAACTGTGAGAGGCTTTGTGATATGAAACTCAGCAGCGATGTAACTACGCTCGTCGCACTTTTTGCGATCGTAAGCCCTATAACTTCGATCCCCGTATTCCTTAGTTTGACTAGCGGGATCTCTAAAGAGAAACGACGTATAACCGCTCTGCAAACCGCTCTCGTATCCGGATTGACACTCTTTATTGCCTACTTTGTGGGCGACGTCATTCTCCAACTGCTCAGCATTCAGATGGATGCATTTCGGATAGCGGGTGCGCTGATTATCGGGGCAATTGGATGGAGCATGGTCATGGGTCGGAAAGATTCCGTCTTCGAGGCATCCCCGATAGGAGCTGCCGTAGTCCCTCTCGCCATCCCGATGATGGCCGGACCCGGTGCGATTGCGACAGTGATTGCAATTGGCAACTCTGACGTCGGAATCGTTCGAATTGCCGATGTGATAATAATTCTAGTTCTTTCGATTCTAACCGGCGTAATGCTTCTTGCGGCGGAGCCGATCGAGCGAATTCTTGGAGAGCAGGGACTAATGGTGGTCACTCGCATCTTTGGATTACTACTTCTGGCCATTGCTGTATCAAAAGTTATGTCCGCACTTAGCTCCGCTTTCCCAGGACTCACACTGTAGAGCTATCAGAGAACGAACAAAATTCCACTCGCCATGAGAGTGCTTACTGATACTCTCAATATATGAGCCAGCATGTGGATTTAGAACAATACGTGGCAGTAATTTTCACATCTAAACGTTCGATCGATTCTGATTCAAAATACCAGGAGTTTTCAACTCGAATGGAAGAGTTAGTCGCTGAACAACCGGGGTACCTCTCGCACATCGGATTTCGCGATTCTCAGACAAGGCAAGGTATAACAGTTTCCTATTTCAAAGATGAAGAGTCCATCCGAAGTTGGAAAGCTCTCGATGAACATCTTGAAGCTCAACGATTAGGGCGTGAAGAATTCTATGAGGAGTACACAGTAAGAATCGCAACCGTTAATCGCGAATACTCTTGGTCACGACAGTCCGGTCTCTAGCCCACTTCGGGGATCAATCCCTACTTCTGACGTCAGGTTAAGACCGCTTTCGAAGTTTTCTGGGATCAATTTTTTTCGCGTGATGTTTCGCCTTGATCAACAGTGATTCAGCCCAAGTGAATTCAACGGCTAGAACAACCAAACCCAGAATTACGAGTGGCATAGTAAATGGACCTGGAAGTACAACAAGTGCGACTCCCAACGCGATCAGAGTAGAGCCAATTACCAGAACGACAGTCCTCCGAACAGATCGCGGAAGGGCTGCCCAGAGTTTGCGTAAGAGCATCATGAGTCTTCATCCGAATCCAAGAGCGCAATTCGACCAGCGTGGGCTTTCGCCGTAGGGTCCGTCTTACTCTTAATCAGGCTAGTTACCGTTGAAATCGCCAAGATCACTCCGATTACGGCCAGGCTTGCGGGCGTCGAAACCTTGGGAATTTCTTCGAAAATCTCATGCAAATAAGTCAGGACTAATTTGGCTCCAATGAAGATTAGGATGAATGAGAGTCCAAGTGAAAGGTAAATTAATTTATCAAGCAGGCCCTTAAGCAAGAAATATAGAGCTCGCAATCCCAAGAGGGCAAACGCATTGGCAGCGAATACTAAGTAGGGCTCGGATGTGACTCCAAAGGTTGCTGGAATTGAATCCAGAGCGAAAAGTAAATCAGTCGAAGCAATGGTAATGATGACTAAGAGCATGGGGGTAGCAAAACGCTTTTCATTGAGCCGGATAAAGAGTCTGCTCCCATGAAATTGTTGAACCATCGGGATTGACTTTCTTAGCCTGCGGACAACGAAATTTTCATTGGGATCGGGATCTTCGTCCCAATGCCTGAACAGCCCAACGCCGGTCCAGATCAAAATCGCACCAAAAATAAAGAATGTGAAACTAAACGAGGCCAGAGCCACCGCTCCCACGGCTATGAAGACTGCCCTCAGTACCAGGGCTAGAACGACACCGATTAGCAATATTCGCTGATGGTAAATGCTTGGCACGGCAAATTGAGTCAAAATGATGACAAATATGAAGAGGTTATCTACTGAAAGAGAGTATTCGACCATGTACGCGGCAAAGTATTCGAAACCAAAAATTGAACCAAACCGACTCCACACCCAGATTCCAAAGCCGACTGCGATGCTGACGTAAAAGAAGGTCCACGCAATTGCCTCCTTGAACTTCACATCGCGAGGTTTTCGACTTGCGGTGAAGAGATCTATAAACACTAATATCAAGATGGCGGCGATAGTGATCGACCAAATTAGCAAAGACACATCCACTTAAAACTCCCTTGATAGCCATGAATAAGACATGGTCAAGGTCTCCCAAACCGTTTTCACGGACAGCGCCCCGGGTTTTTACACCGTATTGACGAGGACACTGTAACGAGGTACTCCCCTTAAACATCTGAACTGTAGTCGTGAACTTCAGCGAAGGCAAAATTAGGCGGCTTGCCTAGCTACCACGCTCAAGGATTAATAACCCCAGCCGCCAAAAGCCCAATAACTATGGTTCCAACAGCGATTCGATAGACGATGAAGGGGGTGAAGCTCTTGGTGGCTACATATTTCAACAACCAAGCAATTACTGCATACCCTACGAAAAAGGCAATAGCCGTCGCTACGAAAGTTTCAGAGAGTGAAAAAGTATTTGCTCCTGCGCTGTCACTAAGCGCCTTCTTAAGTTGAAATAATCCACTTCCGAATACAGCGGGGAGCGCGAGCAGAAATGAATACCTCAATGCCGCCTCCCGCGAATATCCGAGAATGCGACCCATGGCGATCGTTGCGCCAGATCTAGAAACTCCTGGAATCAAGGCAAGGGATTGTGCGAGTCCATACAAAATTCCGTGTTTAACACTCAAATTCTCAAGCGTTTTCGTATTCTTTCCAAAATAATCGGCAAGACCCAAAATAATGCCGAAAATAATCATCACAGAAGAGATTAACCAGAGAGATCTTAAACTCCCTGTAATGAAGTCTTGTCCAAGATAGCCGAGTATTCCGATTGGCAAACTACCTACAATAATCAACCAACCGATCCGCGCCTGTAATCTTTCATCTACAGGTAGGACTTTGCGCAAGAAAGTTTGCTGTGCCCACGCGATTATGATTCTTTTAATGTCATTACGAAAGAAAAGTAGAACCGCCAACTCGGTACCAATTTGAGTTATGGCTGTAAATCGCGCTCCTGGATCTTGCGCCTTACTGAAAAATTCCCCCGCAATGCGCAGATGCGCACTAGACGAAATTGGTAAGAACTCTGTTAGGCCCTGCAATACCCCAAGAAAAATCGATTCAAACAAGCAGTTCACCTTTTCTTCATCGCCATTGGCGCCCAATAGTATTCGTAAAACTCACATTTCTTTCAACGAATAAGCAGAAGAGCCGCCCTATAAGCCGGATCCTGTCGAGGATCACCATCCATCTAGTTCCGCAATTACTCACGGAATCAAGCGACCTACCCGGTAGCTCGAACGAGCAGTTCTCAAGCGCTACCTGTCTGGTCTTGCTCCAAGTGGGGTTTGCCTAGGCATAGCAAAGCCCACTCCACCAAGACACGACATGACGCTGATACCCTTGAACCCATGAGTCGGCGCCTAGAATACCTCCGAGCCAACAGTGAGGCGATTAGGGCTATCGCTGCTCGCCATAAATCTCCGTCTATCTCTGTTTTCGGCAGTGTCGCCCGAGGAGAAGACCGACCAGATAGTGATATTGATTTTCTCGTCGATTGCGACCCCACTGCCTCGCTCTTTGACCTCGTTCACATGCGCCAAGAACTCATTGATTTCCTCCAGGCAGATGTCGATCTTGTTGATCAAGGTGGATTATTTCCTCGAGACGCACACATTCGAGAAGAAGCCTTAGCTCTGTGAATCAGAACGACAAGCGCCGTATTCAGGACATTATGGAATTAGCCGCTGAATTAGCGGAATATGTAAAGCAAGGTCGAGAACGCTTTGATTCCGAACTGTCGCAGGTTCGTGCAATAGAGCGAGTTATCGAACTGATCGGAGAATCAGCTTCCGCCATTTCTAGAGAGACTCAAGCGACGATGTTGCATATTGATTGGGCGGGTCTCATTGGGTTACGAGTAATGCTTGCCCACAACTATCAGCGGATAAAGAGATCTCAATTGTGGGTCGCAGCCACTATGGATGTTCCCGAACTTGTCCGAAGTCTTAAAGATTTTATTTAAGGAAGAGTCGCCCTATAAGCCGGATCCTGTCTAGGATCACCATCCATCTAGTTCCGCAATTACTCACGGAATCAAGCGACCTACCCGGTAGCTCGAACGAGCAGTTCTCAAGCGCTACCTGTCTGGTCTTGCTCCAAGTGGGGTTTGCCTAGCCACATACGTTGCCGTACATGCTGGTGGTCTCTTACACCACCGTTTCACCCTTACTCGCTATTGCTAACGAGCGGTTTATTTTCTGTGGCACTGTTCCCGCGGATTGCTCCGGGTGGGCGTTACCCACCACCTTGCTCTCTGGAGTCCGGACTTTCCTCGGCATATTTCTATGACGCGGTGATCCGGGCGACTCTTCCAATCCCCAAGTCTACGCGACTCTAGGCGCGAGACGTAAAACCGCGGGCGTTAAAATTGCCAACACGCCTATCGAAAGCACTCCTCCCGCGAACAGAACCTCGCGCACTCCGAAGACTCCAATCACAAGCCCGGCAAGACCCATCGCAGTTATGAGCCCTAAATTAACCACGCCATTAACTCCTGCCAGAATGCGACCTTGAATGGCTGGATCCGATCTGTTGATAAAAATCCCCACCGCATATGCGTTAATAATGGAATTACCAATTCCCGCAAGTAGAGAAAAAGCAAGTACCACTCCCCAGTGCCAAGCCAGAGCAATTCCAAGGACCGCGACGGAGAGCAAGATCAGCCCAAAAATCACTATGTGTACGTGCTTAGACTCAGGAATCTTGGCCGATGCCGATCCAGTTGAGCCAAGAAGTGCACCGAGAGCAAAGGCGGTCCCTACCAAACCGTAAATGAAATAGCTGGCATCAAGTTCTTCGGTAACGAGGAAAACTTCACCCACATTTACAACTCCGAGCGCCAAAATAAAAATCGTAAGCAGAATTAACAGAGCACGCAATAGGGGTTCACGAAAGAGAAAGTGAATTCCTTCCATTGCACCGCTCTTTTGACCGCTTACTTCGGCTGCCCCATGTCGATTTACCCTCAATACAACAGGCATCGTGGCTATAAAAAAGAAGGTGAAAGCGTCAATAACAAATGGCCAGTAGAAACCACTTGTAGAAACCAATAGACCCGCTAGTGCGGGGGCAAGTAATCCGGCCAGAGCAAAAATTGACTGCGAAAATCCCAATACGCGTGGGAGGTCATCTTTAGTACATAGGGTAGGCAATAAAGCGCCCCAGGCAGGATTTGCAACTGAACCGCAGCTATTGGCCAGAAATAGTGTTGCAAAGACCACCCAGTGTGGACCATCAATCGTAAGACTAAAAATCAAAACTGCCTGGGCCAAAGAAGCTGTCTGAACAACTTGTCTGGTTGAGTACCTATCCGCAATTAGCCCCGCCCATGGGGCGAAGAGAATCAATGGCAACATACCCAAAATTAGGAGTATCGAGACAGCACTCGCACCCGAATCCTTCTCACGAAGAATCAGAGCGAATACAGTAAGTTCGCTGCCCAAGAAGGAGAAAGCCCTTGCAGAAGAAATGGCGCGAATTTTTCTCCAATTTGTGCGAGGAGTTTCCCGATCGGCCATCAATTAGTGGGATTTTCCATCCTGATCCTCATCTTGTCCGCTCCGTCGACGGGCGACCTCCTTCACATGTGAAGAGCGAAGAATAATGAGGATGATGATGGTGAGGCCCACACCAACGACCTGGAATCCCAGACCGACACACACTCCCATCGCCGCCGTTGCAAAAATTGTGGCGGCGGTCGTAACGCCTTGAATTCCCCCGCGCTTATCCGTAAATATAAGACCGGCGCCAAGAAATCCAATACCAGTGATGATCGCATGCAACGCCCGCGTTGGATCTCCGAACTTAGCGTTCACGTCGAGAACCTCGCCAATGGAAACGACAATTGCCGCAGCCGTACCCACCAGCGCCATTGTTCTGGGTCCCGCAGACTTACCAGCTCGGTCTCGTTCCCACCCAATGATCGATCCGAGGATTGCGGCGATCGTTCCGTCAATGATGATTGAAAACTGCTGCCATATATCAATGGAATGGAGATTTATCATCGAGTCATCGTACTTTCCACGCCCCTAATAAGCCAGAGTTTTTCGCGTAATATCAAGGTCATGACGAACCCCGCACTCCCGCAGGACCCAAAATGGGTGAGAGCAAATACTCTTTTTTCTTCAAATGAAGAATTTTCTGACGTGGCGCTCCTAGGTGTTCCGGCTCGCGAAGAATCACTCTCGCCAACTTCAGCGCACCAAACTCCTGATGCGATTAGAGCTGCACTTGCCCGTTATTCAACTTACTCTCATTCTCACAATGTAGATTTGCGTGAGATCGTATTACGTGATCTTGGAAATGTGATTTCTCCGGAGTTTGAAGAAGGGGAGCAACGCGTAGCAGCTGCTGTCAAGAATGCTCGCAACGCCAATAAATTGCTGATCGCGCTCGGCGGAGACAATTCCATCACTTACTCAGTTGCCGCTGGACTGTGGCCAGACCTGTCTGCGTGCGGCCTCATCACACTTGATGCGCACCATGATTTGCGCGACGGTCGATCAAGCGGTTCGCCCGTCTGGCGTCTCATCCAAGCGGGCCTTCTCGGTAAAAACATCGTTCAAATTGGTATTAGTGATTTTGCAAATAGCAAAGAATACGCGGCGCGGGCAAAAGAGCATGGGATCCACATCTTCACGCGGGAGTTACTGCGCAAGCGACCGATCGCAGATGTGATGACTGAGGCGCTTGATATTGCCGGGGGATCAAAGAGAGAAATATATGTCGATATCGATGTAGATGTCTGCGATCGCTCGGTTGCACCAGCTTGCCCTGCATCCGTTCCGGGTGGCATAAGTGCGGATGAACTTCGCCAAGCGGCATTCCTTGCCGGAGCTCACCCTTCAGTGCGCGCAATCGATATTACAGAAATCGATGCAGCCTCTGATACTCCCGATCAACGAACTACCCGACTCGGTGCCTTGCTCGTACTAGAGGCAGCTTGCGGAGTTGCAAAACGTTAATTTAAATCGTTCACGACTTCCCGCGCCGCCGCTTGAACATTTCCACTGTGCACTAGCAGGACGGCAGCCTCGAGTTCTGGTGAGAGCCAACGATCCGGACCAGATCCCTGCACAACTTCACGCAAAGTCTTTATGACCGACGCGGTAGCTGGTGACGGAGTCAATCCTTGGCGTAATTCGATGGCCCGAGCGGCAGTGACGAGTTCGATAGCAAGGATGCGAGAAAGGTTCTCGATCACTTTTCGCAATTTGCGAGCTGCGCTCCATCCCATAGAAACATGGTCCTCCTGCATCGCCGAACTCGGAATTGAATCTACGCTGGCAGGAGTGGCAAGGCGCTTGTTCTCGCTCACCAGGCCTGCCTGGGTGTACTGGGCAATCATCAGCCCCGAATCAACACCAGGATCGTGGGCAAGAAATGGTGGCAAGCCTGCCGAACGATGCGGATCTAGCATTCGATCGGTTCGGCGTTCGGCCATTGATCCTAGGTCTGCTGCGGCAATTGCCAGAAAGTCGAGTACGTAACCAACAGGTGCTCCGTGGAAGTTGCCATTTGACTCCACTCGTCCATCGGGAAGTACAACAGGATTATCTATCGAACTGTGCAGTTCACGATGAGCAATTGTTGATGCGTAATCGACCGTATCTCTCACTGCTCCATTGACTTGTGGTGCGCAGCGCAGAGAGTAGGCATCCTGCACCCGGGAATCATGCTCAAAATGCGATGCCACAATTCCGGAATCCTGGAGGAGGGCGTACATATTTGCGGCACTTGCTATCTGTCCGATTTGCGGGCGAAGCGGCGCGTGCAGATCGGGAGCAAAGACTCGATCCGTTCCAAGCAATCCTTCTACGCTCATTGCGGCGGTTATATCTGCAACGGTGCAGAGTTGGGCAAGATCTTCACAAGCCATAATCAACATTCCGAGCATTCCATCGGTGCCATTTATGAGAGCCAAACCCTCTTTCGCTTGAAGTTCAATTGGCCTCAAACCCGCTGCATTAATTGCGTCCATAGATGGCATTTCATTTCCGTCTGCATCGTGAACCATGCCTTCACCCATCATAGAAAGTGCACAGTGAGCAAGTGGTGCTAAGTCCCCGCTGCAGCCGAGAGAGCCGAACTCTGGAACTAATGGCGTAATGCCAGAGTTGAGAAAATCGACATATGCCTTGGCTACTTCTACACGTACCCCGGTGCGGCCAGTTGCCATCGTTCGCAACCTCAAAAACATCAACGCTCGGACAACTTCACGTTCGACCGCTGGGCCAACTCCAGCGGCATGCGAACGGATCAGGGATTTTTGAAGTTGAGTTCGATCTTCCACATCAATGTGCCGATTTGCTAGGGCACCAAAACCAGTAGAGACGCCGTAAACAGGAATTCCACCAGCTGCGTACGCATCAATATATTTTCGTGTGTCGCTAATTGCTTGAATTGCCTCGGGCGACAAGAGAACTTGCGCCCCATGGCGGGCAACCGCAATTACATCCTTAAAGGTAACCCCGCTCGTGCCGAGAGTCACAACACTACTTGAGTTATTTGATCCGTTTGCCATTGCGCCATACCTCATCTATTAACGGAACTCCTGGACGATACGCCAGATGTATGTAAGAAGTAGTGCTCAGTATTGAAAAATCGGCATGTGCGCCAACTCCGAGGTGGCCGACTTCATTACGTCGCAGCGCCATTGCACCTCCCTTTGTAGCCGACCAGACGGCTTGCTCTGGAGAGAAATGGAGATCACGCACTGCAACTGCGATTACAAATGGAATGTTGGTCGTGTACGAACTGCCCGGATTGCAGTCGGAGGCCAGAGCAACCTTGACGCCAGCTTCAAAAAGTCTGCGGGCATCAGGATAATTCGATCGCGTCGAAAACTCCGCTGCGGGCAAGAATGTGGCAAGCGTTTCAGATTCAGCAAGTCGGGCGATATCTTCATCCGAAAGATAGCTGACATGGTCCACTGATGCGGCACCAAGTTCTACGCCGATCTGCACACCTTCGCCAGGTTGCAGTTGATTGGCGTGAAGCCGAGGAAGTAGTCCTCGCGCCATCCCTGCCTTGAGAATCCTTCTTGTCTGTTCGGCCGTGAACGCACCCTTATCGCAAAACACGTCGATCCATTTTGCATTTGATCTAGCAGCATCCAACATCGGACCGCATACGAGATCCACGTAATCTTCCGGACTCTCTCGATATTCCATTGGGACAATATGAGCGCCTAAGAATGTGGTTTCGTCGGTGAGTTGCTTGGCGACTACGAGCGAGCGAGCTTCGTCGTCGACGGTTAATCCGTATCCTGATTTACATTCAATTGTCGTAGTGCCCGATGCATTAGCTTCCGCGATTAGGCGTCGACCACTTTGGAGCAACTGACCATTCGACGCTTTCCGGGTCAGTTCGACCGTGTAATTAATTCCACCTGCAATATAAGGTTCCCCCTGCATACGGGCACGGAACTCTTTGCTTCGATCTCCTGCGAAAATGAGATGAGTGTGGCTATCAACAAATCCTGGAATAACGCATCTTCCTTGTGCGTCAATCCGATTTGGAATTTCTCTTTTCGGGGCGGATGAGGACTCTCCGATCCAAGAAATTGCGCCGTCTTCCATGAGGAATGCTGCATCTTGGATCAAGCCCAGTGGGCTCGCGCCTATTGACGGGTCATTGGTGACTAATAATCCGATGTTGTCTACCAATGTTTGAGTCATGCTTACTCCACATCCAACATCGGCACGTGAACATGTTTCTGGCCTGCGGTACTCGTTGCTTCGGCATATCCCGCATCTACGTGACGGATAACACCCATGCCTGGGTCGTTTGTCAGGACCCTGGCAAGTTTCTGCGCTGCCAACTTAGTACCGTCCGCAACGCTTACTTGGCCGGCGTGAATTGAGCGACCGATTCCAACACCTCCACCATGGTGAATCGACACCCAAGAAGCGCCGGATGCAACATTGATCATGGCATTGAGAAGCGGCCAATCCGCGATTGCATCGGATCCATCTTTCATTGCTTCAGTCTCGCGATAAGGCGAGGCCACAGAGCCACAGTCCAAGTGATCGCGGCCAATGACGATCGGTGCAGATACTTCTCCGCTGGCAACGAGATCATTGAACGCAAGACCTGCTTTATCTCTTTCGCCGTAACCGAGCCAACAAATTCGGGCAGGAAGGCCTTGAAAGGCGACTTTCTCCTGGGCCATCGTGATCCAGCGATGAAGCCCTTCATTTTCCGGAAAGAGATCAAGAACGGCTTTGTCGGTGCGATAAATGTCTTTCGGATCTCCGGAAAGAGCCACCCAACGGAAGGGTCCTTTACCCTCGCAGAAAAGAGGACGAATGTAAGCTGGTACAAAACCAGGAAATGCGAAAGCTCTGCTATATCCACCTTGGCGCGCCTCATCACGAATTGAATTTCCGTAATCAAAAACCTCTGAACCCTTATCCATAAACCCGACCATCGCTTCAACGTGTTTGGCCATGGACGCGCGAGCGCGAAGGGTGAAATCTTCAGGATCATCCAATGCCAACCGCGCGGCATCGTGGAATTCAATACCGATTGGAACGTAAGAAAGCGGATCGTGAGCAGAAGTCTGGTCAGTGACAATATCGATCGGCACCTCCATCGAGAGGAGTTGAGGAACGACCACGGCGGCGTTGCCAACAAGACCAACGGAAAGCGGTGTGCCCGCAGATTTTGCCTTCAGAGCGCGATCAATTGCATCATTGAGATCATTCGCTATCTCATCTAGATATCGAGTTTCTATTCTCTTCTCCAGTCGAGTCCTATCAATGTCTACAATTAAACAGACGCCGCCGTTCATCGTGACGGCCAATGGCTGCGCACCTCCCATTCCGCCACAACCTGCAGTTAATGTGAGCGTCCCTTGAAGTGTCCCCTTATAACGCTTCTGCGCAATGGCAGCGAAAGTTTCATAAGTTCCCTGCAAAATTCCTTGCGTTCCAATGTAAATCCAAGAACCAGCAGTCATCTGTCCATACATCGTGAGTCCCAGTTGCTCTAGGCGACGAAATTCTGGCCAGGTCGCCCAGTCCCCTACAAGATTTGAATTTGCAATCAATACCCGCGGTGCCCATTCGTGCGTCTGAAAAACACCAACAGGTTTGCCGGATTGAACTAGAAGGGTTTCGTTATCCTTAAGTTTTCTCAAAGTCCTGACAATTGAATCAAAGGATGGCCAATCCCTCGCAGCCTTTCCGGTTCCGCCATATACAACGAGTCTCTCTGGATGCTCGGCTACCGCAGGGTCGAGATTGTTGTGCAGCATACGAAGCGCGGCTTCTTGGCCCCAACCAAGGGCGCTCATCTTTGAACCAGTAGCCGCGTGAAGAATTCTTGCGCCTAGTTGATCCTGCGTCATGCCTAGACAATAGCGCGGCTTAGCGGAGATGTCCGCGTTCGTTTGCAGATCGCATGGCGCGTAACCCGTCACTTGGCCAGATTGAAATAGTCGAGATCGAACAAGGAGCAACATCAATGTGGAAAATGCTCTCGGCAGAACCGCCGATAGCCAGCCTTAAGGCCTGCTTAATTACCCCGTTGTGGCTCACCACAACAATCCTTTTTCCTGGGTGCTTGGCCGCGAGTTTGTCGATTGCTTCATCGACTCTCCATCCGAGTTCGTCGTATGACTCACCCCCGGGAGGTACGTACGCGGATGACGCAAGCCAGGCTTGGTACTCGGCGGGGTAAGTACTAGTCACCTCATCAATGGACATCCCATCCCAAAGTCCGAATCCGCACTCATACCAAGCTTCATCAAAAATAATTGGCAGATTCACCTTGGCTGCAATTACTTCGGCAGTCTCTTTGGTCCGCTGCAGAGGAGAAGCCACCAAAATATCAGGCTTCAGTTTTACAATTTCATCTGCTGTGACCCGCGCTTGGGCCTGACCTTCCAGGGTAAGAGGCGGATTCAATTTACCGCTGCCTGAGAACTTTCGATCTGGCGTCAAGATCGTCTCTCCGTGACGGACAAAAAAAATCATCGTCGGAACTTCGGGCATCCGAAGGCGCTCGGTTAAGAAATTTACTTGACGGGTTTTCTTTCCCCCTCGTTCATCAAGAGCTCGGTTGGCAAGTCGATCTGCATGAGCATTCTCTTCCCGAGGGATCCAAGTGTAAGAAACCAGAGTCGGAGGATGAACTGTATTTGCTTCCATTGCAAGAGCGCGCATATCGGCATGCTTAATCTTCCATCGCCCGGACATTTGCTCAACAACCAATTTGCTATCCATCCGCACGTCAATGGTGGCTGCAGGATCGAGTAAATGAATGGCTGTCAGACCGGCTACCAATCCGCTGTATTCCGCCACGTTATTGGTGGCTATTCCAATGAAGTCGTAAAGTTCTTGCAAGACGATGTGACCTTCATGAATTACCGCGCCATACCCCGCCGGCCCCGGATTTCCTCGTGAGCCGCCGTCTGCAGTCATGACAAAATGGCGTGCCATCAATTTGCTCCGCGCACCAGAATGCAGCGACATTCTTCACAACGGACGACTTCGTCCGAGGCAAGAGTCTTCATTCTTCCGATTTCGACGCTGTTGATAGCCAAGTGACAACCATCGCATCTTCCTTCGCGTAAAGCTGCAGCGCCTGTTCCTGTATTACTCCGAATCTTTTCGTAGAGTTCGAGGAGTGCCCCATCCACGGTGACCGCCGTTGCATTTCTTTCTGAAATTGTTGATGCAATTTCTTCTTCAATGGAAGATGATGCTGAATTCATTCTCGCAGTGATTTCATCTTGTGAAGCTTTAAGAGTTTCTTCTTCGCTTCCCAATTCCTCAAGACGCGACTTAATAGAATCGATACGAAGCATGACCTCCAACTCGACTTCTTCCAGTTCGGATCGGCGAGCGCTCAGCGTCTGTATCTCATGCTGCAATTTTTCAAGTTCCTTTGGCGCGGCACTTCCTTCCGCGAGACGCTTTTCATCTCGTTCGAGTCTGACCACCACTTGCTCTACATCAGCTTCCGCACGTAACAATTCGCGCTTAATGTCGCTGATCTGTGTCTCGGCGGCGACTTCAAGATCCCGCACCACAGCTAAGCGCTGCGTACAAGCCAACAACTCGGCTATCTCAGGAAGCGCAGCGAGTTTGTTGCGAAGAGTTGCGACCTGAAAATCCATTCTCTGAATATCAAGTATCTGCAGTTGATCGCTTTGGGAGGCCTTCATTAGTCTCCTACCCTCCACTTTTATTACTGGTGGGCGCTGAGGGTTTCGAACCCCCGACATCCTCGGTGTAAACGAGGCGCTCTACCACTGAGCTAAGCACCCTGACGGTCAGCAGATTCTACTGGATTAGCACCAGTTGACCGAATTATTGATCGAATGAGCGGAATTAAAGGGCCTCTAATGCCGATTTATACTCAGGTGTGCTCCTCGCGTCTCCCATAACATTGATTACCTGCCAACGTAGGATGCCCTTCTTATCGATAATAAATGTTCCTCTGATCGCACATCCGCGATCCTTGTTAAAGACTCCATAGGCCTTAGACACTTCACCATGTGGCCAGAAATCACTCAAGACCGGGAATTTATACCCCTGCGCCTCGGCGAATAATCTCTGCGAAAAGATGGAATCGCAAGAAATGGCGAGCAACTGCACGTCTTCATTTTGAAACGTATTAAGGTCGTCTCGAATTTCGCAGAGTTCGCTGGTGCAAGTGCCAGTAAAGGAGAATGGGTAGAAGAGCAGAACTACATTCTTCTTATCTCGAAATGACGAGAGCGATACTTTCACGCCATGTTGATCAGATAATGAAAAATTCGGAGCCACTTCTCCAATGGTCAGACCGCCTACGGTTTGGGACATACAGAGAACTTATCTCTTAGAGGCTTTCCGTGCCACTAATCGTGTGGCCGACCAATCTGCGGCAACGGAAAAAGATGATGTTTGACTTAGTCCCGCAGTCGGCGCCGCATCTTGTATATCACTTGGCTCAACATGATTAGGTCTTCCCACCTTTGGGGTCACAACCCAAATCGGACCACCGTCGGTGAGATAGGCAAGAGCATCGACAAGTTCATCGACGAGATCGCTTCCATCATCTCGCCACCAGAGCAGAACGGCATCGACGACCTCCTGCACGTGTCCACTAATAAATTGATTTCCCGTAAATTTGATAATGTCCTGGCGAAGCGTCTCATCGCAGTCATCGCCATATCCAGATTCCAGAATAAGAAAACCTGGTTGAAATCCCAAACGTTCTGCCATAGTCCCCGAGGGGGTATTCACCAACGCCGTCCTTTCTCACATCTGATACGAAAGCGCAGATACTGCCGCTTCCATCCATTTTGACCCGTCGGGTCAAGTGATAAGTCCACCCAAGAGTTGGCCCATGCGCAAGACTATTTAGCCGTAATTTCGCCATTTTTTTGCGGCGAAAAGCCCCTTATTTCTCCGCATTTCCTGGTAAGAACGCCCCAATGTGACGAGAGGGGTATAAAGAGGGAAAGATAGGGCCATGAGCGAAATATTTGTTACGCCCGATCACGTCATAGACCAGCTAGTAGACACTGACCCACAGGAGACCGCAGAATGGCACGCCTCTTTTGACGCGGCTCTTGCACATGCGGGACCGGTCCGGGCCCGATATTTGATGCTCAGCCTTCTCAAGCGGGCACGCGAAAAAAATGTCGGCCTTCCATATCTGCGAACCACCGACTACATCAACACCATTCCTCCAGAGCGCGAACCGACTTTCCCAGGAGATGAAGCAGTTGAAAAGCGCATCCGGGCCGCAATTCGCTGGAACGCGGCAATGCTGGTACAGCGTGCACAGCGTCCAGGTGTCGGCGTCGGTGGTCACATTTCGACATATGCCTCCTCCGCGGCTCTTTATGAGGTGGGTTTCAATCACTTCTTCCGCGGCAAGGATCATCCCGGGGGCGGAGATCAGATTTACTTCCAAGGACATGCGAGTCCCGGAATGTACGCCCGCGCTTTCATTGAAGGGCGATTGAGCGAGAACCAACTCGATGGATTTCGACAAGAACTCTCTCATGAAGGCGGCGGCCTCTCCTCTTATCCGCATCCACGATTGATGCCGGAATTTTGGGAGTTCCCAACCGTCTCGATGGGCTTAGGACCGTTAAACGCAATTTACCAAGCACGTTTCAATCGCTATCTGCACAACCGCGGAATTAAGGATACGAGCGAGCAAAAAGTTTGGGCATTTCTTGGCGACGGTGAAATGGACGAGCCCGAGAGTCTTGGCGCCATCGGACTTGCGGCGCGTGAAGGACTAGACAATCTGACTTTCGTCATTAACTGCAATCTGCAAAGACTTGACGGACCGGTACGAGGTAACGGAAAGATCATCCAAGAACTTGAATCCATCTTTGGCGGAGCGGGTTGGAACGTCATCAAGGTCGTCTGGGGCCGGGAGTGGGATCCTCTATTGGCACAGGACAGAGAAGGCGCACTTGTCCAATTGATGAATCAGACCCCTGATGGCGACTATCAAACTTTCAAAGCAGAAAGTGGCGCCTACGTCCGCGAGCATTTCTTCGGTCGCGATCCGCGCACGGCCGCCATGGTCGCCGCCTGGTCGGATGACCAAGTGTGGGGACTCAAACGCGGTGGTCACGATTATCGAAAGCTCTATGCGGCCTACAGCGAAGCCGTGAATCACAAGGGAAGGCCCACAGTCATTCTTGCAAAGACGATCAAGGGCTGGACTCTTGGATCAAGTTTCGAAGGTCGTAACTCGACGCACCAGATGAAGAAAATGAAATTGGAAGACATTATGACCTTCCGAGACCGTCTTCAGATTCCGATTCCAGATGACCAACTGGACGTAAAATTGCCGCCTTATTACAAACCTGCAGAGAATTCGGCAGAGAATCAGTACCTGCTCGAACGTAGAAGAGCTCTCGGAGGCGCAATTCCACGGCGCCGGACGCAATCTCGACCACTGCCACAACCGGCCGACTCCGTATACGAGTCAACTCGGCGTGGCTCTGGGACGCAGGAAGTCGCCACGACGCAGAGTTTCGTCCGCCTTCTTAAAGATCTTCTCAAAGATCCGGGAATGGGGAGCCGTTTTGTACCCATAATTCCCGATGAGGCTAGAACTTTCGGAATGGATTCGCTCTTCCCATCGCTTAAGATTTATTCTGCATTGGGTCAGACTTATACATCTGTAGACCGCGAATTGATGCTCTCGTACAAGGAATCCACATCCGGCGTGATTCTTCACGAAGGTATCAATGAAGCGGGATCAGTTGCCTCCTTCACTGCAGTGGGATCCTCTTACTCCACCCATGACGAACCAATGATTCCGATTTACATCTTTTATTCGATGTTTGGATTCCAACGAACTGGGGATGCATTCTGGGCCGCCAGCGACCAGATGGTACGAGGGTTTGTGCTCGGTGCAACAGCCGGTCGCACAACTCTCAACGGTGAGGGACTGCAACATGAAGATGGACACTCGCTTCTGCTCGCATCTACAAATCCCGCGGTCGTTGCCTATGACCCAGCTTTCGCCTTCGAAGTGGGTCACATAATAAAAGACGGCCTTAGACGGATGTACGGTGAAAATAGCGAAAACATTTATTACTACCTCACCGTTTACAACGAGCCTTATGTTCAGCCGGCCGAACCCGAGAACTTGGATGTCGATGGACTACTCAAAGGCATCTACATGTACTCATCCGCGCGGGGCGAAGCAAAATATCACGCGCAAATTCTTGCATCGGGTGTCAGCCTCAACTGGGCTCTCAAGGCACAGCAACTCCTTGAAGAGGATTGGGGCGTATCTGCGTCAGTCTGGTCAGTAACGTCCTGGAACGAATTGCGCCGGGATGGATTGGAGACAAATAAACATAATCTGCTCCACCCTCACGATCAAAAGAAAGCGTATGTCACCGAAAAATTGGCGAGCGCTCAGGGTCCTGTCATCGCGGTGAGCGATTTCATGCGAGGGGTTCAAGATCAGATTCTGCCGTGGATTGAACGGCCATTCCTCTCCCTAGGTACCGATGGATTTGGATTATCCGACACCCGCGGCGCTCTACGGCGCCATTTCAAAGTGGATCCGCAATCAATCGTGATCGCAGTACTTTCGCAACTTGCTCATAGTGGCGATATCCACACAAGCCTCGTGGAGGATGCAATAAATAGGTATCAAATTTTCGATATTTCAGCTGCGGATGCTGGCAATACAGAGGGCTCTGGTTGATCGGCCGTATCCCCATCACGGATGTCTCCCCCGTTTCTGTTCTCGGGGGAGAACTCTTTCCTGTTAAGGCAGTCCCTGGCGAAACCATCACAGTATCGGCCACTGTTTTTCGTGAAGGCCATGATGCGCTGGGAGCGCAGGTCGTCGTACTGGATTCTGCGGGGCTCGAGATTCTCCGCACGCGAATGATAGAGATCTGGCCAGGAAGTGATCGGTATCAAGCAGAGATCACCCTTCCAGTTACCGGTGATTTCGCATTTTCTATTGAATCCTTTGATGACCCTTACGCGACCTGGCACCACGACAGCGAAATTAAAATAAGCGCGGATATCGATCCAGAACTCTGCTGCGAGATCGGATCGTTGATCTTTGAAGAAGCCATTAGTCTCTCGCCAAGCAATCTTCTCACTAATGCCCTTACTGCGCTTCGGAACAGATCGTTAGCGCCAGCGAATCGATTCTCCGTCGCCTCAAGTGGTGATATTCGAAGTTACTTTTATGAAAAGCCGCTGCGGAGATTGGTAACCAAGACTGGATTATTTCCAATCCGAGTGGACAACGAACGTGCCCTCGTCGGGGCATGGTATGAATTCTTTCCCCGCAGTGAAGGAGCCACCACTCGCTCAGGTGGAACTTTCGCCTCAGCAACCAAACGACTCGCCGACGTTGCGGCAATGGGTTTTGATGTCATTTACCTGCCACCCATTCACCCCATTGGTAACACTTTCCGCAAGGGTGCAAATAACTCGCTTCAACCACAGACCGACGAGCCGGGAGTGCCGTGGGCAATCGGAAATAATGACGGCGGGCATGACTCAATCAATCCCGAGCTCGGGACCATGGAAGATTTTGAAAGTTTTGTAAAGAGTGCAAAGACAGTTGGATTACAAGTGGCTCTGGACTTCGCGCTCCAAGTTTCACCCGATCATCCTTGGGTGAAAGCCCATCCAGAATGGTTCAATCACAGGCCCGATGGAACAATTGCCTACGCCGAGAACCCGCCTAAAAAGTACCAGGATATTTACCCCCTTAACTTTGACAAAGACTACAACGGCATTCTCAACGAGGCGATACGGATCATTCGATTCTGGATCGGCAAAGGTGTCACCATTTTCCGAGTGGATAATCCACACACAAAACCACTCCACTTCTGGCAAGAACTCCTCGAAATGGTGAGAGAGCAGAATCCAGAAGTAATCTTTCTGGCAGAAGCATTCACACGCCCTCCCATGATGCAGGCACTAGGCAAAGTTGGATTTCACCAGTCGTATACATACTTCACGTGGCGAACGAGTAAGCAAGAACTCATTTCATACGGCAATGAAGTGGCTACTGAGACGAGCGCGTTCTTCCGTCCAAATTTCTGGGTGAACACGCCCGATATTCTGCCATTCCACCTGCAGGCCGGGATTCCCGCAATGTTTGCGCTTCGTGCCGTTCTTGCCAGCACACTTTCACCTTCGTGGGGAATGTATGCAGGATACGAACTCTTCGAGCACGAGCCACTCAGAGAAGGCGGCGAAGAATACAAGGATTCTGAAAAATACCAGATACGAATCCGCGACTGGAAAGGTGCGGTAGAGAAGGGCCACTCGTTAGCTCCCTTTATCGGCACCTTAAATCAGATTCGCAAGGAGCACCAGGCACTGCAACGTCTACGCAACCTGGTATTCCATAACACCGGCTCTGATGCCATCATGGCCTACTCCAAAAGAGAAAAAACGGATCTCATCCTGGTGGTCGTCAACCTTGATCCCACCAACCCACAAGAAACAGTGGTGCACTGGGACATGAATGCGCTTGGAATTGATTCTGAAAAGTTTGCCATAACCGATCTCATTGATGGAGCATCTTATGAGTGGTCTCGTGACACTTATATTCGACTAGATCCGACCGGATCACGTGGCAGAGTCGCGCATATAGCCCACGTGAATTTTGGATGACGCAGAGATGTCCTCACTTGGCGAGATTGATCTCTACCTCATAGGTGAAGGTCGCCATGAAAAACTTTGGGAGGTTCTGGGTTCACATATTAAACGTTCTCCTACGGGAGAAGCCGTCGGCACTTCATTTGCTGTTTGGGCACCCAACGCGCGTGAAGTAAGCCTGGTCTGTGATGCTAACTACTGGGATCGAAACACTCACAAGATGTCTCCCGTGGGAACGAGCGGAATCTGGGAAATTTTCATTCCCAGCATCGGTGAAGGACTTCGCTATAAATACGCGATTTTGAAAGATGACGGGAAATGGATTGATCACGCGGATCCACTTGCCCAAAGGACGGAATCACCTCCCCTCACCGCTTCAATTGTTTTTGAATCGAATTTTCAATGGAGCGATCAAGAGTGGATGACTCGAAGAAAATCGTTCCAATCTTGGAGGCAACCCGTCTCAATTTACGAGGTCCATCTTGGATCCTGGAAACTCGGACTCAGTTACAACGAACTCGCAGCAGAACTCATTGAATACGTAAGCAATCAAGGGTTTACTCACGTCGAATTTCTTCCAGTCATGGAACACCCGTACGGCCCTTCGTGGGGATACCAAGTCACATCTTTCTTCGCCCCCACGTCTCGGTTTGGCTCTCCCGATGATTTTCGGCTTCTGGTTGATGCCCTCCACCGGGCAGGCATTGGAGTCATTCTCGATTGGGTGCCCGCTCATTTTCCCAAGGATGAATGGGCGCTAGCCAAGTTTGATGGCACCGCGCTTTATGAGCATGCTGATCCAAGACTGGGAGAACACCCGGATTGGGGAACTCTCATCTTCAACTTTGGGCGGACCGAGGTGAAAAATTTCCTGGTTGCCAGCGCGCTATTTTGGCTCGCTGAATTCCACATTGATGGGCTTCGAGTAGATGCAGTGGCGTCGATGCTCTACTTAGACTATTCCCGCGAAAATGGCGAATGGCTTCCCAATAAGTTTGGTGGCCGTGAGAATTTGGAGGCGGTCGCGCTACTTCAGGAAGCGACTTCTACCGCATACAGAACGCATCCCGGAATCATGATGATCGCAGAAGAGTCAACTGCCTGGTCCGGAGTTTCGAGGAGTACTGAATCCGGAGGACTTGGCTTTGGATACAAATGGAATATGGGATGGATGCACGACACCCTCTCGTATCTTCAGAAAGATCCAATCCACCGCGTCCACCATCACAACGAGATAACTTTCTCAATTCTTTACGCCTGGAGTGAAAATTATGTTTTGCCAATCTCGCACGATGAAGTTGTGCACGGCAAAGCTTCACTCGTCAATAAATTCCCGGGAGATCGTTGGCAGAAACTCGCAACAATGAGAGCTCTCTATGGTTATATGTGGGCGCACCCTGGCAAGAAATTACTTTTCATGGGCTGTGAGTTTGCCCAAAGTGACGAATGGAACGAAAGCCTGGGTTTGCAGTGGCACCTCACCCAGTACGGCGAGCACCAAGGAATTCAAAAGAATATCCGCGCCCTCAACGATATCTACGTCGCGACCCCTTCACTCTGGGAGAAAGACACATCTCCGGAGGGCTTCACTTGGCTGGTCAACAATGATGCCCCTAGCAATATCCTCGCCTTCGTGCGCTGGGACGATGCGAAGAACCCGCTTGTCAGTATTACAAACTTCTCTCCTATTCCCCATGAATGGTACGAAATGACGCTGCCGGTTTCGGGAATTTGGAAAGAAGTGATGAATACAGATGATGTTGCATTCGGCGGGAGCGGAATTTCAAATCAGGAAATTAAATCGCACGTCGAGTCGGGCAATCGAGTCAAATTGCGAATCCCACCTCTTGCTACGGTATGGCTCCAACTGTCCTAAGCATCTGCGTTCTTGACGGCCGTTGCCAAAAATGAAACCGCAATCAACATTAAACTCGGGATGACTAGCGCCACCGCAATAGATGTCGCTTGCGCAGTCCAGGCAATTACGGGCTTGATAAGAAGCACAAACACTGTACTGAAAGCTCCCAGTTGTCCCACAACCACACTTCCAGGTGCTTTAGAACGACGATTGGCAGCATGCATGAAAGTTGGAGCGAGAAAAGACGCGCCCAATCCTCCAATAAATGAACCTGCCGCAACCATAGAGAAACCAGCAACTGGAGAAGTATTACTCAACCGGGCGCCGAGTGTTACAGAGGCAATGAATGTTGCCCCTCCGAGGATCGTGCAAAATCTTATCAATTGGGCAATTCCAATAAATTTAGTTATTCGATGGATGGTCAAGCGTCCCAGGATCATGGCAAGGACAAAGAGAATGTATGGGAGCGCACTTGTCGCCGCGCTCATGTGAAGTTCTTCTTTCGAGAAAATTGCCGCCCAGTCTCCGATTGCGAATTCCAGCATGACCGAACAGGTAATTCCAAAACCCATCGCCCAATCAATTCTTGACCGTGTGAAAAGTGAACGTATGGAGTATTCGCCCGCAGTCTCCACGCTTCCTTTCAAAGAATTTACGCCTAACTTCCATATCAAGAAGAGCATGGTCACATATACAAATACGCTCACAATGTCGATGTGTACTGCTAATGGCACAACTTTGATAAGAAGGCCAGAGAGTACTGCCGTAGTCAGCGCACCGAGTGACCATAAGCCATGTAGGCGAGGAATTAGACTCTCCCCAACCGGTGCTTGCTCATGGAGACCTTGACTATTCACGGCAATATGAAAAGCGGAAATTGCTGCGCCAATGACCATATTGCAGAATAGAAATTGCCAAACGGAAGATATATGAACAATTAGCGACATTGCACCAAAGAGAAACGTTGCGCTAACGCTCATTACTTTACGCGTGCCATGGCGATGAACAAGTGGGCCCACGACTATGAGGCTTACAAGCGAGCCCACCGCCCCCATACTCACCAGAGTTCCGAATTGACCATTGCCAACCTGAAGATTGTGCTTAACTTCCGGAAATCTCGGAATCCACGCCATAATTCCAAAACCAAATAAGAAGAATAGCGCTCCTAGAATTCGTCGCTGTTCTGTCTTCATCTAGAAAAGGGCACTGGCTAATGCACTACGCGCCTTCACGAGACGGGGATCGGATGGATCAATGAGGGAAAAAAGTTCGAGCAAGTGATTCTTGGCCCGGTTCTTCTCATCGCCAGATAAAGTTCGAACTGCCTGGAGCAGTCGCGCGAACGCCGCATCAACATCGCCAGCAACCATCTCACAGTCAGCACATTGAATCTGAAGTTCGACTTTCTCTGGATTCAACTCGGAGGCCCGAGTCGCTACGGCGGGGTCGAGATTTGATGTGCGGATCAACAATTGAGTCTGTGCCAATCCAATCTTTGCGTAGGGATCAGCGGGCCTTCGAGAAAGAAGTTTCTTGTACGATTCCTCAGCCTTTGCATAATCGCCGGATTCAAGAGCTGCAACGGCTTCTTCCTCCTCAGGTTCGATAATTTCCTGAACCGCTCCACCAATTCCTTGTTCGACACCTATCGCCAACACTTTGTCTATCACTGACCTTATTTGCGCCTCAGGATAACTCTGTTCGAAGAGTGGGACCACTTGTTCAGCAACGATCGCAATCGCATATGGAATGGTACGAACCTGCAATGCCTGGGCAACCTGCGTCTCAATGTCAATATTGACCGTTCCCAATACCCACTTGCCCCCATCTTGATTCTGCAATTTGGCAAGAATTTCTAGAACCGTGATCGACTCGGGGTTTCGCGCTGACCAGCAGAGAAGTACGACAACTTTCTCTCGTGAAAGCGGTAGAAACTCTGCTGCCAAATTCGCTGCAGTAACCTCTTTGCCAGCCACGGAGACCGATTGAGATACTGGCGGCTTACCAAGCGCGCTGAGATCTATGGCGCGGCCAAAATTTGAAGGAAGTGTCACCGACGTGCTCTCACTTTATTTCAACACCTGAATCTCTTCGAAATGGAAGAATCTCGGAAATATAAGAACTTGCTGCGTATTCTAACCCCACATCCCGGCCGGCCTTCTCGCTGAGATACCACCGATGCTCAAGAACTTCATGAAATACCTGCGCGGGCTCAACTCTGCCTGCCAAATGCGCAGGGACCAAGGAAGTGATTGGTTGAAATACATTTGTTAGCCAGAGTCGAGCACTCTCCTCGATCGAAGGTCGAGGTTTCTCCTGTCGAGATCGATATCGATCAAATGAGGCGAGTAGACGCTTGGCTTGGAGTTCTTCTGTCTCGAGTCCGGTGAGTTCACGCAATCTCGCTTGGTGATACCCCGCAGCCACCAACTTTGGCTGAAAAGCCAGCGCGTGATGATCACCATCTAGTGAGACTTGAACTTCTTCTACTGCAAATCCCAAATCTTGGAGTTGTCGCATTGCACGTTCAACTGCGTGCCGATCCTGCGGATCGAGCAACTGAGGTTCTCGAAGTGCCGCCCAGAGTCGTCGATATCGCTTGATCACTCCATCGCTTGCTCGTACAGGATCCATTCCTGGATAGAGGACACCAGAGAGCGCCAAATCCTCAAGTTCGGCTGCGACATTGAAATGCGCGATCTCCAGATCATGCTCGCGTTGTCCATTGGACAAATTCTTGTGAAACTCCCCCGTCTCTGCATCTACGAGATAGGCCGCGAATCCTTCGGCATCACGGCGAAAGAGCGCGTTGGATAGAGAGCAGTCTCCCCACCAAAATCCCAGCAAATGCATTCGAACAAGAAGGAGTGCCAGGGCGTTGGCCATGGTCATGACGTCGTGCGCACTCACTTCCCCTGAAAGTAGTACGCGATAAGGCAGAGAATATGGAAGAAAACGAGTAGCCAATGCGGAGGGAAGTTCATTTCCGTCTGCATCAACCCGGCCCTCAATGACGGCAATCGGCTCAACACTTGGAGCATCCAGACTGGAGAGCTGGCGCAGCAGCCGATATTCACGGTTGGCAAACTCAGAAACGGTTTCCTTAACCGCATATATTTCGCTGTCAGGGGCCTCCGTTGCTCTCACAAGACGGACAACGTGCCGTGATATTCCCCGTTTCTCCGCCAAACTCGGATCTTCGGGCCATGATTCGAGTGAGAGTTCCCATGGCAGACCCAGAACCGCTGTTATTTCATCAGCTTGTCCGGTTATACGCAACGCCATGCCTTCATTCTTGCCTATCTATGTTAACCCGATGTGAACTCAACCCGATATGAGCCTGGTGAAAGCCTTCAATGCTTAGAATGTGATTATGGCAACCACAGAACCGGCAAAGGCATCGGGTAAGAGAAAGAAAGCGTTGACTGTTGATTTCGGAGCTCCCGGACTACCGATAAATCGATCACACCCTTTTTACTTTGGATTTCTTGCCACAAGTGGCGGATTATTGGCCCTTGTTATGCTCCGCTCGCTTGCCGCCGCAAGCCAGATTTTTGTTCTCATTATCATCGCATTATTTCTCGCAGCTGGTTTAAATCCCGCGGTCGAGTCACTTCGACATCGTGGACTTTCTCGTTCTGGAGCAGTGGCAATAATCTTTACCGCAGTCATAATCTTCGTTGGAATCTTTGCTTGGTTGGTCATTCCGCCGGTAATCTCCCAAGGCACTCAACTACTAGAGCGCGGTCCTACAATCCTGGCTGATTTGAAACAAAATTCGACGATAGCAAGTCTCAACGACCAGTATGGAATAGTCGATACTTTGCAGAAGAAGTTCGCATCTATATCCTCCAATGGAACACTTCTCTTCTCCGCATTTGGTGGCGTCATAGGGGTTGGAAAAAGCGTTCTATCCGGAACATTTGCGGCGATTACTGTCCTGATTCTCACTCTCTACTTTCTCAGTTCGCTGCCCACAATCATTGATTTGGGCCTCCGACTTGTACCAGCGACACGACGAGACAGAGTCACACGACTAACTAATGGTGTGGTGGATCGGATTGGAACATACATAGGGAGTCAGATCACCGTTGCACTAATTTCTGGCACTTTTATTCTGATCCTCGCCATAATTTTGCGTCTGCCCTCTCCAATCGCGCTTGCGATGCTGGTATTCATTTGCGATTTGGCAATCCCACTCATCGGACACACCATTGGAATATCCATCATTACGATAATTGCACTTACTCATTCAATCCTCGTTGGGATTATTGCTTTCGTTGCATACGTGGTTTACGTCCAAGTCGAAAATTATTTCATCACACCAAGAATTATGCGCCGGTCACTATCAATTCCAGGAGTAGTAACCATAATCGCCGCCCTTACCGGAGCGGCTTTATTGGGACTAGTCGGTGCATTGTTGGCAGTGCCACTGGCCGCCTCATTCATTTTGATTCTTGACGAGGTCTTTATTCCAAGAGCGGAGAGTTCCTAGAATTCTTTGGCAAGCGGTGGAGAGTCTGGAATAACGAGAGAAGTTATCTCGCTGAGAACCCGATAGACCGATGGCTCCCCCACCCAGAGGTGTTTTGCTCCTTCGACAGCAATGATTTGGGCATGGGGAATGATCGCAAATCTCTCTCTGGCTGCTTTTGGTTGTAGGTAATCGTCCAATTCCGGAATGAGAGCAATAATCGGACGTTGATCAGAATTCCAGTACGCAAGTTGCGCCGGCGTGGATGTCCGAAGGGGCGGACTCAACAAGATGAGCCCTTTGTGGCGCGGGTCCTTGGCGTGCTGGAGCGCTAGATCCGTGCCAAATGACCAGCCAACAACCCAGAGATTTGAAAGTTTGAGTTCGTCGAAGCAGTATCTCAGCATCGCCTCAACATCAAGGCGCTCGCTTACGCCATTGTCGAACTCCCCCTCACTCTTACCGGCGTCACTTGCTGTGCCACGGGTGTTGAATCGCACGACGGTAATTCCCGCCAACTCGGGGAGCCGATTCGCGGCCTTTCGGTAGATGTGACTGTCCATCATTCCGCCAGCGGTGGGAAGCGGATGGAGGCAGAAAATCGCACCCTTCGACTCGCCAATTGGATGCGCTACTTCGCCAATTAACTTCAATCCGTCATCTGTAACGACAGTAAAAGGAGTGCGAATGGCGGGGAGAACAGTATTGGCGCGAATGATTTCCGACATGGGCTTAGTCTAACCAACCTCGCCACCACTACACTTTTTTTCATGCCCGCAGATCAAACCTTCACTTCCCTCAATCCGGTTACGGACGAAGTCTTAGCGACATATCCCCTTCATAGTGCAGAGGACGTGACTAGCGCAGTAGTAAAGGCTCGAGAAGCAACTTTGTTATGGCAGGCATTGGGCTACGACGGCCGACAAAGGATTCTGCTGGACTGGTGCAAAGTCCTTGTTAGTCGCATTGATGAGTGTGCCACGTTGATTTCGCTAGAAACTGGCAAGCCAACAAGTGATGCGACCCTAGAGGCGACGCTGGCTTTCGGTCACCTTGCCTGGGCTGCGAAGAATGCTCATTCAGTTCTGCGTGACCAATTTAGACGACCTGGAATTCTTATGGCAAATATGTCTGCGAAAGTTGAACGCTCACCTGTTGGTGTTGTCGGCGTCATCGGTCCGTGGAACTATCCGATTTTCACTCCGATGGGCTCAATCTCATACGCACTTGCTGCAGGAAATACTGTCGTCTTCAAGCCCAGTGAATTCACGCCAGGCGTAGGAGTTTGGCTGGCAGAAACATTCGCCGAAGTTGCTCCATCTGCATACATCTTTTCAATCGTCACCGGGAAGGGTGAGACAGGACGCGCACTTTGCGAGAGCGGAGTCGACAAGCTTGCCTTTACCGGCTCCACTGCGACCGCTAAAAACGTCGCCTCGTCATGCGCCAAAACACTTACTCCAGTCCTCATTGAATGTGGCGGTAAGGATCCGGTCATTATCGCCGACGATGCGGATCTTAAGACTGCGGCCGATGCGACCCTCTGGTCAGCGATGTCAAATGCAGGTCAGACGTGCATAGGCGCGGAACGTGTCTACGTGCACGAGAAAGTTGCCGACCAATTCATCTCCTTAATGGTCGAGAAAGGCAAGCAAATCTCGCCGGGTATTCCGGGAGTCGGGAATTACGGACCTGCCACCATGCCAAAACAATTGGGCATCATTGAATCTCACATCCAGGATGCGTTGGCGCGCGGCGGAACAGCACTTCTCGGAGGAGTGGAATCAGTAAAACCTCCATACGTTGAACCTGTTATCTTGACCAACGTTCCGGAAGATTCAATCGCAATGAAGAACGAGACCTTCGGACCCGTCATTATTATCAACCGAGTCAAGGATCTCTCTGAAGCGGTTCGTCTGTCCAATGAAAGTCCATACGGATTAGGAGCATCCGTCTGGTCAAAGAACGGTGGCAATGAGATCGCATCGAAGTTACATTGCGGAATGGTTGCTATTAATTCGACGACATCCTTTGCTGCCGTTCCAACGGTTCCTTTCGGTGGAGTAAAGGATTCTGGATATGGTCGCATTCATGGACCGGAAGGGCTTTTGGAGTTCACATATTCGCGTTCAGTAGTGCGAGCTCGTTTTCAATTGCCAATAATGCTTACTAGCTTTGGAAGAAATCGTTTTGCGGATCTAATGATCGTTAGGCTAGCCAAATTACTTTATGGAAGTAAATTCAAAGGTAAAACAAATTAATCGTTCGCACTAATACCGAGGAGCATTTCTAGTTCGCTCGATCCGTGGCGAACGTTGTGCCCTTTTATTCCAGCAGGCATTGTGCCAATGTCGTCGACTCTCGACATCCTCTTCAATCCACGCCACTGTGTGAGGAGTTGCCATTGGAATCATCTGGTCGCATCCCGGACATCGATATGGCTTTGTCGAACTCGAACCAGTAATTCTGCGGACTCTATAGATTCCCTCAGCATGTTCTTCAATTGCCTCACCCGATGTGCCTATCTCACGCTCCTCGTGTTTAGGTTTGCGACCTTTGGGGTAGTTACGGCGCGGACTCATACCCCTATCTTTTCGCATTTCCATGCCCCAATGGCAAGATGGGCACGTGGGTGTCATCGAAGTGAGAGATTTGCGGAAGAGTTACAGCGCGGTTCAGGCTGTCGATGGCATTGATCTCTCAATTGACCAAGGCGAAATCTTCGCGATTCTGGGTCCAAATGGCGCAGGCAAAACGACTTCGGTCGAGATCCTGGAGGGGTTTAGAAAGAGAGATTCCGGCGAAGTTCGTGTCCTGGACATGGATCCGGCCGTTCGAGGTAGGAATGCCAGGGATTTTCGAGACCGCATCGGTATTGTCCTTCAAACAACATCGGATGCTGGCGACCTTACAGTCAAGGAAACGCTCAGCCATTTCAGCGGATATTACTCAAAGCCCCGCAAATCATCCGAAGTGATTGAGTCAGTCGGGTTGGGCGAGAAAAGCAATGCCCTGATTCACACTCTCTCCGGAGGTCAACGTAGACGTTTGGATGTCGGACTTGGCATCATCGGGAATCCAGAACTTCTCTTTCTGGACGAGCCAACAACAGGCTTTGATCCAGAGGCAAGGCGCTCTTTCTGGGAATTGATTCGAACCCTTCGAGACGCCGGCACAACCATCGTTCTTACAACTCACTATCTGGACGAAGCCGAAGCACTTGCTGACCGAGTTGCAGTCATCAATTCCGGGAAGATTCTTGAAATTGACACTCCATCAAACTTAGGAGACCGAGCGACCTCCCTGGCACGAGTTCATTGGGAAGCGGATGGAAAGATGCATGAAGAGTTCACAAACGAGCCGACTGCCGTAATTGCTCGTCTGTCAAAAGAATTCACGGGAGAGATTCCTAAACTCACCGTTTTGAGAGCGACCCTGGAAGATATCTATCTCGAAATGATCGGCGAAGTAAATGGAAGCGACAAATGAGTTCACTTCCATCGACTCTCGTCCTGGGGTTGCGCCGCGGCAAATTGGAAATTCGACAATTCACCCGTCAGAAAGAATCCGTTGTCTTCACACTTCTCTTCCCGCTCATCCTGATGGCGATTTTTGGATCGGTCTTCACGGGGGAGATTAATAGTGGCGTCTCCTTCAGCCAGTACTTCTTAGCTGGGATGATCGCGTCAGGACTCGTCAATAGCGGATTTCAACAGTTGGCCATCAACATACCGATGGAGCGCGATGACGGATCCCTCAAGCGGCTGCGCGGAACGCCAATGCCTGTGGCAAGTTATTTCATTGGCAAGACGATCCTGGTTCTAGCCAGCGTAATCTTCCAAGTATTTTTCTTACTTCTCGGTGGCGTTCTATTCTTCGGAATTCACATGCCGTCAACGGTAAACAAGTGGCTGATATTTTTTGCGGTGATTATTTTGGGTACGGCTTGTTCAGCTGCGTTGGGAATCGCGTTCTCGGTAGTGCCCAAGAGCGGACGCGGCGCATCCGCCGTAGTCTCGCCACTCGTTATCATCCTGCAATTCTTTAGCGGAGTTTTCTTCGTCTTCACCCAACTCCCCCAGTGGATGCAGCAAATAGCCGCGATTTTTCCTCTGAAATGGCTCTGCCAGGGCATTCGCTCGGTATTCCTTCCTGATGCCTTCGCCCAGAGCGAAGTTGCGCATTCGTGGGAGACGGGCAAAACTCTTCTCATACTCTTTATCTGGTTTGTCATCGGTCTTGTGCTTTCAGTTCGAACATTCAAATGGAATCGAGAGTGAGAGCGCGGGCACTGCCATTTCTGATTGCCAGTGCCGTGCTCTTCTCGACTTCACCATTTATTCCATCCACCACTTCGCCCGCAATGGGGGCCACCAAGGCAACCCCCAAACCAACTGCTAAAGCGACAAAGAAACCAGTAGTGAAGAAGAAAGTCGCAAGCAAGAAGAAAACTGCTAAGAAACGAAGGGGTGTACACGTTGCCCCTTCCCCGAAACCAGCCTGGCCACCGAAGGGGTTCCGCGAGAACTCTCAGGTCTACGCCAAAGTCCCCACTGCTAAAGAATTGGTCGGCATACTTTCCGCGACTAAGACTCTGGCAACGCAAGTGAAGAAGTGTTCGACTTTTGCTTGCGGTGCGGTGCGGGTTGCATCCTCGATGGGCTGTACGTGGTGGGAAATCATCTCAACCGTTTCCGGGCCAACATCAGATGTAGATCCGACATTGAGAGCACTTGGCGCATTACGCACTACAGCGGTCGGCACTAAACCTAAAGAGATTGTTACCATTCTATTAATCAGTACCGAACCTCTTAAACCCGATGTCACCGTGAGCGGAATCAGTGTCAATTGCTATCACTCACCAGTCACTGGTCGAGTTCCATCAAATAGTTACGCGAAGAACACGCCAACACCCACGCCAGTACCAAGCGCTACACCAAGTAGTTCACCCGACCCAGAACAAACGAGCTGATTCGTTTTTATCTAGTGGCTCCTGGGACCCAGAGTTGATCTCCGTCTTCCTTATTGGCAGTTCGAGCAAGCACGAAAAGTAAATCAGAGAGTCGATTGAGGTACTTCGCGGTAAGGGGATTTACTCCGGATCCAAAGGAATGAATTGCCGCCCATGTCCGCCGTTCGGCGCGCCGGGTGACAGTTCGGGCAACGTGCAACAATGCCGCAGCGGGTGTCCCGGATGGCAGAACGAAAGACCGAAGCGATTCAAGGTCCTTATTATAGAAATCGATACGATCTTCGAGATAAGTGATTTGCGATTCCAAAACTCGCAATGGCTCAAATGCCGGAGAGTCAACGACTGGTGTACATAGGTCAGCACCGACGTCAAAAAGATCATTCTGGATTCTGACAAGAAGTGCGGTGAGATCAGGTGCGAGTTGGCCCATTGCTAAAGCAAGCCCGATAGAGGAATTGGCCTCATCCACGGTGGCGTAGGCTTCCAGGCGGGGATCATTTTTTGAGGTTCGACTCATATCTCCAAGAGATGTAGTGCCATCATCGCCAGTTTTCGTGTAAATCCTCGTTAAATGAACCATGGGTAAAGCCTAATAGGACAAGTTACGATGAGCCTACTGTCGGGGTCTTTGATCCAGATGCGAGCGACCAAAGGAATGGAGGCCCTCTTGTCCGAGCGTTTGCGGATTGTCGGAGGCGCCAGACTCCAAGGAGAAGTCTCCGTCTGCGGGGCCAAGAATTCAGTTCTCAAACTCATGGCAGCCACCCTGCTCGCCCCCGGCAAGACCACGATCAGTAACGTCCCGGAAATTGCCGATGTCGGAATTATGGCCGACTTACTCACCCGTCTTGGATGCACGGTCTCGCACGCGAAAAATTCGGTAACCATTGATGTCCCCCAGACTCCAGGTCATCGAGCTGACTATGACCTGGTACGTAAACTGCGTGCTTCAATCAATGTCCTGGGTCCACTTGTCGCCCGCCTCGGCGTCGCAGAAGTAGCACTCCCTGGTGGAGATGCAATCGGATCAAGAGGATTAGATTTTCACATAAGCGGATTGGAAATGCTCGGAGCGAAAGCGCATATCGAACATGGATATGTTTTTGCGTCGGCACCAGAGGGCTTAAAGGGAGCAAAACTCACCCTTGAATTCCCAAGTGTTGGAGCCACTGAGAATCTTGTTACTGCGGCCGTACTCGCATCCGGCACCACCATTATTGATAACGCTGCCCGCGAACCAGATTTTGTGGACCTAGGCGAATTTCTGATCAGCATGGGAGCAAAGATCGAAGGGTTGGGCACCCCGACTCTCACGATTCACGGAGTTAAAGAACTGCATCCCACCAATCACGTCACTCTTCCAGACCGGATCGTGACTGGAACATGGGCATTTGCAGCCGCGATGACAAGAGGCGACATCACGATCCACGGAGGACGGGCCACGGATCTGGCATTACCACTGGAAAAACTTGCCTCCGCCGGTGCAATCATTACAACCAGCGCAGACGGCATCCGAGTGCGTATGGAAGGTCGACCAAAATCCATAGATGTAGCAACGCTTCCATATCCAGGCTTTCCGACGGATCTTCAACCGCTCGTCATCTGCCTCAACGCCATCGCGGATGGAAACGCAATTGTGACTGAAAACGTCTTTGAAGGACGGTTCATGTTCGTCAACGAACTTGTTCGACTCGGAGCGCAGATCAACGTCGATGGGCATCACGCTTCGGTCCACGGCATAGAGAAGCTCTCAGGTGCGCCTGTGGCCGCCACCGATATCAGAGCCGGTGCAGCACTCGTTATTGCAGGTCTGGTAAGCGAAGGAATCACGATAGTTGAGGATTCTTTCCATATTGATAGAGGCTATCCAAATTTCCCCGAGCAACTTCGAGCCCTTGGCGCGGATGTCACTAGAGAAAGCGTAGATTGAGACCAATGTCAACGACCATAAATCCTGACCGCAACTTAGCCCTTGAATTGGTGCGTGTAACCGAGACCGCAGCACTAGCGGGTTCGGCATGGGTAGGCCGCGGAGATAAGAATCTTGCGGACCACGCCGCAGTAGAAGCCATGCGCGAACGCATCAATACCGTTGATATGGCTGGGATTGTCGTCATTGGCGAAGGTGAAAAAGATCATGCGCCCATGCTCCACAACGGAGAAGCCGTTGGTAATGGTTTAGGCCCTAGGTGCGATGTTGCGGTGGACCCCATCGATGGCACGTCTCTTACTGCAAATGGAATGAGCGGGGCTATCAGCGTCATCGCCCTTTCCCCCCGCGGAACCATGTACGACCCATCCGCAGTCTTCTACATGAATAAAATGGCGACCGGCCCAGATGCCGCCGATGTCATTGACATAACAATTCCTCCAGCCGAAAACGTCCGAAGAGTTGCCAAAGCAAAGAAAATTTCTGTCAGCGATGTCACCGTTGTTGTCCTGAATAGACCACGTCACGCGCCTTTGCTGCAAGAACTTCGAGATGTAGGAGCAAGAATTCGACTCATTCAAGATGGGGATGTGGCGGCTGCAATTGAAGCCGCACGGCCTGGGACCGGTATTGATATTTTGATGGGAATCGGCGGTACACCTGAAGGCGTCATAACCGCGGCAGCGATGATCTGTCTCGGTGGCACAATCCAGGGTCAACTTGCGCCAAGGGATGATGAAGAACGTCAGAAGGCAATTGATTTGGGTCATGATCTTTCGAAAATTCTTGGCTCGCGCGATCTAATCAACTCCGAGGATGTGTTTCTCTCTGCCACCGGAATCACCGATGGCGAACTGCTACGCGGTGTTCGACATACAAGTTTTGGCGCTATCAGTCACTCTATTGTTATGCGCGGAGAGAGCCATACTGTTCGCCTCATTGAAACCGAACACAATCTAAGAAACTAGAAGTCTCCTGCACTCTGCCATTATAGAAAACTTGTTCGTGTTATAGTTTTGGTACTTCGTTACTGTCGCATTAATGTTCTACCAATTGAGTTACAACCTAAAGCCCCGAGAGAATATCTCGGGGCTCTGGTTTCTTTGCGGTTCGCTTCAAAAAGTGAGGACGATTTTCCCTCGAGCATGTCCTTCTTCCAAGTAGCGGAAAGCGTCGGCCATCTCGCTCAACTCGTAACGCTTGTCAATAATCGGTTTCACCCTCCCGCTCTCGAGAAGCTTTTGCAAAACCTTCATGTCTGCTTGATTTATCCGGGCCATGAAGAAGAGCACTTTCTGGCTGCTTCTCATTGAGGCGAGACGTACTTTGGCAATGTGACTGAGCGGTCCGAGTAGAGCATTACCCTTAGGCGCTCCCACAATGACGAGAGTCCCCTGCGCATTAAGAACGCGCTTGTATTGTGACCATGACTTACTGCCGGCGACATCCAGAATTAGGTCATAGCGCTGATCGCTCCGAGTGAAATCCTCGCGTGTGTAGTCGATTATGTGGTCGGCGCCTACGGATCGCACGAGTTCGACATTCCGCGGACTGCATACAGCGCTCACCTCCGCGCCGAAAACTTTCGCGATCTGCACAGCGAAGGTTCCGACTCCTCCCGATGCGCCGTTTATCAAGACCTTCTGCCCGGATTTGATCTGCCCCTTATCGCGCAGGCCCTGCAGTGCCGTGATCGCCGCTACTGGCACGGCCGCAGCTTCCTCAAATGTGAGGTTGGCAGGTTTCAATGCATACCCGTCGCGAATGCACACGTACTCGGCTAAAGCGCCACTCTCACCACCGAATACCTCATCGCCAATGTGAAACTCCGTGACATCTTTGCCGACGGCTTCTACGGTGCCGGCGAAATCAATGCCTAGCCTGTTGTTCTTTGGCTTGCCCAACCCAGCCCTTGCGCGTACAAGAAGTGGCTTGCCCGTCAAGGTATACAAGTCCGCCGGATTGATCGACGCTGCACAAACGCGCACCATAACGCCATCATCAATCAGCTCTGGCTTTTCAATCTCCTGAAACTCCAGGACATCAGGAGATCCATAAGTGTTGCGAACTATCGCTTTCATGAAATTCGACCTCCTTCGAGAGTTATTACAACGTTGCCGGTCTTCTCTTCCGTTTCCACGTACCGGTGTGCTTCGACCACGTCCTCCAGTGGGTATGAGCGATCAATCACCGCTCGATACTTCCCGGCCTCAATCAACTCCTTAAGAAAGAGGAGATCCGCTTTCCTGTACCTACCGATGGCGAGCTTCGCCTTCTTCTTCCCGATCCACTTTGTCAGCAAAGCCAGGAGCGGGACGTGCCACATGTACCCGAGGTCGGCGGAGATGTATATTCCACTTGGTTTCAGCGAGTGCCGACATCGCCTGAATGAGTTTTTGCCGACTGAGTCAAAGACAACGTCGTACTTTTTGCCGCTCGATGTGAAATCCTCATTCAGGTAGTCGACGACAAAGTCGGCGCCCAGCGATCTCATGAGTTCGACATTCTTGGTGTTGCAGACGGCCGTGACTTCGGCATCAAAGTGCTTAGCTAACTGCACCGCGGCAGTTCCGATAGAACCGGAAGCGCCATAGACGACAATCTTCTGCCCTCTCCGGTCTGCCGGCTTCAAACAGGTCATTGCGAGAAGCGCCCCGTCGCAGACTGCGGCAGCCTCCTGGAAAGTCATACCCATCGGCTTATGTGCGAGCACACCGCCTTCGCCGACGCAGGTGTACTCAGCATTGGCGCCCCCTCCAATGCCGAATACCTCATCACCTACCCGAAAGGTGGTCACGGCCGCGCCAACTTCCGCGACAACTCCGGCGAACTCCATGCCGGCGATCGTCTGCTTCGGGCGGAGCAGACCAGTGAATATGCGGGCGAAAAAGTATTCAGAACTTCGCAAACCAGTGTCGGATCGAGTGACTGTTGATGCCACGACCTTCACGAGAACCTCGTTCTGCTTCGGCGTAGGTCGATCGATTTCTTCAACGTGGAGAACATCCGGGGTTCCGTACTTCCTGAAGACAACTGCTCTCACGGGACTCGACCTCCCTCCAGAGTTAAAACGACATTGCCGGTCTTCTCTTCCGTCTCCACATACCGAGTTGCCGCTACCACGTCCTCCAGTGGGTATGAGCGATCAATCACCGCTCTGTATTTTCCCGCTTCTATAAGACCCTTAATGAATAGAACATTTGCTTTCGTGTACTTGGGTAAAACCATCATCACCTTTTTATTGCCGATCCATCGGGTTAGTAAAATCAGAAGCGGGACATGCCATAGAAACCCTGGATCAGTTTCCATGTAAATTCCACCCGAGTTCAATGAACGTCGACATCGCCTGAAAGAGTGCTTGCCGACAGCGTCAAAAATTACGTCATACTTCTTTCCGTTATTGGTGAAATCCTCCTGCGTATAGTCAATGACTTGGTCTGCGCCGAGTGATCTAATAAGTTCGAGGTTCTTGCTGTTGCAGACAGCGGTGACATCGGCATCGAAGTACCTGGAAAGTTGCACCGCCGCGGTTCCTATAGAACCGGAGGCGCCGTATACGAGAATGCTCCGTCCTTTGCGAAGATCCGCGTGCCAAAGCCCCGCCAGTGCGAGGATTGCTCCGTCACAGACCGCCGCGGCCTCATCAAAAGCCATGCCGGCAGGCTTTTTTGCCAACGCCGCGCCCTCGTCAAGAGCGATGAATTCTGCATGAGATCCAAATCCGGTGATGCCGAAGAGATCGTCACCAACTTTGAACTCCGTGACGGCGGCTCCGGTAGCGACAACTTCTCCTGAGAATTCCATGCCGAGGATGTGCTGCTTCGGGCGAAGGAGCCCAGTGAATAGACGAGTGATGAAAATTTCGGCTCCGCGCAACCCGCAATCCGTTCGATTAACGGTAGTGGCATGGATCTTTATGAGTACTTCATTTTCCTTAGGTATCGGCCGCTCGATCTCTTCAACATGGAGAACATCCGGGGCCCCATACTTCCTGAAGACCACCGCTCGCATCAGTTCATTTCCTTTTCTGACTGAGCTGCGGGCGTCGAATCGGTCCGCCGTACTTCCACAATTTTCCGGCTCGGAATAATTCCGCCGGCTTTCCTCCAGCCGCACCAGGCTGAGCCAAACGACTAGTCGGGATCACCCACCCATCCTCTGCAACGATGCTCCGTCGGAAGTTGGCGCCATCTAATTGCACGCCCCACACTGCCTCGTACACCGCTCGCAATTCAGCCAGCGTGAAGGTCACCCCTATAAAAGCAGTTGCGACACCGGAGACCTCAAGTTCAACGCGGACACGGGTGATTGCGTCTCGCACAATCCGATCGTGATCGAAGGCCAACTCGACTTTTCCATTGAGTACCTCTGCAACCGGAACCAGACGCGCATCTGCCGCATCCGAACCGGCCACGACTGCTCCGACATCACGGAGCACCGCCAAATATGCAACTGTCACAACGTTCATGCGAGAATCACGTCCGGGATCACCATAAGCACCGAACTGCGTCAACAATCTCGCAGCATCAACACCTGTCTCCTCAGTCAACTCCCGTTTTGCCGCTTCATCCAGCGTTTCCATCGGACGCTTGAAGCCACCTGGGATTGCCCATTCACCTTCAAACGGGGCTTGCCCACGACGTACGAGCAGGACGTTCAACTCTCCTTCGGACATGGTCAGGATCACCACATCGACGGTCACTGCAAAAGCCGGATACTGCGTTGGGTCGTAACCGAAGGGTGCTGCGCCACCTTGTGTTTTGGTCATCATGACTCTTACAGTACGACAAGGTTATAGTCATGTCAACCATAACCTTCCGACCTGCCTATTACTTCTATTTAGCGGGTGGGCACACCAGCCCGACTGCTGCTTGGTGCCAGCCCGGCCAACTCCTCTAACAATGTGCCATCGCGTCGCGGCACTCTCTCGCTGAGCGCAATTTCAGTACGAGTTCGAACAACGCCTTCCAGGTGCAAGATCGCTTGGATTACTGACTCAAGATCCCGGTTATCGCGTGCGACTACCCGGCAGAGCATGTCTGCATCACCGGTCATCGAGTGGGCTTCCACGACCTGGGCGAGAGTCGCCAGTTCCTTAGTGAATGACTCGAGACTGCCCTGCTGCAGTTGGATGTGCACGAAGGCAAGCACCGGGAATCCCAAAGCGGCGTGACTGAGCTGAGGCGCGTAATCGCCGATGACGCCTTGTTCGGTCAACCGATCCAGTCTGGCCTGCACTGTTCCCCGTGCCAGTCCGAGGGTTCGGGCGTAATCGCGGACACCGGCGCGGGGTCGGCTAAGGAGTTCGCCCAAGATGGCGCAGTCAATTTGGTCAAGGGACATGATTTTACCTCTCGCTGACTATGAATTCTGACATTATATGGACCAATGGCTTAGCATAGTCGAGTCCTCTTGTACCTATGGGCCACCGATTGTTAGCATCCTCAGACCTAGATGCGAGAGTTTCACACACCGTCCTATTCGGAGGCTCGATGTTCCAGTTCGATTCTGTCGTTCAATTACTTGATACCAATGGCTCAATCGTCCCCGACGCGCAGTACCAGTCCACCTTGGATAACCCTGCCCTGCTCGGGCTCTACCGGGACATGGTCCTGGTTCGCCAGCTCGACGCGCAGGCAACGGCCCTGCAGCGGCAGGGCCAACTCGGCCTCTGGGCACCGCTGCTCGGACAGGAGGCTGCGCAAATCGGTTCGGCCCGAGCGATGCAGTCGCAGGATTTCGCCTTTTCAACATATCGCGAACATGGGGTGGCCTGGTGCCGCGGAGTAGATCCGGTTGAGATGCTCCGTTTCTGGCGAGGAACCATGCACCAGTCATGGGATGCAAACCTCCACCGACTCTATGGCTACCAAGTGATCATCGGGGCACATGCCCTCCATGCAACCGGATATGCAATGGGTGCTCAGTATGCGAAACGAGTAGGCACCGGTGAGCCAGAACGCGATCAGGCAGTTATGGCCTACTTCGGTGATGGCGCAATGAGCGAGGGCGATGTCAACGAGGCGTTTGTCTTCGCCACCGCCTACCAAGCCCCGGTGGTCTTTTTCTGCCAGAACAATCAGTGGGCGATTTCAGAACCGACGAAGCGACAGAGTTTAGTGCCGCTTGCGCAGCGAGCCGAAGGATTCGGTCTGCCGGGCATTCGTGTTGATGGCAACGACGTCATCGCCTGTCACGCCGTAACTATGGAAGCACTGCATCGTGCCCGATCTGGCCACGGCCCTACCCTGATCGAAGCTGTTACTTACCGGATGGGCGCCCACACGACATCGGATGACCCGACGAAGTACCGCGATAGCGCCGACGACGAGTTATGGCGCGGTCGTGATCCGATCGACCGGCTCAGGATTTATTTGCGAGCGCAGGGAGTTCTAACCGAGAACCTGGAATCCGAACTTGCCCACGAGGCCGAATCCCTTGCCGAGCGGATGCGCCAAGGATGCCGAGACCTACCAGACCCGCACCCTTTGTCGATTTTCGACCACGTTTACGCAGGTCCCGATGCTCGAATCGATGAACAGCGGCGCGAAGTTGAAGCAATTCTCTCCGAAGGGCAGGTGAATTGAGATGGCAGAACTTACCATTGTCCAAGCCGTGAACCAAGGTCTGCGGCGCGCTATGGAATCCGATTCGAAAGTGCTGCTCATGGGGGAAGACATCGGCAAGCTCGGCGGCGTTTTTCGCGCCACCGAAGGATTGCAGAAGGATTTCGGCGAAGACCGCGTGATTGATACTCCATTGGCAGAATCTGGCATCGTCGGAACAGCAATTGGTCTTGCTCTCTACGGTTATCGACCGGTGATCGAGATTCAATTCGATGGCTTCGTCTATCCCGCCTTTGACCAGATTGTGGTTCAACTGGCCCGCATGAGATATCGCTCGGCCGGCGCCCTCTACCTACCCATCACTATCAGGATGCCTTTCGGCGGCGGGATTGGATCGGTTGAGCACCACGGCGAATCACCCGAGGCCTACTTCGCCTCCACTCCTGGTCTACGGGTCGTAGCCTGCGCCGACTCAACGGACGCATATTGGATGATCCAGCAAGCTGTCGCCAGTGATGACCCCGTTATCTTTCTAGAACCGAAGCGGCGTTATTACCAAAAGGGCGAGGTCGACACCACAGCAGACCTCTCGACAGTGCCGCCGATGTACAAAGCCAGGGTCATGCTCGAAGGTACGGACTGCACCCTCATTAGTTATGGTCCGACAGTCACAACTGCTCTGCAGGCAGCTCGGCTCGCGGCCGAAGACGGCGTCAGTCTTGAAGTGATTGATGTGTGCTCCCTGAGTCCGCTTGATATGCCCACACTTATAGAGTCAGTGAAAAAGACTGGTCGTGCCGTTGTCGTGCATGAAGCTTCAAGTAGCGGTGGCGTTGGAGGCGAGATTGGTCAATGCTTGATGCAATCGTGCTTCTACAATTTGAAAGCGCCGGTCCTGCGCGTAACAGGGTACGACACTCCATATCCGCCAAGCCGAATTGAGGACGACTATCTGCCCGATGCAGACCGTATTCTGGACGCGGTCGAGAAGAGTATGAGTTATTAATATGACGCCTCCATCAATATTCGATTTTCCACTTCCCGATGTCGGGGAAGGATTGGAAGACGCTGAGATCGTCCAATGGAAAGTTACAGTAGGTCAGCAGATCGCAGTCAACCAAATCATCGTCGAGATCGAATCTTCAAAGTCTCTAGTCGAGTTACCCAGCCCGTTCGCTGGGATAGTGCTCGAATTACTTGCGAGTGAAGGCGAAGTCGTACGAGTTGGAGTTCCCATCATCCGAATCCAACGCGATGAGCCAGCGCGCGCCAATGAAGTCGCAGCGAGTTCGGAAAGAACAGAGATGCTGGTGGGTTCGGGTCCCCGAACCGAAGAAGCCCGGCGCCAAAGGCGCGCACCACGCACTTACGGGCGCGATGCCGCGTCACCAACACCAACACCGACACCAGCTCCAACTCCGCCGATCGTGGAAGGCCACTCTGCTGGTTTAGCGAAACCCCCCGTTCGCAAATTAGCTCGCGAACTCGGAGTTGATCTGAATGGTTTCATCGGCAGCGGACCTGACGGTTCAGTTACTCGCGAAGATGTGTTGGCAGCCGCCGGAGAGAAAAAAGATTCTCCTACGCCATCCGAAAACCCGGGCGATAACTCTCGCGAAACCCGCACGCCGATTCGAGGAGTGCGTCGGGCGATGGCCGAGGCCATGGTTGCCAGTGCCTTTACTGCGCCCCACGTTACTGAATTCATAACAGTGGACGTCACTGCTTCGATGCAGTTGCTCGACAAGCTTCGTACTGAACCGGAGTATGCAGGAATTCGGCTTTCCCCCCTGACCTTGCTCGCCCGCGCCATGTGCATCGCTGCCCGTCGGACGCCGCAGATCAACAGTTTCTGGGATGCGCTCGCGCAGGAAATCGTGACCAAGCACTACGTGAATCTCGGCATTGCAACCGCGACCGACCGCGGCTTGTTGGTGCCCAACGTCAAAGATGCCGACCAACTTAGCGTGAAAGAACTCGCTCAGGCCATCGCCGTTGTAATCGAGGCGGCACGAGAGGGTCGGACCGTACCGGCGCAGATGGCGGGTGGGACTATGTCCATCACCAATATCGGTGTCTTCGGCATCGATGCCGGAACTCCAATCATGCCACCCGGTGAATCAGCAATCGTCTCGCTAGGTGCAGTTGTCGATCGTCCATGGGTAATCAATAGCGAGATTGCGGTGCGGCAAGTGACAACGCTCGCGTTGTCCTTCGATCACCGGCTCGTCGATGGCGCCCAAGGTTCGAAATTTCTGGCTGACATTGCAGGGATGTTGCAAGAACCTTCTCAACTCTTAGTGTGAGTCTGAAATTTCCCGAGCGTCTTGCCGAGTCAGCTTTCTAATTAATGGAAAGAGAAAGTGCAACTGAAGAGATGAAACTGGGCACTGGGAATCCGTCGCACATTTCAATTAACGACCGATTTACGCAAACGGTGACTAAATTCAAACGTCTTCGGTCAATCGCCTGATATGCCAAACATAAATAACCTTAACAGAGCCACGACAACCAAAATGCCTACGGAAATCATTACCTTTTGTTTACGACTTAAAGAGCCTTTTCGCTCCTCGCCAGATCGTTGACTAGGACTCAACGTTGGACGCGTGGCGAAAATTACTAAAGTATAAATCGAGAAGAAAAGTAAAATCCGACCCACGGTGGCAAAGGTCCACCCGAAATCCACGACGATATCTTTAGAAATTATTATAGGAATTATAAGACTTAGGGCCAACGAGAAGACTCGTCCTCGTTTCTGCAGAATGCCACCCCAAAGTGCAAAAGATGCTAGAGCAACAGTAGGAAACATAATTCCGCCAGCAGCCGTAAAGATTGGCAAGGTAAAGACCAGCCCTCCTGCGCGCAATATGCCACTTCTTCGTCGACTTGAAGTGCTGCCACGAAGAACCAAAACCAATGATTGGGCTGTAAAGAAAATTGTAAACGCGCCAACTATAAAAATAGTCCCGCTCCAAGTAAATTCGGGATCAGTAGATATCCATCGCATCCAGAGTCGAGCGATTGTCCCCAAAGCTAAGCCCGTGAAAAAAGCTCGAGCAACGATCATTCTTTTTGAGGAGGTGGATTTGGACTGCATCAAGGAACAATAGGTCCAGGTATTTTGGTCGTCAACAGAGAACGTATAATATCCAATGATGGATGACTTCTTATCTCATTTCCACGCTGAACATTTAGGCGCCTAGGCACAAGCTTGAGAGCGTGTGCGTAAAGGGTCATGCTGCAAAACCTCGTTGGAAAGTGCGCCAGAAGGGATGAAACTGGGCACTGGGAATCGGCCGTTTCCCTCAGATGGTTCCTTCTCTTACCCGTCCATATGCAAGTATTCGTCTATGGACTCCAATGAAGCTCCTCGACATTCTGAAATGAGCGATGTTGCGTGAGCGCCACGATAATTCGGCCAGCCGAGGATAACGATTTGAATGAAATCCTGAATTTAGCAAGTACCAAGCGGCTTGAATACGAGACCTACCAGCCAGTCTTTTGGCGCGGAGCACCTGACGCAATCGCTCAACAACGAGACTACTTATCCAATCAGATTATGGATTTTGAAGTAATTACCCTTGTTGCAACCACGGAGAACAAATTGGTTGGTTTTGTCAGTGGTCGCTTAGTTCCCGCCCCTCCTGTTTACAATCCAGGCGGTTTAACTTGTTCTATAGACGATTTCGTTGTCAGTAAGAGTGATTTATGGGAAACCGTCGGAATAGATTTGCTCAATCAAGTTGGAAAAGTGGCCATCTCGAAAGGTGCTGTTCAAATGGTAGTGGTTTGCGGGCACGTTGATGAACCGAAGAGAAAAGCATTAGGTAGGTCTTCTTTATCTATCGCATCTGAATGGTGGGTTGCCCCGCTAAATATCTAATCACATCTTCCTAATTGGAAAACCTAAAGGTGTTAGTTCTATTCGATGGACCGACGTTTTGTGCGCTCAAGGGAATGAAACTGGGCACTGGCAATCCGCTCTGTCTTTAGAGGTTCTCCACAAATAACGTTATGGCCACCACGATTTCTTTTAGGAGTCCTACGGAAGCCAAGGGATCTCCCGGTATTTCCAAACCGTGGTCTGCGTCAAGCAATTCTAGGACTTGCTGGCCACTCGCCTTTGCGATATCGCCATTCCATGAATCGTCGGCAGTCCCGCCAACCAATAAGGTCTTGCTTGTTACGCGTGATAAGGCTTCAACTAATTCAGGCCTATTTAGGAGTGGCGTGAGCCAGATCGCCGGCAAACCACGTTCAATCACTAAAGGTAAGGCGAGCGAACCTAGAGACTTACCAACAACAAGAGGAACCTGGCTAGAGAATTTGTCTAGCGTCGTCTTCACTCTTCCAATAAGAGCCTCCTCGGAAAGGAGATCGTCTGGTTTCCACCAAACTTCTTCCACGGACCATCCTTTAGTTAATAGCACATTCCATGCGTAATAAAAGAGCGGGTGGTGTGGCGAGTAGCTTCGGCCAGGTAGCAACACAGCCACTCTGCCGTTTGTGCCCTGATGAAAAGTCACCAAAAAAGTCTACCCAGCAGGAGGGTGAAGTGGGGCAGTCTCTTGCAATCTCTCATTGAATTCGCGACAAAGTGCGCTCGGCGAAATGAAACTGGGCACGGGTATCCATCTTTCCAATGCGGAAAGAGCTAGTTAATCTCGATGTATTCACGGGGAGATCCGTCCCAAGTCACTCCAAGTCTTGCAGCCGCCGCAATTGCCGTCGTTATCTGCTGACGTCCTGATTCTCCCCAATTGAGCAAATCATTCGTATGGATGGGTGGAACCCATAGTCTCGCGTACTTCCTCCCAGTGCTCGGATCAGACGCGCTTGGGGTTATTTGATCGATCAAGCCGACCAATCGCACTTGAGCAAATTCCTCATCAACTGTGATGAGTTGATACCCCAGATAATTGAGAGAGGCAATCGTTATCTGTACTTCTTCTTCGGCCTCTCGAATGAGAGTTTGGGACATACTCTCGTCGTTTTCAGGTTTGCCACCCGGAAGGTTGTACTTTCCTCTGTCTTCCAGCAGAAGGATTCGCCCATCAAAATTAAAGATGAATCCATAAACTTGGCGAATTTCTAAGCCTTTTGGGACTTCAGACTCGATCCATTGGTAAGTACTCACGCGCAATCACCATCCACACAGTGGAAGAGAGTCTGGCGCATCTCATTACTTTAGACCGTACGTCCGAGGAGACGAAACTGGATGCTGGGAATCGACCATGTCTGTCTCGAGTTAAGCTCTGTGACCCGCCATAATCAAGCATGGACGAACTTCGAATCCGCCCTGCTTTGATTGAGGATGCAGAAGGCATTGCAAAAGTTCATGTTTACACCTGGCAAAGTGCATATCTCGGGTTGATACCCGATTCCTTTCTTCAAGGTCTAAGTGTGCAGCAAAGGACTGTCAATTGGACTAAGAACATTGAAACTCCCTTGCCTAATACCCATACATTCATCGCAGAAATTGGCGAGGAAATCGTTGGTTTCATCGGTATAGGTGCAGAAAGGGAAGGCGACCTTTCGAATCAAGGTGAGGTGTTCGCGATTTATGTTAGCCCTAACATGCAGGGTCGTGGCATTGGAGTCGCCTTAATGCGCGCGGGCATTCAAAACCTTATGGCGCAGGGATTCCCATGTGCGGTTCTATGGGTACTTGAAGGGAACTTACGCACACGAGCTTGGTATGAATCTCACGGCTGGAAATCAACTGGAAGAAGCAAAATCGATCAACGTGGAGATTTCGTCTTGGAGGAAATCGAATATCGGATGGAATTCAAGGCCGACAATTAGCCAAATGTGCGCCCGGAGGGATTCGAACCTCAAACTCTTATGCTTGAAACCTAGAACAAGTCTCCTACTCCCGATCAACGACCGTGCCAGCGAGGCGAGCGTTTTTCCTTAAATGCTAGAGGTCCTTCTTGCGCGTCCTCGCTGAGATAAACCGGATTCCAAATTTCGTTCGCTCGTTGACGCCCATCTCCAAGAATCGACTGAAGGGTGCCGCGCACCATGGCTTTGCCGGCAGCCACTGAGAGCGGAGCATTAGCGGCGATTTGTTCTGCAAGGGCTCGGCTCGTGGAACTTAGTTCTCCGGAAGGAACGACAAAGTTGACCAGACCCACATTCTGGGCTCTGAAGGCAGAGATGGGTTGCGCAGTCATGAGAAGTTCGAGGGCGATCCGCGGCGAAATCAGCAGCGGAAGTGGAGCAGCCCAGGGTGCACCTCGACCGTAGCGTGCCTCAGTAATTCCGAAGGTCGCATGACTGGCGGCCACGACGAGATCGGCGCTTTGGGCGAGAAAGAAGCCGCCGCCTAGGGCAGCTCCATTTACAGCGGCAATAACTGGTTTGTGACTAGCTAAATCAGAAATGAAATCGTCGGGCGGAATAGTGAGATGTTCTTCGGACATTTCTTTCAGATCTGCTCCGGCACTAAATGCGATGTTACCTGTGGCAGTGATGATCAGAACTTTTGCCCGATCATTCCTATTGAACGAGTCAAGTGACGAGCTGATGCCGTTACGGACAGCGGCGTTAAGGGCATTGCGTGAATCCGGTCGATTAATCGTGATGGTGGCTATGCCATCAGAGACTTCGTAAAGCAACGCATCGTTTGTACTCATTGCGCATTCAATCCCAGGCTGCGGGCGATCAGAATTTTCTGCACTTCGCTGGTTCCTTCGCCGATTTCCAGAATCTTAGAGTCACGATAATGTCGAGCAACAGAGTATTCATCCATGAATCCGTAGCCTCCAAATATCTGCGTGGCGGCACGGGCGTTATCCATTGCGGCTTCACTTGCTACTAATTTGGCGATGGATGCTTCGGTCTTAAAATCTTTGCCTGCCGCCATCAGGAAAGCCGCATGGTAATAAGCAAGGCGCGCAACGTGCGTGCGCGCTTCCATTTCTGCAATTTTGAAGGAAATTGACTGATACTCGCCGATCGTTTTTCCGAACGCTTTGCGTTCTTTGGCATAGCGTACGGATTCATCAATGCATCCTTGTGCCGCTCCTACGGCAAGGGCTGCGATTGCGATGCGCCCCTCATCCAAAGCCTGGAGAAAATTGGCGTAACCCCGTCCACGCTCACCTAAGAGATTGCTAGCTGGTACGCGAACGTTGGTGAACGAGAGCGGATGTGTATCAGAGGCATGCCAGCCGACCTTGAGATAGGAAGGTTCGACGACGAAGCCAGGTGTTCCATTTGGAACGATTATCGTGCTGAGTTCCTTGGTTCCATCGGGCTTCGTTCCAGTTATGCAGGCGACGATGACCAAAGAGGTGATCGACGTGCCTGAATTGGTGATGAACGTTTTAGAGCCATTTATGACCCACTCATCGCCTTCTAGCCGCGCAGTCGTGCGCAGACCGCTGGCATCGCTGCCGCCGTCCGGCTCGGTCAGGCCGAATCCGGCAAGTGCTTGACCGCTGAGGAGAGCTGGAAGGAATTTCTTCTTCTGCTCATCGGTTCCCGTTCGATAAATCAACATCGAACCCAGACCGACTCCCGCCTCGACGGTGACGGCCACGCTCTGATCGATACGAGCCAACTCCTCAATTGCTAGACAGAGCGAAAGAAAGTCCCCGCCCATCCCACCCACTTCTTCGGGAAAGGGCAGACCGAAAATTCCCATCGCCCCCATCTTTTTAATCACGTCGTATGGAAAGGATTGCTCCCTGTCGTGCTTGGCTGCTACGGGAGCGAGAACGTTGTTGGCGAACTCTCGGACAGTTTTCGCCAGAGTCTGATGATCCTCGGACAATTGCATTAAGACTGAATTCATTTCTTTTCCGCCATTTCGTTGTTATCCATCAATGCGATTGCAGTTTTTGATCGGATCGCCAGTCCGCTCGTGTCACGAAGCCAGCGACTCGTGTCAAGTAGTGCTTCGAAGTTGATCCCCGTGGAGATTCCGAGTCCGTGTAATTGCCAGACGAGATCCTCGGTAGCAAGGTTTCCTGTCGCGCTTTTGGCAAACGGACATCCGCCCAGGCCTCCGATGGAGGAGTCAACAGTTGTGATGCCTTCCATAAGTGCAGTGAGTGTGTTCGAGAGAGCCTGGCCGTAGGTGTCATGAAAGTGCACTGCAAGGAGTGAGCGCGCGATACCGCGAGCCTCTAATGCGTCTAGCAGATCTATGACATCACCGGGTGTTGCGACTCCGATCGTGTCACCCAATGAGAGTTCGGTGATTCCATCTGCGAATAGTCTCTCCGCCACATCGACTACTTGATCTGTACTCACCTTCCCTTCCCAAGGATCGCCGAAGCACATCGAGATATATCCACGTACTCGAAGACCTGCGTCTCGTGCTTGCTTGATGACGGGACGGAAGATTTCCAGCGAACCCGCAACTGTGTTGTTGAGGTTCGCCTTTGCAAACGACTCGGTCGCACTGGCGAATACTGCGATCTCTTGCACACCCGCCTTTATTGCACGGTCAAGTCCTCGTTGATTCGGAACCAATGCACTCATCCGATGTTTCGCAAGCAGTGGCGCCAACTCGGCTAATAGTTCTTCGGCATCTGCTAAAGCAGGGACGACATCAGGCCGGACGAAACTGGCGACTTCGATTGCGGGAATTCCAGCGCCTGCAAGGCGTTTGATCAACTCTGCTTTCACTGCAGTAGGTAGAACCACGCTCTCGTTCTGCAACCCGTCCCGCGGTCCAACTTCATAAACGGTGACTGCTTTAGGCAATTGGCTGCGATCAAACATCCTCCACCACCTCGAGTAATAGCTGCCCCACTCGCACATTGGCACCCAAAGTCACGTTGCAGTGCAGAACGTGGCCAGAGTGCCTGGCGCGAACAATGTGTTCCATTTTCATTGCTTCGATAACAACAAGTGGATCGCCGAGTGTTACTTCATCGCCAATGGCCACATTCAATGCGATCACCACCCCCGGCATCGGACTCACGATTTCATCGCTCAGTCGATCTTTGGAAATACGCCGCTCATTCGCCTCTTTGATGAGCCACGTACCAAAAGATCGATGGTGAAGCCAGTAGTTATCATCGTCTCGGTACGAGTCCACCACCAGAGTTGAGTGAGTACCCGTTGGCACATCATGACGGACGCCGTCGATATACGCCGCGATCGTCGCGTGCGGCATACCGTTAAGACGCCATCCGTCTGCCTGCCAGGATGCTACTTTCGAAGAAGAGGCTGCTATCGCCGCGTATGCAGTTAGGACTGCCGGTGATGGATGAGCACGTTCGAGCGCGCGTGCCTCGAGGAATTTTGTGCCGTAGTTGGATTCTTCAATGTCGCTCAGGCGTAAAAGCTGGATGAGGAAGTCGATATTTGTGGTGACGCCAAGTAGGACCGTATTACTGAGTGCCTCTCGCAAACTTTCGAGGGCAGAAGGTCGGTCTTTGCCCCAGCAGGCGACCTTGGCGAGCATTGGGTCAAATGAAGATGAAATGATTGCGCCATCCTTGATTGCCGAATCTGTCACGGTGTGGGACGTTTTGGCTGGCTTGAATCTGCCCACGACTCCGCCGGTTGGAAGAAAATCGTTGAAGGCGTCCTCGGCATAAATGCGCGCCTCGATGGCGTGTCCGACGAATCCGCTCGTCGGTATTGCATCGTTTAACCGCTCGCCTGCGGCCAAACGCAGTTGGCACTCGACCAGATCCAACCCAGTGATCATCTCGGTAACTCGGTGTTCCACTTGCAGGCGCGTGTTCATCTCCATGAAGTAAAAAGTTTCGGGAGCATCGGCATCGACCAGGAATTCAATGGTGCCTAAGTTCTGGTAGCCGATGGCCGACGTCAAAGCCACTGCTGCGGCGCCCATGATCTCGCGATTGCTCTCCGAAAACCGCGGTGCCGGTGCTTCTTCTACAACTTTTTGATGGCGTCGCTGCAACGAACATTCCCGCTCTCCTAAATGCGTGCTATTTCCATAGTTGTCAGCCACAACTTGAAACTCGATGTGCCGGGCATGCAGAAGATACTTCTCAACAAGCAGGCTCTCGTCGCCAAATGCGGTTTTCGCTTCACGACGCGCGCTCGGAAGTACTTCGCGTAGTTCATTTAAGTCGTGAGCAACATGGAGACCTTTTCCGCCACCCCCGGCGGCAGGTTTGACTAGCAAAGGGAATTGCAAATCACGACACGCGTCCAGTAACTCTGCGTTCGACATGGAAGATTCACCAATGCCAGGCACGACGGGGACTCCTGCTCTCATCGCATAATCTCGTGCTGAGATCTTTTCGCCCATTGCAGTCATTGCGTGCGCTGGTGGGCCGATGAAGATGAGCCCTGCCTCCTGACATGCTTTCGCGAGCTGCGCGTTCTCTGCGAGGAATCCGTAGCCGGGATGGATGGCTTGAGAGTCGCTGGCCAAGGCGACCGCAATTATCTGTTGGATATCGAGGTACCCACTCTGTTGTAGATCATCTAGAAGATAACTTTCCGAAATTCGCGCGACATGCAGTGAATCGCGATCGTGCTGGGTATAGACGCCGACAGCGTCAATGCCAAGTCGCTCCAATGTTTCATTGATCCGGAGGACAACCTCTCCGCGATTGGCAATAAGAACTTTTTCAAACACCATTACATCCGAAAAATTCCGAAAGAGCTTGCCGGCAATGGTGAAAGACCAGAGACAGATAGAGCGAGCGATAGGACTCGCCGAGTATCTCGCGGATCGATAATTCCATCGTCCCAAAGCCGGGCAGTTGAGAAATAAGCGCTGCTTTCTTTCTCATACTTTGCGCGGATTGGCTCCTTGAATTCCTCAATCTCCTCCGAGGTCCACTGCTCGCCTTTTGCCGCAAGTTGGTCCTTTTTTACAGTGGCGAGAACCGAAGCAGCTTGCTCCCCACCCATCACCGAAATGCGAGCATTGGGCCACATCCAGAGAAAACGCGGATCGTATGATCGCCCGCACATGGAGTAGTTGCCCGCGCCAAAAGAGCCGCCGATAATCACGGTGAATTTCGGCACTCGGGCGCAGGCCACCGCCGTCACCATTTTGGCGCCGTGTTTGGCGATACCGCCGGTCTCGTATTCGCGGCCGACCATAAAACCAGAAATATTCTGCAGGAATACCAGGGGAATCTTCCGCTGGTCGCAGATTTCAATAAAGTGAGCGCCCTTCTGGGCGGATTCGCTGAAGAGGACACCGTTATTGGCAATGATTCCAACTAAGAATCCGTCAATATGCGCGAAACCCGTGACCAGCGTTTCGCCAAACTCCGCCTTGAACTCGAGGAATCGACTTCCATCTACGATTCTGGCGATAACCTCATGAACATCGTAAGTCGTTCGCGTATCAGTTGGCACGATGCCGAGAATTTCCTCATCGCTGTACAGCGGCGGCTCCACCTCTGAATTTGGCGTTATCCAACTTACGCCTTTGGGAAGCGTGGAAACGATTGAGCGAATAATTATGAGCGCCTGACCCTCGCTCTCGGCCAAGTGGTCAGTAACTCCCGAGATGCGCGAGTGCATTGCTCCGCCACCCAAATCCTCTGCTGATACTTCTTCGCCGGTTGCAGCTTTAACCAACGGTGGGCCAGCTAGGAAAATGTGACCCTGCCCCGCAACGATTACGTTCTCATCGCTCATAGCGGGAACATATGCACCTCCCGCAGTGCAGGCGCCGAGTACTGCAGAGATTTGTGGAATTCCTGCTGCACTCAATCGTGCTTGGTTGAAAAATATCCGACCGAAATGTTCTCGGTCTGGAAATACCTCATGTTGCAACGGAAGATAGGCCCCACCCGAATCAACCAAGTAAATGCACGGGAGGCGATTCTCAAATGCAATATCTTGCGCACGTAGATGCTTCTTCACTGTCATGGGGTAATACGTTCCACCTTTTACCGTCGCATCATTTGCAATAATCATTGCTGCGCGGCCGCTGATGATGCCAATACCCGTGATCAATCCTGCGCCTGGTGCCTCATCGTCGTACATGCCATTCGCAGCCAGCGGTGAGAGCTCAAGGAATGGCGAACCTGGATCCAGAAGATGAGTCACGCGATCTCGCGGCAGCAACTTTCCGCGATCTTGATGGCGAATGCGCGTGCCTTCTGGACCCCCGAGGGCAGCGCGGGCCATGCGCGTGGTGAACTCGTCGATAAGATCTCGGAACGCAGCAGTCTTTTGGCGGAAGGAAGGCTCTCGCAGATCGATCGTCGTCAATAGTCGTGGAAAACTCATGATCCTCCGCTACTGTTAGTGTTCATTAACATTGTTAGGATAGTCGCTTGGGCACCGAGATTGGAAGACCTCGAGGCGACTTTTTGATTTGGAGGAAAAATGGGGACTCGTGAGCGTCTTCTTGAAAGCGGAGCTGCGCTCTTTGCCGCCAAGGGTTTTAATGGCGTTGGCGTTGAGGAACTAGGCGAATCGGTCGGCCTCACCGGTCCCTCGATGTACCGGCACTTCCGCACGAAAAGTGCCTTGCTCGGGGAGATGCTCATTACCGTTAGCAAGTCACTGCTCGAAGGGGCGACTGAAGTGATCGAGGAGAATCTCGATCCGCAGCAAACTCTCTCCGCTTTGATCGAACGTCACGTCGAATTCGCAATCACCTATCCGGATCTCATCAGAGTCCACGAGCGCGACTTTAGTAATCTCGAAGAAGATGATGCCCGACAGGTTCGTCGCCTGCAACGCAGATATGTCGAACTCTGGGTAGATCAAATACAACTCGTGCGGCGAAATGAAACACCAGAGACCGCTCGCACAATGGCGCACGCAGTCTTTGGTTTACTCAACTCAACTCCACGACTGAAATCTAATCAGCGACGCAATGAAGTTGCTGCGCTCATGCTTGGCTTGGCGCAGAGGGCACTGCTGCCATGATTTTTTGCCAGTTCCCAGTGCTATGCAACCGAGAAGGGTCGTCACGGTGACAAGAACATATGTAATTACAGGCGCTGCCTCTGGAATTGGAGCGGCGACTTCGGCCTTGCTTAAGGAACGTGGTGCCAAAGTAATTGGAGTGGATATTCATAACTCCGACATCAGCGCCGATCTGAGTACCTCCATCGGACGCATAGATGCTGCAAGGAGCGCCATAAAACTGAGCGGAGGAAGCATTGATGGTGTCATCCCTTGCGCTGGATTGGTGTATTCAATTGCCCCGACTGTTTCCGTCAATTTCTTCGGAGTCACTGAGTTTCTCACTGAGCTCCTCCCAACTCTGAAAAATAGTTCGGCGCCAAGAGTCGCCATACCAAGTTCGATGGCGTCCCTATTTCCCATTTCTTCTGAATTAGTCGATGCAATGCTCGCCGATGATGAGGCGCGGGCCTTACTAATTGCGCAAGGGCTAGTTGATCAAGGGCCCAAAACTGCGGGGCTGATTTATGGTTCAACTAAGCGCGCACTTAGTCGTTGGATTCGTCGTGAGTGCATCAAGCCGGAATGGGCGGGGGCAGGGATCCCACTCAATGCCGTCGGACCCGGAATTGTCGAGACCCCGATGGTCGCAGGATTGATTGCCACTGAAGAGTCCAGAACCGCTATGGATGCGATGATTCCCATGCCGCTCAACCACTACCTCAAAGCCCGGCAAGTTTCTTATCTGCTTGCCTGGCTTACCAGTGAGGAGAACACCCATACAACTGGTCAGACGATCTACATTGATGGCGGCGCTGATGCAACAATTCGCGGTGACAACATCTGGAGTTAAATCGCGTTGGCGATGTGTCGTCCGTTGGCGATACACCTGGGAAGACGGCTATTTAAGAGGGGTGGATGTGATGCGCGTGCGGAACGGGAAAGTGAGTGAAAAACTGTCCTACGTGAAGGAGTGAATCCAATACTTAGTTTGCGCTAGTTAGTGCTCTCGGTCAGGATCGATACGCGGTTATTCGACACAGAAAGAAAGCCGCCGTGAACTTCAAATTCTGTCACGGCGCCTTCGACGTCTTTAATACTTACTCGTCCATCGACTAGTACACCAAATAATGGCTCGTGACCTGGAAGTATTCCCAGGTCACCTTCTACGGTACGTGCAGAAACCATTCTGGCCTGACCTGACCACACCCTTGCTTCTGGAGTTACGAGTTCTACTCCAAGTACACCTTCAGACATGATCTATTAACCCTTGGCCAATTCAGCAGCCCGGCGCTCAACATCTTCGAGACCACCGCACATAAAGAAAGCTTGTTCTGGAACGTGATCGTACTTTCCATCTGCAAGTGCTTCGAAAGCTTCAATGGTTTCGGTGAGTGGAACGAACGAACCGTCAAGACCGGTGAAGACCTTGGCGACGAAGGTGTTCTGGGAAAGGAAACGTTGGATGCGGCGAGCGCGTCCAACGAGAATGCGATCCTCTTCAGAGAGTTCATCGATACCAAGGATCGCGATGATGTCCTGCAAGTCCTTGTAACGCTGAAGAATCTGCTTGGTCCGGTTGGCAACTCGGAAGTGGTGCTCGCCAATGTAGCGAGGATCCAAAATACGCGAAGTTGAATCAAGTGGATCTACCGCAGGATAAATACCCAATTCGGAAATTGGACGAGAGAGAACTGTGGTCGCATCCAAGTGAGCGAAGGTCGTGTGAGGAGCTGGGTCGGTGATGTCATCGGCAGGCACGTAAATAGCCTGCATCGATGTAATCGAGTGACCACGAGTAGAAGTGATGCGCTCCTGAAGCTGGCCCATTTCATCGGCAAGTGTTGGCTGGTAACCAACCGCAGATGGCATACGGCCGAGAAGGGTTGATACTTCAGAACCTGCCTGAGTAAAGCGGAAGATGTTGTCGATGAAGAGCAGAACGTCCTGCTTCTGAACATCGCGGAAATACTCAGCCATCGTGAGCGCAGAGAGCGCAACACGAAGACGGGTCCCAGGTGGCTCGTCCATCTGCCCGAAGACCAAGGCGGTCTTATTGATAACGCCGGTCTCGGTCATTTCCAAGAAGAGGTCGTTACCTTCACGAGTACGCTCTCCAACACCAGCGAATACGGAGACACCACCGAAGTTTTCAGCTACCCGGTAGATCATTTCCTGAATAAGAACGGTCTTACCAACACCGGCACCACCGAAGAGGCCGATCTTTCCGCCCTTTACATATGGTGTGAGTAGGTCGATGACCTTAATGCCGGTCTCGAACATTTCAGTCTTTGATTCAAGTTGATCGAATGCTGGTGCATTACGGTGAATTGGCCAGCGCTCTTTGATATCGAGAGATGCTGTCGGAACATCAAGTGACTCGCCAAGTGTGTTGAAGACGTGCCCCTTAGTGACATCACCGACTGGCACTGAGATCGCAGAGCCGGTGTCGCTCACTTCAGCGCCACGAACCATGCCGTCAGTTGGCTGCATCGAGATGGCGCGCACGAGGTTGTCTCCGATGTGTTGAGCAACCTCCATCGTCAACATACGAGTCTGACCATTCATGGTCACATCAACGTGTAGTGCATTAAAGATCGATGGCATTGAGTCGGCGGGGAATTCAATATCCACCACCGGTCCAATAACGCGTGCTACTCGACCTTTTCCGGTTACTGTCGACATCATTCACTCCCTGCACTAGCCGAGGCGAGCGCGTCTGCGCCGCCAACAATTTCACTGATTTCCTGGGTAATTTCGGCCTGACGAGCCGCGTTCGCAAGTCGGGTCAGCGACTTGATTAAATCATCAGCGTTGTCAGTCGCTGACTTCATCGCACGACGGCGAGCAGCATGCTCGGAAGCAGCTGACTGCAGCATCGCGTTGAAGATTCGTGCCTCGATATATCGAGGTAGGAGTGCATCCAGCACGCTGGTGGCATCTGGTTCAAACTCGTACATTGGCAGCAGGCCCTCAGGAATCGGTGCGTCACTCTCGACGACCTCAAGAGGCAGCATCCGCTTTGCCATTGCGGTCTGGGTCATCATCGACTGGAATTCGGTATAAATAATGTGGATCTCATCGATTCCGTAGTCCTCACTCGACGCATCCGCAACGAACGCCTTGATAAGCGCGTCAGCAACTTCCTTTGCGTTTTCATAAGCCGGACTATCGGAAAAACCCGTCCATGATCCAGCAACATCGCGGTTGCGGAACTTGTAGTAATTCACGGCCTTGCGTCCCACTAAGTACGGGCGCACTTCCAAACCACGCTCCCTCAGAAGGGTCGCAAGTTGCTCGCCCTCTTTGATCGCGTTATTTGAATATGCACCAGCCATACCACGGTCTGAAGAGATGATCAGAACGGCAGCGCGTTGTGGATTTTCCTCTGCAGTTGTCAATGGATGGTCAGTAGAGGAATACGTGGCCAATGCAGATACCGCACGAGTCAACTCGTTTGCATACGGAGTAGAGGCCCAAACTCTTTGCTGCGCCTTGACAATACGAGAGGCCGAAATCAGCTCCATGGCCTTCGTAATTTTTTTAGTCGCCTTGACCGAACGCATTCGGCGGCGATAAACGCGTAGTTGGGCACCCATTGTTTACTTCTTTACCGCCGGCGCAACGTATTTGGTCACTTGCTCGTTCACTTCACCCTCAAGTGCGTCAACGGGCTTGTCATAGACAACCTTTGCAGCAGAGGAAACAAAGCGGGACTTAAACATTGTGACTGCTTCTTCAAGAGCGGTGACAGTGTCATCCTTGAGTTCCTTGGTCTCTGAAATCACGTCGAAGATTGACTTCCGCTCAAGCGCAATGAAATCAAGCAGCTCGGTCTCGAAACGCCGAATGTCTGCAACTGCAACATCGTCGAGTTGACCAGAAGTACCGGCCCAGATTGAGACAATCTGCTTCTCAAGTGAGTAAGGCGAGTACTGACCCTGCTTCAAGAGTTCGACCATACGCGCACCACGTTCAAGTTGTGCCTTGGATGCAGCGTCAAGGTCTGAACCGAAAGCGGCAAATGCTTCGAGTTCGCGGAACTGTGCCAGGTCAAGACGTAGACGTCCGGCGATCTTCTTCATCGCCTTCGTCTGTGCAGAACCACCTACACGAGATACTGAAACACCCACGTTGATCGCCGGGCGCACACCTGCGTTGAAGAGGTCGGTCTCCAAGAAGCACTGTCCGTCAGTAATAGAAATTACGTTGGTAGGGATAAACGCGGAGACGTCATTTCCCTTGGTTTCGATGATTGGAAGGCCGGTCATAGAACCGCCGCCGAGTTCATCGGAAAGCTTTGCGCAACGCTCGAGAAGGCGGGAGTGTAAGTAGAAGACATCTCCTGGGTACGCCTCGCGCCCTGGTGGGCGGCGGAGCAAGAGCGAGACCGAGCGGTAAGCCTCCGCCTGCTTTGAAAGATCATCAAAAACAATGAGTACATGCTGGCCCGCGTACATCCAGTGCTGGCCGATTGAAGAGCCAGTGTATGGAGCGAGGTACTTGAAGCCGGCTGGGTCAGAAGCAGGAGAGGCAACAATGGTTGTGTACTCCATTGCGCCAGCCTCTTCCAAAGATGCCTTCACAGATGCAATGGTCGAACCTTTCTGACCAATGGCAACGTAAATGCACTTCACCTGCTTCTTTGGATCTCCAGTCTTCCAATTTTCAAGTTGGTTGATGATGGTGTCGACGGCAACCGCGGTCTTTCCGGTCTGCCGGTCACCAATGATCAACTGGCGCTGTCCGCGACCGATAGCAGTCATCGCATCGATGGCTTTAATACCAGTAGCCAATGGCTCCTTAACTGGCTGACGCTGAACGACCGAAGGCGCCTGCAATTCAAGAATACGGCGGGCATCGGCTTTAATTTCACCCTTGCCGTCAATGGGGCGACCGAGTGGATCAACGACACGTCCGAGGAATGCATCTCCAACTGGCACAGAGAGAATTTCTCCGGTGCGACGAACTGATGTGCCTTCTTCGATTCCGGAGTAGTCACCGAGAATAACGACACCGATTTCGCGGACGTCGAGGTTGAGAGCCAGACCTAATGTGCCATTTTCGAACTGGAGAAGTTCGTTGGCCATTGTTGAAGGAAGTCCTTCGATACGGGCGATTCCATCGCCTGCCTGCGTGACGGTTCCGACCTCATCACGTGCAGCGACTCCTGGATCGTACGACTTCACGAAATTCGCAAGCGCATCGCGAATTTCCTCTGGTCGGATCTGCAGTTCGGCCATCTTCTTCTCCCTTATCGGTCGGTTAAATAATTTCTTTAAGCGTGTACGCCGACGAGAGCTCGTCCGGCATCCGCTATTCGATTACTGATAGTTCCATCGACGATTTCATCGCCAAACATCACGCTTACTCCCCCAACAATGGTTGGGTCGATCTCAAGGTTCACCCGCACTGGCTGACCTACTTGAGCGGTCAGAACGGTGACAAGTCGATCGCGTTGTGCATCACTTAGAGCCGCAGCAACCCGAACATGGGCGATAACGCGGTTGCGGCGCGCTGCGAGCGCGTGAAGGTAATCGTCAAAGGCGGCTTCAATACTTCTCCCGCGAAGATTATTGACCAGATGAATCACCAATTTAATGGTCGATGCCGTCGCGCTCTTCCCCAGCAGTCCTTGTATAAGTGCGCCTTTTGCATCTACCGCATCCGGAACCAGAAGTGCTTTTCGAAGATCGAAAGATTGAGATATTGCCTGTGATGTTGTGAAGAATTCATCCTCAACACGATCTAGTTCGTTTCCCATATTGGCTGCCGATGCTTCAGCCTCAATTGCTAGTTGCTCGATCACTTGGACGAGATCTCCCGATGAAGACCAGCGAAGTGAGGAAATAGTCGTGAGAATCCCCAGCGTCTTCGCATCCACGGTTTTTCCAAAAATCTCTGTGACAAGAGTTGCTTTCGCAGCGTTGTCACGCGAAGGATCTGTGATTGCACGGCGTAGGCCGATAGAACCCGCGAGAATCATCGCCGCGAAGAAGAGTTCGGTACATAGAGTGGACGCCGCTTCAGGGGTGGCCCCTTTTACGGCAGCATCTATGGCCGAGCGAGAAACCTTGAGGGATTCTCTGCTACTCCCACCGAAATGTGCTCTCATTGCGCTCCTGGTACTCGGCTCTACTTGGAAGTTTCTAGATCATCAAGAAATCGATCAACGACGCGTGAGGCTCTCGCCTGGTCATCGAGTGACTCACCAACGATTTTGGACGCTAACTCGACTGCGAGCGCTCCAACTTCATTACGAAGCGACGTGACAGCCTGCTGGCGCTCGGCTTCAATGGAAGCGTGCGCTGAGGCAGTGATACGAGCAGCCTCTTCCTGCGCTTTGCTACGAAATTCTTCAATGATCGCAACACCTTGAGCACGGGCATCTTCACGAAGTGAGTGAGCCTCATCCCGTGCCTTGGAAAGTTGCTCAGTGTATTGACGCAGAGCGCGCTCGGCCTCAACCTGCGCCTTCTCTGCCTTCTCGATCCCGCCTTGAATGGCCTCGGTACGTGCAACGAATGCTTTTTCAAACATTGGGACGACTTTGGATTTCATGACAAGGAAGAGAAGAGTGAAGGCGATAAAGCCGACAATCAACTCCGCGGTATGCGGAATGAGAGGGTTGATCTTCTCTACAGTCTCCGCTGCCAGATTAATTGAGTGCATCGTCAGAATTTAGAGAACGAACGCGAGAACGAGACCGAAGAGCGCAAGTGCCTCAGCAAGTGCGAATCCAAGGAAGGCGATTGGCTGTAGAACGCTACGTGCTTCTGGCTGACGTGCAACGCCACTGATGTAAGCAGCGAAGATCATGCCGGTAGCAATCGCGGGTCCGATTGCAGAGAGGCCATAACCGACCAGGTTGAGTGTGCCTGTCATTTTTCTTACCTTTCTAGCAAGTAATCAAGCGAACTGCTTGATGGGATTTATTTCGTTAGTGCTCGTCGGCTAGGGCGCCGGCGACGTAGAGTGCGGTAAGCAGGGTAAAGATATACGCCTGCAGAACTTGGACCATGAATTCAAAGAAGGTCAGACCGATGCCGAATGCGAAGGCGAAAGGACTGATCAACTTCAAACCAATGACCCCCTTGAGTAGATGATCCCCACCCAAGATGAAAACGAGAAGGAGCAAATGCCCCGCGAACATATTTGCAAAAAGACGGAGAGAAAGTGTGAGTGGGCGGACAATGAAGAAGGTCGCCAATTCCAAAGGAGTCAAAAGGATGTAGGCAGCCTTTGGCACACCCGGCATAAACATGATGTCTTTGAGGTACTTGCGGATTCCCTGCTTTCGTATTCCAACATAGTGGAAGACGACAAATGTGAACACGGCCAATACATACGGGAAACTCACATGAGACATGGAAGGGAATTGAAGTAATGGGACGATTCCAAAAATGTTGTTGGTTAAGACGAAGGTGAAAAGTGTGAACAGGTAAGGCACGAAGCGCATGAATTCATGGCCAATGTTGTCGCGCGCCACGTCGTTGCGAATGAAGGAATAGATGCTTTCGCCCGCAAACTGTAATTTTGAAGGGACTACTGCGGCCTTACGTGAAGCCAGAATAAAGAAGACTGAAACAAGAATGACCGAGAGAAAGACCAAGAAAATAGGTTTTGTGGTGTATTCATTATTGCCGAAAATGGGAGGGAGGTTGAAGTCGTTAGTGCTCGGAGGGACGAATCCGCCACCTTCAGTTCTCAACAAGTGCAACGTGCGCACGCACACTCCTTATATTTCTATAGACCTAAGGGCGCCAACGTTTTGGGAAGATTCCGCCAGCGGGGCAACCTTATTGGCAAAGGTTGTTACCTGTGAAATCGGCGCAGGCGCCGCCTCACTCCCTCCCAAACCGGAGCCAGATGAGATAAATGGCCGCACCAACCCCAAGGAGCAGCCCGCCTAGCAGGAAGTAACGGGTATTGAGCCATCTATCCAAGAAGTAGCCAGCACCGCCCCAGAAGAGGAGTCCGGAAAGGAGATAACCGAAGATTGACCAGGCGGCACCTTCATCTTTCTTCACTATTTCTCCTCTATTTTTGGTTTTTCACTTATCTGAGCCTGCGGCAATGGTAGATGTATCTGCAGCTTTAAGAAACTTCGTATCTCCCCACCCAACCAGGTCACAGTTAGCGCAATGGCAACAACTCCAAAACTGGCGCGGTCGATCTCGGATCGAGATGTATAGCGAGTCAAGATCCAGAGAAATAGGCCCAGAAAGGCAATCTTGGCGAAATAGGAGAACATCGCCAACGCAAAAGTCGTCATCGGGTCCAATTTCCTGGAAATTGAAGAGACCGCAATGTGGACAGTGAAGTACATCACAACAACAAGCTGTGCCAGCAGCGCCGCAAATAAACCAGATTTTCCACGGAGAATCGTGGCGAGAATTATTCCAAGAATTCCTACTGCAAGAGTGGGGATGAGCGCTCCGCGAATTAAATTTGCCTCATCACTTGAGTCCGTGCCCGTAAGTTTCCTCATTGACTGATGTCAGCCTCTCCCCTGCGCCCACCGATCCAACGTCGCGAAATCGCCATGCTAATTCCCATCAGCACCAACGCTGTTAATACGCCGACCCATAGCGGCAGGAAAGCAAGGAGAGTTGCGGGCACTGCAATGGCGGCCGTCCAGAAATACATGATGAGAACACTTCGCTGATGTGAATTTCCTGCTACTAGTAAACGGTGATGCAGGTGCTCTTTGTCGGGAGCGAAAGGGGAACGTCCCGAAAAGGCGCGCCGAAAGACCGCCAGGACTAGATCCACTAATGGGATAGCCAAGACTGCAAATGGAAGGAGGAGCGGAAGAAAAGTTGGTCCCTTATTTTCTGCGGTGATTGCATTTGCATCTACTTGACCCGTCAGAGTGATCGCAGCAGCGGACAGGAGCAGCCCTAAGAACATCGAACCCGAATCCCCCATGAAGATTCTTGCCGGGTGAGAATTATGCGGAAGAAAACCAATGCAGACACCGACGATGACGGCCGTTATCAAGGAAGGAGAACCAGCTCGACTAAATCCGTTCACCACTGCGAGTAGATATGCGAAAGCAAAAAATGAAGCTCCCGCAATTGCCACGATACCTGCCGCCAACCCATCGAGACCATCCACAAAATTGACCGCGTTTATGGTGACAACGACCACCAATACGGTGAGTGCTTGGCCAATGCTGGGAGGCAAAGTCATCACGCCATTAATGGGCAACCATAAGATCTGAATCCCATAAAGAAGGAGGATGCCGGCGGCTAATGCCTGTCCGGCCAACTTGGTAAGCGCATCTAACTGATAACGATCATCGGCCATTCCCAGCAGGATGACGAATGTTGATGCAAAGAAAATGCCCTGCAGCTCATGTCCGAATGCGCTTTCAACCAAAGTTAAGTGGCGGGCAATAAGAAATGTGATCACCATCGAAATCCACATCGCCACTCCACCCCATCGGGCGGTAGGAAGCGTGTGAACATCTCGTGTGCGTATCTGAGCCACAACTCCAAAATGCTCAGCTACCTTTTTAACAAAAGGAGTGACTATGTAGCAGATCGCCGCCGCCAACAGTGAGGTAACAAGATAGACGCGCATGATCTCCTACCAGGCTTGCTTGCTAATCAGCGTAGATCGGAAAGCGCGATGTAAGTTGATGCACCTCAGTACGAATCTGCGCAAGGACTCTCTCATCTTCGCTCGCGATGGCACGGGCAATGAATGAGGCAATAGTCTTCATTTCCGCCGGACCCATACCCTGGGTCGTCGTGGCGGCAGACCCGACTCGAATTCCACTTGTGACCATCGGAGACTCTGGATCAAAAGGAATCGCGTTCTTGTTGAGAACTATTCCTGCCAGTCCGCAGCGTTGATCTGCAACTTTTCCATTCACATTTGTACTGCGAATATCAATGAGAGCCAGGTGCGTCTGAGTTCCACCAGATACCGCTCTCATCCCTTCATCTTCTAAAGACTTGGCAAGTACCTGGCAATTGGAAATCACATTTCGTGCATACTCTTGATAGGAAGGCTCTGCACATTCTTTGAGAGCAACTGCCTTTCCCGCCACTGCCGACATTATTGGTCCGCCCTGCATTCCCGGAAAGACTGCCTTATCGATGGCTGCGGCATGCTGCGCCTTTGACAGAATCATTCCTCCGCGAGGACCTCTCAGAACTTTGTGTGTTGTGAATGAAACTACATCAGCATATGGAACAGGCGATGGGATCGCCTTGCCAGCGACTAATCCAATGAAGTGAGCCGCATCGACCCACATGATTGCCCCAACTTCGTCACAAATATCTCGAACCGTTGCGAAGTCGATCAGACTTGGATACGCGGTAGCGCCGGTACAGATCATCTTTGGCTTATTTTTTATGGCAAGGTCGCGCAATTCATCGTAATCAATTAATTCGGTATCTGAACGCACGCCGTATGAGACGACATTGAACCATTTACCGGAGAAATTAACTTTGGATCCATGTGTGAGGTGGCCTCCGTGTGGCAGGGACATCGCAAGGATGGTGTCGCCAGGTTTGGTAAAGGCCGCATAAACCGCAATGTTTGCGCTTGCGCCAGAGTGCGGTTGCACATTCGCGTGCTCTGCACCGAAAAGAGATTTGCCACGCTCGATGGCTAGGTTTTCGGCCTTATCCACTTCTTCGCAGCCGCCGTAATACCGCTTGCCTGGATACCCCTCGGCATACTTATTTGAAAGCGTCGATCCGAGAGCCGCCAGCACTGCCCGCGAAGTGAAATTCTCACTGGCGATAAGTTGCAAGTCGTTCTGCTGCCGATGCAATTCTGAGATGAGAATCGACGCAATGTCGGGGTCTTGCTCAGAGAGCAGGTCAAAATCTGGGCCATAAAAAGGGGTTTTGAGGTTAGGCATGGGCCATAGCCTAGGCGTTACTTTTCAATTTACAGAATCTTCGCGTCCGATATCAGGCAGAAGTTCCCTGAGTTCCTTCAGAGTAATCAATCCTTCCCGTATCAGAGTTGGTGAAGTCTCGATATCTGACACGATGGTGCTTCCCAACGATGCGCTCAGTTGGCCCCCATCAAATATTGCGGCTAAGGCCGGACTTGTAGTTCCGATGATGTCAGGGTTCAAGATGTGCGATCCACCCGCCTTCGCAGCACTCACAACTGCAAGTGGCCCGCTCTTACGGAGAAGTGAGAGGACAAAACCCGCCTTCGGAACTCGGACACAAATCTGATCTAGCCTCCTTCCATCACCAAGATCCCATGACAGGGCTTGTTGGGGTCGCAAGTAGAACGAAAGCGAACCCGGCCAGAAATTGCTCATGAGCATCCTTGCGTCGGAAGAAACTTCTCTGGCGATCCCGTGGAGTACTTCGATGCCAGCGATCAGTACCTGAGCTGCGACACCTAGGTCATCTCCGCGCAGAACATGCATAGAGCGAACTGCGTCGTGCGTGAATGCATCTGCCAAATACACGTAACCATTTTCCAGTGGAGCCGCAATGACATATCCTGAATGGATCCAACTCAGCGCCTGCGATACTTGCGCATCGTGATCTTCGGGAAGTATCTGAATTCTTTCAGTCATGGGCTCTCCGCAAGGCGCTACTCCATCGTGGTCGATCGTTGAGGTCCGCATGAGTCTTGACCTCTACAAAATCCTCGGCCAATTTAGCGGTTACAGCTTCAGTTTGCGCTTCTCCATGCTCCATGACAAAAAGTCCACCAGGTTTGAGTAATCGTGCAGCTGCGTCGATGAATTTTCTGGGAATTTCCATCCCATCCTCCCCACCACCAAAGAGCGCTACATGCGGCTCGTAATCCAAAACGTCGCGTGGCAACATTTGACCGTTGGGAATGTAGGGCGGGTTTGCAACTACCAAGTCGGCCTTAACACCCAGCAAAGCAGTGGCAACATCCTCGGCAACGATGCGAACTTCCACATCTGCGCTCTCACAATTCTTGCGTAGCCATACGAGGGCGGCGCCATCATTCTCAACTGCGATAACGCGGGCAAGTGGTTCTTCTGTCGCAATAGCCAGAGCAATCGCGCCCGAACCTGCACCTAAATCGATCACACTTGTCGGCTTCCTCGAAGACTTGAGGTGCTGCAAGATGCTCTCAACTAGTAGTTCTGTCTCAGGTCTGGGCACCAGTACACCCGGACCAACTTCCAAAGTGAGATTATAGAAATATGCAGTTCCTGTTATGTACTGAAGCGGTTCGCCCCTCTCTCGCCTTTGACAGAGTGCAAGAAAATCCTCTTCAACATCCATGAGATCTTCAAATTCCGAGCAAGCCTCTTCGACTTTAATGCTGTTGTGCAGATCCATCCGAGAGATTCCCAGGATATGCGCAAAGAGGTGCTCGGCATCAACTTCACTAATACCTGAGGCGCGGAATTTGCTCTTTGCCTCTTTGAGTTGATCTCTTACTTCCATTGTTCTCTAACTGCTTACTTTCCCGTGGCAGCCAATTTAGCGGCCTTATCTGCGTCAAGAAGAGATTGAATCATGGGGTCTAGTTCGCCCCCAAGAACAGCATCTAGATTATTTGCCTTGAAGTTCACTCGGTGATCGCTAATCCGATTCTCCGGATAGTTATAGGTACGAATTCGTTCGCTGCGATCAACTGTTCGCACCTGGCTCTTGCGCTCAGCCGATGCAATTTCATCGGCAGCCTCTTGAGCTGCTGCCAGCATGCGAGCGCGCAAAATGCGTAGCGCAGATTCTCTATTTTGCAGTTGGCTCTTTTCATTCTGGCAGGAGACGACAATTCCAGTGGGAATGTGGGTGATTCGCACAGCCGAGTCGGTCGTATTTACACTCTGCCCACCAGGACCACTTGACCGAAAAACATCGATTCGCAGATCATTCATATTGATTTCAACGTCAACCTCTTCCGCTTCAGGAAGAACGAGAACGCCAGCCGCGGAAGTATGGATTCGTCCTTGTGACTCCGTTTCTGGAACACGTTGAACTCGATGGACTCCACCCTCAAACTTCAATCGCGCGTAAGGCGACTTCCCTAGCTCAGGCACGCCCCGAGATTTAATTGCGATGGAAACATCTTTGTAGCCGCCAAGATCACTTTCGGTGGCATCCAGCACTTCAGTCTTCCAGCCGTGTTTCTCCGCGTACCTCAAGTACATGCGCAAGAGGTCTCCCGCAAAGAGGGCGGACTCATCCCCGCCAGCACCCGCCTTGATTTCCATAATGACATCACGGTCGTCATTGGGGTCACGTGGAAGAAGCAGTTCTTCCAACTTTGCTGCGGCCTGGGTGCAGGTTTCTTGGAGAGCCGGAATTTCTGATTCAAAATCGGGATCGCTCTGCGCGAGTTCCTTGGCCGCTGCCAGGTCATCCTCGGCATTTCGCCATTCTCTGTAACCTGCAACTACAGGTCCAAGCTGGGCATAACGGCGTCCGAGAAGTCGGGCCTTGCCCTGATCACTATGGATTCCAGGATCGGCCATCTGCGCTTCGAGTTCGGCATACTCGTCAACAAGATTATGGGCAGAGGCAAAACGATCGTTCTTCTTCATTTTCGCCTCCACTCCTTATTAGTAGTTTCTTTGCAATTCGTTAGTGATTACTCAATGAGTAAAATCTGAGAAATAAAAAGACCGCAACCGTCACGAAGGTAACGGAAGCGGTCTTCTAAGAAAGCTACTTAGCGCCTGCTTTTCCGAAGCGCTCTTCGAACTTCGCAACGCGGCCACCAGTATCAAGAATGCGCTGCTTACCCGTGTAGAACGGATGGCATGCTGAGCAAACTTCAACGTGAATGGCACCGCTTGGAACGGTTGAGCGAGTGACAAATGACTCGCCACAACCGCAGGTGACTTTGGTTTCACCGTATTGCGGATGAATTTCCTTCTTCATTTCTTCCCTCTCGGTTGGGCTGGGTCGCCGGGTTTACCGGTCGTGAACCAGCTCGTTATGGGCGTAAGGGTATCCCCGAAGCGCCCTCATAAGGAAATCCAGCGATTTCGAATGGATTTACCGCTCAATTAATGAGTTATTCAGCCTTCGTTTCCGTTGGCCAATGTGGTCTTCTGAACCTGCATGAGGAATTCGACGTTGGACTTTGTGCCCTTCATCTTCTCAAGGAGGAGTTCGAGTGCTTGCTGGGCATCAAGTGCGTGAAGCACACGTCGCAATTTCCAAACAATATTGAGTTCTTCTGAACCCATCAGAATCTCTTCTTTACGAGTACTTGATAGATCAACATTTACTGCCGGGAAAATTCTCTTGTCTGCCATTCGGCGATCGAGAATGAGTTCCATGTTGCCGGTGCCCTTGAACTCTTCAAAGATAACTTCGTCCATTCGTGAACCAGTATCGACAAGCGCCGTTGCCAAAATGGTTAGCGAACCACCATCTTCAATGTTTCGCGCCGCTCCAAAGAATTTCTTCGGTGGGTACAGCGCGGCAGAATCAACACCGCCCGAAAGGATTCGTCCACTCGCTGGAGCTGAAATATTGTAGGCACGGCCCAATCGAGTAATTGAGTCGAGCAAGACAACGACGTCGTGTCCAAGTTCTACGAGACGCTTTGCTCGTTCGATGGCGAGTTCCGCGACAGTTGTATGGTCATCTGCCGGGCGATCAAATGTCGAAGCAATAACTTCACCCTTAATGGACCGCTGCATATCCGTAACTTCTTCCGGACGCTCGTCGACGAGAACGACCATGAGGTGGCACTCCGGATTATTTGTCGTAATCGCATTTGCGATCGCCTGCAGCACCATGGTCTTACCGGCCTTGGGAGGCGAAACGATAAGCCCGCGCTGTCCCTTACCGATTGGTGAGATTAGATCGATAACTCGGGTGGTGAGCACGTTCGGCTCTGTCTCAAGACGGAGGCGCTCCTGCGGATAAAGCGGGACTAATTTGGAGAATTCAACCCGGTTGCGCGCCTCTTCAGGTTGCATCCCGTTGATCGTATCCAGACGAATAAGAGCATTGAATTTCTCGCGTCGCTCGCCCTCATGTGGTTGACGAACAGCACCGGTGACGACGTCGCCCTTGCGAAGCGCAAATCGACGAACTTGCTGCAGTGATACATAAACATCGTTTGGACCGGGCAAGTAGCCACCGGTACGGATAAATGCATAACTTTCCATAATGTCGACTAATCCTCCGACAGGGACTAGCACGTCATCCTCAGAGATCACTGGCTCGCGCTCTTCGCGTGGACCGCGATCTCTCATCCGGTCGCGTCCGCCATCGCGCCCACGACCGCGGTCGCGTCCACGGTCACGCCGGGATCCGCCATCGCGATCTCCACTTTCAAAATTGCCTCGCTCAGAGTTGGACTCTGGAGCGCGTTCTTCGCTGCTTGATTGCGAACTTTCCTCGCTCTCCTCAGCGGCTTCACGCTTCTTATTACGATTGCTATTGCGCTCTGCGCGTCGAGTTTCTCTCTCGAGTTTCGCTGCTTCACGGTTGGCGGCCTGTAAATCACTAATCGCTTGCACGAGTGCGGCCTTCTTCAACTTATTAGCGCCTTCAATCCCCAACTGCCCGGCAACTTCTTGAAGCTGCGGAAGGAGCATGGAGGATAGTTCAGGGCTGTTTGAGCGAACGGTACTTTTTTCAGTCATTGAGCTTCATTTCAGTTATGGGAAAAATCCCGTGATTATTTTTGTTGATTATCTGAATGTAAAACGCCTTAAGGCCGATCAGATGCCAAAACCATAGCACCAGGGCTGGTCAACTGCAAAACCCCCACCAATCTGGTTGTATCTGGTTAATCCCGAACGACTCCAGCGCCCATCGCCGATATTTCGAGAGCATGGAGGGCGAAGGTATCCCCCGCCGCTCTTTGCAGTTCAGCCACTTCACTCGGGTCGCCTGTGTGCAATACTAAAACGGTCGGACCCGCGCCAGAGATGAAGGCCGCGACCCCTGCAGCCCGCAACTTATGCACGAGGGCAAAAGATTTTGGCATCGCTTCTTCTCTATATTTTTGGTGCAAAAAATCCTCTGTCGCTATGAAGAGCAGGTCAGGTCTATTCGATAATGCATGCACCAACAACGCGCAACGAGTGGAATTCATTACCGCATCCGCATGGGGCACGGTGTCAGGAAGGAGTCTGCGCGCTTTCGTAGTCGCGACTGAATTGGAAGGAATGAAAGCGAGCGCCTTAATCCGGGGATCAACCGTCGATCCGACGCATCGTGAAACCAGTTCCCCATGTCGAACCTCTTGCCACGCGATTGTCGCACCACCCGTGAGCGCAGCAGCCACGTTATCGGGATGGCCCTCTAACTTTGATGCAATTGTGAGCAATGCTTCATCGTTCATACGTTCATCGCCTGAAAGCACGAGTGCTCTTGCCAGAACTAGTCCTCCAACAATCGCACTCGCCGATGACCCAAGTCCGCGACCTTGCGGCACGACGTTGAGTGCGCGAACTGCAAGTCCGCGCGGTTTGCCGCCCATAAAATCGAATCCTTGGTACATCGCTCGTACAAGTAGGTTCTTATCATCACGTCGTACTGTCTCTGCACCTTCGCCGGTCACATCAATATCCAAGCCCGGATCATCCATGATTTGTGCGACATATCGATCATGCATACCAAGGGCCAGAGCGAAAGAATCAAAACCAGGTCCAACATTGGCACTCGTTGCGGGAACCTGTACCTGGATTGGATTGGCTCGGAAAGTGGGTCTCGCCATTTCGCCCCCTAAGCCTTCACTTAACTCAAACCTAGAGCGGATGCGGCTACTTCGGCAATGGGGGCAATCACAATTGGCTCTTGCGCGTCCTCGAGAGCCCAGTGAACATCCTTGAGACCATGCCCGGTGACGGTAACCACAATCCGCTTTCCGTGGGGCAACTTACCCATCGCTTCATACTTGATGAGTCCCGCCAGACCCGCAGCGCTGGATGGTTCGACAAAGACGCCCTCCGTGCTCGCAATGAGGCGATAGGCGCTCAGGATTTCGTCATCCGTCACGGAATCGATAAGCCCGCCGGATTCATCGCGTGCGGCAACTGCCTGCTTCCATGAAGCCGGATTGCCGATTCGGATTGCAGTAGCAATCGTCTCAGGATTGGTAACTATTTCATTGCGGACTATCGGCGCCGAACCCTCGGCTTGGAAACCCCACATGGCGGGAAGATGTGAAGAGATCTCATCCAGTCGATACTCACCATAACCCTTCCAATATGCAGTGATATTGCCTGCATTGCCTACGGGCAGAGTATGAATATCGGGAGCGTCGCCTAGAAAATCAACTACTTCAAATGCAGCAGTCTTCTGTCCTTCAATTCGGTATGGATTCACTGAGTTAACGAGTGCTACTGGGTACCTCTCCGAGAGTTCGCGGGCCAGAGTTAAACAATCATCAAAATTTCCTTCGACTTGGAGAAGCTTCGATCCGTGGATGACTGCTTGAGCCATCTTCCCCATGGCAATCTTTCCTTGCGGAACAAGCACAGCCGAAACCATGCCCGCCTTCGCGGCGTAGGCGGCAGCGCTTGCACTTGTGTTTCCCGTTGATGCGCAAATGACGGCCTTGGCACCATCTTGGGCAGCCATCGAAATCGCCATCGTCATTCCGCGGTCTTTAAAAGATCCAGTGGGATTGACACCTTCATATTTAAGCCAGATGTCATTGTTGAGGAGTTTGGAAAGATGCTGGGCGTGGACGAGTGGAGTCCCACCTTCGCGAAGCGTGACGACTGGAGTCTTTGCATCCACTGGAAGCCGCGAGCGGTATTCCTCAATTACTCCACGCCATTGGTGGGCACCTTGCTTGGAGGTCTTTGGCTCAGACATTTTTAAGCAACTCCCTCAACTCGAATAACACTCTCAACGCTGCGCACCATATCCATTTGCGAAAGCCTCTTTACAGTCGATGCCAGGGCCAGATCTGTCGCACCGTGAGTTACCACAATCAATTCTGCATCGTTTCCGTGACCTGTCTGTCGGACTGTCTGGATGGAAACACCTTCATTAGCAAAAGCTTGCGCGACTGCTGCCAGAACACCCGGCTTATCAGCCACATCTAAACGGATGAGGTACTGGGTGCGGACTTCACTAATGGAGGCTATAGAGCGATCGGCGTAGTCGCTCTCACGAGGTCCGGTTGCTCCAGTTGTCTTATTGCGTGCGACTGCAACTACATCTCCCAAAATCGCACTTGCCGTGGGTTCTCCACCAGCACCGCGACCATAAAACATCAGCTCGCCAGCAGATTCTGCCTCGACAAAGACGGCATTAAAAGCCTCACGAACGGAGGCAAGCGGATGCGTCCTCGGTATGAGTGCAGGATGAACCCGGACGGAGATGTGATCATCGGGAGTGAGTTCGGCAATCGCCAACAATTTAATTACGTGGTTCATTGATTTCGCCACCGCAACGTCGGCTGCAGTGATTGCAGTAATTCCTTCGCGATAAACGTCAGTGGATGCAACGCGGGTGTGGAATGCAAGACCAGCAAGAATGGCAGCCTTTGCGGCGGCATCGAACCCCTCAATATCAGCAGTCGGATCGGCTTCGGCATAACCCAGACTTTGAGCCTGGGCGAGTGCTTCCCCAAATGCCAAGCCCTCTTCATCCATCTTTGTGAGAATGAAATTTGTCGTTCCGTTGACTATTCCGGTGATCCGGGTGACGTGATCGCCTACGAGAGATTCGCGGAGTGGGCGAAGAATTGGAATCGCACCTGCGACAGCCGCTTCATAGTAAAGATCAACACCTTGTTTATCCGCTGCACTGTAAAGATCTGCGCCATGAGTGGCGAGGAGCGCCTTATTGGCCGTTACAACCGACTTTCCATGGGATATCGCAGCGAGAATCAATTCGCGGGCTGGCTCAATTCCGCCCATCACCTCGATGATGAGGTCAATTTCTGGATCAGAGACTACCGAGTTCGCGTCCGTTGTTAATAAAGAGGCATCAACCCCCACACGGGGAATGGTTAGATCTCGTACCGCAATCTTGGAAAGTACCAATCGCGCGCCGGAGCGCGTTGAAAGTTCTTGTTGATGATGAGCCAGAAGTCGCGCGACCTGAGTACCTACTACTCCACAGCCCAGCATCCCTATCTTGAGGATGGGCAACGCCGAATTCATGTGCTTACTCTTTCACACATCTAGGTTGAGAAGATCAGCAAAGGTTTCGCGCCGAAGGATCACGCGGGCTTTACCGTCGACAACGGCCACAACCGGCGGTCTTGGAACATGATTGTAATTACTTGCCATGCTCCGTCCATAAGCCCCAGTTGCGGGTGTCGCGAGCAGATCACCGGGGTGAAGATCGTTGGGCAATTGAATATCTCTAATGACAATATCTCCAGTTTCGCAATGTTTCCCCACCACCCGCGACAGGACTAGGTCAGCATTCGAAACTCGATTGGCAATAACGCCGGTGTATTCAGCTCCGTATAGCGCGGTACGGATGTTGTCGCTCATTCCACCATCTACTGAGATATATCGCCTGGTCTCCTCTGACTCGAGAATGACATCTTTGGTGGTTCCAACCTCGTATAACGTGAACATGGCAGGCCCGACAATTGCACGGCCAGGTTCAATAGAAACTTTGGGAATTGCTAAATTTGATTTCTGGCAAGAGCGCTCGACAACTCCAAAGAGCCAAGGAAGAACCTCATTCGGCGACAATTCCTCCTCCTCTGGTCGGTAGGCAATTCCGTATCCCCCGCCCAGATCAAGTTCTGGCAACTCCTGACCATATTCATCTCGATACTTGGCGAGAAGCGTGATGAGTCGATCCGCCGCAATTCCGAAGGCGTCATGTGAGAGTATCTGAGAGCCAATATGACTATGAAAACCGCGAAGTTCGATCTCTGGATGTTTGCGCGTTTCAACAATCGCCTGCCAGGCAGCGCCGCTGGCGATGGAAAATCCGAATTTGACGTCCTCATGTGCGGTGGCAATGGATTCATGAGTGTGCGCTTCGATTCCCGGTGTTAGACGAAGCAATACCGCCTGACACTTGCCATACTTCTTGGCGGCAGTCGCAATTCGTTCGATTTCGAATAGTGAATCGACGACAATGGTTCCGACTCCGACTTCAACTGCGCGGTCTATCTCTGCAACCGATTTATTATTTCCATGTACCTGGATCTTCTGCATGGGAAAATTTGCGGCCAGAGCAACCGCCAACTCGCCGCCCGTGCATACGTCCAGGCCGATTCCAGATTGCTCGACCCACTTCGCCACCTCGACACAGAGGAACGCTTTACCTGCGTAATAGACACTGCCAGCATTTAGGCCGAATGACTCGTCAAGAGAAGTTTTCCACGATGCCGCGCGATTTCGATAATCAGATTCATCCAAAAAGAAAGCCGGCGTTCCGAAATCGCGCGCTAGATCAGTCGCGGGTATTCCATCCAAATGGAGTAATCCATTTGGAAAAGAAACTTTCGACGACCAGAGGCTGCTCATGACACTTACATTCTCTCTGGTGCGGTGACACCGAGAAGTTGCAGCCCGTTCTCAAGCACCTGGCGAGTAGCAGCGCAGAGATTCACGCGCGCAGAATGAATCGAAGAAACTGGTTCGTCCCCTATTGGCAATACTCTGCAATCCGAGTAGAAGCGATGATAAACGCCGGCCAATTCTTCTAAGTAACGAGACACCCGATGCGGCTCGCGGAGTTCGGCCGCGCCTTGAACGACACGGGGGAATTGTGCGAGTGTGCCCAACAATTCACTTTCACGCTCGTGTGTCAGCACTGCTGGATCAAAGTCATTAAGAGTGCCCGGAACGTTCAAGTCACTCGCATTGCGAAGCACGCCAGCGATGCGCGCGTGAGCGTATTGAACGTAATACACCGGGTTGTCGTTGGTGCGTTTCTTCAGTACATCAACATCAAGGACCATAGGCGTATCAACTGGGTACCGAATAAGTGCATACCTGGCAGCATCCACGCCGACTTTTTCGACGAGATCTTCCAGAGTGATTATGGTGCCGGCCCGCTTGGAGAGTTTTACTTCCTCGCCGCCTTCCATGATCTTTACCAGTTGACCGATCATGACGTGAATGTTGTATTCAGGATCATCCCCCGCACACGCTGCACATGCCTTCAAACGATTGACGTATCCATGGTGATCTGCGCCGAGCATGTATATGCAGATGTCGAAACCGCGTTCGCGCTTATTAATGTAGTAAGCAGTATCCGTGGAAAAATACGTCAGTGCGCCCTCACTCTTAATGAGCACTCGGTCCTTATCATCCCCAAAGTCGGTGGTTCGCATCCACGTTGCGCCATCTTTCTCAAAAATGTGTCCCTGCTTGCGCAACTTGTTGAGGCCATGCTCAACCGCGCCGCTCTCGTGGAGGCTTCGCTCCGAAAACCAGATATCGAAATGTGTACGAAAGAGTTCAAGAACTCGTTGCTGATCAGTCAGCTGCGCCTTGTACGCGCGTTCGCGAAATTCGATGAGTTGCTCGGCTATGGGCAATGACAGAATCTCTGGGTACTCAGCAACGACCGCTTCGGCTAAATCGTTGATGTACGCACCTTGATAGCCGTTCTCCGGAATTGGCTCACCTACCGCCGCCGCGCGTACGGATGCACCAAAGAGATCCATCTGATTGCCGCGGTCATTAATGTAAAACTCGCGAGTTACCTTGGCTCCCGATGCCGAAAGTACGCGACCGAGTGCATCGCCAACTGCCGCCCATCGCGTATGCCCCAGGTGAAGCGGGCCGGTTGGATTGGCGCTAATAAATTCGAGGTTGACGTTGACACCTGAAAGAAGATTGCCGCTTCCAAAGTGACTGCCTTGTTCGAGGATCTGACGGACGACATCAGCGGCGCTAGCAGCATTGAGAGTGATGTTGATGAACCCTGGGCCAGCGATTTCAACAAGTGATACCTCGTCTAGCGCTTCAAGGCTGCCCTTCAATAATTCAGCGATTTCTCGAGGAGACTTGCCTGAGCCCTTGGAAACCTGCAGGGCTATGGATGAGGCGTAATCGCCATGATCGCGATTCTTAGGTCGCTCTAGAGGGATATGGTCAGGGATTACACACGCTAATTGGCCTGCTTGGACCAAAGTTTCGAGCGCAGCCTTGATTTTCGCTGCTAGTAATTCGCCATGAGAGGACACCCGAGCAAGGCTACCGTTGACGGGCATGCACAGGTCACATGATTTTGCGCTCATGATCTGCATTTTTCATCTAATAATGAGACGGTGTTACGGAATCGTTAGATTAAATATCCGATTTGTCCGTTTCCAGCCCGTGCCTTCTGTAAAGGCGGGCAGTAGATTTCCAGATAGTTCACGCTCAAACCTGAGCGTGAAAACGCGATTCTGCTGAGCCTGATTTCCCCTGTGAAAGGTACCTTCTCTTGACCCTACGGAGAGTCATTACTGCACTCGCAGTAGCAGCGCTCGCAATAAGCGCCTCCATCACAACCTCCTCTTCCGCTGTCTCGGGATTTATCGGAGTCATACTCCCCGATAGCAGTGACTCAAATCGCTGGGAAAATTTTGACCGTTCCTACCTCAACCTTGCGCTCAAGGCCGCTGGCGTTAGCTACGACATTGAGAGTGCCGACGGTGATGTAGACACCTTTCAAAATATTGCTGAACAGATGCTTTCCAGGGGCGCAAAGGTCTTGATTCTCGCCGGGATTGACTCACCTTCCACCAGGGCCGTACAGGACAAGGCGAAAAAACTTGGTGTTCCGACAATTGACTATGACCGTATTACCTCTAAAGGTTCGGCCTCTTATTTTGTATCTTTCGACAACATAGCAATCGGTCGTTCTATCGGACAGGGAATTAAGTCCTGTCTCAACCGGGCTCGGAAAAAAACCGCCCGTATTGCTTATCTCAATGGTCCAAGTAACGATAGCAATGCCCTGCTTTATAAGCAGGGCTACGAATCGATTCTTGGTCCGCTGGTAAAATCTAAGGCATACACGCTTGTCGATGACACCGCAGTTCCAAGTTGGGATCCGAGCAGCGCAGGCATAATCTTTGAGCAACAGCTTTCGAAATCAGGCGGCGATCTAGACGCCGTTGTTGCACCAAATGACGCTTTCGGACTGGCGATAATTAATATTCTCAAGAAAAACAAACTCAACGGCAAGATTTGCGTCTCCGGACAAGATGCGACAGTGGACGGACTCCGCGCCACCCTTGCCGGAGATCTTGCCATCACCGTTTATCGTCCAATCAAATCCGAGGCGAACGCCGCGGCGAACCTGGCAGTGGCGCTACTGCTTGGCAAACCAGTCACCAATGCCAATCACAAAACAAACAATGATTTAGTCAATGTGCCTTCAGTGCTGGTAGGCCCGATTGGCATAACAAAAGAGAGAGTGAAAATGGTGGTGGCAGACGGCTTCCAAAAGCGAGCCGATATCTGCAAGGGTCTGGAAACGCTCTGCAAACAGCACAGAATCTAAGCTGTTTTGGAAGTTGGCCAAAAAGGCCATAACCTTGCCCCTGCCGATCTCAATTTGAGGTCAATGCTCTTGCGGGAGTGGTGAAATGGCAGACACGCAGGTCTTAGGAACCTGTGTCTTCGGACGTGCGGGTTCAAGTCCCGCCTCCCGCACTCTTACTTAGCGAGAATCAATCCTCCGATTTTTGTTGCCTTCCCGAATTCTGACTTTCGAATGGCGCAATTAGCGGTATCAATCCACTCATCTTTAATGAGCTCGTTTTGAATAAGTGCACATTCGTGCATGAATCCAAGTCGAGTGATTGATGCAATTGATTTGTCATTAAATTGGTCGTGAGTTCGTCTTCCTCACAATATGGAACTTACGCGTCTCAATCAATTCAACCATTGCGATTGTTATGAGATTGGTATGAAGCAGCTCTTGCGAGACCTTGATGGATAAAGCACCTTGCTCTTACACTCCTAGAAACTTGCCCCATCCGAATTGAGATTGAGAGGCCAACTATGTTGAAGAAGAAAAGCATGCGCATTGGCGTGGTTTTAACTTCGCTATCCCTTGCGATCGGCAGCACGAGCGCCGCCCAGGCGGCGTACAAATCAAACTCTGCGGCAAGAGTCGGGGATGACTGTTATCGCCTTGGTTCAATTGCCAAAGCCCGCGGCGTTGATGGTACAAATTTGATCTGCATGGTTGTTTCAACCGGTTCCTTTAAAGGTACCCAAAAGTGGTGGTACCCAGATCTCAAGCCGCTTAAAAATATCGATTGGACAGTTCCAGCCAATCCAGGCGGATACTCACTTACATCGAATGCAATAAGTGACACGTTGAAGGCCGAAGGTCTCCTTTCAACATACTCATCGGTCTATAAGCCAGGTGCTGGCGGAGCAGTTGGTCTTGCTGCATTTCAAGAGATTAAGGGCAAGTCAGATGCGGCTCTGATCACAGGTATTGCAATGGTCGGTGGACTCCCATCAAACAAGTCAACACTTGAACTCCGTGACTCAACGCCGATTGCAAAAGTGATGCGGGAATACGACGCAATTGTTGTACCTGCAAATTCAAAGTACCGCAACCTGCAGCAGTTACTTGCGGACATCAAGGCTAACCCCGGATCTGTTCCAATCGCAGGTGGAAATAAGGGTGGTATTGACCACCAGGTAATGGGGCTTCTCGCCCAAACACAGGGCATCAAGGCAACCGCGCTTAATTACGTTGTTTACTCCGGAGGCACTGAAGTGATTGCCTCTGTGCTTTCGGGTGCAACAAAGGCTGCCATTTCGGGATCCAGCGAATTCGCAGCGTACGTTGCTTCTGGCAAGTTGCGAGCACTGGGAATCTCATCTGCGAAGCCACTCAAAACCTTTAGAGCTAAGACGTTCATCTCCCAGGGCGTAAAACTAGTTTATGGAAACTGGCGTGGAGTCATGGCACCGGCTGACATTTCAGAGGCCGATCGCCTTAACTTCGCAAAGGTGATGGATGCAATGCACTCCACTCCAACTTGGTTGGCGGTTGTTGCAGCAAACAATTGGGATAACGAATTTGCCGCAGGAAACGCATTCAAAGCCTTCCTCGATGAAGAAGTCCCACTGGTGTATGGCGTCATTAAGGAACTAGGTATCTAATTTGTCGGCAAAATTGACCCGCTTATTTAGCAAGGTCGATCAAGCAGGTAAGGGGGAGCTCGCTTTTGCGGGCTCCCTTCTACTGCTCGGCATTTTTGTCGCTTGGGATACCTTCAGGATGGATATCCCACAAGGCAATACCGTCGTTAGCCCAAGAACTTTTCCTTACATCGTCGCAGCCTTTGTCTGCTCTGTTTCTATCGGACTCTTCATAGATATTCTTCGCGGAAAATCAGGGGTACCGGAAGGAGACCAACCAGGAGATCCATTCAAGCGTCCTGACTACAAGACCATGGCAATTGTGATGAGTGCAATTGGCGGTTATGTCGTCCTTCTTGAAAAAGCTGGATTTATCCTTGCGGCAATGACTTCATTCTGGGGTGTGACATATGCCTTCGGATCACGTAAGTACCTCAAAGATCTTGCTATTAGCGCGCTCTTCAGCGTGATTGTATTTATCGCATTTACAAGGGGCTTAAATATCACTTTGCCAACTGGCATTCTTAAAAACTTCATTGGAAAGTAAGGTCCAAAGTGGGGAATTTTGATCTACTTCTCGCAGGTTTTGCCACCGCGTTCACCGCGACAAATCTTCTATTTGGCCTAGCAGGAACATTTCTTGGAACTCTCGTTGGCGTCTTACCTGGGATTGGACCTGCTCTAGCAATCGCCCTCTTACTTCCACTCACCTTAACCGTGCAGCCCACCTCTGCCTTGATCATGTTTGCCTCAATTTATTACGGCGCAATGTACGGCGGTTCGACTACCTCCATTTTGCTCAATACTCCAGGGGAGAGCGGTTCGGTTATGACCGCCCTCGAAGGAAATAAGATGGCAAAAGCTGGGCGTGCGGGAGCTGCACTGGCGACAGCAGCGATCGGTTCCTTCGTTGCAGGAACCATTGCCACTCTATTCTTAGCTTTTGGGGCACCTGCTCTCGCGGATATCGCAATTACCATTCAGCCCGCTGGCTACTTATCCCTCATCATCTTGGCGTTCGCCACTGTTGGAACACTCTTGGGAAATTCCCTACTGCGTGGCCTGGCATCCCTGGGTGTAGGTCTCATCATTGGCCTGGTCGGTGCCGACCTCCAATCAGGTGCCTTACGCATGACCTTTGGCAATCTCAACGCTATAGACGGGATAGAAACTGTCACGGTTATCGTCGCCATCTTTGCTTTTGGCGAGGCCCTCTTCCTCGCGAGTCGGTTCAAGCATGAATCCTGGAGCTCAATTCCAGTCGGTGGCAAAACGTGGATGACAAAAAATGAATGGAAGCGTTCATGGAAGCCTTGGATCCGCGGAACTTTTATCGGATTTCCACTCGGCGTCATCCCTGCTGGCGGCTCTGAAGTGCCAACTTTCTTGAGTTACGCAGTTGAGAAGAAATTGGCAAAGAACAAAGCTGAATTTGGTAAAGGCGCAATCGAAGGCGTTGCAGGACCGGAGGCGGCCAACAATGCAAATGCAGCCGGAGCTTTAGTGCCTTTGCTTGCCCTGGGGCTTCCGACATCTGCTACCGCAGCCGTAGTTCTTGTAGCATTCCAGGCTTACCAAATCCAGCCAGGTCCAATGTTGTTCGTAACCAATCCTGAGATAGTTTGGGGCTTGATTGCGAGCCTATTTATCGGGAATACCTTGTTGCTTGTAATGAACTTGCCATTTATCCGTTTCTGGGTGTTGCTATTGAAGATACCCCGTCCATACTTATATGCCGGTATTACAACTTTTGCGCTTCTCGGCGCCTATGCCCTCAATAACTCTGTCTTCGATCTTCAGGTGGCGCTGGCTGTTGGTCTCATCGGATATCTGTTCCGCCGTTTTGGTATTCCATTAACACCGCTTATCATCGGCGCAATTCTTGGACCTCTTGCCGAAGTGCAATTTAAACGTGCACTACAAATAAGCCAAGGTGATCCATCAATTTTGATTGCCGGACCAATGACCAAAATCCTCTATTCCATCTTAATTCTTGTCGTAATTGCACCCATGGTGATGCGCTTTAGAGCAAAACTCCGCCGCAAGTTATCCGCATAATTCTTCTAACGCCATTAATCAGTCTTCGCATATCTAACACTCGCCATCAAGAAGACAGCAGACATAAGAGGAACTAGTGCGATTCGCCTCCAGTTAGATTACCAATCGCCTTAAATAAGGCGATGTGCTTTCTGGAGTGTTCTGCGTTTGTTGCCACGGGCAACGTCGAAAACTTCACGATCACCGTTTCACTGAACGGATCCACCCATAAATACTGACCATAAATTCCCACTCCATAAATTTCAGAATGCTCGCCGCTTGTAATCCACCATTGATTCTTATACGAACCGCCTGGATGCAGTGCCTGCATGTAATCAACGGTCTTCACGTCTGCGGGTGCACCAGCCATGGTTTCTTCGATCCAAATTGTCGGCACAATTTGATTTCCGGCGAGGCGACCAGAATTAAGGACTAGTTGACCGACAAGTGCCAAATCGCGCGTAGTCGCTGAGATTCCGCCATTTGCCAATGGATTTCCGTTGGGGTCAACCGTGATAGTGGCCGAAGATGCGGCCCCAATCGGGTTCCAGATTCTGGAAGCAATCAGCTGCGGATAATTCTCACCCGTCACCTTTGAAAAAAGCCACGCAAGCAAATCGGTGTTCGCTGAACAGTATTGAAATTGATCGCCATGCTTTCCAGAGCCCTGAATTGTCTTTAAAAATTCTCTAACCCCAGTCGCATCTCCTATTCGGCGATGCCGCCATCCAGCCACTCGGTCAAGTTGTTGGATCTCAGAATCAACATCGTGGTACTCCTCTGAAAATTTTACCGCGACAGTCATATTGAGAGCGTCTTGGACCAGTGCATCAAAGAATCCCGAACCCTTCAGCTCTGGCAAATATGAACCGAGAGTTTTTTGCGGGTCAAGTAATCCTTCACCTATTAACCGACCTGCGAGGATTCCGAGAATGGATTTTGAGACCGATTGAAGTAAGTGGAGAGATTCCACGTTCATACCGTTGAAATAATTTTCGTAGACAATCTTTCCTTTTCGAGCAACCAGGATGCTGTCTGTCTTCAACTCTTCCAACATTTGTTCTAAGGTGAATATCTCTTCACCATAAGGAATGTGGAGATTTTCAAAACTCGGATCAATCTCCTGCGCCCATACGTGAGGTAGATCGGATTTAGCTATCCTTTCCACCGGTATGAAATCTTCGACATGCTGGAATGCCCACCGATTCAGCGGCGGATCCTGCCAAAGATCCAAGTCGAAGGTCTCTGATATCGAAGTGGGCGATATGCCCGGAGAATGTGCACTAAGAAGTTCCTTGGTGAACGGATGTTTGGGTCTCTCCATTATCGAGCGGGTTGGCCCCATCTCCACTATCTTTCCCATGCTCATCACTGCCATCCGGTCACTTAGATGCGCGATCACATCGAGATTGTGAGAAATCAAGAAATACGTCAGCCCAAACTCTCGTCTGAGGTCTTCGAGCAAATTTAGTATCTGTGCTTGCACCGAGAGATCTAATGAAGAGGTTGGCTCATCCAGAAGAATCGCCTTCGGATTGGTAGATAACGCTCTCGCAATCGCAACCCTCTGGCATTGGCCACCGGATAATTCGTGAGCCCTGCGTTTCAGGTGACTTTTGCCCAGTCCGACTCGCTCGATCAGGGTGAGCACGCGCTCATGAATTAAATCCTTGTCCTGGGTGTGTAATTCCAACGGTTCGGCAATGACGTCTTGAATGGTCATGCGCGGATTGAGAGAAGCAACCGGATCTTGGAAGACAAACCCTAGTTTCGACCGGCGCTCTCTCGACTTTCGTGGACTCTCTTCCGCAATAGTCTCTCCAAATATTTTGACCACGCCGGATGTTGGCCGTGTAATGCCAAAAATGCATCGCGCGAGCGTGCTTTTCCCCGAACCGGATTCGCCAACAATTCCAAATACCTCTCCCTCGTTAATGGAGAGGGATATTCGATCAACTGCGAGTAGTCCAGCGTCCCTAGGATCGCGGGAAGGAAACTCCTTGCTCACTCCAAAAGTTTCTATCAAGGGAGTGCTCATGACTGAACCCTCCAACACGCAACGCTCTGCAACGTCTCTGAAGAAGCAACTGACAGGAGTTGAGGCTCTTGCGAACATTGTTCGAACGCCTGCGGACATCGCGGTGTAAAAGCGCATCCAACTATCTCTGAGGTATTCGCCGGCACGCTCCCCTTTATCGCCGTGAGTTTGCCTCGTGGCTTTGCTGCGCTTGGGATCGCACCCAAGAGGCCCTGAGAGTATGGATGGTTTGGGGAGTTCATGACTTGCGCTGAGGGGCCATACTCCACGATCTTGCCGGCATAGAGGACCGCAACGTCATCTGCGACTTCACTCACAACTGTCACATCATGAGAAATAAATAACATCGCAAATCCTTCTCGCTCTTGCAACCCCTTAATGAGTTCCAGAACTTGCTTTCCGATCGTGGAATCTAAGGCAGTAGTCGGCTCATCTGCGATGAGTAGCTTTGGACGTGAGATCAATGCCATGGCGATCATGCAGCGTTGCAGCATGCCGCCGGAAAGTTGATGCGGATACGAACAGATCACCCTTGCTGTATCGCGTAGACCCACCGAGCGTAAACGTTCGGTAAGAACATCTTCAACTTCACTTCGTGCGATGCCACGCTTAAGTGCCACCAACCGTAATTGAGATCCAATCGTGAATACCGGGTTGAAGGCGGAATGTGGATTCTGAAATATCACGGAGATTTGCGAGCCGCGAACGGTCCCCATCGTCTCAGGAGTGAGAAGTCCTGTCCCTTCTAGCGAAATGGTGCCCAATCGCTTCGCAGACGGCGGCAGGAGGCCCATAATCGCCATCCCCGTCAGCGTTTTTCCGCACCCAGTCTCGCCAACAACTCCAAGAGTTTTCCCAGGCTCCAAAGAAAAACTGACACCGCGAAGCGCCGAATTTGATATCAATCCGTTCTGATAGAAATCAACCCGCAAGTCGTTGACAGTGAGAATAGGAGTCATAGCGTCTGATTCCTCGGATCAAAGTGATCACGGAGTGCATCGCCCAGTAAGTTGAAGGCAAGTACGATCGAAAAGATGGCAATACCAGGGAAGGTCGAAATCCACCACTGATCGAAGATGACGCTCCTGCCTTGGGCGATCATCAACCCCCAGTCAGCCAGAGGCGGTTGCGCCCCCAATCCGATGAAGGCGAGCGAGCCTGAAGCAAGGATGACTGCGCCAAGATCGGTAGCAACTTGCACGACAAGTGGAGTCGTAATATTTCGCAGAATATGGCGAGTCATAATTTTCCACTGCGAGATTCCCATAGCCACGGAGATCTCTACATACGGCCGCTCACGCAACGAACGCGCCTCTCCCCGAATCAGGCGGGCATACCACGGCCACCAAGATATCGTGAGTGCAATGAGCGCGTTCATGAGACCTGGACCGAGGATAGAGACCGCGACAAGAGAAAGTAGAAGTGGAGGAAATGAGAGAAAGAGTTCGCTAGCTCTCATCACAAACGCATCTATCCATCCTCCACGGAATCCCGCCAACAATCCCAAAAATGTCCCAACAATCGCAGCAATTCCTACGACGGTAATTGCAACCAGTAAGGCCGGTCGTGCACCAAAAATTATTCGACTAAGTAGATCTCGACCAAGTTCATCTGTGCCCAACCAGTGTTTAAATCCCGGTCCCACCATAATGTTGTCGATATTTACTCGGCCTCGACCCTCTTCTGGGAAGGGCGCAATCCACGGTGCTGCAACGGCACATAAAAGAACTAAGCCAATGACGACAAAGCCGACGAAAGTGGACTTATTTTTCAATACCTTTATAGTTTTCATGTTAACCGTACCCGTGGATCGAGTTTGGCCTGAATGAGATCCACAATTAGATTAATGGTCAGGTAGCCGATTGCGCCGAGCAAGGTGATGCCCATGATCGCGGGGTAGTCGACACTTAATAGAGAAGTAGCGGCAAAGCTTCCGATCCCTGGCCAGTTATAGACTTGTTCCACAAAGAAAGTGCCGGTGAGCAAGTAGGCAATAGATAAACCAATGACAGTCACGATCGGCGGTAGGGCATTTCGCAAAGCGAGCCGGAAGAGAATCACTTTCTCACTCAATCCGTATGCGCGAGCAACTTTGATGTAATCCTGCGATAAAACGTCCAGCAGATTTGCCCGAACCATACGGGTAATCAAGCCAATGCTATATGCCGAAAGCGTAAGAGCCGGTAGAACTAAATGCCAGAGACCGTTGGTGAAAGCAGTCAAATTTCCAGTTATCAGGGAATCAAATATCGGAAACCCAGTGATCTTTTGGATTGGATTGGTGAACTTTATATCCGGATCAAATTCTCCTGTTGCTGGGAAGAGATGGAATCGACCGACAAAAAGAAGTTGAAGCAACAAACCTAACCAGAAGGCGGGCATCGACACACCCGCAATAGATACGACGCGGATCAAACCATCTTTAAAATCCCCGCGGTGCCGTGCGGCGATGACACCAAGGAGCAATCCGATGAGAGCCGCGAAACCAACGGCAGCTACGATGAGTTCCAGCGTCGGTGGAAGGCGATTCCCGATCTCTTGAAGAACTGGTTGCTTGCTCGAAAGTGAATACCCCCAGTCTCCGCTCAACATATCACGCATGTAATTGAGATATTGAACAGGAAGTGGTCGGTCCAGTCCCAGTGTAATGTGCAACCGCGCGGCATCTGCCTCGGTTGCTTTGGGTCCGATGTAAGCAAGTGTCGGATCGCTTGGCACAACACGGGCCAGTATGAAAGTAATGAGTGAAGCGCCTAGCAATACCAAGATTGCTGAGCTAAACCTTCGAGCCAAAACCCTACGCACTCTTACTCCTCAATATCCGCTGGCTATTGAAGGAGCAGGTCACCAAGGTGACCTGCTCCTTGTTCAATGTCTAACTACTCATCTACTTCTCCATCGTCAACTTACTTCCCGGTTGGCTTCGCTCCAGCGAAGAAAGCAGAAAATGGATAGTTGATGTTGTAGACAGGTAGCGAAAGAGACTTAGGAACGACAGTTACCTGTTTTTGATCATAAAGATATATCCCAGGCGCCTGATCGAAAAGCATCTTCATGGACTGGCTGTAAGCTGCCTGGGAAGCCGCTCGATCTGAGCCGGCAAGAGAACTCGCCTTCTCAATAAGTGCGTCGTAATCAGGACTCTTCCAATAACTCAAGTTAAAGAACGGCTTGGTACTGCTATGGAAGAGAGAGTACAAGTTGTCAGCGCCGGCGTCACTGTAAGTTGGCCAGTAGTAGACGATGAAGATATCTTGAGCATTAGCTGGGTCCTTCTTAGCGGCCGCCCATTGTTGATTGAACAGCATGGCTTGTATTTCAACTTTGACGCCTATGCTCTCCAACGCAGACTGGATAAGTGGCACAAAGCGCGCCTCGGATGAATTCTCTGAAGCAAAAGTAATCTTCAGTTTGAGATCCTTAACATGTGCATCGGCCAGCATCTTCTTGGCTTTGTTTAGGTTCTGAGCATAGTAAGGCGTCTTTGGATCGAATGGGAAAATTCCCCTTGGAACCGGTCCACGCGCTTGCGAGCCGAAACCTTGGCCGCCGATCGCAACAATATCGCGATACGGAATTGCCCAAGAAATTGCCTGACGCACTTTTGGATTGTTCAGAGGCGCGCGAAGAGTATTGAAATATCCGACAAAGTTGAATGGGGATGCGTACGTCTTAACCGTATATTTCGGGTCAGTCTTAAAGGACGCGATACTTGTGAGTGGAATATTGCTAGACCAATTCACTTGTCCTGAAGTCATCATTTGCTGCGCGGTCACCCCATCCGGCGTGATGAGCGCGTCCACAATTGAGTAGGCAGGCATTACCTTGGACCAATGCTTGGTAAAGGCGGCAAGTACGACCTCGCTTCCGGCTTTGTAACTTTGGATCTTGTACGGCCCAGTACCGCCATCAATTCCGGACTCGAAATACTTTGGATCTTTTGCTAGAGCTGCGAGCGCAGCTGGACTGATAATCCAAGCTCCATAAGTTGAAGACGCGATCAGATCCATAGGTGCCGAATAAGTTAAATTCATAACTAGTGTGTCAACGGCAGGCGCGTCAAAAGTCTTAACCGGATCCCAAATAAAGGAAGCTCCTGCCGACTTCTTGGCGGTTTCCAAACTGGCTTTCACCGCTGCGGCTGTAACCGCCGCACCGTCGTGAAATGTCGCGCCCTGACGGATCTTAAAAGTCCATGTCAAGCCGTCGGTTGAATGCGACCATGATGTTGCTATGGCGGGGGTGTACTCCGTTTTCGCACCATCCGCGTTCTTCCAGAGGAGTGGTTCATAAATATTGGTCATATAGAAAGCTTCTGTAGAGAACGACTGGATTGGGTCCCATGTCGTCACAGCAGATGAAGTTGCGACCTTGAGAACAGTGGCCGCGTTTGCGACGCTAGGGAGGGTGAGTGTTGCCGCACCCATGAGAAGACTGACGGCAATAGCACCCAACGCAAGTGCAGATCGATTTTTCTTGGCGAAGAGGGACATCGACTTTCCTTTCCAACAGGTGTGCTGCATTTGAGATCGACGGGGACGCCGCAAGTCAGCGAATTGGCATGAGTGTAGGTAGCAGTGCTATGCCTGTCCATACCGGTATGTTCAGTTTTTCTATGCTTATCAGGCATAATGGCTATGTGGATCTTCGACTTCTCGGTTACTTCCTGCGGGTAATTGAGTCTGGCTCGGTAAGCGCCGCTTCCAAGACTCTTCTCGTTGGGCAGCCCTCATTGTCACGACAGATTCGGAAATTGGAAAGAGACCTTGGCGTTCCTCTCTTTACGCACGGAACAAGAATGGTGCCCACCGCGGCAGGAATAGCATTCGCGCCTATCGCACGCGATCTGCTATCCAGGGCGAAGCAAGCTGAGTCAAAAATACGCTCATTGAGCACTGCCGATTCAATCCGACTAACCATCACGGCACCAACAACAACGGTTGCAGATGTCATAGCTCCATATATTGCCGCGGCCGGAGCGAGAGGACTCCTTTCAAATATTCGAGAATCGCTTCCAAATGTTGTGTATAACGAACTGACTACAGGGAGAGCCGATCTTGTAATAGGGACGGGGCCTCCGCCAACCGGATTTGAGTTCTTGGTGGTCGGTCTCGCACCGATTTGGGCACAAGTGCCGAAGGATCATCGCCTGGCGGATGAAAACGAAATCACTCTCAAAGAACTCTCCTCCGACCACATCGCCGTAGTTGATGACGCACACTACGTACGCCGAATATTTGATGATGCAATGGCACAAGAGGGCCTGGCCAGCAATATTGCATTTGAAACACAATCTTCACATGCTTCTCAAGCACTAGCAGCTGCACACCGTGCGGTATGCATCAGTTCCGACGATCCTCGATTTGGGCTCAATCCCCTACTTATAAGAACCCGGGGCAAAGCAAAACCACTCTCAATTACTCTCTTTGCCGCATGGGACGGCCACCACTATGCGGCGAGTCACATCGCGGAGACAGCAAAGGAACTTCAAACTTTCTATTCGCTATTACTCCCCGAATAGGAATTCCCGCGAGTCCAACTCTCCTACCGCTTTTGTAGCCACACTGCTGTATCCGGCGGAATCTGATCTGTTCTAATTTCTTGACTACTTAGTAGCACTTCATAGTCAGGCGGAAGAGTCTCACTAGCGTCAAAGGTAACGATGCAAAGAAAAGCATCATCATCCCTACGGGAGAATATGAATCGCGACTCGGTTGATTCGACCCAACGGAAAAACGAATCCCGCAAATGAGAATTCGTCTTTCGAATACGAAGAGCTTCTCGATAAAGATTGAGCATGGAGTGATCATCGACCTCCTGCTCCTGAGCCGAAAAACGACCCCAGTTCAGAGGTTGAGGCAACCAAGATTGATCCGGTGCAAGTGACTGATTATTTGAAAAGCCGTGGGCGCCACTCTGGGATGTTTTCCATGGGAGCGGCACTCTGCATCCATCCCGACCGCGATCGGTGTTGCCGCTCATTCTCCAAATCGGGTCCTGCAGACTCTCAAGAGGAATATCAAAAACTTCAGGAAGCCCGAGTTCTTCTCCTTGATAGAGATACACCGCCCCAGGAAGTGCAAGCATGAGCATCGCTGCAGCGCGAGCTCGTCTTCTACCTCGTTCGAGATCAAAAAGCCTGCTTTCATTGCGCTGTTCCTCGACAGTCTGCCGAGCCCCAGCCACAAGATTCATGTCGAGTCTGTCAACAGCACGCACCACATCATGATTGCTCAGAACCCACGTCACCGGGGCACCGACTTCATCCATACTCTCAATGGAGCGATCGATACTGGATCTAACCGACTCAACCTCCCACTTCATTGTTAAAAAATCGAAATTGAAAGTATTCGCCAACTCATCCGGTCTCACATAGAGTGCAGAGCGAGAGGGCGGATTCACCCACGCTTCCGAGACGGCCATTCGCTGACCAGGATACGAGTCAAGTAGTTTGCGCCACTCTCGATAGATCTCGTGTACGCCATCTTGATCCCAGAACGGAAAATCTCGTGAATCCAATAAACCTAAACGCTCTTGAAAGGGGGCGTCCGGTAGTCCCTCTGCTTTAACGAGCCCATGTGCGACATCTACTCGAAAGCCATCAACTTCTCGATCTAGCCAGAAACGCAAGACTTCAATGAAGTGATCTTTCACTTCAGAATTCTCCCAATTGAAGTCTGGTTGTTCCGGAGCGAAAATATGGCAATACCACTGGCCAAGTTCTCCATTCGCTTCCCGGATTCGCGTCCATGCCGGTCCCCCGAAAACAGATTGCCAATTATTGGGAGGTATTTCGCCTTCCTCCCCTTTCCCATCGCGGAAAAGATAGCGATCGCGAGCAAGGGAACCGGGATCAGAATCGAGGGCTTCTTTGAACCACTGGTGCTCGCTACTCGAATGGTTCGGGACAATGTCAATAATGATCCGAATCCCGGCCTCATGAACTTTGTTTATCAATTCTTGGGCAATATCCAACGTGCCGTATTCATGATGAATATCCATAAAATCAGCAACATCGTAGCCATTATCGTGTTGCGGTGATGGATACCAAGGAGTTATCCAGATCGCATCAACGCCGAGTTTCGTCAGGTAATCAAGGCGACTAATAATTCCTTCAATATCTCCTACGCCGTCTCCGTTTTCGTCGGCGAAGGAACGAATATAGATCTGATAAGTGACCGCTTCCCTCCACCATTGTTTCTGCGACGTCTTGGCTGCATCCGCCTTCTTCAGAGTCTCGGGCATGAGCACTTCATTCCTCCTTTAATGAGAAGTGAATGGCTTGGCACGGAATTCTCGCTCACCTGTTCACCGACAATCGACTGGAAATTTCCCGACAAGTTAGTCGAGACAAGTTGAGTTCGATCACCGGCGTTGGCTATGAGAGTAAATTCGCAATCTTCATACTCGCGCTTGATGATAATTGTTCGGTTTATGCTTTCCACGATAGAGAAATTTCCATGGCTTAAAGACCGATGTTCTCTACGCAATTCCAGAATCGGCCGGATGATTGACAAAAAATCCTCTTGCTCCGCGGTGAACTTCTGCGGAAAAGTGCCCCGACAGTCAGGATCATTGCCACCCTCAAGGCCTATTTCATCGCCGTAATACAGAGCGGGAACCCCGGGTAAGAATTGGTTGAGAATCAGAACTATCATCGCATCTCGACGTGAGCCACGGCATTCATTGATAAGTCGTGCTGTGTCATGGCTTCCCACGAAATTCGTAATGAGCGAAGGATCCGATCGAAGGCGACACCATTGCTCTATATCAATAGCAAGATCTTCTGCATCAGCATCATGACGTGCAACGAAATCGATCAGACGTGTACGGGCGAAATAATTGGTCACAGATTCAAATTCAGAGGCGAACCCCCACTGTTGCCAAGCCTCAGCCAACCATAACTGCGAAGAGAAGAGGTCTCCCGTGCAAAGCCGCAATTGGTGCCAGAATTCAGGAGAGACCTTCCAGGGCACATCAAGGCGCCATCCACTGATTCCGAATTGATCCCAATAAGACATGACTTGGGAAATCATTTCTAGCACTTGTGGATTGCCATGATTGAGTTTGGGGAGAAAGTCTGCTCCCCCACATGTTTGATACTCAGATGAATCCAATATAAACCTGAAGAATTCGCGATCTTCCGTCACTCCATTGAGCGCACGTGCAAAACTATGGAATTGATTCCCGACATGATTGAAAACTCCATCCAGCAGAATCCCTACCTGAGAGTCTTTTGCTGACAGAACCAGTTTGGCCAAACTTCTCTCATCCCCCAGAAGTGGATCAATTTGAAAGTAACTTTGTGTGTCGTAGCGATGGTTTGAGGGAGAAGAGAAAATTGGATTCAAGTATAGATTTGCGATTCCAATCCGCTGAAGATACGGAAGCTTTGACGAGATTCCTGCAAGATTGCCACCGAAGAAGTTTTCTCTCGTTGGCGCACTGTCCCAAGGCACACGAGTGATTGATTCTGAGAAGTCTTCTTCGACTTGGGCAAAGCGATCAGGAAAAATTTGGTAGAGAGTTCCCTTACGGAACCAGTCCAACCGATCGGGATTCGCCGACGACACAATCTCCTGGCTCATTCGTTAACCCCTCCCGACGCTAAACCTCTAATAAGAGACTTCTGCATGGCTAAGAATGCAATCACAGCAGGGATTGTCGCTGACACGGTTGCCGCCATCAATAAAGTCCATCTTGTTCCGTATTTTCCTGAAAAATTGGCAATGCCGAGTGGCACGGTGAAGTGCTCAGGAGTATTTAGAACAATCAGTGGCCATAGGAAGTCGTTCCAAGCAAAAAGGAAAGCAAACAGAGCTAATGTGGCGACTGCGGGACGTGCGATTGGCAGGATCACACTCCATATGACTCTCAGTACGTTTGCTCCGTCCATCCTTGCCGCGTCATCGAAGTCGCGCGGAATCGAATGTATAAACTGTCGAAGCAGAAGTATTCCAAAAGCCGACCAACATCGGGGAATGATCAGCGCAGCCAAATTATCTGCCCAATGCAAATTCTGAACTATCTGGAATGAAGGAATGACAAGCAAAGGCAACGGCACCATCATCGATGCGAGCAAGGTAAACCACAAAGTTCGCTTGAATGGAAATTCAAATCGATCGAATGCGTAAGCCGCCAAGGCACTCGTAAATACCTGGCCGAACGTGACGCAAATAGCGACAATTATGGAATTTAGGTAGTACCGGGCAAAAGGCGCTTCTTGCCAGGCATTAACGAAGTTCTGCCAATAGAAATGGGTGGGAATCAAATACGGCGCGCTAAAGGCCAATTTAGGCGGCTTTAGCGAAGTAGTAATCATCCAAAGAAACGGCAGGATCACGACGCTAGAAATCAGAATAAGTGTCAGGTGGTCTGCGACCTTGATCAACAACTTCTTAGTTGATCTCATGACTCACCCCTGCGTCTCAATTGCCACTGCAGGACAGTGAGACCGAGAATCACCGTGAAGAGAGTCCATCCGATTGCCGAGGCGTAGCCCAGATGGAAGATTCTGAAACCTTGGTTGTACAAGAATAGAGACATAACATTTGTCGATCCCATTGGGCCGCCTGAAGTAAGCAAGAAGATATGGTCGAACACTTGAATGGCGTCAATAAAACCTGTAATAAGTACCAAGGTCGTAACTGGTCGCAATAGCGGAATTGTCATGTAACGGATCTTCTGCCATCCAGAAACGCCATCAAGATCTGCTGCTTCGAAGCAAGAGACCGGAAGACTGCTCATTCCTGCGGCGTAGACAATGACTGCAAAACCCAGTCTCTTCCATATTCCAACAATTATCACTGCTGGCAAAGCCCAGTGAGTGTCACTGAGCCAATTTGGCGCTGGAAGATGCAGCGCTCTGAGACCGATATCGATGACGCCGACATAGGGGTCAAAAAGGAGTTGCCATACAACCGCAGCAGCCACCGTGGCTGTTACAACGGGTGAGAAAAAAATAGTCCGATAGATGGCCGATGATCTTCTTCTTCGTTGCAACATCAAGGCAATTGCAAATCCAAGAACCGTACTTATGAGAGTGACAGAGATTGTGTAAATAGTTGTGACAGAAATGGATTGCCTGAACTCCGCGTCCTGGAAAAGTTGAATATAGTTTTGGAACCCAACGAATTCTTTTACTGCATTTAGCCCATCCCAACTCGTCAAGCTGATTTGAGCACTCCAGATGAAGGGGTAGGCGGTAAATCCAACAAAGAGAATAAGGGCTGGCGCAATAAGGAGGTAAGCAGTTCTCGATTGGCGAGTCTGCATAGTCAACTCCTTAGGTTGTTGAAGGTGAGTTCCTGCAAAAGAAAAGAACTGCCCCAGACGTCATTATGCCTGGGGCAGTTCCAGTCCGATTTACTTACCGCTGAGCGCTACTCGTACTGCTGCATCGGCATTTGCCAACGCTTCTGCAACTGAGACTTTCCCATAGAACGCGGGCTCAAGTGCCTTCGAGAAAGCATCTGATACAGCTGGGTAGGTGGCGATAGCAGGTCGTGCCTGGGCATATTTCTGCTGATTAATGAATGCCTTCAAGGCAGGTTCATCAGCAATGTGCCGCAAGATCACGCTGCTGTTTGCGACCGTGTTGCTAATTGGCATGAAGTTTGTCGCAACATCCCAACGAGCTTGAACAGGAGCACTGGTGAACCAACGGATGAATTTCACCGCCGCGGCTTGGGAAGCAGCCTTGCCTTTGAAGGCCATAATCTGCTCGCCGCCCATATTGGTCGCATGCACGCCACCATCTGGAATCGGCAACATCGCGGTACCGAACTCAAATGGAGCGTTGTTCCGGTATCCGCCGACCATCCAAGAACCGTCGATTCTCATACCAGCCTGACCCTTATCAAAAGCGCCCCATTGACCAGCAGTAGCTGCGTGATCAACATTGATGAGATCGACAAGGAATTGGAGGGCTGATTTTCCCGCTGCTGAATTGAATGTCGGTGCTGTGTTCGCTTTGTTCAAGAAACCAGCGCCAGACTGCCAAAGGTATGGTTGGAACTGCCATGTAAGGCCTTCACCTGGCTGTACATAGATTTCCATACCTTGGATGCCATTTCCTAGATTGCTGATTGCGATCGCGGCCGCGCGCATTTCAGCCCATGTCTTCGGTGGCTTGTTGGGATTTAGACCGGCCTTACGGAACAGATCCTTGTTGTAGAAAAGCGAAAGGTTGTTTGTACTAGCAGGCAAGGATTGCAATTTGCCTTTGTACAGACCGTAGGTGAGCAATGAAGGATAGATATCGCCAGTGGCCTTCTTGATGCCACCGAGCGCGGCGCCCAAATCAACCAATTTGCCTGATTGATTCATATTGGCCATCCAAGCGATATCGGTCGCAGCAAGGGCGGGGGTCGTTCCGCTTGCAATCGATGCTTGGAGTTTGGGGAGTAAATCGCCCCACGGGAATGTCACTGGCTTGACGATGATCCCTGGGTTCTTCTTGTTGAATTCAGATACAAGCTTGCCTAATGCCTGCCCGTTTCCACCATCCCAGTAGTTCCAAAATTGAATTGTTACTGGTTTTGCTGCCTTACTTGCGGCGATCGCTGACCCAGTGCCGAGAGAGACCGTAGCGAGAACGGCCAAGCTTAGGATCGATACGAGACTGCGTTTAGTTCGTTTCACCACAGGCTTCCCTTCTTGAGAGTGGAGTTGCTAGTGGTGGAAAAGTAAGCCCGTCTGAAACATATGTCAAGAGTCTGAAACATGATACATTTCTGACATGGCTAGTTTGAGGGATGTCGCAGCGCACGCTGGAGTGAGCGTTGCCACCGCCTCCCGGGTCCTCAATAACTCGGAAATTGTCAGCCCCAAGACCCGCGAACGAGTTGAAAAATCCATGAAGGAGCTCCTCTTCTCCGTTCCAGAGCCGTCGCAACCTGAGAAACTAGCCGGCCTCTTCGTGCCAGATATTTTGAACCCAATATTTACCCAAATCACGCAGGCAATTGAGATGAAGGCTCGAGACGCGGGCTGGGCAATTGTCCTCTGCACTACAGGCGACTTAGCTAGCGCAGAACGGGAGCACGCCCAAGGCTTCTACACCCGTCAAATCACAAACTTGATTTTTGTTTCCTCCGTCGCAGCAAATACTGCGGAACATTTACCGCACTATCAAGCTTTACTCGAACACGGCGCTCGATTGCTTTTCGTGAACGGTGCACCTAACGATCTTGCAGCACCGGCTATAGGAGATGACGAGTGGGCGGCCGGAAGAATTTCCGCGCAACACATTCTCGAACTTGGTCACCGCTCAATTGGCTTTATCACTGGCGTTGAAACTACCTCAAGTCGATCGCACCTTCGTCTCTCTGGAATTAAAGAAATGATTGCCGGAGTTCCCAATGCCGTCATTCATGCAATTCATAGCGACTGGGGTGTTGAGGGTGGTGTAATCGGTGCGCGCAAATTGCTTGAATCGCACCCTGACATAACCGCTCTCATATGCGCCAGTGATCTAACCGCCATAGGTGCTATGAATTACTGTCAATCAATGGGAATTTCAGTTCCCGACGATATATCGATTCTCGGTTCAGATGGAATCGAGATGGGGCGTTGGGTATTCCCTTCGCTCTCAACCGTTGCCCAACCTATCGATGCAATTTCTGACTACGTCGCAAGTTGGCTAAATGCAGAGGAATCGGTTCAGAATTCCGCTACATCGACGCCCGATATTGCATTTAGACCAACTCTCATAGCACGCAATAGCACAGGAAAAGTAAGAAAGAAAAAGTAAGAAGCAGAACCAAGAGAGATCGAGCCGAAATTCTTAGATCAAGCTCCTTTTCGCGAAGTCCTGCACAATGGCAAGACCCCTGCTAGCGCCAAAAGGATTCCTACAAGAAAGATCGGCCATGCGAAGGTATTTGGAATCGTACCTTGCAATATGTCCGCCGCATCAATCGTAAAACTTAATATGACAACAAGCCCGCCTCCAATGAGAAGAGCAAAGTGTCTGGCTTTTGCGATGACAGGTTGATTGGCTCTGAGTCTTCTGGCAACAATCAAACCGAAGATGATCAGCGCAAGGCTGACTACCACTGGCGCCCAGATTGGTCCGGCCCAAGGCACTGGGAGCAAGAAGAGCAAGTCAAAATCACCAAGACTTGTGGGCCATCCAATGAAGACCCATAACCAGAAGTAGTAACCAATATCCCAAACCCCGAATGCGACAGCCGTCCAAGCTAGGCGTTCTAGCCCTTTTCGTCCGGATATCCATCCGACCATTGCGAGCATCACAAGTGTCGCGGCTTCACGTCCTATTTCAATGCCACCTAAACCGCCAAGTGAATTCTGATCACGTAAGGGGAAGATTGTCTGCGGAGTCATGTCCAAAGCGCGTTGGAGATATACAACGGCTGCCGATTCAAAGTAGGCCATCGCAAAAGCGAATATCACGACGAGAATTGCACGTTGCCGAAAGTCGGAACTACTTAACACCTAAATAATCCTCTCCCCCGTATTACGAGTGGTCAAGGAAACTAGTCGGAATGAATACCTAAAAAACCACTTCTGAAGTTGATGCGGCGTTCGCCGAGCGCCCTGGCAATTTGTAATCCCAGAAAGAAAGGTTGAGGTCATCAATTATGTCGGAAGCGTGAACATCGAATGTTTTCCACTTAACATCAGAAGTCGTGTGAGCATCTTTGATAAGCGTCACGTCGTATCCGCGCTCAAGGGCGGCGTGAGATGTATGCCTGACACAATTGTTTGTCTGCGCTCCCGTGATGTAAAGGTGGCTGATTCCCATTTTATCGAGGAGAGGCTCCAACTCGGTATCTTCAAAAGAACTTCGATAAATCTTGGGAACAATGGGTTCGGAGTCGAGGGGCTTCAACTCTGGAACAAATTCCCACCCTTGGCTTCCCATGGGAAGATCCTTGGATGAGTGCTGAATCCAGATCACTTTTGTATTTCCAGCACGAGCTTTCTCGATCGCTGTATTTATGTTCTTAACGATTTCATCTCGATGCCAGGCATCTTCAACAACATTATTCTGTACATCAATAACAAGAAGTGCTGCGCCATTACGACCAGGAAATTTACTCATCTCTTCGCCCTCCACCTTCGATACAAAGCATATTCCGACCTTGCTCCCATAGGTCGAAATTAACCAACGACAAGTGTGATGGGTACTGCCTTCAGTGCCTGGCTTACAGGGCAACCATCCTTGGCTAAGTGGGCGGCCGCCGAGAATGCCTCAGGATCCATTCCTGGGACGTCTCCACTTACATGGAGCCTGATTTCTGTAATACCAACACCCGGTTGAAAATCAACTTCAGCGGAAGTACGTAATTCGACGGCGGGAGTTCCTGCTTTTGCCAACGCATTGGAAAAGGCCATTGCGAAACAAGTTGAGTGAGCGGCGGCAATAAGTTCCTCGGGGCTCGTCACGCCATTTGGCTCTGCACTTCGTGCTGGCCAAGAGACAGGAAACTTTCCAATATTAGAAGAATCCAAGCTCACTACGCCCTTGCCTTCCAGAAGCGTTCCATTCCATACTGCTGATGCCTTGCGCGTTGTTGCCACGGAATCCTCCTAGGAGTGTTGGTAAGTAGAATCTTATTACCTTCCGGCAAACTTGACTTTCACACTATTTGGTTTCCTGGGATGATTTCGCTCCAATTCAGTGAAAGGTGTGACCATTGTTTGTTACGGGCAGGCCAAAGAAGTTTCTCCAGCTAGATGGGCTCGTTCTGCTTGTCGCTGCTTTGATTCTCTTCAATTCCACACATCAACCTTGGTGGTGGGTTCCAGTTCTTCTCTTTCTACCCGACATCTTCATGGTGGGGTACATTCGCTCAACTAGGACTGGAGCACTGCTCTATAACCTGGGGCACTCATATTTTCTGCCCACTCTTTTGGCTTTTTGTGCGTGGCAAAATGATCGAGAGTTCTTGCTGGCCGTTGGCCTAGTTTGGCTTGGTCATATCGGGATGGATCGCGTTCTTGGCTACGGATTAAAGTACGACGACAATTTCAAACACACGCACCTCGGAAGTCTGTACAAGCAGCACCCCTAGACTTCGGCTGTGTCCAATCTGCGAGCGCGCAACGCCTCTCTCATCTTCGCCGGCGTCTGCTTCGGCACGACCGGAACCGCCCAGGCACTGGGTCCGAAGGGGATCTCTCCGCTGGCAGTCGGAAGTGCCCGACTCATCATTGGCGCTCTGCTTCTCTACATTTTTCATAGAGCAATGCGCACATTCTCTGCAAAGATTTCGCGTCAGGATCTCATCCTTGGCGCGATCGGCGTGGCTCTCTACCAAATAACTTTCTTCTCAGCCGTTAGAAGCACGGGGGTGGCCATCGGGACAGTGACGGCCCTTGGATCCGCCCCCGCTCTTACCGGAATTGTCGCCTACCTCATCAATCGTGAGAAGCCAACAAAGAGATGGTTCGTCGCAACGGTTATTACGAGTCTTGGAATCGTCGTACTGAGTACCGCAAAAAACTCCACTTCCTTCAATTTCACTGGCTTCTTGCTTGCACTCGGTGCTGGTGCCTCGTACTCGCTCTTTGCCGTCGTGAGTAAACGTGCCCTTGCCAGTGGTGTGAAAATAACTGATGCAATGTTCCGCATCTTCGCTCTTGCGGCCGTTCTCTCATTTCCATTGCTCTTCATCGGAAACGTCAATTGGATCATTAGCACACGAGGTTCCATGATGATTCTCTGGTTGGGCCTCATACCGACCGCTTTTGCCTACATGGCTTACGCATACGGGTTAGAAAAAGTGCGGGCAAGCACGGCCTCAACCCTGATCTTGGCAGAACCCGCTACCGCGACCATCTTGGCTGCCGTCGTACTCGGAGAAACTATTAATGGCCGTGGCTGGATCGGCATTGTTGTGGTTATTGTCGGACTCCTGTATCTATCCTTATGACAAATGAATAACTAAAGGAGTTTGAAATGATTCGGGAAATTGGGTTTGTGGAAGTCCTTGCAGGTCGCGAGACGGAGTTTGAGGCCGCCGTCAAAGTTGCGGCTTCTACAGTTCTAACCAGGTCGCATGGTTTTCAAGGTTTTCAGCTCCACCGTGGGATCGAACGCCCAAGCGTCTATACATTCACGCTTCTCTGGGACACATTGGAAGATCACACCATCGGTTTTCGAGAGTCTTCACTTTTTGCTGAATGGCGCGCGATCATCGGGCCATTCTTTGTAAACCCACCAACTGTCGAACATTGGACTCCACTATGGGAACTCCCACGCTCCTAGGACTTCGCTCCCTTAGTTAAGCGCGGCGAAGAATCCCAATTCGAGATCAGCTTTGATGTCGATAATGTTTTCAAGACCAATGCTCAAACGCACCATTCCGGGAGTGATCCCAGCATGGAGTTGCTCATCAGGACTCAATTGAGAATGAGTGGTTGAAGCCGGATGGATCACTAGCGAACGGACGTCACCAATATTTGCCACGTGACTAAACATTTTGAGTCCTTCGACGAACTTGCGCCCCGCATTAAGCCCGCCTTTAAGTTCGAATGACATCACAGCCCCTGGGCCTTTGGGTGTGTACTTCTTGGCAAGGTGATGCAACGGTGATGAGAGCAAACCCGGATAACTAACGCGGTCGACCTGGGGGTGCTTCTCAAGCCACTCTGCCACCGCTTGTGAATTCTCGACATGGCGATCCATTCGAAAACTGAGTGTCTCCAGGCCCTGCGCCAATAACCAAGCATTGAACGGCGAAACAGAGGCCCCAATATCCCTTAGTAACTGGAGGCGTGCTTTGTATATAAATGCCAGGTTTGCGCCGAAGGCGGAGCCGACACCAAGTGTCTTCGCATAAACCAGACCGTTGTAACTCTCATCCGGATTATTAAAGCCAGGAAATCTTTCCGGATATTTCGCGTAGTCAAAATTCCCCGAATCGACAATGGCACCAACCATTGCCGTTCCGTGACCGGAGAGAAATTTAGTGGCCGCGTGGGTCACAACATCCGCGCCATACTCAATTGGCTTTGTCACATAGGGCGTGGCGATCGTGTTATCTATCATCAATGGAACACCTACGTCGTGAGCAACTTTAGCAATCGCCTCAATGTCAATCATGATGGCTTGTGGATTGGAGATGCCCTCCCCGAAAAATGCCTTTGTATTTGGTCGAACCGCCCTACGCCAGGCGTCCATGTCTTGAGCGTCATCGACGAAAGTGACATCAATTCCGTACTTTGGAAGAGTGAAATTGAATAAGTTGTACGTACCGCCATAAACATGTGGGCTAGCGACGATGTGGTCGCCGGCTTGTGCGACATTCATAATCGCAATAGCAGTTGCTGCCATTCCAGATGCCACAAGAAGTGCGCCGACTCCACCTTCGAGTGCGGCAATACGTTGTTCAACTACATCCTGCGTGGGATTGTTTATACGGGTGTAGACGTATCCCGCTTCTGCAATGCCAAATACATCTGCCGCATGTTGCGTATCACGGAATTGATAAGCGGTCGTTTGATAAATAGGGAGTGCTCTGGATCCTGTAACTGGATCGGGAACTTGACCTGCATGAATTTGAAGTGTTTCGAATGACCATTCCTTTTTCATTTTCGTGACCGCTTCCACATCATGGATAAAGACCTCGTAAGGCATGGGCTTCGGCAACTCGGCTAACGCCCAACATGTGTGCTGCTTCTCGCCAAGTCACATTCTGAGAAGATGCCATTGCCTCAACTTCAACGATGGCCCGCATCAAAATCTTGTTGAGATTCTGATGTACATCATCTGCGCTCCAGAAGTAATTCTGATTGTCCTGAACCCACTCGAAGTAAGAAACGATGACGCCTCCAGAGTTAGCGAGAATGTCCGGCACGACCAGAATCCCATTTGAATTCATTATCGCGTCGCCTTCCGGCGTAGTCGGAGCATTCGCTCCCTCCACAACCACTCGAGCTCTGATCTTTGGGGCAGTAGCTTCTGTAATCGAATCGGCTAGCGCGGCGGGAATGAAGACATCGACATCTAATCCCAGCAACTCTTCATTTGTAATGAAATCAGTACCGGGCATTCCCTCCAAAGAGTCGTGTTCTTTTGAATACTCAAAGACATCTGCAACTGATGAGAAGCCTGTGACGCCTCCATGAACATCGCTTACTGCAACGACTTTTAAGCCCATTCTCTCCAAAGCAATCGCTGCCCAATATCCAACTTTGCCAAAGCCTTGGATTGCGACGGTTGCGCCTTGTGGATCAATTCCGCGAACCCTTAGTGCTTCTCGAGTCGAGATCGCCACGCCGTCTCCAGTGGCCGAGGAACGACCAAGGGAACCACCCAGGACGATTGGTTTTCCAGTCACGACGCCCGGTACGGAGAATCCTGCGTTCACGGAGTAGGTGTCCATCATCCAGGCCATGTTGCGTTCATCGGTTCCGACATCTGGAGCAGGGATATCCCGCTCTGGTCCAATGATGGGAAGAATTTCAGAGGTGTATCGCCTGGTGAGTCGTTCGTTTTCGGCCAGCGAGAGATTGTGTACATCAACGGCCACGCCACCTTTTGCTCCCCCATAAGGAAGATTGGTGAGCGCGCATTTCCAGGTCATGAGCATTGCAAGTGCAATGGTTTCTTCCAAGTCAATGTCTTGGTGGAAGCGGACTCCACCCTTGGAAGGACCTCGCGTAGTTGAGTATTGGACTCGATATCCTTTGTACATCTCCACCCGACCGTCATCGCGTCGGAGTGGAACTGCGACTTCTAAAACACGCCTCGGTGTTGAAAGGGTGTTCCAATCATTTTCTGAGAGTTTAAGTTGATCTACTGCCCGTCGTAATTGGGCAAGGGCGGTTGCCATTGGTGACTCCATTGTCATAACTTCACGGTAGCCCAAGGGCGACAAAAAATGAAGTCGGTCAGGGGTGGGGCGACTAATATCTTCTTGCTGACTTAGGGCGGTTACCAAACTCACAATAAATCGCTTACTGATCTTGCCGATAATTCCCTCGCACATATCTGGGTGGAATACTCATTGGGCGCAGTTCCAACGGCTCAAAGTCCACTTTCGTGGAGTTGGTAGGGTAAGTTCTGCACGACGTGCTCTTAAGGGAGTAAAACCTGCGGCGGGACATCGGGAGAAAAATATGAAGAAGCAGCTAATTCTCGGGGCATCGCTCATTGCGCTTGCCTGGAATTTGTACCTCGTTATTGGCGCCACTCTCAATGTTTCTTCCTTGATGACGCGAGTCGCGGGGGGCGGCTACGACTCTCTCCCGGTTGCGCTTCGCTTCGCTTATGGAATTCAAACCCTCATTGTAATCTTCGAATTGATCTTTATTTATGCACTTTATCAACATGCAGGAGCCTGGTCGAAAAACAGTTATCTACTTTCCAGAATCTTCCTTATCCTCTCCACATTGGGCGCATTTGTTAACTTCGCTTCAAATAGCCCCGATGAAAAATGGAATGCAATTCCCGCGGCAATCATTGCTTATGGCTTCTTCTCCTTAGCGGAAATGCGATTCAAGCCTCGAAGATAACCATCTTCGATATTCATTAAGAACTTCTCGATGGAACTACTGACAGGGATTAAGTTTTCACCGATAATTCCTTTATGAAAGTCAGCCTCCTCCAAACTCCTTCAGAATTCCTCATCCAGACAGAAGCGTTGAGAGCTGCAGATCCTTTCCGTACAAATATCATCGGAAGTGTTGCATCCTCCGTCGCAAATGGATCTCGGACGTACGAGAGATGTTTCTGGTGGATTATCACCAGCGAATCTGGCGAAGTCATCGGGGCGGCCATGCGAACTGCGCCTCATGGCCTGGTTTTTACCTCCATGCCCAAGGAGGCACTGCGAAGACTGGCCCAATTGGTCTCCCAGCACGACCCGGACTTGCCGGAAATTGCCGGACCTGCAGGCGTCATCACTGAATTCCTAGAGGCATACCGGCAAACGGAAACTGATCAGAGCAAGCGCCTCTTTGAAAAATCCGGACACGAACTCCTCTACACCCTCACACACCTGCGCATCCCCTCGGTCGCTGGAGTCATGGAAAATGCCACGCGAGAGGATTACAAAAAAATCTATGCTTGGTACGTTGAATTTGGTAATGAGGCTGGTCTCCTCATGCCCAATCTTGAAGAGTCAATTGAAGATGGCCTCAATCGAGGGTCATTAAGATTTTGGCGACTAGAGAACGAAATTGTTTCCATGGCCGGCCATGCGCCTTTAGTCATAACACCGAGCGGAACGATAGGGAGGATTGGTCCTGTGTACACGCCTCCAATTCACCGACGTCATGGTTATGCAGGTGTCCTCACCGCACATCTTTCTCAAGAACTTATGAACCAAGGAGTGCGTGTCATGCTTTTTACAGATGCGGAGAATCCAACAAGCAATAGCGTCTACCAAAAAATTGGGTACGAGTTGCTGGATGAGAACAAGAAATTCAAGTTTGTAGAACCGGAATGTTAAAGGATGTCCGCCACCTAGCCAGCCATAAGGGCTACACACCCTTAATTGCCGCGCGCTTTATTTCCAACCTGGGAAATGGACTATCACCGGTCGCGCTGGCTTATGGTGTCTTGAGTTTGCCCGGCGCTAAGGGAACCGACTTAAGTCTTGTCATGGCTGCACGAATTACTCCAATGATTCTCTTCATGCTTTTCGGTGGAGTGATTGGGGATCGATTCAAACGAAATCGAATTGTTGGCGGCGCAGACGTTATTGGAAGCATCATCGCTTCCGTCAGTGCAATCTCATTCATTTTTGGATTCGCGTCGGTGCCGCTCCTTTGCCTGATGGGTGGACTATTTGGAATCTTAAATGCTCTCTGGTGGCCGGCGATGTCCGGAGTACTTCCGGAAATAATGCCAAAGGAATCCCTCCAGAAGGCAAATGCGATTATTTCTTTTGTGAGCAACTTCGGATTCATCATTGGGGCGCTAATTGGCGGAACCGTGGTCACTCTCTTTGGATCAGGGTGGGCACTTCTCGTTGATTCACTAACTTTCCTGGTGGCAGGATTCCTCGTATGGTTTATTAATTTGCCTCCTATCGGCACCAAAGAGAAATCTTCCATGATTCATGATCTTAAAATCGGATGGCACGAATTCATTTCACGCTCATGGGTTGTATCTGTAGTTATTGGTTTCACTTTCATTAATCTCTGCTTTGAAGCCACTATTTCAGTGCTTGGTCCACTCTCCTTCAATACAGGCGGACATGGTCCGCGCGACTGGTCCTTTAACTTGGCGGCAATCACCGCGGGCATGCTCGTCGGAAGTGTGATTGCATTGAAAATACATTTCCCCCGGCCTCTTGTCCTAGGGATGATTGCGATTGCATTTACATCGGGATGGAATTTGACCCTCGCAATGGGGATAGCCTTACCCGTCGTACTGGCAAGTGCTTTTATCGCCGGAATCGCTATTGAGATATTCGGGGTTGCGTGGGGATCTTCCATGCAAGCAAATATTCCCAAGGAGTCGTACTCACGTGTCGTTTCATACGACGCACTCGGCTCCTACGCGCTTGCACCCATCGGTATCGCTTTCGCCGGTCCATTCGCGGAATGGCTGGGAATCTCCACGACGCTCTACGGATGCGCCCTGATCACTCTTGTCGCATCTCTTCTACCGCTCCTCTTGAAATCGGTAAGAAATCTGAGAAGCAACCTCACCGAGCAGCCTCTTGCTGAGGAAATTTTCTAGCGGTTTCGACAATTATTTCGCTACATGCGACCAGATCTCAATGTCGTGCAGCCCATCAGCGCGCTGTTGAGCGCTATGTAGTACTCCTTCAAAGACAAATCCGGCCTTCTTTAAGGATCTTTGCTCCGCAATATTTTCCACGTCAGTCTGTGCTTCAACTCTGACAATTCCTTGACTGTGCAATTCTTCGGCTAAAAGCCGTTGTGCTATTGATCCGATTCCCTTGCCCCGATAGGCCTCGACCAAACTGACGCCAATATTGAGAGCTCGAGATCCGGGAGTTGGCCCATACCAAACCGCGTGTGCCGAAAGATCGCCAACCTCAACCACCGTATTCTTAGGCTGAGTCAATTCAACAATCCATCTTTCCATAACCATATCTCTGACTTCCGGGGCCATCTCGCCCCACTCGTCATAGATGCTCGAACTTTCTGGTCGCGGATAATCGTTCTCGATCGCCCGAATAGAAATTAATCCAAGTCCGGGAATTGCATCCTTGCTATCCATGTTCCAATCCTATAGTTGGTGCACTTGAGTGGAGGTCGCCGCTTGTGAGGCAGGATTCGAGGCTTCACGCAACCCCAGTTGAGGGGCGTAGAGTTCGCTGTTATGAACGCCCTTGAGGATCAGCCGCCTGCCGCTCCGCCGAAATTACGGGGCTGGTTCCACCTCGGTGCTGCCCCCATAGTATTCATAGCATCACTGGTTCTATTTATATTGAGCAAGGAGCCCTTCAAGTTTGCGGTTGCGCTGTACTCAATCACCGCCATAACTCTCTTTACTGTTTCTGCGCTCTATCATCGAATCCCCTGGTCGCCATCTAAAAAGAAGTTCTGGCGACGTTGGGACCACGCCAACATCAATTTGCTCATTGCTGGTTCATCCACTCCCTTTGCCGTAACCTTGCTGAGCGGAAATGACAGGACGATTCTCCTTTCCGTGATGTGGACTGGGGCGATCATCGGCGTACTCGTTCGAATTTTCTGGATTGGCGCGCCTCGATGGTTTTACGTTGCCAACTACTTGGTACTGGGCTGGGGAGCGATTTTCTACGCCCCCGCCATGTACCGAGCAGGCGGGCTCTGGATACTTCTGCCTATTCTCATTGGTGGCCTTCTCTATTCGGTAGGGGCCATCTTCTACGCCCTGAAACGGCCCGGGAGATACGCCCGCTACTTCGGCTTCCACGAGCTTTTTCATATCTTCGTCATCGCCGCCTGGGTTTCTCAGTACATTGGCGTGTCAATCGCCATTTATCGAAAGTGAGCGCCCGAATCACTCGTGCGATCCTCCATAATCTGAGAACGCTTTTGATGAGGCCATGCCTTGCTCTAACCTGTCCTTCTAGTCTGTCCCGCTAGGGGCAGGTGAAGAAAAGTGGTATTCGATAGATGAGGGGCCAGAAGAAATGAGTGAGAAGAGTTCCTTCCTTAACTGGGTTGGATTTAAGGGCGAGGAAAGCAACGCTCCAGGCTCGGTAGAACGAATCCGCGAACTTGAGGCACAACTGGCCGACCTGCGATCTCGCCGAGATATCACTGCGCTCTCCAAAGAAGAATTTGAAATCTTGGCGACTGAAACTGCCATGACAATCATCAAGTCAGCGCAATTGCGCGAAGCCAAGGCCCAGGCAACCGCCGACCGAGTCATTACTGACGTCTCGCGCCAAGCCAAGGAAGCAATTGAAAGCGCCGAGCAGAAAGCAAAATCACTTCTGACGGCAGCTGAATCCAGAGGACGCAAATACCTCAGCGCCGCCGAAACTGAAGCTCAAGAACTTCTCGAGAAAATTGAACTGGAAGCCGAAACACTCCTGGAGAATAAAAAACGCGAGGCTACCCATCTCACAACTACAGCCCGTCGCGAGGGCGATCGAATTGTCAATGAAGCGACTCACGATGTCCGCGAATATCGCCAGTGGCTTGCAGGAGTCATCACGGAAGCAGAGCGCCTGTACAAAGTTCAAGTTCAATCACTTGATGCTGCTGAGAGCGCCATCCACCAGTCTCGCTCTCGCTTGGAAGCAGCATTTCTCCACCTCGCCAATTTGCAAAAGAGTGTTCTGAGCAGTCTCAATGGTGATGACACTGTCATAAAAAGTACGCCGATCAGAGTTGCCAGTGAACGGACTAAGCCCGCGCTGGATGCGCCCAAGAAAGCGGCAAAGAAGGTGGCGAAGAAGACCACCGCGCATCGGAAATAGCCTTCGTGGCAGCACAGGCATATATCCGGCACATTCCAGCAATTGATGGATTGCGCGCCGTTGCCGTAGTCGCGGTCCTCCTTTACCACCTTGGCTTTGCGTGGATACCCGGCGGTTTCCTGGGCGTGGATCTTTTCTTCGTAATTTCCGGCTATGTGATCACTCGACTTCTACTTGATTCAATCCAAAGAAGTGGCGGTCTCGATCTGCGAGGATTCTACGCAGCGAGATTCCGCAGATTGTTTCCTGCCTTGATTTTCATGATGGTATCTACCGCTCTCTTCGTAGGCGTTTGGGCGCCGGAGACGATCAAGAGGTTTCTCACAGACATCCCATTTGTCTTGACCGGCTCGATGAATTGGGCACTTGTTTACCGTCATCAAGATTATTTTGAAGCGATAGGCCGACCTCCCTTGCTGCAGCACGCCTGGTCTTTGGCTGTAGAAAGCCAGTTCTATTTGATCTGGCCACTTATCTTGCTATTAGTACTGAAGAAATTTGGAAAGAAAATGATCCCGAGTGCGGCACTTGCGATCGCGTCAATTTCAGGCGTAGTTCTCTTTACGCTCTCGTTGCGTCTTGATGCGTCGAGTGCTCAAAGAGTCAGCCACGTATATTTTGGTACCGATACTCATAGCATAGGCCTGTTCCTGGGCGCAGCTCTAGCGGTCAGTTGGATTCCGCAGAACTTAAGTACGAAGATTACAAGGCGCGCCCAAGATTTTGTTGACGGGATTGGAGTGGTTGGATTACTAGGAATCCTTGCATGTTTTCTATTCATTGAGGAATCTGATGCAACCCTTTATCAAATCGCTTTTCCTCTGGCGGGAATTTTCGGGTGCGCAATAATTGTTTCTCTCGTTCATCCTGCATCTCGATTCGCCCCTCTCTTAAGCAGCAAGCCAATCCTTTGGATAGGTGAGCGCTCCTATGCAATCTATCTTTGGCACTGGATTATTTTCCAAGTAACTCGTCCCACCTATGATCTTGCTGGTGCAACGTGGGCGCTTTATGCGTTACGAATCCTTATAGTCTTTGCACTCGCAGACATTTCCCTCCGATGGGTAGAGCTCCCCGTCCGAAACGGGGCCATCGAATCTTGGTTCCGGGGCATGAAGTACCGAACAAAAAAGGTGCGTATCCGCCAGAAAAGTTCTGTCCTGGCCGGTCTGTTAGTTCTCATCGTGGGCACTTCACTCGTAAGTGCGCATGCCCTGACGGAAAGTGCCCGCTTGCAGGAGGCCTTGAAAGTATCCTTGGAGCAACCCGCCCCTTCTCCGATTCCCGTTTCAACAATCGCCTCCAAACCAAAACTTTGGGTTGCCGGGGATTCGGTAATTCTTGGAATCAGAAATACTCTGGCTCAGAACTCTCCCATTGGTCTCATCAATGCCCGAGTAGGACGGCAGGCCACTGAATTAATCGAAGTCCTTCGGCATGACAAATCGGCAATGCAGGACTCGCCCCTCATCCTTGATTTGGGAAATAACAACCGGCTTACTCGCGATGAGGTAAGCACTGTCTTTGAAGTAGTGAAGGGACAGCCGCAAATTATTGTTGTCAACACTGCTGTTCCGCGGTCATGGCGAGATCCAAATAACGCCCTCATTGCTGAATTTGCCATCCAGTATCCAAATGCAACTGTTGTGGATTGGAACGCGATATCCGCAGGTCATCCCGAGTATTTCGGTCCCGACGGGGTCCATCTAGTCCCGGCAGGTATTAATGCTTACGTTGATGCCATCATGAATGTGCTTCTGCCCATTAAATGAATCAAATAAATTTGCCCCTTCGCAATCTCACGAAGGGGCAAATTTTTCAAATCTATGTATTAAGAAATATTCATTATGAATAGGTGCCTGGAAGTCCGAACGCCTTCGCAGGAGTCGCCTCACCATCTGAGTAGACACTCGAAACTCTAAAAGATGTCCATCCAGTGGTGTTCTCCTTTGTAACATCCAAGTAGTGCTGGCTGGCAGGAACCGTTGAAATCAATTTCCATGGTCCATTACTTAACGAGATCTCTACGTTGTATCCCGTTAATCCTTCCGCCGCATTTGGCACCTTCCAGAAGATTGTTGCGCCAGTTGGTGTGTATTGCGCGACGACCCCAAGTGGGGCTTCGTGTGAAGAAATGATGGCAGCTGTAGGAGTTGGAGTCGCGGTTACTTCTGGGGTTGCGGTTGGAGTGGAGGATACAGATGGAGTTGGAGTTGGTTTTGCCGCATCATCCTCCTTCGCACTATTTGACTGCCCCCAGACAATCAGCCCCAAGACAACAATTCCTACGACAACCGCGAATACGACTCGCGCAGAAGCGCCTTGTTTTTTCACCGGGGTTACTGAGGAAAGTGATGCCGCGGGGGCAGGAGCGACTACCGGCGCTGCTACAGGCGCCGGAGATGGTGTTGAGACTATTTCGACGCGTGATGTGCGAGTAGATATCGGTGCTTCTGGAATAACAATTCTCTCAACCGCACTTTTTCTTGCCGCGGATTTCTTAACCGCGCTCTTCTTCACCGCGGATTTCTTGGTCACCGACTTCTTAGCGGGTCTCTTTTTCGCGGCCACTTTTTTAGGAGCTGATTTCTTGACGGCAGTCTTCTTCGCTACCGACTTCTTGGTCGTAGATTTCTTAGCAGCGCTCTTCTTAGAGGCGGTTTTCTTCGCAACCGGCTTCCTAGCGCTTGATTTCTTTACAGCCACAGTTACTCCTTGGGTAGTAGTACGTACTTCAGAACACGCACACTTATAGGAGAAGGTTACCCCAGGGTGCCCATCATTGCCGCTACCCGTGGAGCAATTGCGCGAAGAGACTGTCCTCTATGGCTAATCTCGTCCTTCTCCCTTGCGTCAAGTTGTGCGAGAGAAAGTGCGCTCCCGAGTGGCAGGAATATAGGGTCATACCCAAAACCATGATCACCAATCGGCACGGTCAATATGCGACCTGCAAGGATGCCCTCTGCAGTCGTCTCCGAGCCATCGGGCATAACGAAGGCGCTGACACAAGTGAAATGCGCACCCCGGTCGCGATCTTTTACTGATTCAAGTTGCATGAGTACCTTTTCGATGTTGGCCCGGTCATTCCCATGAGTACCCGACCAGCGCGCCGAGAAGATCCCCGGGGATCCATCCAAGGCGTCAATACATAAGCCACTGTCATCTGCGATAGCGGGAAGACCTGTTTGCGCAGATACAGCCCGCGCTTTCAAGAGAGCATTCTCCAGGAAAGTCTGCCCAGTTTCCTCGACGTCCGCCAATTCTGGAAAATGCTCAAGACCGACAAGTTCTATCGAGTCCGAGTGGATCTCATCGAGAATTCTCCGGAACTCCTTAATTTTCCCGACATTGCGGGTGGCGAGAACGATTCGTTGTGCGGGCAATGTGAAAACTTTACTTCGCGAGCGCTTCGAGTTGGAGTGTGCGCAACTCCGCACATCCGGAAACCGCCAGATCCAAGAGAGAGTCGAGCAAGGCTCGATCAAAAGGCTGACCTTCGGCGGTGCCTTGAACTTCAATGAATCGACCGTCGCCGCTGCAAACCACGTTCATGTCCGTATCAGCACGAACATCCTCCTCGTAACAAAGATCAAGCATTGGAACACCGTCAATAATCCCAACGCTGATCGCGGCAACTGAGTCGGAGAATGGTTCCGCCTTGGCAGGAATATGACCCTTTTCCTTTGCCCAAGCAATGGCATCAGCAAGTGCAACATACGCACCGGTGATCGCGGCGGTGCGCGTTCCACCATCGGCCTGCAGAACATCACAATCAATCACGATGGTGTTCTCGCCAAGTTCTTTCATATTAACTATGGAACGTAGGGATCGACCTACAAGGCGGGAAATCTCCTGGGTTCGACCACCTAGTTTTCCTTTGACGCTCTCGCGGTCGGAGCGGGTATGAGTGGCTCGCGGCAACATCGCATATTCAGATGTAACCCAGCCTTTGCCGGAATCTTTAAGCCAACGAGGAACACCGGGGGTGAATGAGGCGACGCAAAGTACACGGGTCTTGCCAAACTCAACTAGCACTGAGCCCTCTGCATGATCGAGCCAATTTCGGGTGATTTTGATCTGGCGCAAATCGGCATTGCCTCTTCCGTCGTTTCGAGCCATCGCTTCCTCTTCCACTTTCTAATTGACATTGCTTGATCTGAAACTGAACTTATAGCTCTTGGTGTTCGACTCCACCTACTTCTGGTCCCAAGAACCGTCTCGCCAACTTCTCAAAGGAGGCCGCATCACCCGTTGCCAAGAATTTATGCGTCGGTGGTTTGGCTTGCGTGGATCGCATCAAGGAGTTTTCAAGAAGGACTCGGTATAGATCCTTTGCTGTCTCCTCGGCGCTAGATACAAGAGTGACCTCATTGCCCATTACATAGGAAATAACTCCAGTAAGTAATGGGTAGTGCGTGCAACCAAGAACCAGCGTGTCTATGTCCTGTGCCATTACAGGCGCTAAGTACTCCCGAGCAATCTCAGTGATGGCGCTTCCTGAAGTCTCACCGCGCTCGACATACTCAACAAAAAGGGGGCATGCAACGGAAGTTATCTTTAAGTGCGGCGCGGCCGCGAAAGCATCAAGATACGCCTGGGAATCAATGGTCGCCTTCGTACCAATCACACCGATTCTTCCGGTGCGTGTGGCGGCAACGGCTCGACGCACTGCAGGTTGGATAACTTCCACAACAGGAACTGAATAACGCTCTCTAGCATCGCGCAGCATCGCCGCGCTGGCCGTATTGCAAGCGATCACGAGAACTTTCACACCCTGCTCAACCAAGAAATCAAGTGCTTCAAGTGCAAAGGTACGTACTTCTGCCAGCGGTCGCGGCCCATACGGCCCGCGGGCTGTATCTCCTAAATAAAGAATGGACTCGTTGGAAAGCTGATCCAGAATTGAACGTGCAACAGTTAAACCACCGACTCCAGAATCAAATACTCCAATTGGGGCTTCGCTCACAATGGCAAGCCTACCCTCGCAGAATTAACCACCCGCGACTGCCGGAAGAATCGTGATCGAGTCGCCCGCTTTTGTCGGAGCTTCCAGTCCGCCAATGAATCGAACATCTTCGTCATTGACGTATATGTTGATGAAGCGACGAAGAGCACCCTTTTCAAGCAAGCGCTCTGCAATACCTGGGTATTGGGCATCAAGATCGTTAATTACGTCAGAGAGAGTTGGCCCCGACGCCTCAACTTTCTTCTGATCCTTTGTGAATGGGCGCAGGATCGTAGGGATGCGGATTTCGATAGACATGGTGGGATTATTCCGCTCCGGTGCCCTAATTGGTAATTGAGCGCTCTACTCGGAAATCGAGACTTCTTCTTCGGTCACCTGACCGTCGATAATCCGAAAAGAACGAAATTCGGTATCTGGGGCAATCTCCTGGCGTGTGGATACCAGAACGTAATGCGCCCCCGGCTCGCCGGCGTAGGCAATATCTGTGCGAGAGGGAAATGCTTCGGTGTCCGTATGCGAGTGATAAATGACGACGATCTCTTCGTCCCTGTCATCGACCTCTCGGTAAAGCGCCAGCAAGTCTTTAGGGTCGAATTCATAGAATGTTGGGGAATGCGCTGCGTTAATCATTGGTTTGATTCGCACCGCTCTGCCTGAGCCCAGCGGCCCCAAAATAACTCCGCATGCTTCATCCGGATATTCGACGCGGGATTGCTCCAAAATCAACTCGACGAACTCACGCGATATTTCCAATGTCATTTCCCGCAAACCCTACCCATCGACCATCAAAGTATTTAGCAAACTTTCCTGCAACCACCCGAGCCAAGAGTAGACGGCGAAGACTGCTTGCATTGGATCCTCCGGTGATAGAAGCTCGAAGCGCTCGTACGAATTATCTTCGATATTCAACCGCACACCCAATGCTAGGCGGATGTCATTAATTGCTCCGAGCCATGCTTGCGTGCCCTGCTCATTCAACGTGATCGTGGCATCGTCTTCTAGCAGAAGTGTCCGAACAGCCATCGCGTGCTCGCGTTTCTTGCCGCGCAGCGTCGACTCGGTATACCTGCGAAATTCTGCTGATTCAACCGGGTCTGCATAAGCGTTCGGAAGTAAGCGAAGTAGGACTGCATCATCCGGCGGAGAATCATGTCCGGTGATGCCCACCATCTCGGCGAGCGGGTCTTCATCTATAACATCAACCCGTTCGGAGAGAATTTCCATGAGCTGGCCGGATAAATTGAGCAGGACCTCTCGCTCCGAAGGCGAAAAGGCCACCACAAATGTGTCTTCATCTATCCGCTTGAATCCTTTGCCGGACTTAGAAGATTTAGAGCCCATCGTGACCCAACATCTCACCTGTCATCGCGTACCAGAGTTGCCCAGAGTCCGAATTCATGAAGTCTGGCAACATCGCGCTCCATTTCTTCACGCCGTCCACTGGAAACGACTGCTCTGCCTTCATTATGAACTTGGAGCATCAATTCGGTCGCTCGCTCCTTTGAATAACTAAACAAAGTCATGAAGACATAGGTCACGTAGCTCATGAGATTGACCGGGTCGTCCCACACAATAGTTAACCATGGACGATCTAAGAAGAAGGAAAGGTCGGCAAGTTCGTCGAGTTGCTCATCAATCTGTTCTTCTGTGCTCGGCATCTGACTCCCCACATGGCGATGTTCTAATAAATCACTACAGAGAATACAGAACTAGTGGCGCCATCTACACTTGGGTTTCCTGTCACCTTCAAGCGATATTGCGCAATACCGCGGGTATTTTCTGAAGTAGTGAAAACAAATGTACCCCCGTCCGCAGTAAGTACCGGTTTGCCGATTGGCCGCCATCGTCCCGCAATAAGTCTTTCAAGGCTCACTGGGATAGCGGCCTCGCGAGGTTGGATTGTTCCGGAAATTGTTAACGGAGATCCGGCCAACGCCGAGGCTGGTGACCAAATAGAGAGCAGTCGCTTCACTGCTATCGGAAGATCAACACTCTGCGATGCCAGCCTCTCCCAACTCGCTTCGGTGGTAATTCGCAGTGCACTCGTTCTGGCTAAAAGGATTGGGACAGAAATAGTCCCATCAGGACCCGTCACGGTTTGCAGCACGTCACGCCATTCAAGCTCACCTGTTGGCAGGAGTAGTACATGCACCGTCACTCCAGCAACCGGTGTGTTATCGGGCAGGCGCAAGCGCCCGGTGAGGGTGGCTGGCTCTCCATACAAGGCAGTCGAGATATCTGAACTGAGTTCGCTGACTATCGCATCAGGTGCAATGGACTGAGCAACGAGCCTCACCGCTGCGGTTGCAGTTGGATCCTCCATTCCCAGAGTCCAAGCGGTTAGCCCACCCAAGCGGTACTTCGAAACAAGTTGCGCCCGCGCCGCGTATCCACGTGAATCCTGATACCAGGCCGTTCTGGAAGCAGTGCAAGTTGTTGCCAATCCAGAACTCGCTGTCCCCGAATAGGCCTTGGTGTACGAAAATGTCACCTCGCCATGAGCAGTGTTGTAAACCGGGGTTGCACCATAACTAGCTGCCAAATTAGCTGCGTCCTTCATAAGAAAAGTCGCAGCCCTCGAAGAAGTGGAAATGGCGGATGCAACGTTGCTTGGACAGACGCCCACTACTTTCGTTACCCAATCACGACCATATCCGGCAATACCAACATAAACCTTCGATGCAGGAACGACAGAGACGGCATACTGAATCGACTGATCCGCCCACGAGGTTGGACCGATAGGACCTGGTGAACTTGTTGAGTAGTCATAGGTCATGATTCTTAGGCGATCAATCATCGGTGCAATTGATGCCCAGTCATATACGTAATAGCCCCTTTTCCCAGAGGTGGGATTGAACAGAACTGGTGTTGTAACTGAGAGCAATTTATCGAATACGTGCAATGACAGACTTAGTTCGTTGATGAATGCGACCCAATTTACCCGAGTTGCCGGCCAAGATGACGTGCCATCACTAAATGCAAAGCCCTCAAAATCTAGATCAATGCCGTCGAAATTATTGGTGAGAACGAAATTGGTAATGGTCGAGACAATCTTTGTTCGAATCACTGGGTCGGCAATCAATTTGGCAAGAACCAATTTTGCTGTTCCATCAGTAATGGTCGGAATAATCAAGAAACCCGAATCGCGCATGGCCGTGAGTGGCACAGACATAGGTGTACTTGGGTTAGCAGGAGTGTAAAGATCAAGAATTTTCGTCTCGCTCTTCAATGTGAACCAGAAAGGCATCACCTCTTTTATAAGGTCACCATTGGAAATTGCCGCTGGCAGTGACGTCTTCATCGAGTAATACGGAATCCAACCCGTGAGAATTTTCCGCGGCGGGGACTGCGCATTGGTTGGGGAGATTGCAAAAATGCTCGCCCCTAAAAATAACAACGAGAACAAAATGATGGCACCTGAGCGGGAAAAGAGCTGAGCAGGGAAATGTCGCCGCAGCATTGTTGGCAAATCCTTCACGGCGCCTCCTCACTCTTACTCATTGGGAAGTGGCCCCATCTGGATATTCAGTCCAATTGTTTGGTCGAAGTTCACCGCTAGTTTACAGACGGTTTTTAGAGTATCGGGTACGCTCCTCGAACCAGCGTGCCATATGTGTGCCTCAATTTTAGGAGTTTCTGTGAAAAGGGATGAACCCTCGGATTCTCCTGCCTTGCTCACAAAATTATCAGGATTAGATCGTTTTCTACCTGTATGGATTCTGTTGGCCATGGCCGCAGGGCTGATTCTCGGAAAGTTCATTCCGGGAATGCAGGGATCTCTCGACTCAATAAAAATTGGCGGTACATCACTTCCAATTGCACTCGGCCTGCTTCTCATGATGTACCCGGTGCTGGCAAAAGTCCGCTACGAAGAGATGGGTTCGGTGACCGGGGATCGAAAACTTCTCTGGTCCTCACTTCTCCTCAATTGGATTATTGGTCCGGCACTTATGTTTGTTCTTGCCTGGGTATTTCTGCCGCACCAACCCGAAATGCGGACGGGACTCATCGTGATCGGGCTGGCTCGCTGTATTGCGATGGTTCTCATCTGGAACGAACTTGCCTGCGGCGATAGAGAAGCCGCAGCCCTCTTAGTAGCAATCAATTCGATTTTTCAGATTCTCGCTTATGCGCTGCTCGGAACTTTCTATCTTCGGATTCTTCCTGGCTGGTTAGGGCTCAATGTTCAGGACGTCACTTTCTCAACTTTGGAAATAACGAAAGCGGTTCTGATCTTTCTCGGCATCCCACTAGTCGCGGGATTCATCACCAGAAAAGTTGGCCTCCGAGTCAAAGGTGAGAACTGGTATCAATCCCAATTCATCCCGCGGATTTCTCCACTTGCCCTATATGGACTGCTCTTCACCATCACAATTATGTTTGCGCTGCAAGGCCGAGCCATCGGGGATGATCCGATCTCAGTGGTAAAAATCGCCGTCCCGCTACTCATTTATTTCGCAATTATGTGGACGCTCTCCTTTGCCTTTGGCGCATGGATCGGTCTGAGATACGCAAAGTCAGCAACTCTCGCCTTTACAGCGGCGGGAAATAATTTTGAGTTGGCAATTGCGGTATCCATCGGAGTTTGGGGCGTTACATCCGGACAGGCACTTACGGGCGTGATTGGACCTTTGATCGAAGTTCCCGCACTTGTGGGACTGGTTTATATATCTCTCTGGCTAAGAAAACGATTTGCCCAGATCTCCTAAGTAAGACGAGCCGGGTAATTAGTTCTGATCAGGGGCCGGTCGCAAACCAGAGTAGATTTCCTGGCAGATCGGACAGATCGGAAATTTCTCGGGGTCCCTTGATGGGACCCACTTCTTCCCGCATAAAGCCTTTACGGCCTTCCCGGTGACCGCAGAATCAACGATTTTTCCTTTTTTTACGTAATGGGCGAATCGATCGTGATCTCCCTCGTCGATCTGCTCTTCTGGTCTGGTTAAGAGGTCCGTGTCGCTCTCCGGCTGCGCCCCACGGCGAAAAATTCCCATGACAGGAAGAATACTTGCTTGGCTAGGATAAGGAAATGAAAGATCTGCTTCGCACCGCCGACCTGAGCCGCGCCGATGTTGAACTTCTCCTATCGACAGCAGCTGATTTCGCGAAAGATCCACTCAAATCCAGCACTGCCTTAGCAAATCGCACTGTTGCCATCTATATGACCAAGCCTTCTACTCGAACACGACTTGCCTCTGAAACTGCCGTTGCCCATCTTGGTGGTACACCGATTTTTATTCGCGGAGATGATCTTCAGTTGGGCCGCGGTGAAACAATCTCGGATACAGCGAAAGTAATTAGCCAATTTGCGAGCGCTCTGATTGTTCGGACATATAAGCAGTCAGATGTAGATGAATTGGGAAGCGCTGCTTCAATCCCGGTAATAAATGCGCTCACCGATGACGATCATCCAACGCAGTTATTGGCCGACTGGCTGACGATTCGCGAGACATTCGGTGCAGATATAACGGGTCGAAAATTTTCATATTTTGGCGATGGCAACAATATGTCGCACGCCTGGCTGATCATGGGCGCAATCATGGGCGCTCACGTTGTCGCAGCCACACCGGCAGGCGCCTGGGCGCCAGATGCCGAGGTCGTAAGAACCGCACAGGAAATCGCCAAAGAGACTGGTGGAACGATCGAAGTAGTGCAGGACGCTCGAGCGGCGGCGCAAGGGGCCAGCGTGCTCTACACCGACGTATGGATGTCGATGGGCGATCCCGAATCCGAGAGAGCTGAGAAAATGCGAGTGCTAGCCCCATTCTCAGTCACCGATGAACTCATGAGTGTGGCCGCAAAAGACGCCATTTTCATGCACTGCCTGCCTGCCCACCGCGGTGAAGAAGTGAGTGCTAGCGTGATTGACGGACCACAGTCGGTGATCTGGCGAGAAGCCTTTCATCGCCGCACCACCATCCAGGCACTTCTCTTTCATTTGGTGCGGAGCGATCTGCAAGGTCGATAAACGCCATGTTTAAAGCCATTTAGTGGGCCTATTAGGCGCACCCAGTTAATGCAGGATGAGCCCAATTGGGTGTGACGGGCTAGACATGAAAATGCATGACAATAAAAAATCAAAGCACTACGGTTAAGCCCATGCGTGTAGCAGTTCCAACGGAGATAAGAACTGGCGAGAAGCGTGTTGCTCTCGTTCCAGACATCATTAACAAATTAACTCGCCTCGGACTTGAAGTTTCAATTCAATCCGGAGCGGGAATTAACGCCCAAGCAACAGACGCGGATTACGAAGCCGCCGGTGCATCGGTCGTTAAAGGAGACGTGCTCAAGGGCGCAGACGTGGTGCTTTCTGTTTCACCACTCACCCCCGCACAGATCGGAACCCTGAAGAAGGGTGCGATTACCATCTCTTTCCTCTCGCCAACCACGGCAACAGATTCCATTGATGCGGCCCTTGCGGCTGGCGTGACTGCCTTCTCCCTCGAACTGGTGCCACGTATTTCACGTGCCCAGTCGATGGACGCACTTACCTCGCAGGCCCTCTGCGCCGGATATCGAGCGGTCATCGTTGGCGCTGAACTCTCGCCGCGATTCTTTCCACTCTTAATGACTGCGGCCGGAACAGTAACCCCGGCGCAGGTACTCGTCCTGGGAGCGGGTGTGGCCGGCCTACAGGCCATCGCAACTGCCCGTCGGCTCGGAGCGGTTGTTTCGGCCTACGACGTTCGACCTTCCTCGGCCGACGAAGTGAAGTCAATGGGCGCCACCTTCATCAACCTCGAACTCGAGTCTCTTGAAGGCACTGGCGGATACGCCCGCGAAATGACTGAGGAGCGCGCAGCCCAACAGCGCGAACTGCTCACTCCATACATCGCGAAATCACATGTCCTTATTACTACAGCTGCTGTACCTGGTCGCGCAGCTCCCCGGTTGGTGACTCAGGCAATGGTCGATTCAATGTCGCCAGGTGCGGTCATAGTAGATCTTGCCTCTGAGACCGGTGGCAACGTCGAAGGTTCGAAGCCAGGTGAAATCATCACCAATTCAAATGGTGTCGTGATCTGGGGCGGCAAGGATGTTCCAAGCCAACTCCCCTTCCATGCATCAATGCTCTTCTCACGGAACGTCGTGAACCTACTCACTCTCATGACAAAAGAAGGAGTGGTCACTCCAGATTTCGATGATGAAATCATCATCGGCTCAGTCGTCGCGCATAACGGAGAACGAAAAGAGGCCATCAAGAAATGATGAGTAATGGCTTAGCGCTACTCAGCATTTTCACCCTCTCAATCTTTGTTGGTTTTGAAGTGGTCTCGAAAGTAAGTTCGACACTTCACACCCCATTGATGAGCGGTGCAAATGCAATCCACGGTGTGATTCTGGTCGGTGCGATTGTCGTCGCTGACCACGCATCGAACAATCTAGAACTAGCACTTGCACTGATTGCAATTGTTCTCGCCACCATCAATATGGTCGGCGGTTTCGTAGTTACTGACCGGATGCTTGAGATGTTTAAGGCGAAGAAAAAATGAGCCGCAACTTATACGACCTCATCGGCCTCATTGCCGCAGTGTGCTTCATTCTCGCCCTCAAGGGCCTCTCGCATCCGAAGACTGCTCGTCGCGGAAACTTGATTGGTGCCGCTGGCGCCACGATCGCAACCCTGCTTGTCTTCTTCTTCACTGGTAATTCAAGCGATCCCGAGTATCACAAACTGCCTCTTCATAACTTGCCACTGATTCTTGTCGCAATCCTTATCGGCTTGCTTGTCGGTGTTCCAGCTGCACGTAAGGTGCAGATGACACAGATGCCGCAATTGGTAGCGCTATTCAACGGTGTTGGTGGTGGTGCTGCGGCGCTCGTTGCAATCGTCGAATACTTGAAGCTCGGAACTGAAGCAAGTCCTGCGGTCGTCGTCGCCACAGTATTCACAGTCATCGTCGGTAGCGTTTCATTCTCTGGATCTTGCATCACTTTCGCCAAGCTGCAAGAGTTGATGACAACGCGCCCCGTTGTGTTTCCTGGCGGACGCTTTCTCATCGCAGCAAATGTTGCTGGTGTCTTCGCCGCGGGTGCCTGGGTAATTAACTCGGGAGGAAATACTCCTCTTCTAGTACTTGCGGGACTCTCCCTTCTCTTCGGTGTTCTCTTCGTTCTGCCAGTAGGTGGAGCAGATGTACCGATCGTTATCTCCCTGTTAAACGCATTCACCGGTCTTACCGTTGCTGCGAGTGGTTATGTTCTACAGACAACGCTCTTGATTGTTGCTGGAACACTCGTGGGTGCAAGCGGAACGATCCTGACTCGCAAGATGGCAGAAGCGATGGGGCGTTCGCTCTTCAAAACTCTCTTCGGCGCCTTCACTGCCAAAGCACAAGCGGCATCGGGGGAAGCTGAGACTCGCTCGGTTAAGTCGGGATCGCCAGAAGATATTGCGATTCTCCTCAACTATGCACGCCGCGTCGTCTTTGTTCCTGGCTTCGGTCTCGCCGTAGCGCAGGCACAGCACACCGTTCGCGAACTGGCAGATCTCTTGACCGCTAAGGGCATCGACGTGGCATACGGAATCCACGCGGTTGCCGGACGTATGCCTGGCCACATGAACGTTCTACTCGCCGAGGCCAACGTGCCTTACGAGCAACTTCAGGAGATGGACGAGGTCAACCCGACCTTCGCCCAGACCGATGTTGCACTCGTCATTGGTGCCAACGACGTCGTGAATCCGGCTGCCAAGAACTCACCTGGTTGCCCAATCTACGGAATGCCTATTCTCGAAGTTGCCGATGCGGCAAACGTCGTATTCCTCAAGCGCTCCATGCGCCCAGGGTTCGCCGGTATCGAGAACGAGCTTCTCTATGATCCAAAGACCACTCTCCTCTTCGGAGATGCTAAAGAGACGCTGACCAAGGTCGTCAGCGCACTCAAGAACCTGTAACTCCCCCGCGATCGCAAGGTCGCTACGCAAAGGTGCACCGCCGACTGAAAAGATTACGTCGGCTCGTGCACCTTCTGCTTTGCTCTGCCCGGTCAACGATGCATCCTTTCGAGCCCGGCTGCCTGAGGGCGGAAGACCCTGTTCGCTTCTCAAAAGGACTACGCCGACTGAAAAGATTACGTCGGCTTTAGTCCTTCTCGAGTCGCTCATCTGTCACCGTGCCCAAGGGCGAAGAACAGGATGCGTGAGGAGACTGTGTAGTTATCTTTTCAGTCGACGATGCATCCTTTCGAGCCCGGATGTCTGAGGGCGGAAGATGGGGGCCGTGAGGAGACTGTGTAGTTATCTTTTCAGTCGACGATGCTCCCATCTTCCGCCCTCAGACAACTTGCATGTAGTTGAACTTTCAACTATTATTTGGGCAGCAGATCAAAGGAGATTGAAATGCCAGCCGTAACGGTCAAAGACATCACCGTCCTTCCACGTGTTAGTGCGCCTGCATCGCTGCGCGCCCGTCGAGTAAAGAGCATTACGACGGCTCCCCAGGGGTATGAAGGTGAAGGCTTTCCGGTCCGTCGCGCTTTCGCTGGCGTTGATATGGCGCAACTTGATCCGTTCGTTCACTTGGATCAGATGGGCGAAGTTGAATACGCACCAGGTGAGCCAAAGGGAACTCCATGGCATCCGCACCGGGGATTCGAAACTGTTACCTACATTATTGATGGAATTTTTGACCATAAAGATAACAACGGTGGCGGCGGAACAATCACCAACGGAGACACCCAATGGATGACTGCCGGTGCCGGAATTCTTCACATCGAAACTCCACCGGAGAGTCTGGTGATGAGCGGTGGGTTATTCCACGGATTTCAACTCTGGGTAAATCTTCCAGCGGCAAAGAAGTGGTCACCACCTGCTTATCAAGATCTTCGTGCGAGTGATGTTGCGTTGTTGTCGTCATCTGATGGCGGCGCGCTGATACGGGTGATAGCCGGAGAGATAGATGGACACGAGGGTCCTGGGTCAACGCATACGCCAATTACTTTGGTACACGCGACTGTGCAACCTGGAGCGGAACTACGTCTGCCCTGGCGTAAGGATTACAACGCCCTCGTCTACACACTTGCCGGGCATGGGTACGCAGGAGAAGAAGGGCGGCCGGTGCAAATGGGTCAGCTCACGGTCTTCGGAGAAGGCGATGCGATTGTCATGCGTGCGGCCGATACGCAGGAAAGTCGCTCCCCCGAAATGGATCTCTTCATACTCGGCGGACTTCCGATTAAGGAACCAGTTGCCTGGATGGGGCCATTTGTAATGAACACTAAGGCCGAAGTTCTACAGGCCTTTGAGGATTTCCAGAAGGGCAAGCTCGGGACCATTCCTGCAGTGCACAATGCGCCAACGCATCTCATCGAGGGCTGAGCCAACACTTCACGTACCAGATAGCCTCGGGAGTCCACCGGTTTTGGCACGTAGATCGCTTGCCGATTCACTTTCGGTAGATCGCTTACCACTGGGGATAACCAAATATATTTGTCGGTGCCTTCTAGGACCCTGCACTTATGAGTTCAGGGATTCTTAGAGAGAATATAAGAGAAGGCATTGCGCCTGCGGATTCTGATTATCCTCATCCCCCAATTTCACGGATCACCGAGCTTCTCCGAGAAACTCCAAACATTCATGTCCTGACAGAAATCCTGAAAATTGACCCATTCTCCTTGCCTCAATCAGAGCGAATTGATTACCTCACCGCGCTCGAACGCCAGACCAGTTGGTTGCAAGCAGCCATGCAGCGAGCGATTGTTGCTGTCGCCGGCGACGAACCGTCCCGTTCGGATGATCTCTGGGGTGGAGTGGATGAGGCAGAACGCGAAGATGTAGCTACGGCACTTCGACTCTCAGGATCGAGCGCTCAAAGTCGGATAGATATTGCACGCACTCTCGTCAATCATCTGCCAAATACTTGCTCGGCTCTATCGACGGGGGAGATTTCTCCATCGCACGCTACCGTGATTGCGCGTGAAACCGCCTCTGCGATTCGTGACGGGCTATCTCCATTGGCAATTCACATTATTGAAGAAAGGGCGCTTTCACACGCTGAATTCCATACACCTTCGCAAGTGGCAAACAAAGTGCGGTCGACTCTCGCAAAATTTGCTCCAGAAGATTTCGAGAATGCCGTCACTGCGGCAAGAGACACTAGACGGGTGTCGTGTTATCGCGAGAGTGATGGCATGTCGACGATCGTTGCCATTCTTCCCGCTGAAGATGCGCAATTGGTGATGTCGGCGATCGAGAGTTTCGTTCTCCTTGAATCTAGTGAAACTGATTCCACCGCAAGTCAGGCGGATGTCATTTCCCGAGATCGTGAGTCTGAATCAGAACATGATGGGCGAAGCATGGATATGAGGAGAGCCGATGCTCTCACCGCTATTGCGGCTTGGGTACTTGCTGAGAAGACTTCTGAGACCCGTCAACATCGACGACCAATAACCATCAATGTCACCATTGACCTACCCACGCTTATGGGACTGGCTGAAAACCCCGGGCAACTCGCGGGCTACGGCGCAATCCCGGCTTCCCTTGCCCGCACACTCGCGGCCGAAGGCAAGTGGCGGCGATTTATAACCGATCCCACTACCGGCGCACTCTTGGATTTTGGGCGAGAGAGTTACGAACCGCCTCAGGCGCTGATCGATTTCTTGCTTGCGCGAGATCGAACCTGTCGATTTCCTGGCTGTCGAGCACCAGCCCGTTCGGGAGATCTTGACCACGCGCAGAGTTGGGAAAGTGGAGGTAAGACGTCGGCTCAAAACTTAGGGGCTCTCTGTCGAAGGCATCACCGATTGAAAACACACGGGGGTTGGCAATTGAAGAGCGAAATCGACGGTTCCTGCCTCTGGACTTCACCACATGGCAAGGAGTACATAGTTCCTGCTCGGGATATACAAGAAGTTGTGTAACCAACCCCGTCCCAAACTCGCGTGCCGCCCAAGAAGTGTGTAATCAACCCCGTCCCAAACTCGCATGCTGCCGGAGAATCTGATTGCTTAACCCGATCCAGGCCCACGATGCTAAGAAGGGGTCTAGACCCTTCTCAATCTTTACCCCACCCCTTCCGGGGGCTCTAAGGAATACTGCTTCCATGATCTGGTGGCCCACTGAGATTCCGACTCTCCAACATGGACTCATTACCCTTCGTCCGACCCAAGAGAAGGACATAGTGAGCATTTATGAAGCGTGCCAAGACCCGATCATTCCCCAATTCACAACGGTTCCCGCTCCTTACACGATGACACATGCGATCTCGTTTATCCGGGAGCAAGCTCCATCGCATTTCCTGCAAAAAAAAGAACTCGTCTTTGCGATCACCAAAGGACTGGCCAAAGATGAACAATTTTGCGGAGTGATCTCCTTTCACACCATCAATCTGCAGAACCACACTTCGGAACTGGGATATTGGATGGCGGCACCTGCACGGGGACAAGGTATCGGCACAACCGCAGCAAAATTAATCAGTGAATATGGTTTTTCAACAGTAGGGTTCCGAAGAATTGAGGCTCTCGTAGATACCGATAACGTCGCCTCGCAAGCACTCCTTATTTCTGCAGGTTACGACCGGGAGGGCGTAATGCGAAAGAAAGTCACGCGCGATGATGGGACACAGATCGACATGGCACTTTTCGCGCGGATAAACTAATGATCATGTCGCCAGAACCCAATTTGATTTTCTCGTTGGAGGATTTATAGATCATGGAGTCTCTCGCGCTACTCGTAATGATCCTGCTGCTCTCAGCGATATTAAGTGGCCCAGTCGCCTACGGACTCACTTATGTGCGAGTTCATTCAAGAAAATGGTTTCTTGCCCGGCGAATAGGTGTCACACTCTTTGCGCTCTGGGGCGCTTTAACGGCCCTGCAATTTGCGATCTCTAACCTAGCTCCATTCCCGCGGATCATGGGAGTGGCGGGTGTTGCTATTTCACTCTTGGCATTGAAGCGAGAATTCAAAGTACATACCCTCAACGAGTGGTGACACAGGTCCGAATCACGTCAAATTAATTCAAAGCGCGGAGCAAGAAGTTAGAGTTGGGCTCGCGATGAATTAATAGGGATCCATCTCTTTAGCCCGAGCCCAACCCTAAGACTACGTACGGTCTATCCATTCTAAAATTTCAAAAACTAGTCATCCTCACCCTGTGCATCTTCGGCATCACCACTCTGACTGATGTCGCCGGCGGTGATACTTATGGTTAATTGATCATCTGAATCATCACTTGAGATTTCGTCGTCACTCTCTGCGCCGTCATCAACCTCGTCGACCTCATCAACCTCGTCCGATAGATCGTCGAAATCATCGTCTTCATCCTGAGTAATACCAGCAGAAGGGGAAGTGAGACCGGCTGGAGCTTGAATCTCAGAAACTGAAAGTGATGGTGAAGGCGTCGTTGATACTGTGACCGAAGGCAGGGTAGGCGCTGAGCCCGTACTTGTGTCGGCGAAGGCACTGGAACCCAGAATGGCATAAGAGAGAGCGAAGGCCCCCGCGGTGGTCAGTACTAGGGTCTTTGACTTGATATTCATTTCTTCCCTCTCGTTAGTCTTATTGGTAGAAACGAAGTTCAAGGATCTTTCGTTACAAAGAATGTGAAAGTCACAGCCTTTTGACAGGCTTTTAACAGTGTGAGAGAGCGTCCGACTAGGGAGTGCCGTGCGAGTCTCGAGAAATAGAGAGAGCGTCCGACTAGGGAGTGCCGTGCCAGTCTCGAGAACTAGACAGGTGAAGTCGAGTAAAAGGGTTGAGTTCCGCGACAAATTCCATAGGGAAACTCACCTCTACCTACGGAGCACAACCCTTCCACTGCGACGGGACGGATCAAGCATTGTCCACAGAACCAATCGTCTCCGAACTAATCCGTCCTAATTGGAAGAACGCCAAAAAAGTTGAATCCGTTACACGGAAGGGGCGAGTCACAGAAATCTCGCAAGATTCCAGGAAAACTCGAGTCATGAATAGGACTCGCCTGTGAATTAGATATGGTCAGTAGCGATCACCGATGATCTCGTGCACCGCCCGCAGGACTAGTAATACTTCTCGCAAGATTCCAGAAAAACTCGACCCTTGAATACGGATCGCCTGTGAATTAGATATGGTCGGTAACGATCACCGATGATCTCGTGCACCGCCCGCAGGACTGGTGACGCTGGGAATTGATGGTTGCTCGCCAGGCTCCGTTGAATCTGCGTCGTAAAGAGTCTTACCGAATTCATGGACCATTTGCCAATAGGCGGTCGCGCCCACGACGTATCGGTTCAGACGCTTGTAAACCTCCCACATCCCAATCTTGAATGAATCCACGCTTACCGCAAGCGTCATGAGTTCCTTCACGAGGACACTGGGCTTCGGAAGTGTTGAACCAACTTGGCATTGCCTCAACGCATCAGAGGCAGACTTTGGGATTGCGAAAGAACAGAGTTTGGCGATATCGCTCTTAAATTTAGTGTCAACTTTTGCTCGCGTAGAAGTACGGAAATCGGTGACCCTGCCGCTGATCTGATCCTTGATTGTTACCCCCGAATAACCCGCATCGTGGTTGTTGCACGCGGGTGCGAAATTTACCGTGTACTTTCCCCGAGTGTTCTTGTCGATGTAGGTGCGTTTGTTCAGCAGCAGATTGAATGCAAAGAGTATCGCGGTGTTCACATTGTCGAACTTGGTCGCGGCACCACCGCAACCGTTGGAAGCGTAGGCAATTGGAACTTCTACTGATAGCCACTTGCAATTACTAAACTCGCCGCTGGTGTTTCCGTCCACGTCCTCTGCGAAGACACAGAAGTAGTAAGGGCCCTTAGTTTTAGCGGGGATTCCCATTCCACCATAGGCACCGTACTCAGCCTTAATGAAATTACCAACCGCTTCCACTTGGTAAGGCGCCTTGCCTTCAAAGAGGATGGAACCCTCGGAATAGAAGCGAGTAGTCACATAAGCTTCATTACTCTCATCTTTAACGGAGTACTCCATTGTTAGACTCTGTCCGAGACGCAGTGGTGATACTGGATCTTTTATAATTACGACGGGCGCGCCCGTATCTGCCGAAGGAACAGGGCCGCCATTAAGAGTTAGGCATTCTGCTTCTTGCGGACAGATTTTCAGTGTTGATGCCTCAGCCGTGGAATTGATGAGCAGAGAGATTATTTCTGGGGCACTAGTGCAATCTTCAAAGAAGCCAACAAAACTGCCGAAGTAACCATTGGTTGTGCCGGATTTCTTTGTGACTACCCAAATCATCTGACCCACTTCGTGGACGCATTTGGAGAATGCAATCGCTTTAGTCACAACCCCAGTAAAAGTTCCATTCGCTTCGGTCACGTTAATCTCCCCGCCCTTGTACTCCCAGGTGCGGACTATCGGATCGAGGGATGCATGTGCGTTGATTGGCGCGAGAGTGACCGAAAGCAGGCCAATCAGAAGAGCAAAGTGAATAGTTTTCCGCCGCATGCCTATCAGGATAAGCAGATAGATGTTGAGTAGTAAGAGGCTCTGCTGGACTGTGGCCAAGTAGAAGAGTCACCACTCAAAAGCGGCAAACCTAAAAGAAAGCAAAAGAAAGCAAAAGCATAAGAAAATGGTGGAGGTGCCGGGAATCGAACCCGGGTCCTTCGGTACTAAAACAGGGCTTCTACGGGCGTAGTGCGCTTATCGCTTTCTCAGTCCCGAATCTCTTACACACAAGTATTCGACGGACTCAGTTACAGAACTGTTCTCCGATGTTGTCTGTAACCCCAACACCATGAAAAGCCTTCTTGCGACGTTAGACCCTGAATCGAAGGCTCACTCAGGCTAACGGACTAGGGAGCTCGCTTAGGCAGCGAGAGCGAAGTCAGCGACAGTATTTTTGGCGCTTAGTTTTTTGCACAGGTTTTTGGTTAACGAGATCATCCTGGCTTCCTCGGCCCGCTTCCCCTGCCTCAACATCCAAAGTCGAGACCGTTCACCCCCATATTTGTTTCCATTTGGTTTTAATACGTGGATTGAAGCGTTACTACATCACTATTCAATTTTTGCTTACATGTTGGGTGATCAGGTCACTCAACACTTCTAATTGTAGAAGATCACGGCCCGGTTGTGTAATTGGATTTATCTCAGAATCACCTCACAGAGCGACAATTGCAATGACCGCGCCTTACCGTTGCGTATCGGGATTTAACTCAGAGCCGTCTCACACGGCGACAATCGCCGCGCCTTACAGTTACGTATTGGGATCAAACTCAGGACTATCACGCCATTTGAGCGTGATGACTCTCGCCAATAGGCATGACAACTGTGAAACGTTCATTATTCGCAGAATATTCCCCGCCTTTTGTCAGCGACCCTCTGACTTCCCAGATCGTCGACGAGAGACTTCTCGCTCGGCCTCACGCCCCATCTCACGCTCAAGAAGTGCAGCACGCTTATCGTGACTCTTCTTTCCGCGCGCAACTGCCAACTCGATCTTGGCTTTGCCATCCTTGAAGTAAAGCGTGAGAGGTATGAGCGTCAAGCCACCCTCTTTTGTCTTGGCAACGAGTCGAGCCAACTCGTCCTTATGGACCAATAGTTTTCGATCTCGTCGTGGCGGGTGATTGGTCCATGTTCCCTCGGTGTACTCAGGAATGTGGACACCACTGAGCCAGAGTTCTCCGTCTTGAACCATGGCAAAACCATCGATGAGTGAGGCACGACCAAGTCGAAGAGATTTCACTTCAGTGCCAGTGAGAACCAACCCGCACTCGTAGACATCTTCGATTGAGTAATCGTGGCGCGCTTTCTTGTTCTGCGCGATTAATTTACGACCAACTTCTTTTACCATCAGACATGAAGCCTAGACCTTGAGGTAGCGACGAAGCGTCAGCACTGAAGCGAAAATAGATACGAGCAAGCCAGTGGCCAGCAAGTAACCCGATGCCACCCAGACCTCACCCCACCCGAAGAACTTGGTGAAGGTAAGAAGTGGGGCCACCTTGGAATCAATCACACTCTTCAATCCTGCCAACAAGCCGGTTGCAATACCCCACCCGAGAATGGCAGAGATGACGCCTTCCATAAGGAACGGAAGTTGGATCGACAGGGATGTTGCCCCCACAAGTTTCATCACACCTGTCTCACGTCGCCGGTTAAAGGCGGCGATACGCAATGTGTTACTGATCAATAAAGCAGCGGTCAGTACTGACGCCAAGCCAACCAGAAGTGCACCATTTCTCAACACTCCGAGAAGATTAAAGAACTTCTCCAAAATCGCCCGCTGATCTTGCACGACATCAACGCCAGGTCGGCCTGTAAAGGCGCTCACCACCACTTGAAATTGCGTGGGATCCTTCAATTTAACTCGGAAAGATTCAGGAAGTTGATCAACCGTCACGTTCTGGGCAATCGCTGAATCCTTGAATCGTTCTTGAAAACGAGTAAAGGCTTCCGATTGTGACTCATAGTAAACACTCTGCACGACGGGCAACGCTTCTAAATCCGCTTGGATCTGTGTGCGCTGATCGGCAGTCACAACTCCAGTACATGAAGGTGACTCGGAGAGAGACCCGCAGAGATAGACGGATACTTCAATCTTGTCATACCAATAATCCTTCATCGCGCTCACTTGAGCATTCGATAAAAGACCAATGCCAAGGAGTGACAAAGAAATAGCAACCGTGATAACAACGGCAAAAGTCATCGTGAGGTTACGACGTAATCCAATTCGGACTTCGCTGAGTAGAAACCGTGCGCGCATGAACTCTCTCCCTTAGCCCGTATAACCATAAACGCCGCGAACTTGGTCGCGAATGACATGTCCTGCATCCAATTCAATAACCCGCTTGCGCATCTGATCGACAATCCCCGAATCGTGCGTGGCCATAACCACCGTGGTTCCCTCACGATTGATCCGGTCGAGCAATTTCATAATTCCCACACTGGTTGCTGGGTCAAGGTTTCCCGTCGGCTCATCTGCAATCAGAATGGCCGGACGGCTGACATAGGCACGAGCAATTGCCACGCGCTGCTGCTCGCCACCGGAGATTTCATTGGGACGGCGGTCGCCTTTGTCCTCCAGGCCGACAAGCTCAAGAACCTCAGGAACTTCGCGGGCGATCTCTTTCTTGGAATAGCCCAGGACGTGGAGTGTGAATGCCACGTTCTCAAAGATTGTCTTATTTGGGAGAAGGCGGAAATCCTGGAAGACGGTGCCTACCTGACGACGAAGTTCCGGGACCTTATGGTTGGAGAGAGTGCCCAGATCCTTGCCCGCAACGTGGATGGTCCCAGTCGTAGGACGATCTTCGCGAAGGACTAGGCGGAGGAAGGTCGACTTGCCTGAGCCTGACAGGCCTACGAGAAAGACAAACTCGCCCTTGAGCACTTCGAGGTTGACGCTATCTAACGCCGCTTTCTCCTGGCCAGGGTAAAGCTTGCTTACATTCTCAAACCGGATCACAGAAACTCCAAAATAGTCGAGATGAACAATGTCCTTAGTTTAGGGATGGATTATTGCTGATAGCCCAAAAAGTGCCTTTTCAACCTGATTTTCTCGTATGAGGCCAAGGCTCACCCAGGCAAATGGATGGGTTATCAGGAAATATTCAGGGGCGAAGGGAAAACATCAACGATCCAGAGTAGGGCTAAGGCTCTGGTCTTGGCTCTGGTCTTGGCTCTGGTCTTGGCTCTGGACCGAGAGTGCCCTACTCCTCTTTCTGAATCGCAGTGCTACGTCGCCAGCGGATCCCAGCTTCGATGAATTCATCGATCTCACCATTGAGGACGGCACCAGTATTTCCCGTCTCATAATCAGTGCGTAAATCTTTCACCATTTGATACGGGTGCAAGACATAGGAGCGCATTTGGTTTCCCCACGAGCCCGAGTTGTCACCTTTGAGAGCATTCATCTTTGCCTGCTCCTCATGGCGGCGGCGCTCCAATAACTTAGATTGAAGGACAGCCATCGCCGTAGCTTTGTTCTGAATCTGCGAACGTTCGTTCTGGCACGAGACCACGATTCCGCTGGGCAGGTGGGTGATACGAACTGCGGAATCTGTAGTGTTCACGCCCTGGCCACCGGGACCCGATGAACGGTAGACATCTACGCGGATTTCCTTCTCATCAATTTCAATGTGATCACTCTGCTCAACAACCGGAACAACTTCCACTCCAGCAAAAGAAGTGTGTCTGCGACTCTGACTATCAAATGGTGAAATTCGGACGAGACGATGTGTCCCCTGTTCAACCGAGAGAGTGCCATACGCGTAAGGGGCACTGACACGGAAAGTCGTTGATTTGATTCCCGCCTCTTCGGCATATGAGGTTTCAAGAACATCCACCTTGTAGTTATGACGCTCGCAGTAGCGCAGGTACATGCGCATTAAATTCTCTGCCCAATCTGCCGCTTCAACTCCGCCCGCCTCGGAGCGAATCGTGATGAGAGCATCACGTTCGTCATACTCACCATTGAGGAGAGTCTGAACTTCCAATTCGCCAATTGCCTTCTTGGCGGAATCCAGTTCGCGCTCCGCATCTTTCAGAGCCGATTCGTCCGACTCGGCCTGAGCGAGTTCAATTAAAATCGGCAAGTCTTCGACCCTCTGGCGTAGATCGACCAATCGCTTGATCTCACTCTGCACTCGAGAAAGTTTGCTCGTTACCTTTTGCGCACTCTCCGGGTCGTCCCATAAATTGGGCACTCCGGCAGCCTCTTCCAACTTAGCGACATCTGCTCGGAGTCTGGGGAGGTTGAGAACCTTCTCAATGGATACGAGAGTGGCGTCTATTTCGGCTATCTCAAGATCATATTCACGCGCGGCCACGGGGTAAGAGTACCCAGAATCAGATTTCCCCGTCTTACTGGCTTCTATTGCTCTGCGCAGCAACAGTGGCGTGGATTTCGACGTCTACCAACGAAGAACCGGGTAGACGAAATGGAAGGGTGGCTACAGCCGTCGTCATGAGCAGAATGCGATTACCCTCGCAAGAAAATCCAACGATCTCTACACGATGCAACTCCTCTCTCCTTAATTGCGAAGGAGTAGAGATCCATCCGTCTAATTCATCATTAATTTTAGAAAGGGCGCTGGCACAATCGATAGGAATGGGCTGATTCCTTGAGCCCCGATAATAGGCGCCGAGATCCAGTTGATGTGTAGCTCGCATCGCAGCCGCCTCCGTCACGTGTACCAAGGACCTTTTGGCCACGATTACCGATGCGATATCGGTCATGAGAAAGAGTGCTGAGACTGTCAGAAGAAAGAGGCCAATTGTGAGAATCGAAATCGAGCCTTCTTCTTTTACTTCTTTTACTGCCATGGTGAGACATACTCCTGAGCGGAGACGAGCACGCGACGATGAGTCCGCGATAATCTGAATTCCAAGTCGCTTCGTACTCGGCTTCCAGGCACCAGGCACGGTGAGGCGGAACAGAGAAAAGTAATCTTCATTCCAGCAATTTCATCGGGAGTAAACCCAAGTTTGGTTGCTCCGTACGTAAGGACCAAATGTGAATTCTCTTGCGCCTCTCCAAGGTTCTCACTCGAAACGTAAGCTCGAACAACCTCTCGAATGAGTGACCTCGCCTTGAGTTCGGCATTACTGACCTCTGCAAATTGCGTAAGGTAGAGAATTATGGGGAGGAAGAGAGGAATGGCGAGTATTACAAATTCCACTGATGCGCTCCCCGCTTGGATGTGACTCAAGGAGACCAATTTGGCGGGTAAGCGGCCCCGTATGCGATCGCAAATCATGGATTTTCTTCCATAACCGCTATCCCGACCGCATCAGTTGAGTAAAACTTCGAGTTTGAAGTCAGTAGCAGGTGGGTTCCAAATCCGGGTATGGGGCGACTACGGTGTGCGATCACGATTCGCATGCCTCTCCTTGAGTACGGTTGAGTCAAAGTGACAATTTCATCGCTGGAGTTAAGCGAACCGGTTATAGCGCTGACGGAAGCATCACTCTGAGCCAATGAAGCATCGATATTTCTAAAGTTAACCGCTGCGACGAGTCCCATGGTGATCAGGAAGAGCAGAACAAGCGGGATCATGACCAGTGAGCTCTCTACCACTCCCCTCTCGTCATGCCCAAATCTTTTAACGAATCCCATTCATTGCATCCAAAGAATTCCGAAGGATGGCACTCAACCTTGGGGCAGCGATTGTCCAAATAGCGGTAACCAAACCTGTCGTCATGAGTACAACTAGAACCCATCCCGGAACGTCTCCCCTTTCAGATCTAACGGATCCCTCAGAAACGTGCCAACTCCTTACTCCCTTGACTACTCGGCTATTGCAGATGGCATTACCTACTTCGTGCAACTTTCGTCTTTGCCGAAGGAATATCGAGATGACATTACTTCCAATTGCAAAAATTGCGATCTCCAATTTCATTCCAAGAAACTTCCTCATTCTCATTTTCCTACTCCCCAATAGATGTTCGTGGACGCTCCACGTCCTTAAGGAGAATTGTTGGCAAAAGAACTGGCGGGAGATCGCTAAAGAGCCAAGTTGTGCAAATCTCGATATAGGTGGTCGGAGTCTGATGATGTGCGGTTTGGTGGCTTAGGAGGCGAAGAAGTTCAAGTGGGTGAGAGAGGGCCATAGAGCGAAAAGCACCGATACCGGAAGAATTAGAAAAACAACCGGAACCATCATTGTTAACTCTGCTTTTCCAGCCTTGTTCATGAGAATATTTCGCTGATTCTGCCGAGCTTCAGCCGCATGGCGTTGCAGCACATCAACCAGCGGAGCGCCCCGGAGCATGGCTGTGACAAGTGCATCAACAAATCGACGGATCACGACGGAGTCAACTCGACGTCCCATTGCATCCAGCGCGACATGGAAGGGAGACCCCTGCCTGACCGAATCGACAACAAAACTGAATTCATGGCCCAGAGCACTCTTGGAATGCCCCGACAACCGTGCCATAGCTGCCAATGGCGTCTCTCCCGCCGAAAGCGAAAGGGTCAGCATCTCTATCAGTGCAGCGAATTCATTCTCTACTGACAATCGGTATCGAACCACTTCCACACTGAGGTGCTTATCAATGAGCATAAAAACTCCAATGAATATTGAAGTAGAAATCAGCAGCGTGGCCAGGGGAGAGCTCGCTAGAAAAGAGAACACGACCGCCGCAAGGAGTGCACTCGCGCTGGCGAGTGCACATTGTCTTGTCCTGAATTCTGCATACTGATGGCCTCTTCTGACCTTCTCCAGCCTTTCCTGTACCCGCGTCCTATCCGGGAGTCTCGCCAGCCCGCTGTCCGGGCCACTTAAAAACCAAGTAGATCCAAATCGCGATGACTGATCCTCTAAGAGCAGCACAAGCGCACCAATAGAACAGAAGAGAGTTGGAATCATGATTTGATAACTCAGCAATTTCACAATCATTTGAATACCCTGGGTTGAATCGGCAATCTACCGAGTTTGGACATCCATACATAAGCGAGCCCGGTGAGAAAGAGACCAAGTCCTAGGATGAACACTCCGCCGGGTTCGGCGAAGGCCGCGCTGGTCCCAGGTTGAGAAGAGAGCAGAAGAAGTAGGAGCCACGGCGCAGAAGCTGAAAGATGGGCTGAATTCTTTATCCACCCGTGCTTTATTTCGATTTCCTTGCGCAGAACCAAATCTTGCCGAAGGAAATCCCCCAGAGTCCTAAATATCTGTAGAAGTTCAGAGCCTCCTAACGATTTTGCCAAGAGTATGGCTTCTAATATTTGATCGCTGCCATGGGTATCTAGTCGCCGCTTCAGATGCACGATAGCCTGAACAAAATCTCCAGAGTTCACAAGTTCGCTACGGAATTCTTGAAAGTGCGGCCGGATAATTTCTGGACCGCGCGTACTTAGCCCCGCCAAAGCTTCTGATAGCGACAGTCCCGAGTGAATTCCTGAGATTAGATGATCTATTACTTCAGGCCACACCTTCATCATTTCGGCATCTGCGCGCATACTTCTATTGCGCAGGTATATCCAGGTAATCAAGATTGAGAAAATAGTGAACGGCGTCGTTATGGAGACCGATTTAGTCCACGCTAGAACAAGAATGGAGACGCCACATCCAACGATGGATGAGTGAATAAGTTTCTCCTCGTGCCTTTTAGCGATATTGAAAATTTCCGGCTTTGCAGCATTTTTGCGCCTTCTGAGGGGATCAGATTTCGCAGCTAAAAGGCTCAACCCGAATCCGCAGATTGTTGATGCGAGAAATGCCAGGACGAGGGGATGACTCGCAACTCTCAGGAGCTCCTCGATTGGATGAATCGAAGAATTCATTAAGTTCTCCAAGCTGCAATTGGAATTCCCGCCTGTGCAAACTTCTCTGGGTGAGGAATAGCGCCCAAACCTTGTTCATATCTATCGCCATTCCACATCCAAAGTGTCTCGACTTCGATGCGATCATTCTCCATCCGCCCCGTGAGTGCAGACACTTCAATTATTTTTCTTTCTCCGCGGGAATCGAGCGCTACCTGGATAACCAAATCAATTGCCGCAGCGACCGTCGGTCCAATGAACTTCTGTGAAATGTTCTCCCCTGCCAAAAGTGGCAGAGTCTGTAATTTAACAATGGCATCCCGAGTTGAATTCGCATGAATTGTTCCCATGCCCGGTAATCCAGAATTCAGGGCGATCAGAAGATCAAGGGCTTCCGCCTCTCGAACTTCCCCAACAATTATCCGCGAAGGCCTCATACGTAATGATTCTTTAATGAGGCGACGCAAGACTATTTCGCCCTCGCCCTGCAGATTCGGACTGCGCGTTTGCAGACTAATAACATCAGGCAAATTGGGCTTGAGCTCAAATACTTCCTCAATGGTGATGACACGCTCGTGCACTGGAATGGCGGACGCGAGCGCGTTAAGCATTGTGGTTTTTCCAGCCTGCGTGCCGCCACTTACGAGAATATTCACTCCGGCACGGACGCATTGATTAAGCAGAAGCGCAATTTCCGGCGACATGGCATCACGGGCGGACAAATCCTTAAGGGATAGATGGCGGAGAAGATGTTTACGAATATTGACTGCCCAGTGCTCAGGAGTCACTTCAGGGATAACTACATGCAATCGACTTCCATCCGGCAGACGTGCATCCACGAAGGGATGAGAGAGATCGAGCCTCCTACCACTCCACATCAACGCCCGCTCGACAATATTTCGGACGTCCTCACTTGAGAGAAGCAAGTTGGTTAATTCGTTCTTTCCATTTCGAGCGATGAAGATTCTCTCGGGTGAGTTGATCCATATCTCCTCGATTTCACCATCCTGCATAAACGGAGCAAGTGGGCCAAATGTCATGGTGATATCTGGAGTGGACATTTGCGGAGCCTAAATTGGTTGTTCGGGATGATTTGGCCGAGGAAGAAAATCGGTGGATGAAGAAGGAATGTTTAATCAGAGTGCAATTAGAGAGCTAGAGAGGAGGTTTGGCGGCACGTACTTTCTGATCAAGGCGATTTAGAAATTGCAGGGCAGTCTCGTCGGTATCACATTGGAGATGCGAATTTTCAAGGGCCGCCCTGCAGAGATAATCAGAGCCAGCGTGTTTGGTGAGGTCAGCAATCCATGTTTGCGCAACGCGTTCGCCGAGTTGAGCCGCCACCGTGTCGCTTCCGCGAAGAAGTACCAAGAACTCAAGATTTCCCATTCGCGAACAGATGTCCTCGGCCCTCGTGAGGCGAGTTAGAGTGTGGCTGAAACTCAGGACTTCAATGTCAAACGCACTTGGACTCAGTTCAACACTCTCAAGCGGATCCACTCGAAGCACAAACCTTGCGAGTGATACCAGTTCGCCACTTCTGCGGGCACGAGATATTTCCCGTCGAAGTTCCTCGTAGAAAAGTCCAGGAGAGGCCAAGTGTGTCAGGGAGTCTCTAAGCCCATCATGCGAACGCAGCGTCACTGCCTGCCTCCAACCGCGTTTACCCTTGCTACCCTTGCCTCCATGAGCGCAGAGAATGCCAAGAAGTCGCGGCGCCGGGCTATCGTGGCAACCCTCTTGCGGATAGAGGCCGCGGTGGTGTTATCCCTAGGGATCTATCTGCTCGTCAAAAGTTTGCTCACAACCCCCCAAGCTCCGGCTGCCCTCATCGGAGAAGTTCTCTTTGCAATCCTGGGATGCGTGGCTCTAGTTGCCGCGGCGCACGGATTCGCAACCGGCCGGAACTACGGCCGGTCCCCCGCCATACTGGCCAATCTAATCGCCCTGGGAGTCTCGACCTATCAGATGCAGGCGCAACTCTGGGTGCTGGCCATCCCCTTAGCCCTGTTCGCTCTCCTGACTTTGCTCCTGGCCCTCTCCGTCGCTCCTGAATAGTTGGGGCGGGCGCTCTGTTTCTTAGCGCTTTCTACGTATCAATATCTGGAATTAGTTCTGAAACATTGAGTCGGTAGGCTGAGCCCGCAACAATGGTTATCGAGTAAGGAGTGTGCCAGTGTCGGAATCTGACTCAATGGATCCCACGTCTGGCAGTTCGTCATTCGCGGAGAGATTTGGCGATGATATTGCCGAACAATTTGGAGCCAATGAGTGGCTCGTTGATGAGATGTATCAGCAGTACTTGGAGGACCCCACTTCGGTAGATCCAACCTGGGCCGCACTATTTGCGAAGGTTCCACCGGCGGGCGGACAAGTTCCTTCAGCTGCCGCTGGGCCAACGGCTACAGCCCCTCGCACGACCATTGCGCCCACTCCTGAGTCCCAATTAACGCCATCCGTTCCAACTACCCCATTCCCGCAGGCACCCCAAGTGACCGCGGCACCATCGGCTCCAGAAACAGCCGCCGCAGTTGAATCGGCCGTAATTTCAGCGCCAGAGGTTCCAATCGCCCTCAGTTCTCAGCAACCGGTTCTCCGCCAGGTGGATGCAGCAACTCCAACTCCGGCAGATCCGATTGTTAAGCCAGTACCTGTACTTGTGAAACCAGAAGCCGCCGCAATCGAACCACTACGCGGTGTCGCTGGTCGTGTCGTGGCGAGCATGGAAGCATCGCTGACTGTTCCGACTGCGACAAGTGTTCGCGCGGTTCCAGCCAAACTCCTGATCGACAATCGCATTGTTATCAATAACCATTTGAAGCGCACCCGCGGTGGCAAAGTTTCCTTCACTCACCTCATCGCCTACGCCATGATCAGAGCACTTCGGGCGATGCCGGAGATGAATTCCTTCTACACGCAACTAGATGGCAAGCCCGCAATTGGTCACCCCGAACACATTAATTTAGGTATTGCCATCGACCTCACAAAACCAGATGGCACCCGTCAATTGCTCGTCCCCTCCATCAAGGGTTGCGAAGATTTAGATTTCGCGCAGTTCTGGAACGCGTACGAAGCGACCGTCTCCAAAGCGCGCGGTGGGACTTTGACCGTTGAGGATTATGCCGGCACCACCGTCTCACTCACCAACCCTGGTGGCATCGGCACGGTTCATTCAGTTCCTCGTCTGGTTGCCGGCCAAGCAATGATTCTCGGCGTTGGCGCACTTGATTACCCAGCGGAATTCCAGGGCTCAAGTGAGGAAACCTTAGCTCGCTTAGCAATCAGCAAGGTCGTTACGCTGACAAGCACCTACGACCACCGCATCATTCAAGGCGCGCAATCAGGTGATTTCCTCCGCCGCATCCATGAATTACTTCTTGGAGAAGAGGATTTCTACGACGAGATCTTCGCGGCCCTGCGGATTCCCTATGAGCCAATCCGTTGGGTAGTGGATATTGAATTCGCACATGATGAAGAGATCAATAAGACCGCCCGTGTTCAGCAACTCATCCACGCCTACCGCACCAACGGTCACCTCATGGCAGATATTGATCCGTTGGAGTACAAGCAGCGCTCACATCCAGACCTCGATGTAGTTACGCACGGATTGACTCTCTGGGATCTTGATCGCGAATTTGCAACCGGCGGATTTGGTGGACAGGCATTTATGAAACTCCGCAAAATTCTGGGAATCCTGCGGGATTCGTACTGCCGCGCAGTGGGCGTCGAATATATGTACATCGAAGATCCAATTGAGCGCCACTGGATTCAGGAACGCGTTGAAGTCGGAGCAACCAAGATGCCCCGCGAAGAACAGCTCAGAATTCTGCGCAAACTCAATGGCGCTGAGGCATTTGAATCATTCCTGCAGACAAAGTACGTCGGCCAGAAGCGCTTCTCCCTCGAAGGCGGCGAGACCGTTATTCCACTTCTTGACGCAATCATCTCCGCGGCTGCCGAATTGAAAATGGAAGAAGTCTGCATCGGCATGTCGCACCGTGGCCGTCTCAACGTCTTGGCAAATATCGCAGGCAAGTCATACGGCCAGATCTTCCAAGAGTTCGAAGGTCACTACATCCTGAATTCTGTGCAGGGCACGGGCGACGTGAAGTACCACCTAGGAACCGAAGGCGTCTTTACTTCGGCCACTGGTGCAACTACAAAGATCTATCTGGCCGCTAATCCTTCACACCTTGAAGCCGTCAACCCGGTACTTGAAGGCGTCGTCCGGGCCAAGCAAGATCGCCTCAACATCAAGAACTCTTTCTCGGTGCTTCCAATTCTTGTTCATGGTGATGCGGCCTTCGCTGGTCAGGGCGTTGTTTTTGAAACGCTCAACCTTTCACAACTTCCTGGATACCGCACCGGAGGAACGATTCACGTCATCATCAACAACCAGGTTGGATTCACCACCGCGCCTTCTTCCTCGCGTTCTACCCGCTACGCAACCGACATTGCCAAGGGCATTCAAGCGCCGATTTTCCACGTTAATGGAGATGATCCAGAGTCCGTGGTCCGAGTGGCGAGGTTGGCATTCGAATATCGCGAGCAATTCAATAAAGATGTGGTCATCGACATGATCTGCTACCGCCGTCGTGGACATAACGAAGGGGACGAGCCGAGTTTCACTCAGCCATTAATGTACAAACTTATTGGTGCAAAGCGTTCCACTCGTACTCTCTATACCGAAGCACTCATCGGTCGCGGAGATATCACTCACGATGAAGCACTCGAAGTCGCCCGTGACTACCAAGAGCAGTTGGAAGCGGTCTTCGCCGCCGTTCACAACCTTAAACCAGATAGTGAAATCGGCTTTGCAGCACCCGAGCCACCGGCTCCACACGATGTTGATACCAGCATTACGGAGGCAACTGCCAACCGAATTGCGCAAACACAGATCGCCGTTCCGGAAGGATTTAGCGTCCATCCAAAACTTATGCCTCAATTGAGCAAACGGATTGAAATGCTGCAAGAAGGCAGTATTGATTGGTCAATGGGAGAGACACTTGCCTTTGGTTCCCTCCTGCTGGACGGAATGCCAATTCGTCTTGCCGGACAAGATTCCAGGCGCGGAACTTTTAGCAATCGTCATGCAGTCATCATTGACAAGGAGAACGGCAACGAATGGACTCCATTGCGCGGGCTGATCTCTGATGAGAATCAATTCTTCGTAATCGACTCCTTACTCTCTGAATATGCGGCAATGGGCTTTGAATACGGGTATTCAGTCGCTCGTCAGGAAGCACTCGTTCTCTGGGAAGGTCAGTTTGGTGATTTTGCCAACGGTGCGCAGACGATTATTGATGAATTTATTTCTTCTTCATTGCAGAAATGGGGTGAACGTTCCGGCCTGATCCTGCTGCTCCCGCATGGTTATGAAGGACAAGGGCCAGACCATTCCTCGGCCCGTATAGAGCGCTTCCTTACTCTTTGTGCAGAATCCAACATGACCGTCGCACAGCCATCGACACCTGCTTCTTACTTCCATTTACTTCGTTGGCACGCGATGAATCATGCGCAACGTCCACTTATCGTCTTTACGCCAAAGTCGATGTTGCGTCTTCGTGCAGCCAGCTCCTCGCTGGAGGAATTCACTAATGGACATTTCCAGACGGTGATGCCGGATAACTCAGTGACAAATGCAACTCGAGTGATCTTCTGTTCTGGGCGCGTCTACTACGATTTAATTGCCGAGCGGGCACAACTTGGCGAAGAAAGTACTGCGATTGTCCGCATTGAGCAGCTTTACCCTCTTCCAGTTCAAGAACTCGCTGCCGAAGCCGCTAAGCATCCGCGTGCGAACCTTCTCTGGGTACAGGATGAGCCGGCCAACCAAGGTCCATGGCCATTCATTTCACTTCACACCCTGGAAATCTTTGATGATCGAACACTTCGACGTGTTTCTCGAAGAGCGACTGCCAGCCCTGCAACGGGAAATCACTACGTACACGACGAAGAGGCCAAAGCATTGATGATTGAGGCGTTCAACCGCTAGCGCTTGAAATCTCCGCTCCATTTGCGACTTCTTCGGCCCTCGCGTGACTTGCGAAGGCGGGTAACGACGCGGCCCACAATCTCCATGTCTGCAATCAGTCCCCATTCGCGAGAATCAGTGCTGATGGATTTGTTATCGCCTTCGACCCAGAATTTTCCGCCATCGATGCGTTCTAAACGCTTGATCAGGAGAACACCTGGTCGATCCTCTCGCTCAACAACAATGACATCGCCGAGTTTGTAGGCACCTCCCCATGCGACGAGCAACCAATCTCCTGACCGGAAGGTAGGCTGCATGGAATCGCCAGCGACGGCCACCGTGCCGTACTTGCCAAAGAGTTTGGGGATGTCAGATTGGGTCATGAGGGGTAGTCTCACATCAGTAGAGTGTTTATGCACGTCGATTACTCAGGATTATGGGCCAGCACGACCAAAAGTTAGCCAACAAAAAAACGAGAAAACATAGGAGAATAAATGTTTACCCCAAAGACAACCGTATATGCGCACTGCGATCTTCCTTGCGGAGTCTACGATCCAGCACAGGCCAAGATTGAGGCTCAGTCTGTCAAGGCTTGCATGCAGAAGTACGCCGCCAGCACTGACCCAGATTTCAAGGCACGGGCTGTTGCCATCAAAGAAGAGCGCTCAAACATGGTCAAGGAGCACCTCTGGGTACTCTGGACTGACTACTTCAAGCCAAATCACTTTGAGGCATACCCACAGCTTCACGTCCTCTTCAATGACGCAACCAAATTGGCCGGCGCTGCCGGTACCAAGGGAACCAATGACGTTGCAGTAGCAGATCAATTGCTAGGAAAGATCGACGAAATAGCAGAAATTTTCTGGGAAACCAAAAAATAGCAGAACTATTTCAAGTCTACGGAACTAGCAGTCCAAAAAAACAGAAGCAACTGAGAGAAATAAAACTAGTGGGGTGAGTTCCCAATGATGGATTGAGCGGCTGTTCGTGCGAGGAAAGAAACTCGCTCGAGCACCGCTCTTTTCATATTCGCCCGAGCAATGAGGCGGTCACCATCGTAGATCTCACACTCAAAATCAATGTCCCGTGCCACAATTTCCGCGCACTTCGCCGTTGCACGAATGGACGCGCCGATTCCTACCGCCTCAATCACCTCAAGATCAATATGTGTGAGACGAGTAGTTTCACCGGCCTCCAGAAAATCCGCAACCGCGGCCAGAGCCGCGCTCTCCATCACATTTATCAAATGGGAAGTCGCGACTATGGGCAGATCCCCGAGACCAATTGCCACTGCGCAATCCCCCGGGCGGACAAGCATTGTTGAAAAACCGACACTGCCAACTATCTCGCTCGTGCGATTCATGTTCTAGATTTCGCGTGGGAAGCGAAACTCCTGAGTGCTTTCGATCGTTATTTCATGATGTTCAACCTGGCCAAAATCATCCACTTGAATGGAAATTTCAGTTCGTCTAAATTCTGTTATCAGATCAAGACCAGGGTGACTCAAAACTTCAATCTGTGCGGCGATCCTGTCGCGAAGATCCTGTGGTGCTTGCTCAATACAGGAGCGAGTAAGGACATCATGAAGAAGTTGGTGCATACGGCGTTCGTGTTCCATCTCTGCGCGACAAGGAGGACACTCTTCGAAATGATGCTCGATCGTATGAATCTTTCCTCGTTCTTCAATTTCGCCATCAAGTAGCAGGGTCACTTCTCTCAATACTTCGCTACATGGAGTCTCATGTATTCCGCCACAACTCATGACTCCACCTCGCTTTCCCCAGCAGTGCCATTGACAGTGCCATCAGTAGTGCCATATCCACGCTCTTTTGCGTAATCTGCCAGTAGCAGTCTCAACGCCTTGCGACCGCGGTGGAGCCGGGACATCACGGTGCCAGTTGGCACTCCAACAATTTCTGCAATTTCTTTGTACGCAAAACCCTCTACATCTGCTAAATAAACCGCGATTCTAAATTCTTCGGCAATTTCTTGGAGAGCCCGCTTCACGTCATTGTCAGGCATATTCTCAAGCGCCGTGATCTCGGCAGACTTCCCTTGGTCGCTGGTATGTGACGCAGATTCGGCTAACTGCCAATCCTCGATCTCCGTGCTGGCAATCATCGGCTGACGTTGCGCTTTGCGATAAGAATTGATGAAGGTTGTTGTCAGAACTCGGTAGAGCCAAGCCTTGAGATTGGTACCCGGTTCAAATTGATGAAAAGAAGTAAATGCCTTGAGGTAAGTGTCTTGAACCAAGTCCTTCGCATCATGCGGATTTCTGGTGTACCGGAGCGCAGCAGAATAGAGCTGATCGGTAAATGCCAAGGCATCACGCTCGAACCGAAGTGTGCGTTCTTCGGTACTTTCCTTTACAAGATCGGTAGATGTCATCGCCAACAAGGCTACCCCTAGAAGAGGGTCTCCGGCTCGCCGAGTGTGATGGGCTCTATCAATTGAGCACCATCATGTGCGACTGAATTGACGGCGGTAGAGACAGCATGCACGGTTAAACCAGCGTCTGGGTCGGAATACTCCATTAAGGCGCGAATATCATGAATCTCGGTTATGTCGGGATTTAACCAACTATCCCAGCGGGCGTTGGGCACAAAGACAGGCATCCGACTGTGGATTAGCGCCAATCTGCCGGCCGCCTCACGAGTAATGATTGCGACGCTTTCAACCTCTTCACCATTCGGAGATATCCATCTACCCCAAATCCCCGCCAATGGAATGGATTTGCCATCCGTGCGCGAAATGAAAAAAGGTTGCTTGGGCCGATACGGCCCAAGCGCCGTGGCCCATTCGTAATAGCCGTCGGCCGGAACCAAACACCGTCGCTTTCGAAAAGAATCTCGAAATGTTGGTTTCTCAAAGACCGATTCGCTTCTCGCGTTGATGGCGCGGGATTGAGATGCGCGAGCGCCTGCCAAATCTTTCTGCCAGGGAGCGATCAATCCCCATGATGCAGTAGTGAGGTCTCGGGCATGGTTGCTCGGATTTTCCCTCACGACATAGATCTCTTTGGTAGGTGTGATATTCCAACTTGCCGGAAGAGGGGAAGTCGGAACGCTCCCAGTTATCCCGAACTCTTCGACAAGAGCGTCATCCATTTTTGATTGCGCAAATCTCCCACACATAGTGATGAGCCTAAAAGAAAACGAGGAGAAATCCAGTCTCGGCCACGTAGACGAGAACGGTAGGCTGAGAGTATGTCGAAAGCAGATAGCGTCGATGCGCTCTGGTCCGCGCCATTTCGAGGAAAGCAGCCGATCCACTCCACTGTTGTGATTCCTGGCTCTAAATCAGTGACCAACCGCGCCCTCATTCTGGCAGCGCTAGCCGAATCCCCATCCGTTCTGCGTCGCCCCCTCATCTCACGCGATACAACGCTGATGAAAAACGGGTTGATCGCAATGGGAATTGAGATTGAAGATATTTACCTCAGCGGTGAGCATCAATGGCAGATTTCTCCGAACGCGCTGGTGGGTCCTGCAGTGATTGATGTGGGAAATGCTGGAACGGTGATGCGCTTTCTCCCTCCCGTTGCAGCCCTTGCTAATGGAGAAATATCCTTCGATGGTGATCTTCGCTCTCACGAGCGCCCACTTGCGCCGGTAATTAGGGCACTTGAAGAACTCGGTGTCACGGTCGAACATCAACAGCGCTATTCACTCCCCATCGTCGTTCATGGAATCGGCGAACTACGAGGCGGCGAAATCGATATTGATGCTTCGGCCTCGAGCCAGTTCCTATCTGCACTACTTCTTATTGGCCCCGCCACTCTGAAGGGAATCTCTGCCCGCCACATCGGGCCATCTCTTCCCTCGACACCCCACATCGAAATGACTGTCGCGATGTTGCGAGATTTTGGTGCCGAAGTGGATGTGGATCGCCAGCGCAATACCTGGCGCGTTCACCCAGCTCGACTGCGCGGCCTAGATCTAGTAATCGAACCTGACCTCTCAAATGCAGCGCCATTCCTATCCATTGCCATGGTCTGCGGTGGAACCATCACGATTTCCGATTGGCCGGTCAGCACTACTCAACCAGGGGATCAGCTCAAGGAAATTCTCACGGATATGGGGGCTCTCGTCTCAGTCAACGAATCCGGACTCACACTTCGAGGAGATGGCGTAATTCATGGCATTGATATCGACCTCCATGATGTTGGCGAACTAACCCCCGCGATCGCAGCATTGGCAGCATTGGCAGACTCGCCTTCGCATTTACGAGGCATTGGTCACTTACGACTTCACGAAACTGATCGACTCGCTGCACTCACTCGCGAAATCAACTCCCTCGGTGGCAGTGTCACCGAGGATGCCACTTCGCTCCATATAGCACCGGCACCATTGCATGGGGGAATCTTCCACACATACGATGATCACCGCCTAGCAACTGCCGGGGCGGTTCTAGGTCTAATTACCCCAGGAATAGAGATTGAAAATGTCGCCACAACTGCAAAGACATTGCCGGATTTCACTGCTCTCTGGGCAAGTCTGATCGCGTAGCAGGAGTTTAATGGCGAAGCGCAAATTTGATGAGTCGGATGTAAAAATCCGACCTAGTCGCAGTAGTCGCCCTCGAAGCAAAGATCGACCCTCGCACGCTGATGCGATCCACGCACTCGTGACAACAGTTGATCGAGGCAGAATCACTTGTATTACCGATAATGGAGTAATCCTCATCGCGATGACGGCGCGAGAATTGGGGCCGAAATCAGTGGTTGTTGGCGACCATGTCGGGATTGTGGGAGACGTCAGCGGCGCGCCGGGGTCGCTTGCTCGCATCGTCACTGTGAAAGAACGGAAGAATTCGCTGAGCAGGACGGTGGATGACCAAGCCAAGGTTGAGAGAGTAATTGTTGCAAACATTGATCAGCTCATCATTGTTGTTGCCGCAACAAATCCGGAACCGCGAAGAGGACTCATTGATCGATTCTTGGTAAGTGCCTTCAATGAGGGAATCAAACCCATCATTCTGGTTACGAAAATTGATCTGGGTGCTCCCCCTGCATTTCTTGATGACTACCGCAATCTCAACATTGAGGTCATCACTACTTTCAATGGAGATGATCTGACGCATATTCAGGAGTTAATTCACGGGAAAACCTCTGTTCTGGTGGGCCATTCCGGCGTCGGCAAATCAACTCTGATCAATGCGCTACTTCCCCACGCCGAGCGGGTGATTGGCGAGGTAAATGAGGTGACCGGTCGAGGACGTCACACCTCATCAAGTGCCATCGCACTCCCACTCTCATCCCATCTGGCTTTGAGTGATGGATGGATCATTGACACCCCCGGAATACGTGCCTTTGGATTGGCGCATATTGACCCCAACCGAATCATTGCCTCATTCGAAGACCTCCGCGAAGTGATCGCCGGTTGCATGCCGAATTGCTCACATAATGAAGAGAGTTGCGCCCTGACACGCTGGGTTGCGCCTGATGGAACCGTTATTCCGGAGCGGCAAGCCCGTATAGAAAGCCTGCGGAACCTGCTAAATATCCAAATGGAGACCAAGCCGGAAATCTAGTTGGCAATATGACTGGACAATTGGGCCAACGTAGCCCTAATCAGGCTCTCCAATACGAAACCAATACGAAACCAATAAGAGGCAATAAGGGGCATAAGGGGTTGGAGTAGCGCCGATTTATGCCTGGGCTAGGCTGTGCATAATATGAGTACGCATAAATACACACGTGAGGAAGACCTCGCCTTCGCCCTCCAGATTGCAGATGCTGCAGACCTCATTACCTCCTCGCGCTATCAATCTCTAGACCTCGTGATCTCAACGAAACCCGATAACACTCCTGTCACAGACGCTGATAAAGCGACTGAGGAGGCAATCCGTGGGATTCTGAAAACGCAACGACCGCAGGACGGTCTGGTTGGCGAGGAATTTGGAGAAACCAAGAGCACGGGATCTCGCTACTGGGTGATTGACCCAATCGACGGGACCAAAAACTTTATGCGCGCCGTTCCAAGTTGGGCAACATTGATCGCACTCATTGAGGATGGTGAGGTCGTTGTCGGTGTTGCAAGTGCACCAGCCCTTTGCCGACGTTGGTATGCCGCACAAGGTATGGGTGCCCACGTCGTCTTTAACAAAAATACGCCTAGAAGAATCTCAGTTTCGAAAGTTTCTGACATTAAGGATGCCTCAGTTACATATTCAGATTTCGCTGGATGGGGTGAGCGACGACCTGCATTCGACGCCCTCATAAATTCTGCGTGGCGCACTCGAGGGTTCGGAGATTTCTGGTCTCACATGCTCGTCGCAGAAGGTTCTGCTGATGTCGCGGCAGAGCCAGTTTTGGCACTGTGGGATATGGCCGCCTTGGACATCATCGTGCGCGAAGCAGGGGGGAAATTCACCTCGGTAAGTGGAGAACCTGGACCACATCACGGAAGTGCACTCTCAACAAACGGACTCCTCCATCAAAGTATCCTCGATCAACTAAATTCACATAGAAAATAGATGAAATGAACGACGTAAACCGAACAGCACTCGAGCCAATGACTCTTCGCCTAGAGGGCATGACATGCTCCTCGTGTGTTGCAACTGTAGAACGAACCCTAAATGCAATTCCCGGAGTCAGCGCAACAGTCAATTTTGCCTCAGAGACTGCTCACATCATGGCGCCAGCAGAGATAGATTCTAAGGAACTCATAAAAGCAATTAAATCCGCCGGGTACTCCGCCGAGAAAATAGCAGATAATAGTCAAATTGCTCTGCACAGTAAGAAATCAGCGTGGGCATTGATATTTGCGGCTCTCTTCACTGCACCAGTTCTGGCAATATCAATGTCGATGAGCTGGCACCATGCAATCGACCGGTGGATTCTCGCCCAACTCGATATGTTGAACCTTGCCTACCCAAAGTACTCACCTACTTCTTGGCTTGTGATTGCACTAAGTGCCCCGGTGGTTCTCTTCATCGCGTGGCCCATTCATCGCGCGGGAATTCGAAATATTAAACACCCCACGATGGACACTCTCATCACGCTGGGTTCTCTCACCGCTTTTGGGTGGTCCATCTATGCCAATATTTCTGGAGTCGGCGACGTATACGCTGAGGTTTCGGCGACCATCATTCTCTTCGTGATTGCGGGTCGGTTCCTAGAATCGCGCGCCAAGCGGCGTGCTAGCAGCGCCTTATCCTCGCTTCTGGCACTTGGAGCCAAAGAAGTCTCTATCCGTCGCCATGACAAGATCGTCAAAATTCCAATTGATGAACTTCTTGTGGGGGATGAATTTCTAGCAAAACCTGGCGAGAGAATCGCAACAGATGGCATTGTCATTTCAGGAATGAGTTCGGTCGACAACTCCCTGCTCACTGGTGAATCTAAACCGATTGACATTGATCGTGGCGATTTCGTGATTGGCTCATCACTCAACCGGAATGGACGCCTAGTCATCCGAGCGACGCGTGTTGGTTCAGATACAGAATTAGCGCGCATCACCTCAATGGTCGTAAGCGCGCAGGGAACAAAGGCACCCATCCAGCGGATGGCCGATCGGATTAGTGCAGTCTTTGTTCCCGTAGTTACCTTGCTCGCGTTAAGCACTTTCTTTGCCTGGCGCTTAACAGATCACTCTCTAACTGAGTCGATCTCATCAGCTATCGCCGTTCTCGTCATTGCCTGCCCATGTGCGTTGGGATTAGCCACTCCGGTCGCATTATTGGTGGCTTCTGGTCGAGGTGCACAACGGGGCATCGTTATCCGCGAACCACGAGTTCTTGAAGTTGCCCGAAAAATCGATTCAATTATTTTGGATAAGACCGGAACGTTAACGAATGGCCAGATGTCCGTGATCTGGAAAGTCGTAGTGCCAACGGCCGGCAAAGCATTAGGACCTAAGTTCGCGCCTTATCTCAATGAATCGGACATTCTTTCCACGGCCTACTCAATTGAGAACGAGAGCGATCACCCAGTTGCGGGTGCGATAGCAGAATCCATCAAGGTCCAGGGAATTGAAAAACGTCCCGTCACGAGTTTTGAAAGTACTCCAGGGTCCGGATCGGCTGGAAGAGTGACACTTGGTTCCCTTTCCCCGGCCGTCATTATTGGATCTCCGCAAGCTGTTGCCTTTAGCTCCATTGCCTTCGATCCAGAGATTCAACTTGCAATCTCTGATGCAGAGGAAGATGGACTCACAGTCTCCGTCCTGGCGTGGGATGGAGTCGCACTCGCGGTCTTTGCAGTTGGGGACGAAATTAAGCCCGACGCCCAACGGACTGTATTCAATTTGAAGGAGCACGGAATTGATCCATGGCTGGTCACGGGCGACAACGAGCGGGTGGCAATGTCGGTGGCCGAAAAAGTTGGGATAGAACCTGACCACGTAATCTTTAGCGCACTGCCTCAAGACAAAGTGGAGCACGTGAAGAAATTGCAGGCCCAAGGGCGTCGTGTTCTGATGGTTGGTGATGGAGTCAACGATGCCGCGGCACTTGTAACGTCAGACCTAAGCATCGCCATGGGAACTGGCACGGATACCGCCATTGCCACATCGGATATCGTTGTAATGCGCCGAGATTTAGGAAGTGTGATTGACGCTCTCAACTTATCTGCGAAGACACTTCGTGTCATACGCGGAAACCTTGGTTGGGCGTTCCTTTATAACATCATTGGAATACCGGTCGCCGCCATGGGCGCACTCAAGCCTATGTATGCGGCGGGGGCGATGGCTTTCTCGAGTCTATTTGTGGTTACCAATTCGTTGAGAATTAAGTAATTCAACAGCGTTTCAAATAGTCATCAAGTAACTAGCTAGTACTTAACCAGATAAGTCTTCAACGTAACTGGTTCGACGTAATACGCTTGCTTCTTAGTCCCATTCTGCCAATAAATATTCGCATACGGACTACCTGTCTTCAGTGATCTCTTGCCAATATGGATACTCCAGCCATAAGCGGTGATTGTTTCGTTCCTAGTTCGCTCAAGAAACTTCTGAACCACATCACTCAACGTCATCTTCCATGTCAAGAACAAGTTGGCCGGACCCTTTTTCTCTTGCGCGGCAGTTTCTGGACGTGAGAACGCATCAAAAACCCAACCACCTTCCTTCTTGATGTCGGCGATGGTCTTACTCGTAAATGCCGTGCCGCCGGATCCAGCTTTCTTCACGCTATACAGAATCCTGGGTATTCCTGCGTCCGTCATATTCTGGCTATCCATGTAGACAACTTCTTCAGTCTTGGATGAAAACGAGTAAAGAACGATCGTCCATGATGAATAAACATTGAGAGTGCATAGCCCATCGAAATTCTCTCCCATGCGATCATCCATCCGCACGCTCGAGATACTCGCGTCTTTGCGCCAGTCCTTCTTTGCCTGAGTGAGAAAGGTTGCAAAGTATTTTCCGATGTTTATCGAGTCCAAAGTTCTATCTGCCATGCACGTCTTGGCATTGTCGGCAGCAGAACTACTGACTACAAACGGAGTAAGTGAAGAAAACATAAGGCTGAGTACGACAGTGAGGGGAAACCAGGAAAGGGCAACAATTCCGCGCTTTCTGCGCATGCTGTTTGCCTGTAACTTATTCACTCTTTTACCCCGCATTCATTTTTCATTTTCGCTGCTTTCAGTACGTGCCTCGTTCTCCCCCACTTTTTCCAACGCATTTTCCGAACTGTCGCACCGTGTCATGACGCGAACGCAACTCGACTAACCTATCTTTGCACCTTGAGCGACGGTCACCAAGGCGAGTCAGGGGGTCATCTCAGGGACAATTCTTTCCGCAGATTCTCATGAAGAGTGCACCTCTCGACAGAAGATAGCCATCAGCAAAGGCGAGCGCTCTGATTCTATAATTGGTACCGACGCCAGGATGACCTTAGGCTTGCATTATCATGCGGAATCGCGTGCAGGGCATCACGTTTGTGAAATCCACCATAGTCCTCCGTCCGACCAAAAGAACTATGCGGATCGCTAAATCAAATCCTCAAACAACTTTCCATCTCTCTGAATTGGGGAGAACAACCATTGCCCAAGCCCCAATATCTGGAATGTCAATCTCAAGATAGTCACTTCCATCGTCCCTGGTCTCGAGATGCTGAGGCCACGGTGATCGTTCCGGATCCACGATATATGGCGAATCCACCCCAAGAGTCTTGAGCATTCTGAGTCGCAATCCCTTAACTTCTCGAATCGGGCTCTTTCTGCGATCCCAATCTGTCTCCTCTTGTCCGATGAGGTTAATCAAGTGGACTACCAAACCCAGATCTGTTCTAATGACTCTAACCCAAACTGTGTCCGGTTCGGGATCAGTTGTGATCGCCTGACTCCCTTGAGTTGTGAAGATCAAATCTTCATTTATCCCGCCCGTGTAGGACCGCGTGACGTCGACGGCTTCCGGTGCTAACAAGAGATCCCCATATCTGACTTGAAAGTCATACCAATTCCTCATCAACTCAACGGTCGACCCGTCGGCTTTGTGATTCTTTGGATAATAAGGATCAACGAGAATTACTTCACCCTCACCATTTAGCAAATGAGTGCCCCCATGGGAAAAAATGGTTGCCATCACGAGCCGTGCAGCATCATTGGCCTCGGAAATCGGAGCCTTTGAATAAACGGAGAGATAAGCAGCAAGAATCGGTGGGAATCCTGGCCTGCATGCACGAGCGCGGTCAATTAACAATCCAAGGTGCCGAAGAGTCGTATGCGGAGCCCATACTTCGATGTAGGTGGCGTCCTGGTCCGTTTGGGTAGTGGACCAAGTAGGAAAATCATTTACGTTATTGAACATAAAGGAAGAATCGGGAACATTTCTCCTTATTCTTTTGAGTAAAATTGAAAAGGCATTATTTGAATCACAGATCGTTCCATCGGACCTTAATGCCTTCTTTGGCCAGCCATATGAATCCAAATGGAATCCATCGAATCCGACTTCTTGCATAGATTGACTGAGATCATCCGTGAAGTGTTCCATCCACTTCTCGTTTGATGGGTCCACTACAAGCAAAAGGTCATCTGTGAATCTATGCGGTTGGCCATTAGTCTTAAAAAGTCCCGCGTCTTTCCACTGACCCCATTCGGTGCCACCTACGGCATACACCGCGGCGTATCCCATTGACTTACTTCTGACACTTTTTAAGGCTTCAGTCATACCTCTTACAGTAGATAGCGAAAGTTCTCGGTTTAAGGGGTCCAGGTATTTCTCTGTGTCTGGTACCAACTGAGCATATTTATATGCCCAGTCATAAAACTGAACCATATTGAGGTGAAGTCTTCTTACGGTGTTTACTAGCTGTTCAGGATTTCGACCTTCGCCGAATTCAGCGATAAAACCGTAGCGCGGTCTCTCAAATGGAGTATTCAATACCTCAATTGACGTACTTCCGACGCACTTCGTGCTATCAGATGGATCAAGTGCCTTAACGCCATATCCGCCGAATTTTTGTGAATCAAATACAACCTTGTTACCAACACTCACACTTTCCGAAACCAAAATATCTAAGTGCCAAAGTTGCACGAGATACTTTCCGCCCTCCTCGCTAGGGGAAAGCTCTAACTCGATTTCAATCGGATCGCTGGGTAAATACGATGCCTTTAACGGTATTAGGTTCACTAGCACTCTCCCTCTGACATTATTAAGTACATTGCGTGCGACCAAAGTAATGGAGTCGCCACTGACCCCCAACGTCTTACCCAAGGGTCGATCATTGTTGGTTCTTGAGTGCCCGCGCTACTCTGTTCAGGCAGTTCCAGATTTTGTGTCGCTTTTTCAATCACCCATTTCCTTGAATGTTCAAATTCATTGGAATTATTTGCTAGACGGTCATACCAACCAAGCCAACTAGTCAATAAGAGCCACTCTCCGCCACCAAAGTAAGTATCGCCAAGATACCTATACGTCCCACCAGTAGAACCTCGCAAAGTGGATCTAATCTCTTCAACGGTCTTCACAAATGCCGGGTCGTCAATTTCGACCACACGAAATGGAAGTGCTAACCAGAGCAAACTAGAATCCACGCGATCATCGCTGAGTCCCTTGCAGAATCGCCCATTCCTGATAAATTTCCTGAACAAAGTTTCGCGAACCTGTTGTGCTTCGCGCAGATACTTGTCCTCATTCAACAAATGACCGGCACTCTCTAATCCCGCTGCGACAGCTGCAATTGTGGATGCATGCTGGCCGTCACCCAACTCCTCCCAGCAATCATAACAATCCGTCTTCCATGCAGCGGCCAGATACCTAGCAACTAGATCGACAACTTCCCTATTGAAGTCTGTGGTTCCGAGAATTTGGTGATGCCTCCTTAGTTCATCAAGCCAAACTCCGTAACCGTCAAGTTGGTAGTTTGGCCAAGCAACATTCTCAACTTCACCGAACTTCTCCAATACGCCATCAAGCGTGTAACGAGTGGGCAGCATTTCGCTCATGGCGGGAGTCTCGCCATTGTTAAGCCGAGCTATCAATAATTCCGCCGTCGGTATTTGTCTAGATAGCGTATTTTCAACCCATAGATGAAATTTAGTAGCGGATTCTGTCTTCCCCACAAGGTCCATTGCATTTGCACAGTAGGCACCATCCCTCAACCATGAAAAGCGATAACTTGCAAAATTGGGAGAAGCTACAAATGCCCCACTTGATGACTGACCGTCAAGCAAGACTTGAACACTACGCACCCCAAGGCCTCCGTCGTTCAAATTTGAGGGATCCAAGTACTTTTGAAACATCGTTATCCTTTCAAGGCTTCGCCGGAAAGACCGCGAATGAACTGTCGTTGGAATATGGCGAAAACTAGAATTACCGGAATGATCGCAATTGTTGATGCGGCAAATACCAACCCCCAGTTTGTTAGATGTTGTCCTTGAAATAGAGAGATGGCTATGGGAAGAGTCCTTTTATCTGGATCGTTGATTATTATCAAGGCCCATACATACTCATCCCAGCAGGCTAGAAAAGTGAAGATAGCAACCGTCGCCAGGGCCGGACGAGATAGTGGCAATATTAGTTTCCAGTAGCGACGGAAGGGTCCTGCACCGTCCATAATCATGGCTTCTTCCAGAGCCCACGGTATTTCTTCAAAGAATCCCCGAAGAAGAAAAGTGTTGAACGCCAGTGTTGTTGCCACGTAAAACACGATAAGCCCTAAGAGTGAGTCAAGAAGATGCAGTTGATTGGCTAATAGATATTGAGGTATCAGAAGCATCATCCCTGGCACCATCAACCCAATTAGGAGAATCCAAAACATGAAGTTTTGCCCCTTGAAACTGAACCTGGCAAATGCATAGGCCATCATCGATGAGAGAAGGGCTGATAGTGCTGTGGCAACGACCGAAACAAACACTGAATTCGCAAAATAGTGGCCGAAGTTATTGGAAGTCCATGCTTCTGTGTAATTGCTAGTGGTCGGATGTTTCGGGATAAATTGGGGGGGCATTTCAAAAAGATAAAGTTGTGGCTTAAAGGATGTTGCAAAAAGGTATAGGAAAGGGATAATCATCACGGCAGATCCAGCGATGAGAATTGCATAACGTGTAGCGAGAGTTGCGCTTCTCTTCCTCTTGCTGCCAACTATCATCGAATGATCCTCGCTACTCCGCCTCTAAAGAAACGCATCTGGGCGAAGGAAATTGCAAAAACAATCAAGGCGAGTGTGAAAGCAAGCGCCGAGCCATAGCCGAAGTCGAGAAAAACAAACGCTTGATGGTACATATAACTGAGAACTACTTCTGTCTCTTGCTGTGGTCCACCGCCAGTCATAATAAAAGCGGAAGTGAAAACGTTCAGACTGCCTATTACTAGCATTATGGTTACAAATCCAAGAGTTAATCGAATGGAAGGAAGTGTGACACTTCTAAATGATCGCCATGCCCCCGCGCCATCAATTGCGGCCGCTTCTGTCAACTCCACGGGTACGGTCAATAGTGCCGCGAGGAAGATCAGCATGGACCACCCGACACCTTTCCAAACTCCAAGCAGGCCGATGGTAATCATGGACGGCCAGCGCGTATCAAGCCAGCCGATGTCATGCGAGGTGATGTGCAACCCATTGTGCAAGACCCAGTTAACGAAACCGTAACTTGTGCTGAAGAGAAACTTGAAAAGTAAAGAAACGACAACCCAACTAGTTACCACAGGAAGGTAGAAAAGCGCCCTAAAGAGCCCCCGACCAGGAAACCTTTGAGCCAATAGAAGGGCAATCGCAAGTCCAATCACAATTTGTAAGGGCACGGTAAATATCATGTAAAAAATGGCGTTTTCTAGGGCCCGCCAAAAAACCGGGTCATGAAACTCTCGGACATACTGTTGCAACCCGACAAATTGGTTCGGATTACCCGGCATTACATTCCACTCGTACAAGCTAATTTGTAAGGCTCGACCCATTGGATAAATGATTGTCAAGAAGAAAAGTAGAAACCCGGGAGCTAGAAATAGATAGGGACTTATCCCCGCCTTGGTCAACCTAGGTTTTTGATGAACAACATTGGTCAGCACCTCGGTGCTGACCAATGTTGATTTCACCTTCTTACTAGAGAAGAGGTTCAATTAGCGCCGCTGCCTCATCCATTGCTTGTTGTGCACTTTTCTTGCCCTGCATTGCTAGGGCAACTTGAGTTCCAATGATTTGATCAATCTTTGGATAATTAGGAACAGGCGTACGCGCTTTAGCGGTTGCCAGTTGCTCCAAGAACGTTGAGTAATATGGATGAATTGCAGTCACTTGACTTCGCAGACTCTGCAAAACAGTAAGTTGCCCAGCCTTTAGAAGTGCGGTTTGAGCATTCTTCGAAAGCATGTAGCGAACAAATTGTTGAGCAGCGGCCTTGTTTTTAGTTGAGGCGATGACGTTAATGTCCTCGCCACCCACAACGCTCACACTTCCTCCCGCACCGGCCGGAACGAGAGCTTGAACGGGCTTGAAATCTGGGTAAACGCTTGCCCAGATTGGATTCATCCAAGGACCATCCAAAGTCATTGCGTAATTGCCCTTTGGTACGCCATCAAAGCCACTGATCCCGCCGGAGGCGCCAAGCATCACGTCTGGGATAGCACCCTGCTTATAGAGATCCGTTAGGAATTGAACTGCTGACACACTCTTGGCTCCATTTATGTAACCCTTAGCAGTTGTGTTAGTGGCATTTGTGATAGCGCCGCCTGCTGACCAAATCCAAGGCAGTACATTCCAACCGCCAGTTCCACCGTCAGCATAAAGTTGAATTCCTTGAGCTTTGAGAAGCGGTGCGGCAGCTAACATCTCCGCAAATGTCTTGGGAGGGGTCGTGATTCCAGCCTTCGCGAATGCGTCCATATTTGCAAACATGACGCGTGTGTTTGTATCAAGAGGAAGTCCATAGTAATGACCGGCGTAATAATTGGTTGACAATGGACCCTGGAAAACAAGCTTGGACAACTTAGTAAAGTCGGCCATGCCTCCTCCATCTAACTTGGCGAATATCTTGCCTTGAGCAAAAGTAGGTACCCAGGCCACATCAGAGCGGACCACATCTGGAAGGGTCTTCGATAGCACCCCCGTCAGGAGCTTCTGGTATAAATCATCGTGGCTGAAGGCGACATGTTTAACTGTGATGTTTGGATTGGCTTTTTCAAAAGCTGGGATAATTGTCTTCTCAAGAGTCGGACTTTCCGAGGCTGAGTAAGAGGTCCAAAAAGTGATGGTGACTTTCTTGCGTGCTGCAGCATTTGCTTCAGAGGCCGCGGCCAAACCCCCAATCACGGAAACCAGGGTCCCGATTGTCAATAAAGCAATCGAAGCCCTTCCCATACGTTTGTTCTTACTATTCTGCATTTGCTTCTCCTGTCATGTGTATGAAGCGAATCACATTCACACTAGGGAGGGGTGAATGCTGTGAGTGACTTATTTCTACAGTGGAAATAAATACCTGTCAATAGCCCCCCAAAGACATGAATTATGGCCTCGTTGTTTCATTGACGGAAATAACCAAATATGGCAGGCTTCAGCCCTACGCCTCGCACTTTAGGCAGTGAGGAGTGGTCCAGATTGAAAATAGCGGCTCCACCCTGGATCCCACAGTCAGCACAGACACGAGCTGTGGCGTTAGAAGTACTTCTTCATGGTCCTATTTCTCGAATAGATATAGCCCGCAGATTGGATTTGTCACCAGGTTCACTCACCCGCCTCAGCACTCCTTTGATCGAGTCCGGACTTCTTGTAGAAATTAATTCCGAGGACCGCCCTGATTCTAAAACAGGAAGACCTTCTAAACCATTGGACGTTGTGGCGAGGTCTAGACATTTCATAGGAATGAAGGTGACCGGCGAAGATGTCACTGCAGTTGTGACAGATTTACGAGCCAATGTTGTAGGGCAAGGTTACAGACGGCTTGCCTCCCAAGCACCAGTGGTCGTGGCGGACCAGATTGCCGCCTTGGCAAGCGAACTTGCGGATCAAGTCGATGAAATAACAGCATTGGGAATTGGTATCGGTGGGTTAGTTAACGATAAATCCGAAGTGCTTAGTGCACCTTTTTTAGATTGGCAAAATGTACCTCTTGGCACCATGGTAGAAAGCTTGACAGGCATTCCGACTGTCATCAATAACGATGTCATTGCATTTACTGAAGCCGAACACTGGTTTGGCGCTGCGAGTGGTCTGTCCAGATTCGCCGTAATTACTTTGGGGGTTGGAGTTGGATTTGGCTTGGTTATTCATAACCAAATCGTTGTAGATGAAGACTATGGTTTGGGCCTCGTCGGTCATTGGCCAATTGATCCATTCGGACCACTTTGCCCATCCGGGCATAAAGGCTGCGCCCGCACCGTACTGACACAAGGTGCCATCATTCAGGCGGTGGAGAATACGCTCAACCGCAACTTAAATTATGAAGAAGTTCTCCGCATGGCGACATCAGGCGAGCCAGTTGCAAGGAGAGTGGTAGATGATGCCGGCCGAGGACTCGGAAAACTTATTGCTGCCGTTGCAAATTTGACTTCGCCAGAGCTAATAATTCTAGGTGGCGAAGGAGTTGGTCTTGTGGAAGTTGCATCCGCGTCAATTCAGGAAGGAATCAAAGAGCATAGAGATCCCAGAGCAAAAAAGATAAGTTTTGTAACCACTTCAGGCGACAATACGGAGTGGTGCAGGGGGGCAGCAGTGCTAGCGATTCAGGAATACGTACTCGGGCGCCCGTACGCAAATTGAGTTAGCTAGCTGAAATAACGAGAGGAATCTGGGCAAATTCAGAAACACCCTAATCAACCCCAACGAAAAAGGCCCTCGCCTGAGGCGAGAGCCTTGAATCGATAAATAGTAGCGGGGGCAGGATTTGAACCTACGACCTCTGGGTTATGAGCCCAGCGAGCTACCGAGCTGCTCCACCCCGCGTCGGTATGCCTATCGTAGACGGCAGGCACCATGAGCGCCAAATCGTGACCGTAAAACCCCGTGCCACTGCGCTCTCGGACACAACCCAACGGCCGATGTCGTAAATAATTACAATTTACAGAATCAGGAAATTACTTTCTTGACTGTGCCGCGATCGCTGCCGCAATTGCAGATTTCAATCTCTCTTGGGCCAGACCATAAGCAGCGAAATCACCTTTAGCAAGTGCTGCTGCCCCATCGGCCAGTGCCTGACTTGCACTTTGCAGTGCGTTAGCGAGGGCGTTGGATTGCGATCCGCCAGTTGGAGGAGTCGTGGACGTTCCAGAAGTTCCGGAGTTGCCGCCGAATACTTGATCGAGAGCTCCCTTGAGAGTGTCATCAAATCCAATTTGATCTCCGAATGAAACGAGAACCTTCTGAAGCAATGGATAAGAAGCAGCATTCGATGTTGCCTGAACATAAACGGGCTGTACATACAAGAGTCCGCCGCCAACTGGAAGAGTCAGCAAGTTGCCCAGCACTACATCAGATCCACCTTGACGAAGCAGGGAGAGTGAATTCGCAACCGTTGGTTTTGCTTCGAAGTTTGAAGCAACCTGGGAAGGGCCAGCAATGTTTGTGCTCCGTGGTAATTGGAGCACGGTAATTTTCCCGTAATCATCACCAGGATCTGAATTAACCGAGGCGAATGCGGACAAGTTCTCACGGCCACCGACTGGAACAAAGGGCGTTGTCAATGAGAAGTCAGACTTGGGCGCTCCTGGCATCTGCAGAGTCAAGTAATAGGGAGGCTGTGCACCTGCATTTGCGCCGAAGGTTGAAGGATCGCGAGGTACTCTCCAGAAATCCTGTCCGCCGTAGAAAGCACTTGCTGTCTTGACATGGTAAGAACTCAAAATATCGCGCTGCACTCGAAAGAGGTCTTCCGGATAACGCACATGGGCCAGCAGATCCTTGGAAATCGCACTCTTTGACTTCACGGTGTTAGGGAAGATCTTGCTCCAAGTCTTGAGCACAGGATCCTTGGTGTCCCACTGATATAGCGTCACAGTGCCGTCATAAGCATCTACCGTTGCTTTCACGGAATTGCGAATGTAGTTGACCGATGCATTTGATTGCGCCGTAATTGAAGCCGAATTTGCTGTAAGTGCGTCGGTAGTCGCATTAGAAAGTGTTGTCTTCTTCGAGTACGGATAGCCAGCACTTGTCGTGTACCCATCGACAATCCAAAGGACGCGACCATTCACAAGTGCTGGATATGGATCGCCATCCAGGGTGAGCCAAGGGGCAACCTTTGCAACTCGCTGACGTGGGTTTCGCTCAAAAAGGATCTTTGAGTCGGAATTAATGAGGTTGGAGAGAACAATTCGTTGTTCTTGGTACTTGATTGCGAAGACGAGACGGTTGAGGAGTGAGCCAACTGGAACTCCACCTTTACCCGTGTAGGTGACGTTTTTCTGTCCGTTTGCCGAGGAATCGTCTGGATAGTCCAACTCCATCGGTGTCGACGTCTTCGCTCCGCCAATAATTGAGTAGTCAGGAACATTCTCGCCGAAGTAAATGCGGGGTTCAAAGGTGCCCAAACCCTTCGTTGGAGGCAGATCACCCACGATAAAGGATGGCTTTCCATCAGCATCACGAACGTTTCCGTAAGCCGCCACAAATCCGAACCCGTGGGTGTAAACCAAATGGTCATTGATCCAGTTACGGCTCGGGTTGCCCGCCAAGTTGAGTTCGCGAACTGCCACGACAGCGTCTCTTTGAACGCCGTTCACGGTATAGCGGTCAATATCTAGTGAATCTGCAAAAGTGTAATAAGGCTTGATTTGTTGAAGTTGGCGGAAGGTCGCAGAAAGCACATTGGGATCCATCAAGCGGATATTGGAAATTGTCGCTGCATCCTTCGACAATTGGCCTGCAGAGGTTGCAATCGTTGCCTGATAGTCCATCACCTTGACGCCGGTCAGGTCATATGCGGCGCGCGTTGAATCAATGTTCTTTTGTATGTACGGCGCTTCTTTTGTCGACTCACTTGGCTTGACTTGGAATTGCTGAATGATGCCGGGATAAACAGTAGAGATAAGTAGAGAGGAAACTACAAGAAGTGCCACACCTGCGGCCGGCAAAACCCATGAGCGGCGAATAATGTTGGCGAAGAAGAGCAAAGAACACACGACTGCAATTCCAGCCAGGATGGCTTTCGCGGGAAGAACTGCATTGACATCGGTGTAGGTGAGACCGGTGATGAGTTTCCCCTCTTTAAGCGCGAGGTGGTAGCGATCGAGCCAGTAGGCCATGCCTTTTAGAAGAACGACGATTCCTAAAAGGATTGAGAGTTGGACTCGTGCGGTGACAGTCGTCCGGTCTTCGCGAACTTGGAGTCGTATCCCCCCATACAAATAATGAACTACGCCTGCGGCAAAGATTGAAATGATAATTGTTGATATTGCCCACTCAAGTAGCGCCTGCCAGAAAGGGAGGCGGAATGCGAAGAAAGATATATCCAGTCCAAATTGTGGGTCCTTCACTCCAAAGGGCGTGGAGTTTCTAAAAAGCATCCAGCGAGTCCAAAGTTGAGTTCCGGCGGTTCCAGCGAAGTAGAAAAGCGCCAGGCCCAGACCGCCGACTACTAAACGCCGAATAGGTTCAATCTGACCTCGGTATCGCTCAAGATTGTCAGCTTCAATACTCAATGGCACATAGAGAGGCCGGCGGCGATAAGCGATAAGAATATTCGCCATGATTATCAATGAAGTAGCTGCACCGAATGCCGCAAAGAGTGATGCTTTGGTCGTGAGGGTAATTCTCCACACACTGGTGAAGTTAACTGAGCGGTACCAGAGCCAATCTGCATAGAAGCCGCTCATAGAAACCAGGGCAAGTAGGACCGCAGCAACTATCGCCACTGTGATCACCAAGGGGCGGCGCGGGTTGGGAAGGTTGGGACGGGTAGGTCGATTCATTGAACTCATGCGCCAACGCTACCGATTTCGTTGCCAAGTGCAATGTGGGATGGCATTGCGCGCATCCTTAAGCACCGAAATCGCCTCCTTGAGTGTTGCAACCGAGTAGACCTTGATGCCCGAGGGGAGGTGCGTCACGTCAGCGCAATTCTCGCTGGGAGCCAGAAAAACCGATGCGCCAGCGCTCTTCGCCGCGATTATTTTTTCGCCGATGCCGCCAATTGCTCCTATATTTCCTGCACTATCGATTGTTCCGGTCCCAGCAATCGTTCTGCCGGCAACAATATCTTCGGGCGTGAGTTTCTCTACGATCCCCAATCCGAAGACGAGTCCACCGCTCGGTCCACCGGTATCTTTTAGTGAAATCGAGACATTGACAGGAAAATCATAAACTGTGACTCTCTTCCCATCTTTACCCGTGCTGGTCTGGCGAGGAATGTCATAGCCCAAATAAGTCAGCGCGGCCACGGTTGCTGATTCCTGAGAATTAACCATGTCTTTCGCATTTTCTGCGTTTATTTCTTTAGAACTCTTATTGGGAGGGTAGAGAACTTCCCGCGGCATGACTATTGCCTCGCCCTTAAACCAAGAGAAAAGCACGTCTGCACCGAAGATTGGAGAAGATGGGCTGGTTACATAAATCGTTGTGAGGAGTAATTTTCCAGAACTTTTGTAAGTCTTGGTGCCGGAAATTTTAATGACAGAGCCGAGAACATCTTGCCCCGCTCCAGGTTGCAGAACTGCATAGGGAAGAGGAATGAGCAAACTTGCCATGAGGAAGATTGCCAAGAAATAAAGTGCTGAACGTGGAAGTTGTGAAATACGCATACCGCGATAGGCCGGCTACTCGGTCGGTTTAGTAGATTCTTTCTCGGGGGCAATACGATCCTGTGAATCGCCACCAAAAGAATCATTGCCCGGAGAATCACTGCGGAACGAACTCTGAAAACGTTGGAACTGAGAAACAGATCGCGTGGTCTCGTTCTGGAACCGCTCCTGGAACTTAGTAACCCAGAGAACATAGCCCAAGGCGCCTATGACAGCGGCTAGAGGAACTAACCACCAAATTAGGGCTGAAAACGCTGGAGACATTCCCTCAGCCTACCGCGCCAGGGAACAAAGCGATGCACGAGATTGTTATATGGCATAAGCGTAGAGTTCTACTTCGGTAAGGAGTTTGCATGGTGCCATTTGGTTTCACACCCTCAAGTAGCGATGACGAGTTTGATGAGAACAACCCAGCAAGCTCTCAACCAGATGGGGCTACGGGAGGAAACCCGGAGAACGGGGAGAATCAGGATCTCTCGGCGCTTTTTGCCATGCTTCAAGAACAGATGCAATCACAATTTGGAGAGAGCCTGCCAGTCGATATGACAAAAGATATTCAGGAGCAATTTGCGAAATTGGGCATCAATCCCATGGGGTTTCTTAATGCACTTGGAAAATCCGACAGTGCTCTCCCACTCAATATCAGTCGCGACATTGCCAAACAATATGTCGCAGCGCATGGCTCTGCAATGATCGGAACAACAGATGTTGCCGTCTACCAAGAAGCAATGGGAATAGCTGATCTTTGGCTGAACAGCGCAACAGTCTTCCCTGCACATTCAAATGTCAAAAATATTTATAGTCGCGCCGATTGGGTTGACGCCACTATGAATGGTTGGCAGAAAACTGTCGAACCTCTTGCAAATGGACTCGCGAAAGCAATGACTTCAATTGTCGAAGAACAAGCGTTGCCTGAAAATACATTGCCTCTTGCACAAGTGGCTGGACTACTGCGTTCGTTCATTGGAACGATGATTGCAACTCAACTGGGTCAATCAATTGGTGGTCTGGCAGCAAGTGTCACTGGCGCACATGACGTCGGATTGCCACTTCTTGAGCCTGCGCTGCCAGCCCTCGTACCGGAAAACATTGCGCTTTGGGGCACAGATATTGGTATAGAGCCCTCCGAAGTGAGAATTTTCCATGCGCTTCGCGAGGGTGCGATTGCACGATTATTCGACAATAATCCTTGGCTGATTGAATACATGCGAAATGCAATTGCAGAATACGGCAAGGGAATTCGCATAGACGTGGAAGCGATGCAGCGGCAAGCAGAAGAAGCGATTGACTCTGGCGCTATTGATCCAAACAATCCTGAAACATTCAAGGTTGCCCTCAATGAAGGATTGTTTACGCCGGAAGAAAGTCCAGCACAAGTTGAAGCTCTCACGAAGTTGGAAACTGCACTCGCACTCATTGATGGTTGGGCTGATGACGTTACAACTCTTGCCGCCGCAGACCGACTTCCATCACTCAATGCACTTCGTGAAACTCTTCGGCGACGTCGCGCAACTTCCTCTCCAGCGCAACAACTCTTCGCATCTTTATTTGGACTTGAAGTCTCACCTCGGATGGCACGCGAATCGAGTGCGTTCTGGTCGCAGATCCGTTCTCTTCGCGATGTGAGTGCCCGCGATCAGATCTGGAGCGGAATCCTTCCGACTCACGAAGAACTCACTGATGCCGAAGGTTATTTGCGAAGTATCGAGGTCCCTGATGATCTTTCGAGTTTGACCGACTGAGTTCTGCCAGTTCACCTCTCGTGGGTAATAGCGCAGCATGCGCCTGAGTGAGATTGCGCCTCTGGCTATCCATAACAAATTGATATCGAGGGGTTCTAGAGGCCGTTCTGAAACTACTAACTGCTTCTAGCTGCCTCTAATTGCCCCAGCGGACGGCCGGAGCAGATGTCGAATTAGCGACCAGAAAAGGCGAAGTCCTCGGGCGCTCGATTCCATATCTGCCTTCCCCTTGCAGATAGAGAACGGTTATCCGAGGACTTCGTATGCGCAACGTACGTGACATTTCTCAGAGAATCAACTGAGAAGGCAAGAAAACGGCAAGAAAGTTAATAAAAGCCCTCATTTCTAGGTTTGATCAGAATTTCTTCTCCCCATGTATTGACAAAGGTATTGACGAACCCATCCGAAACCTCACCGAGCCATGCCCGACAATGAGCAAGAAATCAGTTGGTCATCCGATACCTTCTTGCTATGCATCGAATCGAGAGCGAGTTCCGGGCCGAACCTCTCTCCCAAGTACTTCCTGGGATTACTGAGGGTGAAATTATTGTTATCCGCTCCACGCGCAGGAAGCGAAATATCGCTGCCTACCGCCAGGGGGGCCAGATTGTCGTCTCCATTCCGGCCAGACTGAGCAAAGCCGATGAGCGGATGGTAGTTCCGGAAATGGTCGCAAAGGTTCGAGCCCAAGAGGCGACCCGCGTGATCACCGATTCGGTGCTTTCCAGCCGGGTCGTTGCTCTGCTTGCTCAGTGGGCTCCCGAAATTACCGAGCGCCCTTTCTCGGTCAGCTGGCGGGAAAGCATGAATGGACGTTGGGGTTCCTGCACCAATGTGGACGGCACAATCCGTATTTCTGCCCGCCTGGCGCACCTGCCCGATTACGTCCTGGATTTCGTCCTCTTCCATGAGGGGATCCACCTTCGCTATGGGGACCATGGAGCCCAATTCCAGGAACTTCTCGCTCGCTATCCGCAGGGCGACCTGGCCCAGGCTTATCTGGACGGCTACGAGGCGGCCGAGAACGCCCTAACCCCCGCCTCCCTGCCCCGTCCAGCTAGAAGTGCGCGGATGTAGCCCAGGACCTCGCTCCAATGGCCCGCCACACAGGCTCAAAAAGATCCCGATTCGCGCTCAGAATCCACCCCTTCACGCTCAGGCAGGGGTATCGTGACCGTTGCACGCTCGCTTATGAGTCGGGAAGCTCTCCCACGAACCGCTTGCGTCGATTGGAGGAGAACATGACAGAACCAGAGACATACACAGGTGACGCTTACTGCGTTAAGTGCAAGGAGAAGCGTGACTTTACGGGAACCGTAAAAGTCTCAGACTCTGGTCGTCGCATGGCTCAGGGCATCTGCTCGGTCTGTGGCACCAAACTCAACCGCATTCTTGGCAAGGCACAGTAAGTCCGACCCTTTTATCTCGACTGCGTTTAAGAACCGCGTCATGCGGTCACGTAGAAGTTGAGAGGCTGGCGCTCTGATCTAGAGCGCCAGTTTTTTAATTGTTCTGAATCTTCCGCGGCCGGGGTAAATATGCCAGGACGTAGCCGCAATCTCACTTCGCGCTCTCATTTGCCCGAGTCATCAACACTTCTTCTTTCCTTTCCCCCTGCATATCCCGATTCTGCGCGAACGTTCTGCACCCAAGAACAGGGAAGAGGCGCGATGAATAATTTCAAGGAAAAGGGCGACAGTGAGGTAGGTCTCATAAACACGAATCCGCGACTGAAGGTCGGGGTGCTTGTCGTGACTCATGATGAGTTCACGTACGTCGGACGGATGGATGCGGGCATTGCACTCTCGTCTCCAGCTCGCAACACCATCAATTTCTTAAGTGGCGAGAAGTCATGCGAAGAGTTGAGTCAGATGCTTGACACGCCCATCGAAGAGATCAACAACCTCATCGCCGAACTCAATGCCGCGGAGTTGCTAGATACCAAAGCCACCAAGATCTCAGTTCACGCCCGCTTTCATTCTCCCAACGCCAATCGCGCGTCGCATGCGGGAGATGACAGTAGCGATGGTGCTTTCCAGCAGCTGAAAGCCCGGCTCGTTCCGGAGCTCACCTCTGCCACCTGGCATTCCACATCCAAAGATGGAGGGGTGTCGATCGTAAATTCCCGGCGAGATTGGCAGGTGAATATCTACGGTGACTCGCGCATCGCCACCTTGCTCTACGCAATCCTCCTCTCCAGTGGCATTACCCACACTCGTCTGCACCTTCCGCAAGAGAATCGAGCGATTACCGAACGAGACCTCTGTGCTGGTTCTTTGAGAGCGAGCGATATCGGGCTTCCCCTCCGGGATCGACTAGATGAGTTGGCACGAGAACTCTCCCTCTTCCCGACTACCCCAGTTTCAAAAACAGTTAAGAAGGCAATTGAGAGCCCTGACGAGAAAGACAAACAGGAAAAGAAAATAATTTCGATAGTTGTCGGAAAGCCCCCCTTGGACCAACTCCAAACCTGGATGAGCGAGGGCATCGCTCATGTATTGGTTGGCGACCCCGATGGCGCTTCCATCACCATCGGACCTCTCGTCCTACCAGGAAAAACACCCTGCACTAGATGCGTCACGATCACCAATGAAGATCTCAACGAACTCTGGCGAGATATAGCCTGGAAAAAGCAGGTTTCACCGGCATCCGAGGTTCCGGTTGCGGTGGCACACCACATCGCGGGATTTCTCGCCTTGGAACTTCTCGCGTACCTGGATGAAGGAAGATCAAAACTGATCGGCGTATCAGCCCGCATTGATTTCCATGCACCCGGTGCTATACAAGAACGGCTATTCGCCCGCCATCCCGCGTGCGGATGCACCTGGTGAATTAAGCGGCATCGGACTCATCCTGCTCCTCAATTGCCGCAGCTGGTACAAGTCGCGGGCGGCCCACTGTTCGCTTGCGAGCGATCACTCGGCCGTTTTCAAATAACTCTCCGCCCCAAATTCCGCATGGCTCTTCACGCGAAAGCGCAGCTTGCAGACATTGAGCCCGGACGGGACAACCGCCACAGAGAGATTTGGCCAGTTCGATTTCCTCACTCCGCTCCGAGAAGTAGAGATCTGGATCCGAGGTGTGACAAGGCAAGGCGAATGCGATATCGGAGCCATAAGCGCCCGTGACATCGCCCAGGCCGATCTTCTCGCCGTTGTTAGCCCACCCTGGCACTAATAATTCACTAAAGAGAACGGTCATTCTCCTCACCTCATCTCTACTGGATTCCCAGTTGTCTTCTTTCTCGTGTCCTTCTCTTCGGATCTCTCGTTATCTTGGGGAATAGAAAAAGGGCCCGAATCCTTGTGGATTCGTGGCCCTTGGGGTCTGGTTCGGTTTATCCGATCAAACTCCAAGCGGCCTTATCGCCAAATGCTGGATACCAAGTGGTGCGCTTTGACGCACGATTGGCGGTAGCGATGGCGGCGTGATTTCCTGCAGCCGAAAGCGCTACAGTGAAATGTGTTGAAAACAACTGCATTTTGCGCTTCCTTTCGATTCAACTTCCAACCAATCGCAGAAATTCTTCAGCGACTAAATTTCTTGATCACTCGATCAAGCAGTGCTACAGAGTAAAGCACCGAGAGGGATTGAGGCAAATCAATTAGATACTGGATGATCGTGTCGCGTTATTTTCCGTGAATGCGGCCTACCAAGCTCTTACTACTGGCCAATCACCTACTCAATAAGTCCGACTTCTCGTAGAAATCGGCTGGGGCTGCTGGCGTTGGCGACACTGGATCGATAACTTAAATTGAGGTGCCGCTTCGCACGGGTTATTCCCACATAAAAGAGGCGTCTTTCTTCCTCCACCGCATTCTGCGTCGGAAGAATTCCCTCGTTCAAACCCACGAGAAAGACGTGCTCCCACTCCAAACCTTTAGCCGCATGCAAAGTTGCCAAAGTCGTCACTGGCATAACCGGCGGATTATTCTGTTCGGCCCGCTCTTCTACTTCGCGAAGATAGGTGCGAAGTGACTTCGGCATGAACGCCGGATCATCATCAACCTCTCGGGCTAGATGCAATAGCGCGGTGATCCCATCGGTGCTTGCACCAGTGATAAATGGCGCAGCAATCGACCTCAATTCGTCAATCCACTCAGTCCCAGGTGTAGGGATAACTGAGGCTTGGCGGACTGCCCGGAGAAAATCTTTAACATCGGCGCGCTCGAAAAACCTCTCGTTATTGCGTACTTGGTACGGAATACGAGCGGTCAGACATCCCCGCTCCAATGCCTTGAGTTGCGAATTTGTTCGTGCCAACACGGCAATATCTTGGGCTGCGATTCCTTCGGAAGTGAGCTTCACAATTTCCGCAACAACTCCGGCCACTTCGCTAGATTCATCCTTGTACTCGCGAACTTCTGGATGCGCTCCGTGTGGGTTGAGCGAGACTAGTTCTTGCCCCATCGAACCACTTCGCAGAACGCTGTTGGCCATGAAAATGATTTCAGGCGTTGATCGATAGCCAGATGTGAGGCGGATTACCTCCGCCTGTGGAAACCTACGGGTGAAATTATTGAGAAAAACGGGAGTTGCACCCGCAAACGAATAAATAGTTTGTGCTGGGTCTCCTACTACACAAATCTCCTCGCGACTCCCGAGCCAGGCATTTATAAGTCGCTGCTGCAGTGGCGAAACATCTTGATACTCATCGATCGTAAAGTAACGGTACTGATCGTGAACTCGCTCCCGTATTTCGCGCTCCTCCTCAAGCATGGCGGTGGTCAACAAGAGGACATCTTCAAAATCAATAGTCCTCTCTTGTCGTTTAAGACTCTCATAGGCCGCATAAACCTGCGCCACTTGCCCGGCATTAATTCGATTTCTCTCAGAACGAGCCTTGGACTCTTCGATGTAATCCTCTGGTGCGATCTGGGATACTTTCGCCCACTCAATCTCTGTTGAGATGTCACGAATTAGTTCGCGAGAATTTGCGGAAACTTTCCCTTCCAGTCCGGCACGAGAGATCGCCTCTTTCACAAAAGTGGACTTAGTCGTCAGAAGATCAGGCGCTCTGCCCCCGAATACTCCCGGCCAGAAATAGATAAGTTGTTTGAGCGCCGCCGAGTGAATTGTTCTTGCAGCAACACTTGGAACACCGAGGGAGCGCAGCCGAGCCCTCATCTCTCCAGCCGCCCGAGCGGTAAATGTAAGTGCGAGGACCTTCGATGGGTTCATCACTCCGATGGCCGAGGCATATGCGATGCGGTGGGTAATTGCCCGTGTCTTGCCGGTTCCTGCTCCAGCGATTACACAGACAGGGCCGCGCGATGCGAGGGCAACTTCGCGCTGCTCATCATCGAGTGCCTCCAAAATCTCTTCGGCGCGGATTTCATTGGAGTCTCGCGTCTCATTCATGCGTAGCAACCAGATCTTCTACTGCTCCTGCGCCATACCAATGCTCAATCATTCGACGCGAAACGCTTATCTGCGATGGGAGTACGAGCTCGCCACTCTTAACCGCATGGCGCATCTGCTCTCGTGTGAACCAGTCCAGTTCCACAATCTCTTCGCCATCGGGACGAGCAGTAGTTGGATCTGAAGTGATCGCTTCGAAAGCGATCATGATGGAAGCAGGAAATGGCCACGGTTGAGATCCCAGGTAATGCACGGAATGTACAAGAACTCCAGATTCTTCCAGTACTTCCCTGACAACGCATTGCTCGAAAGATTCACCAGGCTCGACAAATCCCGCAAAATTGGAGAATAGTTTCTCCACCCAAACTCGTTGTCGCCCAAGTAGCAGGCGATCATCTTTATCTTTAACCAATACGATAACCGCAGGATCAGTCCGCGGGTGATGTTCGCTTGCGTCCGCCTCACATATCCGAATCGCTCCGCCCAATCCAACCCTCGTCGTCGCGCCACATCGAGAACAGCATGGGTGAGTGTGGTGCCAATTCGCCAACCCCAGAGCATGTACTGCTAATCCAGCCTCTGTATCTGAAAGTCGCGCGCCAATTTGTCGAAGGGTACGAAGGTCATCGTCGGCAACGACCGCCTCATCGGTATGCCAGACAAAGTAGCTATCTCCTGTCTCTCTATCGATGCCTAGAAAATATCGCTCCCCCACTCCGTGGATCGAAATCGAATCGTGAAAGACCAATGCAGAATCCGAGGCATGAAAGCGGTCTTTGACCAAAATGAGGATCTTGCCACTTCGCCAGAGGGCGTCGAGTTTTGCCGGATCTGTCCGCAAATCGCCCGCCCGATCCACCGTGCTGCGGGCAAGCGTGAGTGAGTTCAATCGCTCTGACCTAATTCCCTCACTCGCACTCATGATGGGCGACACTACTAGCATGAACCTATGCGCCTCACCTCATGGAATCTCCTCCACGGTCTAGCAACCCCGCTCGCCGGGGCGAGTGAAAATGCCCCCTCCGCGGGATCCACTGAGCCCTTCACGCTCCTGGCCAGCGCCCTGCGCACCCTCAACCCTGATCTACTGGGCCTGCAGGAAATGGACTTCCATTTAGGTCGCTCAGGGGACTCAAACCAAGTGGCAGCAATTGCCTCAATGATGGGTGCAGAGCACTGGGCATTTGCTCCTTCAGTTATCGGTTCGCCGGATGAGAATTGGCGCGGCACCACAGATTCAGATGCAAGAGTTGTCACCAACAAAAACCCCATCGGCTCAGCAGGCTACGGAATTGGAGTTGTCTCAAAAATACCCATTCGTTCTTGGCATCGGTTGGAACTACCGGCGGCTCCAATTGGCGTACTTATGACACTGCCACGCGATGGAAAACTCAAGAAGATTTATGTCAGTGATCATCCACGATCGGCGCTTGCTGCCGAACTTGAAGATGGTTGGCTCGTCATCAACACCCACCTCTCTTTCGTCCCAGTCTTCAATTATCTGCAACTTCTGAAAGTAAAACGATGGGTTAAGCGACTTCCTGTCACGGATAAAACAAAAATCATCATTATGGGCGATCTCAACTTGCCATTTTCGATGATCGTTCGTGGACTGCATTGGAACTCCCTCGTCACGGAGCGAACATTTCCCACCTGGAAGCCGAAAGTGCAAATCGATTACTTCCTATCACAGAAGATTTCCGCAGAGGATGTTATTCACGTTCCTTCCATGCTCACCGGAGTGAGCGACCATTTACCTTTGACGGTGGAAGTGGACTAATGCTTTTCTAAAAGAGCGACTAACCCGGTTTCATCGAGTAGATCCGCACGTCGATCCGTGAAACCTGATGGAACGTAATGGAATGCCGCGCTGACAAGGGCCGGATCTATATTCTGCAACTTTGCCCATGCCAATCTGTACATGGCGAGTTGGATGGCCGCAGATTCGCCCAGTCTCTTGGATCCGGTCTTCCAATCGACAACTTCAAAGCGATCTCCATTTTTGTAAACCGCATCAATCCGACCGCGGAAAAGCACTCCTGCAAGCACACTCTCGAAAGGAACTTCAATCGCATAAGGCTGACGATCCCCCCATTCACTGGCAAGCCACTTGGCTTTCAATTCTTCCAGCGTTTGATCTGCTTCCAGAGAGTCGATGGGATCCAGGTCCTCGTCGTCGAAGAGCCGTCCTTGACCAAAATGCTTCTCCACCCACAAGTGAAAAACAGTGCCCCGTCTTGAATATTCATCCTGCGGCCTCGGCATTGGCCTTCTAATTGCCAATGCCAATTCCTCCGGATTTTCACGCAGAGCGACGAGCGTGGAGACCGAGAGTCGCGGCGGTAGAAGAATGTCGGCTCGATCCTTACTTCGATGCAGTTCATTAATCAGTGCTTGCGAATCACGAATCCACGACTGGATTGTCTGAGGATCCACTAGTTCAACTTCGATAGAAACATCTTCGCGCATGGAGTCAGGTATGAGCGAGTGCGTCGGACTGGTACGAACCAAGTCAATTGCCGCATCAAAGGAGGCACGTCGATCGCCCAGCGGATCGCGGGGCCAAATTGCTGAGAGTGGATTAGCCGGTTCGGGTTTCTCATCCTCATCTTGCGGAACAGGAGCATCGGCCAAAGTCTTTCCGCCGTAAACGAACGCAGTCTGCGCCACGAGTTCATAAATTTCACTGGGCTCCACGGGATTGATTCCATCTCTCCATCTCGAGGTCGTGCAGATCAGATGAGTACGCGCCCTAGTGATCGCAACATACCCAAGGCGAATTTCTTCATCATGGCGCAGTTTGTTGCACTCAAGGGCGAAGGAATCGAAGACCTTCTTTGCCTCCGTATTTGTACTGCACGCAGAGATATCAAATGTCGGCAACTCATGACTATCGCCACGAAGTGTAAATGGGATGTGTTCTTCATTCGTAAGCCAGTTATCTCGCTTTAAACCATTTCCCGGGAAATTTCCTTTAGCCAGTCCGGGCACTGCGACAACATCCCACTCGGCGCCCTTGGCAGTGTGAATCGTCAAAATTTGAACCACGTCACGGCGAACCTCTGGGGCACCGGTTTTCAATCCGGCTTCTTCCGAAGCAGCCACATCTAGCCATGCAAGGAAGTCGGCAATTGTCCCTCCGCTGCGCGAGAACTTCGCAACCTCGTCCATAAAGCGATCCAGATGACGCCGACCATTCTCCGTACCATCGCGGAGTTGCACCTCTACATCCAGATTGAGATAACTCTCGATCTCTGCAACGAGATCGGTAAGTGGGCCCCCGGCACGAGAACGGATGCGACGCAGGTCGGCGGCAAAATGAGTCAACCGAGAAAACCCCGCAGGCGTGAAATGTGCAGCATTGGCGCTGGCTATTTCATCCACCGCGTCAATAAGGCTCCCGAGGAACTGGTCATCAGCTTCCTCGCGAAGCGGATTTCCCTGCACGATTTTTGCTACCAAACCCTTTGAGGTCATCTTCTGCGCCTCCGCGCGCGAACGGGAGAAACGACCTAGGGCGGCGATATCCGCTGCGCCCAAATTAATCCGTGGTCCCGTGAGATGGCGCATAAGTGATGCACCAGATTCCGGATTGGTTATGACACGCAAGAGGGAAATGACATCTGCAACCTCTGCGACATGAACGAGTCCACCGACACCCAGAACCTCGACGGGAATATTTTCGCCACGGAGAGCCAGTTCAATCTCCGCGATCTGCGAACGCTTACGAACGAGAACCGCGAAAGAGGTTCGATCCTTCTCATCTTTGAGCATTCGCTCTGGATCGAACCAGAGGTTTGCGAAGTATTCAGATATTCCCGTTGCTTCACTCTCCAATGTTTCAAAGATTCCGTAGGCCAATTCGCCGGCCCCTGCGCCGTCACGAGCCACTAGAGGAAGCACTTCGACCGGACTGTTTTCGCGAATCTGTGCCGACACAGTATTGGCGAGCTCAAGAATGACCTTGTCATTTCTATAAGTGATGGGAAGGGAGAAATGTCTCGCACCCGTCCTACCATTTACATCACCCTTAACCGGAAAATTCTTAGCGAAGGCGCCAATGGTCCCTGCCGAAGCACCACGCCAGGTGTAGATCGCCTGGCATGGGTCGCCCACGGCCATCACTGCATGACCATCTCCAAAGAGTGCGGAGAGCATCCGCACTTGCGACTGAGAAGTGTCTTGGTATTCATCCAGCAAGACCACTTTGTACTTGGAGCACTCGATTTCGACAACTTCGGGGATCTCCATCGCGATACGAGCAGCAAGAGACATCTGATCATCGAAGGAGAGTTCGCCATTTTTCTGGCGCGTTGAAATAAGTTCTTCGACCATCGGAAGAATCGACATACGTTGCTGAAGTACCTTCTGAACTCCGCGCACGGTGTCATTTGATTTGGGACCGAGTCTTTCTAGCTGCGCCAAGAGATCCTCGGATATTTTCCTGATTTCATCCGAGGAGGTCAGGTGTTCTAGAACCATCCGGGAAAGTCCAATAACGTCATATATAACAGTGCTTAATGCACTCTCTGATGTGAACTCGTCATCTGGCCAATTGCTCACGATCTGGGCGGCCATCTGCCAAATAGCGGCTTCGCCCATTGGATCTGAACTCGCGTCGATTCCATATCGAATTGCATGTTCGTTGAGAAGACGTCCGGCATAGGAGTGATAGGTCATGATGACCGGTTCGCCGCGCGGAATCTCAAGTCCGACTCGTGGGTCGCGCAGTTGTCGCAACTTGCTGCGAATCCTGACTCCTAATTCACCCGCGGCTTTGCGCGTGAAAGTGAGACCTAGAATCTCCTCCGGCTTGGCTAGGCCATTAGCAATTAGATAGAGGACTCGTGCACTCATCGTCTCTGTCTTGCCAGATCCGGCACCAGCAATAACCACTGCAGGCAAAAGCGGCGCCTCAATGATGGCAGATTGTTCACGAGAAGGAATACGGACCTTCGGATCAATAATTCTAAGTTTGTTGGCGATTACCTCAGGGGAATAGCGAATCTCTTTACTCACTCCATCACCATCCGTCCATCACCCTGGATCGGACACGCAGTTCGGACTTGGCAGTTGTTGCAACGATCATTAATACTCGCCGTGAATGCATTGCCACTCATACCTTCGGCAATGATTTGAATCTCATTGCTCATTTCAGTGGCATCCACTGGTGGTTGGTGGCGAACTGGTGCATCCTTATTCTTCGAGCCAAGATAAACCAATTCGGCGCCTGCAGTTGCGCGACCTGGGTGTCTCTCATCGAAACCACCTTCAACGACGGCAAGTTGGTAAGCCTGCATCTGCATATTGGTAAGCGCGTCTGCATGACTCACGGGCGAAGCGCCAGTTTTGAAATCAACTACGTAAATCTCTCCAGCGGCAGTTACCTCAAGACGATCCACACTGCCGCGGATATGCGCGCGACCCACCACTACGTTGAATTCCACTTCAACTCCGATAATCCGGCGCGTTTGTAGTGATTCCTGGTGATAGCGGACAAATTTCTCGATCATCTTTAGTGCGCGATTCAATTGCGTTGCGCTGACCCATCCGGTGGTGGGATCAATCAATTTCCAAGCATCACGAAGTCTTGCCGTGAGTTCATCCTCCGTCAGCGAAGGATCCTCTTCCATCAAAGCGGCATAGGCATGAATGGCCGAACCAAGGATCTGCGCCGTACTATCCCCGTTGGTGCCGCCATTGCGCTCCAGAAACCACTTCAAACCGCAATCAATAAAGCTTTCGGCACTACTTGGCGAGACCGAGACCAGGTCTCCGGGCGGAACAATGGGGGCTTGGCTGCTGATCGGAAGAACTCCTGCCCAAGTTCCGATATCGGCCTCGGGTATTCCTTCCTCAGCAAGGCGCTTGAGTAGAGAAGCAGCTGTTAGATTCTTGGAAAGAAGTTCACGGCGCAGAGTCGCAACCAACGCGGCAGGTGTTATGGGGCGCGGAACTCGAGTTATTTTTCCATTAATTTCGTCATCGCCCTGCACTAAGAGTGATACTTCTTCAAAGAAGATAGATGGTTCGTCATCCTCCTTGGAAACGGCTGTGATGATGAGTTCAGTTTTTGCCCTAGTCGCCGCAACAAAGAAGAGTCTTCGTTCGTCTTCGGCCAGCCCACTCGCAGCGAGGGCATCCAATTCCTTGCGGGCGAGTACCCCGTGACGCAAGATCTCCACCAACCGTTCACTTCCAAGAAGTGATCCACGTTGGCGAAGGTTGGGCCAGGTACCTTCTTGCAAACCGGCAATTGCCACGATCTCCCATTCGCGGCCCTTGGCGGCATGCACAGTGAGTATCTCGACGACATCAGGACGTTGCCCTTGGGCAGTAATAACATCACCCAAAATATTTTCCTGACTAATTTGTCGGATGAAACTATCTGCCTTCGAATGCGGAAACCGCTCGGCAAACCGTCGCGCAGATTCAAAGAGTTGCATCATCGCGTCGAGATCGCGATCTGCCGCAGCGCCGCGTGACCCGCCTCGCAGCGCCTGCCTTCTCCAACTCTCACTTAATTTGGATCCATCACTGGTGACCGCACTGTTCCAAATTTCCCAGAGGAGATCCTCCCCTTGCGCAGTAGATTTGCGCAGGACTTTCCGTGCGCGTGCCAACAGCTCGTGAATCCTCTGCAGAGGTTGTGCACCATCGATTGAAATATCACCGTGGTTGACCGCATCTATCAAGAGTTGAGTTCCGGTGCGCTGATCCTCCTCAGCTCTCGAGGCAAGCAAGGCTCTGCGAATTCTCCGTAAGGAAATGGAATCGGCGCCCCCAAATTCTGAAAGAAGTAGTCGCTCACAGTTCTCCAAATTGAGAGCCACTTCGCCTAGTGCGATCTGCGCGATCAATAAGAATGGTGCAATCGCAGGGTTGTTGCCCAGCGCCTCAATTTCAGATGTCACGGGGATCCCTGATTGGGCGAAGGCGCGGCGGAGGGCCGCTGCCTGCATCCCGGGAGCCCGCAGAATCACTGCCATCTCGCTCCAGGGCGTCTGTTCGATCAGGTGGGCATGTCGAAATTGGTAGGCAATGAACTGCGCTTCCTCGCTCTGCGAGCGAAACCGTCCAACCAGCACAGGTGCGTATTCATCGCCCTGCGTCGCACGGGCGCAGATGCGCTTCCTCTGTGGAGCAGCACCGGTGAATCCCGCTGAAATATGGGCGCCCACCTCAAATATGTCAGGACTGCTCCGGAATTCATCCTGCAGGACAATCCGCTCTCCGCTCGCTTCATAAAAATCCAATTCAGCGCTCAACTGATCTGGATCTGCGCCTCTAAAGCGTCCCACCGCGCTATCCGCATCCGCGCAGATGACGATGTCCTGACTTATGAGTTCGCGCAGAAGTGCGCGCTGTGCGGGATCACTCTCTTGGAATTCATCGACAAGGATGGTGGAGAAACGCGCGCGCAGGTCAGCAGCCAAAGTCGGGTTTGCTCTGAGATGACGCAAAGCCTCCACAACTATCTGGCTGGGATCAATCCGGCGTTTGGCGTCGGCAGCTGAATCGGCCTGCAGATCCAGAATCTCTAGGTACTGCTTCCAGAAAACGGCTGCCGCTTCCCAGTATTTCTCTCCACTCTCACGTCCAAGTCTGGCAAGTTGTTCGGGAGAAAGATTCCTCTCAGACGCGCGCAGAATGAGATCGCGAAGTTCTCGGGCAAAGCCATTTGTCGTAAGAGCCTTTTCCAAATCGAGCGGCCAGTAATTTCTCCCCAGGTCGATATCCCCTGCGATGAGTTCGCGGATGAAATACTCCTGCTCGGCACCTGACATGAGAATGGGATCCGGCGCATCCGGATGGGCCTTCATTTTCAAAATTGAAAAGGCGAGCGAGTGAAAAGTCCTAGCAATGGGTTCGTGCATGATCGAGGCCGTCCGAAGTACAACGGCATCGCGAAGTTCGGAGGCGCGTACGCGATCGTAAGTCAACATCAATAGTGAATTGGGATCTTGTCCTTCACTAATCCGAGAGAGAGCCGCTTCAATAAGAAGAGTGGTCTTGCCAGTTGCCGGCCCACCAAGTACGACAAGGGGCGAACCGCGATGTGAAATAACTCGGCTCTGATCTACGGTGAAATTGTGGAACTTCGTCGCCAGCGGGCGTCTTTTGAGAGCGCCGACTGCGCCTACCTTTTCTTTAGGCCCCGCTCCTTTAGACATAGCCCCCATTTAACATGAGAGCCATGACAAAGGTGCGCAATTACTCCTGGTTGGCCCGCTTGGCGCGGGCAGTAAGGCGTGCTCGTTCATCGGCATTGAGGATGACCTTGCGAATACGGACCATCGCCGGAGTCACTTCGACGCACTCGTCTTCCCGGCAGAATTCCAAAGCGCCTTCCATATTGAGTCTCTTCGGCGGGATGAGGCGCTCGGCCTCGTCGGTACCCGATGAGCGCATATTGGTGAGTTTCTTTTCGCGCACCGCATTGACGTCCATATCCTCAGATCGCGAATTCTCGCCAATAACCATGCCCTCATACACTTCAGCGCCTGGTTCAACGAAGATACTTCCGCGATCTTGGATTCCATACATGGCATAACTGGTCACGAATCCGCGCCGGTCCGAAACAAGTGAGCCCGTTGGACGGGTGCGAAGTTCGCCGTGCCAAGCCTCATATCCGTCGAAAACGTGGTGCAGCAGACCTGTTCCGCGGGTCTCGGTGAGGAATTCGGTACGGAAACCAATGAGTCCGCGGGACGGAACTCGGTAATCGAGGCGGATCCAACCAGTGCCATGGTTAACCATCTGCTCCATACGCGCCTTGCGAAGTGCCATCAACTGAGTGATGACGCCGAGATAATCCTCTGGTGCATCAATAGTGAGGTGCTCCATCGGCTCGTGCATTTTTCCGTCGACCATCTTTGTGACAACCTGCGGTTTTCCGACCGTGAGTTCGAAACCTTCGCGTTTCATAATTTCAACCAGAACCGCCAGTTGAAGTTCGCCGCGGCCCTGTACTTCCCAGGTATCTGGACGCTCTGTCGTAAGGACTCGGAGCGAAACATTTCCGATGAGCTCTGCATCAAGACGGCTCTTCACAAGTCGCGCCGTCAGCTTTGTTCCACTCTGACCAGCAAGCGGAGAAGTGTTGATACCAATCGTCATAGAAATACTTGGTTCATCAACTGTGATCAGGGGCAGTGCCACTGGATTATCTGGATCGGCAAGCGTCTCGCCCAATGTGATGGTTTCAAACCCGGCAACGGCGATAATGTCGCCAGGTCCGGCTTCGAGTGCAGGAACTCGCTCAAGTGCTTCGGTAAGAAGAAGTTCGGCCACTTTAACTTTTGTCATCGTGCCGTCGGTCTTGATCCATGTGACCATCTGACCTTTTTTGATGACTCCTTCGCGAACGCGGCAGAGGGCAAGCCGGCCCAGGTAGGGAGATGAGTCAAGGTTGGTGACGTGCGCTTGCAGAGGCGCACCTTCGTGGTATTCAGGGGCAGGAATTGCCGAGAAAATCGTGTCGAAGAGAACGTCGAGGTTTGTCTCCTCTGGCATTCCGCCATCTGCTGTGCGAGTCAAAGACGCACGACCAGCTTTGGCAGATGCATAAACAATGGGGAATTCAATTTGCTTTTCACTCGCGTCAAGATCGAGGAACAATTCATATGTCTCATCGACTACTTCGGCTATACGAGAGTCTGGACGGTCAACTTTGTTGATTACGAGAATAACGGGCAAATTCTTTTCAAGGGCTTTCCGAAGCACGAATCGTGTCTGCGGCAGAGGACCTTCAGAAGCATCAACCAGAAGAAGGACACCATCGACCATTTCAAGACCACGTTCAACCTCGCCACCGAAATCCGCGTGACCAGGGGTATCGATAATGTTGACGATATTTGTTCCCCGGTGGACAGCAGTGTTCTTGGCAAGAATTGTGATGCCCTTTTCGCGCTCGAGATCCATCGAGTCCATCATGCGATCCTGGCCCTCGGACTGCTCCTTATAAGCCGCGAACGCACCGGACTGCCAGAGCATGGCATCCACCAGAGTGGTCTTGCCATGATCAACGTGAGCAATGATTGCGACGTTTCGAAGATTTTCGCGCTTCTTTACTGGCAGACCAGCCAGGTGCGCGGTAGATGCCTTAGACATTGACCCTCAACTCCACTCGATTTATGCCCTTAATGAACATCAATAGAGCGGTGCAAAGAATAGCATCTAGCGCATGTAACCCTTAAATCGAGTCTTAATTAAGCGAGAGAAATCAAGTGTTTTGAGGGAACCCTAGATTTATTCCACCATGGCTTGGATCTAACCAGCGACTCGTAACTACTTTCCCACGAGTGAAGAACTGAACACCTTCGCCACCGTGTGCATGAGCATCGCCAAATAGTGAATTCTTCCATCCACCAAATGAGTAATAGGACATCGGAACTGGAATCGGAACATTGATTCCAACCATGCCCACCTCTACTTCATTCTGATAGCGACGAGCTGCGCCACCATCATTTGTGAAGATCGCTGTTCCGTTTCCGTATGGATGATTATTGACGAGAGAGAGCGCTTCATCATATGTCTTCACACGAATCACACTGAGTACTGGCCCGAAAATTTCTTCCTTGTAGATTGTCATTTCGGAAGTGACGTTATCGAAAAGCGTTGGGCCAAGCCAGAATCCGCCCCCTTCGAGGGTGAGATCGCGACCGTCGACAACGAGTGTCGCTCCTTCTTTCTTACCAGCGCCAACATAGGAAGCTACCTTGTCTCGGTGCACGAGTGTCACCAATGGACCCATATCGGCACCCAGCGCGCCATTACCAGTCTTAATCTTGGCCATGCGCTCTTTGATCTTTGCAACCAATTCATCCGCAATTGGTTCTACTGCTACCAGGACTGAGATCGCCATGCAACGTTCACCCGCCGAACCAAATCCGGCGTTGATTGCGGCATCGGCGGCGAGATTCAAATCAGCATCAGGTAGGACGACCATGTGGTTTTTTGCACCACCAAGAGCTTGCACTCGCTTGCCAGCCTTTGTGCCAGTTTCATAAACATATCTAGCAATCGGTGTGGAACCCACAAAAGATATTGACTTGACCCCTGGATGCGTGAGCAATGCGTCAACCGCAATCTTGTCCCCGTGCACGACATTGAACACGCCATCGGGTAGTCCAGCTTCCTTCCAGAGGTTTGCCATATACATGACCGCACTTGGGTCTTTCTCAGAAGGTTTGACGATCACGCTATTGCCGCAGGCAATTGCAATTGGGAAAAACCACATCGGAACCATGGCTGGAAAGTTGAAAGGCGAGATGATTGCAACTGGTCCAAGCGGCTGACGAATTGAATAGACATCAACTCCTGTCGAGACTTCCTCGGAGAAGCCACCCTTGAGCAAATGTGGGATGCCGCATGCAAATTCAACAACTTCCAACCCACGAGTAACTTCGCCCAACGCGTCACTCAATACTTTCCCGTGTTGGGCAGTAATAAGTGCAGCAATTTCCTCTTTGTGGGTGTTTACCAATTCACGGAAGGCAAACAGGACTTGTACACGCTTGGTTAATGACGAATGTCGCCATAAGTCGAATGCTTTTTTGGATATTTCGACAGCGTGATCAATAGTCGATATGTCCGCGAAAGCAACGGTCCCAGTCACTAGACCTGTTGCCGGGTTGAAGATTTCCCCGTGGCGTCCTGATTTTTCATCTGCAATTTCGCCGTTTATCCAATGAGATACATGAGTCATGTACGGAGAATACTTGAGACAGATATAGTGGCGCTAGTGCAAAAAGAAAAGGACAAAAATGAACTCGCCAAAAGTTGATCCCATTACAGGTGCCGAAGTTTTTGCGGCAGATCGTGCCCACGTATTTCATTCCTGGTCTGCCCAGGCACAAATTTCGCCCATTCCTGTAGCAGGCGCGGAAGGATCTTATTTCTGGGATTACGATGGAAAGAAGTATTTGGACTTTTCATGTCAACTTGTCTTCACCAACATTGGTCATCAACATCCCAAAGTTGTGAAAGCAATCCAAGAACAAGCCGCGATATTGGCGACAATTGCCCCGCAACATGCCAACGCCGCCCGCAACGAAGCAGCCAGGCGCATTGTTGACCTGGCTGGACCAAAATTCCAGAAAGTTTTCTTCACAAACGCAGGTGCGGACGCAGTCGAAAATGGAATACGTATGGCGCGACTTCACACTGGCAAAGATAAAATTCTCTCCACCTACCGTTCGTATCACGGCAATACCGGCGCGGCCATCAATGCCACTGGAGATCCGCGCAGATTCCCCAACGAATATGCACATGGACACGTCCATTTCTGGGGACCGTATCTATACCGCTCTTCTTTCTGGGCAACCAATGAAACCGAAGAATGCCAACGCGCACTTGAACATCTTGAGCAAACAATTATTTTTGAAGGACCAAAGACCATCGCTGCAATTCTTTTAGAGACTGTCCCTGGAACTGCGGGAATACTCGTCCCGCCTGCCGGTTACTTAGAAGGAGTGCGCGCACTCTGCGACAAGTACGACATATTGTGGATTGCAGATGAGGTTATGGCCGGATTTGGAAGAACCGGTAAATGGTTTGCTTTCCAGCACGCCAATGCTCTGCCAGATCTCATCCTCTTCGCAAAGGGAGTCACCTCGGGTTATGTACCACTTGGCGGAGTTGTGATTCCTGAATATATCGCCAAGACATTTGACGATCGGGTATTCCCCGGTGGACTCACCTACTCTGGCCATCCCCTTGCTTGTGCAACGGCGGTAGCAACCATTGATGCCATGAAGGATGAGAAAATGGTTGAGAGCGCTGCGAATCTGGGCGAGAAGATCATGGGTCCTGGACTTCGTGAGCTAGCAAAGAAACACAAAGTCATCGGCGACATCCGTGGAGTCGGCGCTTTCTGGGGAATGGATATCGTGAAAAATCGCCAGACTCGCGAGCCAATGGCCCCATACGGAAGTTCCAGTCCAGAGATGAATGAGTTGATTGCCGCGTGCAGAAAGAATGGACTGATGCCATTCCCGAATTTCAATCGGCTTCATCTAACCCCACCGATCAATATCTCAGAAGCAGATGCCAAATTGGGACTGGAAATCTTCGACAAGGCGCTTGCTGAAATCGGAAAGCACTACTCTGACTAATACATCTGAGTAATAAGCGGGTCTCGCGGGTAGAACTCCCGTAGACACCTTCTCAGCAAGGCCATAGATTGCACGGCATGCGAATTCTCGTACTAGGTGGTGGAGCATTCGTAGGTCGTGCGCTTGTCGAGGCATCTGTATCTCGTGGTCATCAAGTAACTACAGTGACCCGCACTGCATTGCCGGAGAGCGCGACATATGATCGTGTGGAATCAATTTTCTCTGACCGCACCAATTCCAATGCCTTCGACTTTGCAGAAAATCGGAAGTGGGATGCGGTTTTCGACACTTGGACCACTGCTCCAAACGTCGTACAAAAAAGTGTGAATGCGTTGCGTGATCATGTCCCTTACTACAGTTATGTATCGACTTGTTCGGTCTACAACGAAGATCCATTGCCAAACGGATTGACCGAAGACTCCCCCGTGGCGGATGCAGAACCCTCTGCGGAGGCAACTAACTATGCATCTGACAAACGTGGTGCCGAATTAGCGATCCTCGAAGGTTTCGGATCCGATGCATCATTCTTCGCCAGAGCAGGAATAATTCTCGGACCGTACGAAATTCCAGGCCGTCTACCGTGGTGGCTCAACCGAATCGCCCGAGGTGGTGAAGTTCTCGCTCCCGGTCCAAGAGACCTGGGCCTTCAGTACATTGATGCGCGCGACTTAGCGTCATGGATGGTTGCCTGCGCAGAACAGAAGGTATCCGGTGCTTTTAATTCCATTTCGCCCGTTAACCACTCAACGATGTCAGACTTACTTGAAGCTTGCCGGTTGACAACAAAGTCCGATGCACATTTCACCTGGGTGTCACCGGAGTTTCTTCTTGAGAATGAAGTCCAACCATGGACTGAGATGCCCATTTGGGTATCTCCCGAGTCCTATGGAATTTTCGCAATCAATACGAGTAAGGCGGCAGCTGCAGGTCTCCATTGCCGACCAATGTTGGAAACTGTTGTTGATACTTGGACTGCAATGCAGAACGAAGAACAACCGCAGTTAAACGAACGAATGACGGCACCAGGAATTAGTGCGGATAAAGAGGCGTCTGTATTAGCCAAGTGGGCTGGGCGAATATAGACCGCAGAGTGTTGTCATCAATCGCAATACGGCAATATGGCGAAAGTGCAGGGTCTGGCTCTCTTCCCATCGGTCGAACCATTGCGTTCTCCGATGTTCGAGAGGAGACTCAAAACTGGCTCTCACAGAGGCCATCAGCGCCTCGCGGAGGGTTCGCGAAAGAGGTGAGTTCAATGACTGGTAATTCCGTTTCGCCCGAAACCTTCCCGAAACCGAGTGCCGCACGCGGGAGTAGTGGTTTAGCCCGGTGTGCTGTCTGGGTTGCCGCAGCCGTCGTATTGGTGGACGCGTTGACTGGCGCAATATTTGTTGTGGCCTTTTCTAGTGGAGGATCCGACGCCGTCTCAGACAACTGGATCGGATTGCTCGGCGCAGCTGCACTGATCGGCGGCTTGATTGCGTCGCTCGTGGCATTCATGCTCGCGGTTACCGCAAGGATCAAACAAGAACAGTGGGTATGGCTCTGGGTTCCTCTATTAGTATTTCCAATCCTGCTTACTTTCGTGGTGTGCGGCGAATTCCTCTGGTGGGAGTAGCAGGAGTTCGTTCGGATCGATAGTTACTCCGCTTAAATGGCGGCAACCCCGTCAATCCTTTATATAACCTTGGCATTCAATGCACTGCTATACAGTTTGGAGGTATGGAACGTCTCGATGCCCTTGAAGCAGCTAGACGAATCCTTAACGTCCGATTTCCTGATGCAAGGGCGGCTTTTCTCACTGGAAGTGCACTAACACCGCGCATAACTCCCACTTCAGATCTGGACATTGTCGTCGTTCTGAAAGGCAGTCCCGCACCCTTTCGCGAAACAATTCATGAATATGGATGGTTGATTGAATTGTTTGTCCAGACTCGTGAATCAATCAAGTATTTTTCTGAATTGGAAATTGCAGATCATCACGCCACCACTCTGAAAATGATCGCAAGTGGGCAAATCCTGATTTCTTTAGAGGCAGAAGCTGAGAGTGTCCAATCGGCGGCCAATGACCGACTTAAAAAAGGTCCGCTCGCCATTTCAGTCGAAGAAATGCGGAGAAGACGATATGCGCTCACCGATCAACTCGATGATTTCATTGGTGCAACAGACCCAATTGAATTGCTCTTTATCGGCCAGCAATTAGTAGTTGGGACGAGCGAGCTCGCACTCCTGTCAAAATCACAATGGTTGGCAAGTGGAAAATGGCTGCCCCGATATCTCGCAGAAAACGACCCGGAACTGGCCCTGCAACTTTATAAAGCTATCGAGTCTGTTATTTCCCATGGAGAGAAACGGCTAATGGAAATCGCGGTTCTTGAAATTCTTGAACGAGTCGGTGGCCCTCTGGCGGCTGGGTATCGTGCCGCCGGTGAAATTCCAGGTTAGTGATAAACAGGATTCGTAACTTCTTGGGCAACCAGACCAATCGTTAATGTCGCCCCGTTATTCAAGCACCGCGGGGGTCTGTGCTGGAAGCCAAAATGAGAACGCTCATGCCCGTTTCGCTCCCCGAGTCATGCTCTTCTCCCGGGTGCAAAAGGACCGCTTGGCCAGTTGAGATTGGGTACCGAACGTGATCTTCGGCGCTCACCCAGCCAAACCCTTCAATCACCATGAAGAGTTGCCACATTCTTGTTGGATGCCGACCCAACAATGAATCTTTCCCGAATCGGGCAACATGAACGCGAGTCTTTTCTACTCCATCAAATACGCCCGCCTGCCACAATTGGACATGGCGAGTGCCAAAACGGTCCTCTTCGCCATTAAGTAGTGAGATGAACTCCATATCGGATAGTGCCATTGTTTATTGGCAGGTTTCAAGACCTGCCATAGTCAATTATTTATGCGTTTTGGTGCCCAATCCAGCTCGGCGATCCTTCTAATTCTTAAAATACTCCTATTGACTGGTGGATCCGGAGCAACAAAACTCACCCGCTCAGAGTTTCTGGCGAAAGATAGGTTTCGTTGAAACTTAACAAATCACCTCGGAAGGCAATCTCGTATTAATCCTTGAAGGGTCGCCACATCAAAGTTCGGATGGTGAATGATTATGGAAGCGAGTCGCACCGCACCTAACGACCCCAGCAATCGTTAATTCAACCTCTATTAATAGTTACCCAGACTGGCAACAAACTTTGGATCAGGGTTGCTAATTTTACTTCTCTCGGGACTTTAAGAACTTTTTGCGTCAGGGGACTTACTTGTCTCAAGACGTAATGGCCGAGGCGAGGTGGTAATTGTGCGCGACGAATCGGACATCGTTGACTTAATTATCTGACGGTCTTGCTCCTTCATCGCCGCCCCACGAGGTCCAGCCTTGTAAATATGGATCTGACCTTTTGAGTTTTCGTCCATAATTGACTCCTTTATAGATTGAGTACTCCTGAATAGTAATGCTTCCGCTTAACCCATTTAAACCCTTCATGCTTAGAAATCGCCGCGACTTCAATTGGCCCGCCTACAGTCTCGCTCCCTGGACAGAAACGAACAAACTTGATGGTCACGTCTACAAGGAATTCAGCTAGATCAATGGCATCTTGGATGGGCATCGCGCCATTCACGATTTGCATTTCGAGTTGGGCCTTGATTGCCTCTACATACGCTGGAACCTCTTCGGGTTTTGCTTGGAGATTAATGAGAGCTTGTCCCAAGTTGCCGCTGACGCAAGTCCTTTCCAAGCGTCGAAATTGAAGAACTACCGATACTGCCAAGACCCCACGACATCAACCCAATAGGTAGCCCTTTGTAAAGATTCATCACCTTATTGGCATTGTTGTAGATATTTGTTTCTTTTGTTTGCCCGTTCGAGTCGCGCTGTAAGAGCGTTGTTGCGCTATCTGCCGCCAAGACCAGACCATCATGCACTTTTACGGCAATTTCGATTGTCATCTCATCTCCCAGTTGGAGCATCTGCTACTCATAGAGTGAGCCAAACACACCACACTGACATTATGTGCGCTTGGCAGTCGAAGTCTTCCCTGTACTCCACACCATCATGGGTTGTGCCCATGGAAACCGAACTGAACCAAGAGGCCGAAGCTCGTCGATTCATCCATAAGTTTCTTCGCTAATCCCACCAGTCATTAATGCAACCCCATTGAGGATTTTCAAGTCGTAGTTACACTCTGTCAATGACTGAGAAATCTCGAGAAATGCCGAAAAAGCGAGTTGGTGCGGGCGTTGCCATTGTCGATGAGAATTTACGCATACTTCTCGTGAAGCCAACTTACAAAGACACATGGGAAGTCCCTGGTGGCATGGTCGAACTTGATGAATCTCCCCGACAAGGAGCGAGAAGAGAATGCCTCGAAGAATTGGGTTTCGACGTTGAGATCGGTCGACTTCTTGTAATCGATTGGGTAAACCAAGGACGCGCCGCAGGTGAGGGACTTCTGTTCATATACGCGACTGGCCCCGTGGATGCATCTCGCATCATTCTTCCCTCAGAGGAGCTTCGCTCTTGGGAATGGTGTGACCATGAGGCTGTACTTGCCCGTGTTCAAGATTTCAAGGCTCGCAGGCTATTTGCAGCCTTGGACGCTTTGCGCAATGGGACTTTCCTGGAACTAGAGAATGGGAACCTCACCTAAATTCAGTCTTCGCTTGAGACTACTTTCCGAGGTCACGTATCACGTTTTGGATATCTACAGGCTGAGTTGTATCTACACGATGGACTGTCCCGAGGCCTAATGGCTCAGCCATTTTTTCCCACAGATCCCAATCCGAATCCGTCGAACCAGAACTTTCAGAATGAATCCAATGACGTTCTAGTGCTCGACTCTCAAACCTTTGGCGAGCCACGGACAAAGGGACATCGCACCAAATTTCGTCATGAGTCAAAACGCCCATTTCATGAAGTTCTCGCGCGACTATTGGCCTTAAGTTCGCAAGCCAGGGACTCTCAATGATGACATTACCTCGAGCATCGGAAACCAAACGCCACAAAACGGATGCCGCGGCCAGGCCCAGTTGTTGACTCCATTCAACAGTGGTTTCTTCTCTCGGTCGAACGGAGATCAGCGCATCAGCAAGCGTTTCCTTTATTGCATCTTTCCTAAAGAGTGGAAGTGACAATTCGGTTGCTAGTTGAGTGGCGAGTGTTGTTTTCCCCGAGCCAGGAAGTCCATTGACGATGATTAGAGACATAGAGGCGATATTTCGCGTGGGTAGAACATGGGTGAAAGCGTATGTCCTTTACCCGATACTAACGACAGATATCCGTGGCTTCGTGTCACTCTTTCGATCACATATTCTTTTTGCATGAAATAGCCAAATAACTCGGAAAGGCGGCTTGTGTGTGCCCCGCCACGCCGCAGAATTAACCGTACCCGTTCGACTTCACTCAATTGTTACTCCGAGTAACGCGTATTTATGCCATAGTTCCCTCGCCTTGATGTTTACAAGGAAACGGTAAAGCGCGGAGAAAGGCGTAACTCCTTAAACGAGCGCTCGGCCTTGGTGTCAATTGACGGGAAGGGCCTTGGGAGAAATCCCAGGGTCTTTCTTAAACGTTAAATCTAAATTCCACAACATCACCATCGTGCATGACGTATTCCTTGCCTTCCATCCTTACTTTTCCACGCGATTTCGCCTCTGTCATCGAGCCCGCCGCAACGAGATCATCAAAAGAGACTACTTCGGCCTTGATGAAACCTTTTTGGAAATCGGTGTGAATAACGCCAGCGGCTTCAGGTGCAGTATCGCCGACATGAATTGTCCACGCACGCGCTTCTTTTGGCCCGGCAGTCAAGTACGTTTGTAAACCCAATGTTCTGAATCCAACGTGCGCAAGTGTTGCAAGACCCGGCTCAGATAGCCCAATGGAATTGAGAAGTTCGAGAGCGTCTTCATCGCTGAGTTCGGCAAGTTCTGCCTCTGTCTTTGCGTCCAAAAATATAGCTTCAGCAGGTGCAACCAGTGCAGATAATTCAATACGAAGATCTGGATCACTTAACTCCGCCGCGTCGACATTGAAAACATAAAGGAAAGGCTTAGCGGTTAGTAAATGTAATTCTGCGAGTGACTCCAAATCGATGGCAGCACTCGAGAGTGGCTTGCCGGAATTTAGAATCTTCTCGGCGGCTTTCACTGCATCCACAACGCTCTGGCGTTCTTTGTTGGTGCGTGCCTCTTTCTCAATCCGCGGGAGCGCCTTCTCTATTGTCTGAAGGTCTGCGAGCGCCAACTCAGTATTGATAATCTCCATATCGCTGGCTGGATCCACCCGGCCCTCAACGTGAATGACATCCCCATCCCGAAATACCCGGATAACCTGGCAGATGGCATCGGTCTCACGGATATTTGCCAAGAACTGGTTGCCAAGGCCCGCGCCTTCGGAGGCGCCTTTGACGATTCCAGCGATATCTACGAAGGAGACGGCCGCCGGAAGGATTTTCTGTGAGCCGAAGATTTCAGCGAGCTTCGCCAAACGAGGATCTGGGACGCCTACGACCCCCACGTTGGGCTCGATGGTGGCAAATGGGTAGTTCGCCGCCAGGACATTGTTCTTGGTCAGGGCATTGAAAAGGGTGGACTTGCCTACGTTGGGCATTCCGACGATTCCGATAGAGAGGCTCACAAGGAGTAGAGCCTACGGTGCTTCGTCAGTGGTTCCTGCCACGATAGGCCCATGAGCATTTCTTTAGGCGTAACTCTGGGCATTCTTGGCTTGATCCTCGGGCTAGGGATTGGATTTCTACTGGCCAAAACCAGGAGTGCCGGCGCCCAGGCCGGACTCGTGGCTGCCAAAGGATCGATCCAAGTACTGGAGCGACAGATTGCGACAATGCAAGGCGCCCAGACCGAGACCACCCGCCTTGCCACAGAGCTTGAGGCGATGAAGAAATCTGTCGAGACTCTCTCCACTCAAGCACGTGAAGCCGATAGGAGTCGGATCGCCGCCGAACAAGATATTCGCAAAGACCTCACAAACATGGCCACAACGAATAAATCTCTCCTCGATGAGACAACAAAAATTGCCGGCGCACTTTCAAGTTCTCAGACGAGAGGAAAATTCGGTGAAGCCCAACTTGAGCAGCTTCTCGAAAACGCCGGACTCATCGAGAACGAACACTTCACCCGCCAAAAATCGACAGGCACCGACTCGGAGAAGATTGGGATTCCCGACGTCACCATCGCACTGCCGGGTTCAAGCCTGCTCTTTATTGACTCAAAATTTCCTTTCGAGAGAATCCTGGAAGCTTTTGACACCGATGACTTTGATCTTCGCGAAGAACTCATCGTCGCGCATGCGAAGGACCTTTTGAAACACGTTGACGCACTGGCCAAACGTGGATATGCGGAGAAAGACTCTTCCCCGAATTTCGTAGTGCTCTTCGCCCCGTTTGAATCCATTCTTACTGAAGCGTTGCGAGTAGACAGCCGACTGCTTGAGAAGGCTTTTGCCAAAGGTGTAACGATCGCTACACCGACGACGATGATGGCCCTGCTTCGCACCGTCGGATATATCTTCAGCCGCAACCGACTGGCTCAGAGTGCAACAGAGATCCAAGAATTGGCGGCAACTTTCCTCAAAAATGTTGCGTCACTCCACGCCAAAATCATCGCCGTCGGTGAGAGATTAAAGAGCACCATCAAGGCGTACAACGACATGATCCCAACAGCCGAAAGTACCGTTCTCAGCCCTGCCAAGAAGATCGTAAGTCTGGGCGTCTCCGCCGACACGAGTAAACTAAAGGCATTCCCTGAGGTCTCAGATAATGTTCGAACCTTGAAGAGCAATTTGGCCCTTGATGCCCCGGATGACTTTATTGATAGTGAAGAGATAGAAGAGGAGAGCTAATGGCTTCCCCAACAGTAAAACGACCACCAGCCCCAGTTTCACACCAGGGTTTAACAAAACCAGGGGTCGTGGTCATTCAGAGTCTATTTATTGGCATATTCGTAGTACTCGAATTAGTACTCCGTCACGGCATTGGTGCATTTACCGGGATTGCCATATGCATTGCAGTGTTCATGACGATTCGATTTGCTCGCCAGGGAACTGCTTACGTTGCGGCTGCCACCGCGCCACTTGCCTTTGCCGTGGTGGCGATGGCGACCATAATTTCGCAGGACGGTCCGCACCCCTCACGTGTCGGGGTTGATTTCATCGCTGCACTAGCAAGCGTGGCGCCATATCTACTTTTTTCAGCAGCTTATGGCTGGATCAACTACTTCAAGTCTCGTCGGCAACGTCCCACCAAATAGTCGCCAACTCGCGTTGGGGCGGCACCGGATGATCGCGCAGAAAATCTTTCACTTCTCCAAGGCGCTCTGGCGGCAGACAGAGTCGAATCCTTAAGAATTCACTCTCTTGATCAATGTCAGCAGATTCGCGCAACGGTCCTGGCCAGATATTCCAGTGAGCTCTAATGCCGATTTCTTTAAGTACCTCTACTAAGTCCATTGCTGAAGGACTAGTAGGCCGATCTAGATTCCAAAAATATTTCCAAGCAGCGGACATATGGGTCAGTGGGTGATGAGTCGGAATTTCAATAACCACTCTGTTCTTGGCGTGACTATTTAACGCCTGTAAGAAGGGCACAATATCTGCCACGTTGTACGCAACATGATGCGAAACGACGATATCGACCTTAGGGACTTGCTCCGCAATCGAGGGCCAAAATCCTGCAAATACCTCGGATGAAACTGCCCGAGAGGAGGCGTTGAGAGCGAACATCTCGAGCATTTCGCTCTGATGATCGACACCTATAACGTGAGTTGCTGGCGGAGTCACGGCAAAAGCGGCGATACCGCCACCGCATCCCACATCCAAAACTGAACCGCCAATAGGAAGCGCTTCCACTGCACACGCATGCGAAAAGGTCATGTCAATGTGTTCGGGTACTTGATAGAGAACGGGCGGGTGAATCCATGGGTTCTCATTTGCGGCCTCGAGAATCTCTTTAGGAATTGCCCATTCAGATAAGGCCTGCGCCCACTTTTCTACTGCTGAACGCTGCGGGAAGTTGGGCTCAGAAGGGGGCAATTACTTGCTCCGAGTGACTAACTCGCCGGTAAACATCGCCGGAGAATGGCTAAAAGTTTGGTATCCCCCGTCAAGATTGACCGCATTGAATCCCATTTCATTAAGCAACATCGAAGCCGTATGGCCGCGTAAGCCGACCTGGCATAAGACGAGAAGATCCTTATGAGATAACTCTCCTACCCGCTCGCGGATTGAATCCACCGGGATATTAATCGCCCCAGCGATTGTGCCTCGATTGAATTCCGAGGGAGTTCGTACGTCAAGGATTACATATCCACGATCGACGTAACTCTCCACCTCGTGCCACTGAACATTCTTGGCAAGACCTGAAAGAAGATTCTCCGCCACATATCCCAACATATTCACAGGGTCCTTGGCTGATCCAAATGGAGGAGCGTAAGCCAATTCAAGATCTGCCAACTCTGGTCCCGTTAAGCCACCGCGTATTGCCGTGGCAATAATGTCAATTCGTTTGTCAACACCCTCAGTACCAACTCCCTGCGCACCAAGAATCTCCCCCGTCTTTGGGTCAAGCAGCAACTTAAGAGACATGGGTTTTGCACCCGGATAATAACCAGCATGCGAGGCCGGATGAGTATGAATAGCTTGGTACGCGCGCTTTTGCGCAATAAGTCTTTTCTCGTTCCAACCAGTTGTCGCAATCATCAAGTCAAAGATCTTTACAATCGCAGTTCCGATGGTCGGCACCAATCGAACTTTGCGACCATTGATATGGTCGGCCACTACACGTCCGTGACGGTTGGCAATGTTGGCGAGTGGAACCAAGGTGGCACTTCCATCAAGAGAGTCTTTCTTCTCTGCGGCATCGCCGACTGCATAGATATTCTCATCACTCGTCTGATTAAAGTCATTCACATCTATTCCGCCGCGAGCACCGATTGTTAACCCAGCGCTCTTTGCCAAGGCTGTATCGGGGCGAACTCCGATCGCCATGATCGTCAGATCACTGGGCAAGATCTCACCACTAGAAAGGGTGACTGAATCCCCAGTTATTGTTGTTACTCCGTCACCAAGAAATACTTGAGCACCATGGCGGACTAATTCATCAGCCACAAAAGTTGCCATTTCTGGATCAAGCGGAGCAAGAACCTGAGGCATTGCCTCCACAATAGAGGTTGAAATTCCTTGATGGATTAGGTTTTCGGCAACCTCGATACCGATGAATCCGCCGCCGATAACGACCGCGTGACGGGGGCGTTTCTCCACTTGAGTGACGATTGCCTCAACGTCTTCGACCGTTCGCAATGTGAAGGCGAGCTCAGCACCTGGAATATTCGGAACAAAAGAAGTCGCTCCGGGACTTAAAATCAATTTGTCATATGTAAGCGAGTACTTTTCATTTGTTACGAGGTCTCTCACTTCAACCGTTTTACTAGCGGCATCAATGCTCGTCGCCTCTGAGAGGACGCGAACATCCAATCGAAAGCGAGAGTGTAAGGAAGCTGGAGTCTGCAAAAACAGGGCGGATTCGTCCTCAATCACGCCGCCGACAAAGTACGGCAAGCCGCAATTTGCGTACGAAACGTGTCCGCTCTTTTCAAGCACGATGATTTCTGCGTCGGCGTCCAATCGTCGTAAACGAGTCGCGGCGGACATTCCGCCAGCGACTCCTCCAACGATGACAACCTTCATTAAGAAAGTACTAGTCCCATACCTTGAGAGATCCAGTCATTGATACCATCCGATAAATTGAAGAGGTGTTCAAAGCCAAGGTTCTTCATTTCATCCGCTGCGATTGCAGATCTCCGGCCACTCTGGCAGTAAACCGCGTATGACTTTGTCTTGTCCAACTTTGAAACTTCATTTTTGAAAGTATCTGCCTCAACATCGATATTGATTGCGCCAGCAATGTGTCCTTGACTGAATTCCCCGCGCGTACGGACATCCAAAGTGATGACTCCGGCCTCTTGGGTTTTCTGCGAGAAATTCGCAACATCCATGGATGTGACACTGTCTGAACTTGAGGAGCACCCCGACAGCACCAGAGCGCCAGTTGCCAATGCAACGATGCTTAGCAGTGTCCTTTTTTTCGTTCCTATTTTCGTTTTCATTTCGATTCCTTTTCCCATGCTCATCTCTCCGTTTCAGGCCAGACTTAAGAAGAGTTTTTGAAGTTTTTCGGTGACTTCCGCAGAATTAGGCTTCTCGCCTACCAAGCACCCCGTGAGATTTGCGGAGATGAGAGTAAACGCCGCGGTATTGATCGCCTTGCCGACTGCCGCCATCTGGGTGACAATCTCTTCGCAGGTCCGTCCCTCATCAAGCATTCGCACCACCGCGCCGAGTTGCCCGTGTGCCCGCTTCAAGCGCTTGCTGATCGCGTCAATCTGCGCTGGGTCTAGAACGAGCGTAGAAAGGACCTCATCGGCCGTTCTCTGCTCATCCACTCTCTTCATAACTAGACTGTAGCATACCCCCAGGGGTATCTGTCAATCAAGACCTTGCCGGAAAAGTTCACCCAACAATTCCATTGATGACTAGGCAAAACTTAAAAATAGTTTCTGCAATCTGGCAGAGATTGCTTCGGCGTCTGCTTCTTCACTTTCAATGCACTCCTTCAAGCTCGCTGATATGAGCGTGATGGCCGCAGTGTTTATCGCTTTACCTACCGCTGACATCTGCGTCACGACATCTTCACAACTGCGACCTTCTTCAAGCATCCGAATAACCGCACCCATTTGACCATGAGCTCTCTTCAAACGTTTGGTGATGGCAGCCAACTGCTCTTCGTTTTCGAGAGTATGGGAAAGTGCCTTCCCTGATTTCTTAGCCATTTTCTCTCCCAACCGCTCACCTCACTGCGCATCTCGCCTGGAGGCGATAATACCCACAGGGGTATGACGAATCTAGCCAGAAGTTTTCGCCACAATTAAGTGTTGTCACTCCCTAGAGAACTAGCCGAGCGCTCCTACGAGAAGAATGATTGGTATCCCACCCAAGTGGTGGGGAGACGGTGGCCGTTCCTAGTTACTTACTCTCCGAAGCAACGGGGTGTTCACGGCCACCAGATCCAGGCGCGAGAGCCACAGCCAATTGGTGTGGCTCTCGCGTGTTTCTCCCCTCCGAGTTCCAGGTAGTCAGATCTCCCACACCGGGATTCGAAAAGCAGACCCAATACGTCCTATACGCTGGCCAAGTGAATGAAGAGACCCAAGTCCTGCCCGTGATCATCCAGGGTGGTATGGGCATTGCCGTCTCCTCATGGCAGCTCGCGCGGGCAGTCTCGCAAAGGGGCCAGTTAGGCGTAGTTTCCGGAACCGCCATTGACGCCGTCGTAGCCCGTCGGCTTCAAGAGGGGGATCAAGGTGGTCACGTAAGCCGTGCCCTCGCGGCTTTTCCATTACCCGAAATCTCGAAGCGGGTGCATGACAAATATTTTCGCCCCGCAGGCAGAGGTGATGAGCCGTTCATCCCGGTCCCAAAGCTAAGTCTTCGTCCTTCCAAGGACGCGCTGGAGCTCTGGGTAGTCTCGAATTTTGTAGAAGTATGGCTCGCGAAAGAGGGTCACGACGGTCTCATCGGAATCAACTATCTTGAGAAGATTCAGATGGCAACACCTAGCGCTGTCTATGGCGCGATGCTTGCGGGAGTTGATTACGTGCTCATGGGCGCAGGAATTCCTTCTGAAATCCCACAACTCCTCAATCAGCTCGCCGATCACAACACCGGTGCGATAAATGTCCACGTAGATGGAGCCTCAACCCCGTACAAAGAAACTTTTGATCCTAAGAGTTTTACTGCTGAGAAACTGCCGCCGCTGCATAGGCCAAAGTTTCTTGCCATCATCTCGGCTCACGTTCTAGCAACTTATTTGGCCAAGGACGAAGTCACTCGACCAGATGGTTTCGTGATCGAAGGATTTACAGCAGGCGGACATAATGCTCCACCTCGCGGAGCCATGATTCTCGACGAGGATGGCCAACCAGTCTTCGGTCCCCGCGACGAAGCTGATATCTCTAAAGTCGCAAAGGTCGGACTTCCTTACTGGCTGGCGGGAGGACACTCGACACCAGAGCAAGTGAGAGCAGCCTTGGAAATGGGTGCTGCAGGAGTCCAAGTTGGAACTATTTTCTCTCTCGCAGAAGAATCTGGACTCAAAAGCGAACTCCGCGATGAACTACTGGAAAGTCTGGCAACCGGCGATCTCATAGTCCGAACTGATCCGCTCGGATCACCAACCGGGTTCCCATTTAAAGTCGCCACCCTTCCTGAAACTCTTTCCGACCGTAAGTTGTATGAAGCCCGTCCGAGGCTCTGCGATCTTGGATATCTCCGCGTTCCATATGAGAGGTCCCCAGGAGTCGTTGGATATAGGTGCGCCTCTGAGCCAGAGCATGTATTCATTCGCAAAGGTGGAGCGCCAGAAGAGTTGGTCAATCGAAAATGCCTCTGCAATGCGCTCATGGCCAATATCGGTCTAGGTCAGACTCGAGCAGATGGGTACGTGGAGCCCCCGCTCATCACGATGGGCTCAGATCTGACCGGAGCGCACGAACTCCTGAAAGCCTTTCCCGGCGGATGGAATGCCACCCAGGCAGTTGATTACCTCTTGAAAGCAGGCGTTTAAAAGGGCAGTATGCCTACAGGCTCACTTTGGAGGCGCGATGAAGATCAGTGCATTAATTGCTGGCAAACGAGTGGAGACAATTTCTCCCAGTGCATCCGTTCATGATTTAGTGAATGCCTTAAATATCCATCACGTGGGCGCATTGGTCGTTTCGCCAGATGGCAAAAAGATTGAAGGAATTGTTTCCGAGCGTGATGTTGTCCGCGCCATGCCAGGCAAATTGGATCAACTCATTGGAATGCATGTACGAGATTTGATGACGGTGGAAGTTGTAACATGCAAAAGCGATGCGACAGTCTCAGAGTTAATGAAGATTATGACCGAAAGGCGCATCCGACACGTTCCAGTTGTTGATGAAGATGACAATGTCATTTCGATTATTTCAATCGGCGATGTGGTCAAAGAGCACATTTCCGAACTAGATACGGAGCGGAAGGCCTTACGCGATTACGTTAACTCCTAGCGATAACTGGGTTCGAAGCGCGTAAATAGGGATCTCCAACCAGGCCCCTTTATTCCGTTCACAATTGCACGCAATTCACTTCCACATCGGGACTTCTCACAACCGATCGCTTCTCTTCAGTTCGACACCTCTAATTAAGTCTCTTGAAACGGATCCAAATAATTATCGCAGTGAGAAAAACCACCCCCAGCAGGATCCATTTTTGGTACTGCTCCCAAAAACCAATCTCCTCCCCGCCGACAATTCCATCAGTTGATGCAGGCGAAACTGGGGATAGCGAAGGGGAGGGACTGTCGGTAGGCGTCACGGTTGGCAACGATTTAACTGAAAATTGAAAAGTCCCTTCAACGGGATGACCATCCTCCGAGACGATTCGCCAGTCCACGGTAAATGTCCCGCCTTTGTTACTCGGATTGAGGCTCACCGACAGAAAACGCCCCAAAATTAAGAAATCCGACTTAGAAATCTGAACTCCATCGGGATCCTTAACCACCAGAACATTGGTCTGCGCATCACCTAGTGTTAAAAGGTTCTCTCCGAATTCAAGTTTCACTTCGGAGGGCAGAGCAGTGAGGCGGGCACCACTGCCGGGAGTTGAGGAGATAAGCCCAGCATGAGCGAATGCCGATTGCAGCGGTAGGCCAATCCAGAGAGCAAGAACCACCAGCAACGTGGCTCGACTTCGTTTCATGTGCGAAAGTTACTCTGTTGCCAACGTTTCTGCACCGCGACTTATCTGCTGTCATTGGTATGAGTACTACCTCACAATCCCTCAACAAATCAGACCTGTAAACTCATATCAGTTCTAAATCCACCTATTAGGAGCGAACCTCAATGCCTTCCTCACTTTTCCACGAAATAAAGATCAGGGACCTCGCTATCAAGAACAGGGCCTGGGTCAGTCCTATGTGTCAGTACTCGGCAACAGACGGAATCGTTGGCGAATGGCACGACGTTCATCTTGGGGCATTGGCAACTGGCGGCGCCGGGTTAATTCTGGTTGAGGCCACAGGTGTCACTCCCGAAGGGAGAATATCTATCGGCTGTCCAGGAATCTGGTCGAATAGGCACGCGGAAGCTTTTCGACCCATGGTGGAATTCGCGCACACGATGAAACGTGCAATCGGAATCCAGTTAGCGCACGCAGGTCGCAAAGCATCCACGATGCGTCCTTGGGACGATCATCTTATCGCTGACAAAGGTGAAGGTGGTTGGCAAACTGTCTCTGCGAGCCCGTTCGCATTCCACGGGATGCCTACTCCCCGCGAACTTTCCTTGTATGAGATAGCCGAGCTAACGGAAGCCTTTGTCCATGGAGCTAGACGTGCAATTGAAGTTGGCTTTGACGTTATTGAGTTGCACGCAGCTCATGGGTATCTCTTTCACCAATTCCTTTCGCCTCTCACCAATCTGAGGATCGACGAATACGGCGGTGATTTTGCAGGTAGGACGCGATTTGTTCGAGAAGTGACTGAGAAAGTACGCGGCTCAATCCCGGCTGGCGTTCCCCTTTTTGTAAGAATTTCCGCCACCGATTGGATTGAAGGCGGATGGGATATCGAGCAGTCAATCGCTCTCTCGAAAGAATTGAAGAAACTTGGCGTAGATCTCATAGATGTTTCATCTGGAGGTTTAGTGCACGGTACAAAGATTCCGTTCGGCCCCAACTATCAAGTTCCCTTTGCTGCGGCAATCAAGAAAGAAGCCAAAATCCTCACTTCTGCCGTTGGAATGATCACTGAAGCCGAACAAGCGCAGGAAATCATTGATTCTGGAAAAGCCGATGCGGTGATGCTGGCACGGGAATTGCTTCGTAACCCTAGGTGGCCACTCAATGCCGCTGAAAAACTGGGAGTCCATGTGGATTGGCCCGACCAATATCGGCGCGCTTCAAAATTTTACCGATAGATCCTCTCTTTCATCGTAAATACCTTGGCACGACATTCGTAAGTTCGCTCCATCTTGGTGATCAATACGGGAGTAATCTAAACGGGTGTCCGCGAGCGTCAGCATTTCCAACCTCAAAGTCGTGCGTGATAGAAAGACGATAATTCCCAATCTCAGTATGAGCGTCGAACGAGGGATAATTACCGGCCTTCTCGGGCCAAGTGGCAGCGGAAAGACAACCATTTTTCGAAGCATTGTAGGCGTGCAAGAGACACAAGTCGGAACGATTACTGTGCTTGGGCAACCTGCTGGCGCAAAAGATTTGCGTACCCGAGTCGGATATTTCACACAGAGTGCAAGTATTTACTCTGATCTTACTTGTCTAGAAAATCTTCACTACTTCGCCCGCCTGCTAGGAGACTCCGAGATTTCCGTCGAGGAGATCATTGACCTAGTCGACCTGCGGAAAAATCGCAAACAAATTGCGGTATCCCTCTCTGGAGGTGAACGAGCGCGGCTGGCCCTTGCTACTGCCCTCCTCGGCAAACCTGAACTACTGATTCTCGACGAGCCAACAGTTGGTTTAGATCCAGTGTTGAGAAGAGATCTGTGGAATCTATTTCATCGATTAGCTGACCAGGGAAAAACTCTATTGATCAGCAGCCACGTGATGGATGAAGCTGATCGTTGCGACACTCTCTTTCTACTGCGCAATGGGAAGGTGCTCGCATCAGGTACACCGCAAGGCTTGAAAGAAGAGATGGGCAAGAACGAGATGGAGGAAGTTTTTATTTCCCTCGTGGAGAAAATATGAGTATCAAGCGGATTTGGGCGACTGCACGGCGGATCCTTTCGCAACTTAGTCATGACCCACGCACGATTGCACTTATGATTCTGGCTCCCTGCTTATTGATGACGATTTTGAAATACGTCTATCAAGATCAGCCCCAGGTATTTCAACGAGTAGCGGGTGCACTCCTAGGTATTTTTCCAATGCTTATTATGTTCCTCATTACAAGTGTCGCAACGCTTCGCGAACGTACTTCGGGGACTTTGGAAAGAATTCTGATCTTGCCGCTCTCTCGTCTTGAATTCATTCTTGGGTACGCGAAGGCTTTTGGGATCGCAGCATTAGTTCAAGCCGTCGTGGTTTCCACAGTTGCACTTGTCCTACTGGACCTTAAGATCGCGGGCTCGCAGGCAATGCTCATTGTTATTGCAATTCTTGATGCCCTACTTGGCATGGCAATAGGACTCTTTGTCAGTTCTTTCGCAAAAACAGAGTTCCAAGCAGTTCAATTCCTTCCGGTAATCTTGTTTCCCCAACTTCTTCTTAGTGGGCTTCTCGCTCCACGCGAAAGTATGCCCGTTCTCTTCCAATGGATCTCGGACGTTCTGCCCCTCACGTATGCAGTGGATGCCACGAATATCGTCATAAGCGGAACGGGCTCCATTGGCTCAGATCTGCTCTACATCGTGCTCTTTCTCATCGCTCTGCTCACGGCAGGTTCATTGACTCTTAAGAGAAAGACGAAATAAGACCTGCCTATCAAAGGTGCTTAAGGTTTAAAGGCTTGCGCAATAGTGCTTGCCGTTGCAGAGAGTTCAGCGGGAATCACCCAAACTTTACTCGCTGTTCCATTTGCAATGACCGATAACTGTTCAAGGTACTTATATGCAAGTACCTTCTCGTCAGCGTCTGCATCGTGGATAGCCTTAAATACCTTCCCAATTGCAGTCGCTTCACCCTCTGCACGAATGACAGCGGCTTGAGCTTCACCCTCCGCACGCAAAATATCGGCCTGCCTGGCGCCCTCTGCACTCAAAATCTGACTCTGCTTCTCGCCTTCCGCGGTGAGAATGGCCGCACGCTTGTCCCGATCTGCGCGCATCTGCTTTTCCATAGATTCTTGAACGCTGGGCGGCGGCTCAATCGCCTTAATTTCAACACGATTGACCCTTACTCCCCATTTGCTGGTCGCTTCATCGAGTACTCCACGCAGAATCGCGTTGATGTGATCTCTAGAAGTAAGCGCCTCCTCCAAGTCGAGGCTTCCAACTGAGTTACGGAGAGTCGTGACTACCAACTGCTCAATTCCCTGAATGTAGTTTTCTATCTCATACATCGCAGATTTGGCATTTGTGACTTGAAAATATATTACCGTGTCGATACTCACTACAAGGTTATCTTCAGTAATCACGGGTTGAGGAGGAAAAGAGACAACTTTCTCACGCAGATCAACTAGAGGGCGAAGGCGATCAATTCCTGGAAAAATTAAATTAAGCCCTGGTTCTAATGTTCGATGGTACTTGCCTAATCTTTCAATGATTCCTGCACTCGCCTGCGGAATAATCTTTATGGCACTTATTACGATTACGACTGCAATAACGAGCAGTACTACAAGCGCAAGATTAAAGGTCATTTCTTCTCTCCTAAGCGTTATGACTAGAAAGTTTTGGAGTTACGATCGCGACTGCCCCATCGATTCGGAGTACGGTTACAGTTGAGCCGTCCGGGATAGATCCCGCCGAAGAACGCGCCGTCCAGGTTTCGTTATGGAGGCGGATTGATCCTCCATCTGGCGTGACTGTGGAAATCGTCTTTGCTTCAGCGTGGATGAGCGCATCGATCCCAGTCTTGCTTCCGCTTGATTTCTTAAATAGATACTTACGTACAAACGGCCGTAGTACGGCTAAAGAGAGCACAGCTGCGACGGCAAAACCAACCCACTGCAGAGGCGTATCGCTCCACACAACTGCCGCTATCGCACCGACAAGCGCTGCTAGAGAAAAGGAGAGGAATATCAGACTCATGGTCAGGATTTCGATAACTAAAAAACCACCCGCCAGCGCGAGCCAGACCCAATAATGCATCTACTTCTCCCAACACGTTATCTTCAACGTACCACCAATCCCCGCGAAAAGGATCCTTTCCCAGCGTCTATTCACTTCCTAGTTGGGCCACGGCTGGCCAATAAAGTGCCATCCAATCCACCACCAAATGCGCCCAGATAAATACAAACCCAATTCTCCCGGCAGTAGATGCCACGATGGGATCCACTAGGACAGTAAGTGTTGGATATTTGATATCGCTTCCAGTGAAATCGCTCCAAAAATAGTTTCCCAATTCACTTACGCAGAGCAATAGGACAAGGAAAATCCAAATGCGCGAAGTGAACTGTCGATTCGGCGAGATTGGCTCACGATCGTCGTCATGTGAACGCCAACTGATCGAGAGAAGGAGGGGAAGCGGCAAAAGAGCGGTAAACTTGGACTATGGCCATACTCTTCGCCCTCAGTCTGCCTGGGCTGGTATTAATCCTCATCGGATTGGGCGTGTTCCAATTACTTCATTCCAAGGCGACCGGATCAAGGCGACCGGGAGCAGGATCTGTTGGTATTGATTTATTCGACACGGTGCTCAAGCCGGGTAGCGAGCATCGACTCCTTGAAAGGGAGAGCCGGAAATTGACTCGCGAAGAAAGTGAAGAAGGCGCCCCTGCTTTCGATCAGGAACTTAAAGCCATCGTGATTAAGGTGAAAAAATAGGAATGCCCATCCGACGCATTATGGCAACCAGTGGTGGATTCGTATCAACGGATCGTTGGGATGTAATAAAGCCGGGAGAAACTTTCCTTCGAATGCTCGCCCTCACCGGGAAGACTCGCCCGCGTGTCTGTTTTATTCTCACTGCTTCTGGCGACAACCCTGGGTATCTCTCGAAGTCTTACGCCGCGATGAGCGGACTCAACTGCGATGTCACGCATCTACAACTCTTCACTCAGCCGAATGCACCTATCAAAGAGCATCTCCTCGACTCGGATGTAATTTGGGTCGGAGGTGGTTCGGTCGCCAATCTCCTCGCTCTCTGGAAATTGCATGAGGTAGATGTGGTGCTTCGTGAGGCTTATGAAAGTGGCGTCATACTTGGTGGAGTGAGTGCGGGTTCACTCTGCTGGTTTCAAGGCGGACCGACTGATTCATTTGGCCCAGAACTTCGGCCAATCACAAATGGCCTTGGGTTCTTGCCTTTCGGAAATGCTGTGCATTACGACTCAGAAGCACAACGACGTCCCATGGCTCACCAACTCATTGAAACAGAGACTTTCCAGCGGATCTACGCCACCGATGACAGCGTGGGAATTCTCTTTGAGAACGAAGTGCCGGTCGAGGTGGTTACGGACAGTAATTCCACCACGGCAAACGCGAAAACCGCTTATGTGATCGAGAAGATAGGCGGAGAAGTTCTGGAATCCCCCTTGGTCTTTGGAAAGCTCGCCTAACAACTACACCTAATTGTTTGTACGGGCGGCCTCTACCGCAGCGACTTTAGAAGCTGAAGCAACTAAGGCAATATCCTCGTCTGTATGCGCACCTGAGACAAACCATGCTTCGTAAGCCGAGGGAGGAAGAGAAACTCCTTGCGAGAGCATTGAGTGGAAGAAGGCGGCGAATTTCTTCACATCCTGGTGCGTAGTATCTTCAAATGTGCGCACCTCGTCAGGAGAAAAGAAAATTGAGAATAGATTTCCGCCTCTTTGCAATCTATGCGCGACACCTTGCTCGGTTAAAGCTTCCGAGACCACTTTCCCAACTTCATCGGCTCGTCGATCAAGTGTTGCATAAAGTGCATCATCGCAGAGTTCTAATGTTGCTAAACCAGCCGCGGTCGCAACCGGATTACCGCTGAGTGTTCCCGCTTGGTACACCGCGCCAACTGGAGCCAATAAATCCATAACCTTGGCAGAACCAGCGACTGCCGCCACAGGATAACCGCCACCAATAACTTTTCCGTAGGTAAATAAGTCCGGAGTCCATGCTTCTTCGTCCTTAACCAGGTTCCACAATCCGCCGGAAGATACTCGAAAGCCAGTCATCACTTCATCAAGAATAAATAACGCACCGTACTTCTTGCACAGGCTGCTTAATAGCGCATTAAATCCCGATATCGGAGGAACCACTCCCATATTTGCGGGAATCGCCTCAGTGAGTACTGCTGCAATTTCGTGACCACGTTGCGCAAAGAGCGAAGTGATGGCTCCCATGTCGTTGTAGGCCACCGCCACCGTATCCTGCGCTTGTCCCGGAGTTACACCAGGCGAATTTGGAAGGCCCAATGTCAAAACTCCTGAACCGGCTTGCACAAGCAGGGAGTCGGCGTGGCCGTGATAGCAACCCACGAACTTGACGATCAGATTCCTACCCGTTGCCGCGCGAGCAAGCCGAACTGCAGTCATTACTGCTTCAGTGCCCGAAGAAACAAACCGAACTCTTTCAATCGCGCTTACCCGTCGTTGCATTTCCTCGGCAAGAAGTACTTCATTTGGCCCGGGGGCACCGAAGGAGGAGGATTTTGCCGCGGACTCGGTCACGCGCCGCACAACTTCCGGGTGAGCGTGTCCGACGATCATGGGACCCCAAGACCCCACAAGGTCAACATATTCATTTCCATCTACATCAAATACGCGCGAGCCTCTTCCTTCAACGAAATATCGGGGAGTGCCTCCAACTGATGAGAAAGCTCGCACTGGTGAACTGACTCCACCCGGAATTATTTTGAGCGCTCGATTATGCCAATCCTGAGATTGCGCGATGGATCGTCCCGCAGTCACGCAAGATTCCTCTTCAACATGTGAGCCGCCTCGATGGCCCAATAAGTGCAGATCACGGATGCCCCAGCTCGTTTAACAGAGGACAAGACTTCGAGGATTGCGCGCTCACGATCAAGCGAGCCCTGCGCTGCTGCTGCTTCAATCATTGCCATCTCTCCCGAGACTATGTAACTAGCGGTCGGAACATCCACTGCCTGGGAGGCGGCATACAAAATATCCAGGTAAGCAAGGGATGGCTTGACCATGACGATATCGGCACCTTGCGAAACATCAAGTCGAACCTCGCGCATCGACTCCTTAATATTCCCAGGATCCTGCTGATAGGTGTTTCGATTCCCTTTCAGTTGGGATTCAACGGCATCGCGAAAAGGTCCATAGAACGCGGAGGCGAATTTTGCTGCATAGGCGAGGATAAGTACGTCTGTATACCCAGCAGAATCAAGGGCATTTCGGACGACTCCAACTTGTCCATCCATCATTCCACTGGTACCGACCATGTGTGCTCCTGAATCGGCAAGCACTTTAGCCATCTCCCCATATATTTTGAGAGTCGCGTCGTTCTCCACGTTTCCGTTTTTATCAAGTACCCCGCAATGACCATGACTGGTGAACTCATCAAGACATAGATCGGCCACAATTACCAAGTCATCCCCCGCTTGCGTTCGAACATCGCGTATAGCACTTGAAAGCACACCATCCGGATTCAGTGCCTCTGTTCCCGACGGGTCACGTTTTTCAGGAATGCCGAAGACCATGACTCCGCCAATACCTGCTTCTAATGCACGATCGATTTCGGCTTTGAATGAATCCTTCGTATGCTGAACGACCCCCGGCATCCCTTCAATTGGCTTCGGCGTCCGCAAGCCCTCCCGGATAAAAACAGGAAGAATAAGAGAAGCGGGCGCGACACTGGTATCGCGCACCATTGCGCGAAGCACCGATGTGCTCCTTAGTCGGCGTGGTCGTTCAGTCAGCGTCATAACTTCACCTTTTCTCTAAATCTTCTCTAGATCTCTACCGGTAAATCAAAGAATGAATCGTGCTTGCCACGGCCTCCGGTGTCGGTTTCGGAGATAGGGCGCCAACCTTCAAACCGTGAGCGTATACCGCAGCAGCAGTGGTGGAACCTGCACAAACTAACGGTACTAGTGGCTCAGGAACAAAATGCACCAGCGCGTCCACTGCACTCGGCGAGCGCAGGAGTACCGCACTGAACTCGCCCCGTCTAAGCGAACCGGCGGACTGGGGTTCGGCACTCACTCGAGAAGTCCGGTACACCTCTGCCGTATCCACGACCCACCCAGAATTCCGCAAAATCTGCGGCAAATTGGGCATGGCAAGATTTCCACCAGGTACCAGGGCGCGAGATCGTTGATCCTGCAGTACGAGCTCCTGCGCCAATGTTGCGGCCTCAGGATGGGAAGGTAGAAAGACAACAGGTGCACCATAATCTCGAAGAGTGTGAGCAGTCGCCTCACCTACTGCAGCGAACTTCAAACTTTCATGGGCTTGTAGCTCAGCGCGAAATTGCTCTTCTCCGACCATTTGCGCCCAGTATCGGATCGAGTTTCTCGAAGTCGCAATGACCCAGAGTGGCTCCGTTGAGGTGCGTAAAAGTTCGAAGAGTTTCATTCCCTCTTTTTGTTCAACTGTGGCAGTGATCTCCAAGTAGGGATCAACTAGTGAAGGGATCCCAAGCTTTCCGAGAGCAGCCGAGTCGTCTTCGTTATTCTCGCTCCGAATCAGCAAAACTGGCTTAACCACGAGTCAAACTTAATCGTGAACCAAGTGAAGTATTCATGATCGCCTGGGCAACCGAGAGTCCGAGAGCGTGTGCCGTTGTTAAATCAACTAATCGCAGATTCTCCCGGGTAGCAGAACGTCTCACGTGCTCATCAGCATCCGAGGCCGAAATTTCCGCGACCAGGTTCAAGACTCCGTCCGCATACGTTGCGTGAGCACCGATGGCCGTGGCACATGTTGCCGAGATCCCGACAAGCACCGCGCGCTCGGCCGTTGTTACAAGTCGCGTATGCGGATCCTCCAACAATGAGAGCGCTTCAATCAATTGTCGATCATCTGCGCGACACTCAACTGCGAGCGCGCCTTGTGCCGGAGCTGGTAGTAACTGATCTTCAGTGAAGTACTCGGTTATTTTCTCTGCAAGTCCAACGCGGTTTAGTCCCGCGACTGCAAGGACTGTCGCGTCGAATTCGCCGTTAGATACTTTTAACAAACGAGAGTCGACATTCCCACGGATAGGAATGACATTCAAGTCAGGGCGAAGGTGGCTAATCCGAGCAGCCCGTCGTGGAGAAGAAGTTCCAACTCGTGCACCCGCCGGTAACTCTAAGAGAGTGAGGTTCTCACGAGAGATGAGAGCATCTCTGTAATCCTCCCTCTTTGGAACAGCGGCAATGACTATTCCCGGCTCGGGAAGGGAAGGAAGGTCCTTGTAGGAGTGAACTATCAGATCCACTTCACCCGCCACCAGCGCCGTTCGCAATGCTGTTACAAAAACACCAGGTCGTGTTGGCCTCGTGAGCGAGGTAGAAGTGTCATCACCTTCGGTGCGAATAATGGATTCAGATACCTCAAAACCAGTGCTGGACTTCAGTAAATTGGCCACCAGACGTGCTTGAGTGGTTGCAAGAAGACTTCCGCGTGTTCCCAGGAGAAAAACTCGTTTAGACATCTTTCTGTGTTTCAAGCTCAATCCCGAAAAGTACCTGCAATGCCTGTCGGTAATCGCTCTGATCCCCCGAGCGAATTAGGGTACGTGCTCTCACGGAGGGAGTGTGCAGCAGAGCATTTGTTACGCGGAGCAATGACTGCTCAACTTGATCTGCGACTTCATCTCCGGATTTATCTCTCACGCGCTTAACTTCGAGGTCGATAAAGATTCCGACGTGCGATCTCATTGCCGCAACGGCTGGATCCATCGATCGAGCTGACTGCTCATTCTCAAAATCCAGTACCGCTTTTTGTACGATGTCATGGGCTTGGAAAATCTCCTCGCCGTGTTCGCTAGGGGCGTTATCACGAATAACTTCGAGGTCAATGACATCAACCTCGGCTAGACTTTTCACTTCAGGCATAAGATCAGATGTAAGTCCAACATCAATGATCGGAAGCGTTTCCCTTCCTTCGCGAGTTGCCCTAATTAGGGAAACATCAATGATCGGAGTTGCATTGCCACTGCAGGCGATAACCAATTCTGCCTTGGCGATTGCCTCAGCTAGACCATCGCTCAATATCTCTTTCGTATTATGGGACTGACTAAACTGACGGGCGCGTCCACTGGTTGAGTAAACCGAAATGTCTTGACACCCCCTACGTTGTAGGGCGGCAACTACGACTCGTGAGTAAGCACCTGTTCCGAGCACGACTGTCTGCTTATTCGCAATCTCCCCATATCGATTCTGAACAACGGTAAGCCCAACATCGGCAATTGATCGACCCGCTGCCCCTAAGCCGGTTGAGTGGGTGACAACTTTTGAATTGGCAAGGGCACGTTGAAAGAGCTGTTCCAAATGTGGTGTCGTGCTCATCTCTTTTTGAGCCAGTTTGAAAGAACTGCGCACTTGACCAGCGATCTCCGCCTCACCAATGATCATGGACTCGAGTCCCGCGGCCACCGCAAATAGATGCTGCACCACGGCCATGCCACTGGATACTTGGAGTACCTGGTTAATCTCTGTTTCTTTCAAGCCAGAAACATCCCCGATGACTTCGATGACGTGCTCAACAGTGCTATGGAATTTATCGGTATCGAAATAAACCTCAAAACGGTTGCAGGTTGATATGAGAACTCCACCATTTATTCCGTGATCAATACTTGAAGGGTTGAATAGGCGGGTTCGCATGACACTTGCTTCACGCTCAAGCAGTTCGAGTTTAGCAAGGGAGAGATTGTGATGACTCGCACCTATTAATACCAACGCCACTCGCGAATAGTAGTCCCAATTCAATGGCATGATGCTCCTGTGTCTCTGCCGTTGGATCATCCGCTCGTCGCGGGTCTGAGCGCCGATTCTCAGGTTATTAAGGCTTACCGAGGCATTCGCACATCGTATAAACCAGTCTGGATGATGCGTCAGGCCGGACGATCTCTCCCTGAATATCGAGCCATAAGGAAAGGGATTCCAATGTTGGAATCCTGCCTGCGACCCGAAATGGCCGCTGAAATAACACTCCAACCTGTGCGCCGCCATAAAGTAGATGCTGCAATATTTTTCAGCGACATTGTGATTCCACTTCGACTAGCGGGTGTCGATGTCGACATCATTTCGGGAATTGGACCAGTACTGAATCACCCGGTTCGCACCAGGCAAGACTTAAACAATCTTCATGAACTCCACATTGATGCACTGGCTCCAATCACTCAGGCGATTAAGATCGTCACTGCAGAACTTGCTTCGACACCTCTGATTGGTTTTGGTGGTGCTCCGTTTACACTCGCTTCATATCTAATTGAAGGAGCCCCATCGAAGCATCTGCCATTTACTCGATCTCTGATGAAGAATGACCCTCAACTTTGGCACGACATACTTTCCTGGGTATCTCGAACAACAAGCACCTTTATTCGCGCCCAAATCTTGGCAGGAGCGAGTGCACTCCAACTCTTTGATTCGTGGGCAGGCAAATTGTCACTTGACGAATACGTGACTTTCGCCGCGCCACATTCCAAATCCGTCATGAGCTCGCTTTCAGATCTTCCAGTTCCACGAGTTCATTTCGGAACCAAAACCGGGTCGATGCTCACACAGATGCGAGATGTTGGTGCAACCGTTATGGGAATCGATTCAGATACTCCATTGGATGTAGCAAATGACATTCTGGGTGGAGACATCCCTCTGCAGGGCAACATTGATCCAGAAAAATTAAGTGGATCATGGGAAGACTTGCAATCGCACGTCACTGACGTTATTAAGCGAGGGTCGTATGCTCCGGCCCATGTAGTCAATCTTGGTCATGGGGTACCGCCAGATACCGACCCGGAACTCCTTACAAGAATGGTCGCCTACATTCACGGTGACTAAGGAATTCCTTTTACAATTCCTGGCAAGTCATTTCTAAGTGCTATCACTCATTTATTCTCTATGACGCAACTGAAAAAGGACTGAAAAGGTGAGAGTCAACTCATTTAGTTGATCTCGCTAACGCAGTTGCGTCAATGCGCATACTCTGACTTTTATTGGTGCACTCTTTCGGAGAGATGGAGTTTAGAGATGACGCACGATCCGAGCAATGTCGCTACGAGTACGAAATCCCGCTTAGATTATGCGCAGCGGCCCATGTTGGTCTTTTGGGAGACTACGCGAGCCTGCCAGTTGGCATGCAAACATTGCCGTGCCAGCGCGACACCTGAAGCGCTGCCAGGGGAACTAACTAGTGCAGAAGGATTCGAATTAATCGATCAAGTCGCCGCCTTCGGTCGCCCCTATCCAATACTTGTTCTTACCGGTGGCGACTGCCTGCTGCGCCCGGATATTTTCAGCCTTGTCGAATACGCCACCAATTTGGGTGTACCTGTAGCACTTTCGCCTTCGGTCACACCATCGCTCACTCCCGAAATGATCGAGCGGATATTGAAAAGTGGAGTGAAGGCCGTGTCAATTAGCTTGGATGGCGCAATCGCACATACCCATGAGACAGTCCGAGGCATCCCCGGACATTTTGAGAAGACAGTAGAGGCGATTCATGCTTTAACGAGCGCTGGCCTCACGGTTCAAGTCAATACAACCGTAATGCGATCCAATGTCGATGAACTTGCAGACATCGCGAAGATCGTCGCAGACGCAGGTGCCCAAATTTGGGAGGTTTTCTTCCTCGTTCAAATGGGTCGCGGAGTCATAACTGAAGCCGTAACACCGGAGGAGCACGAAGACATATGCCATTTCCTCTACGATGCATCGCAGTACGGTTTCATCATTCGTACAGTCGAGGCACCATTCTTTCGACGCGTTGTTACGCGCCGAATCGCTGGAGACGCCCCTCCCGAAAGCCCGCTCTACAACAGATTATCTAATCTCCTGGTTTCGCGGTTGGGTCCCGCAACTACGAGGATGCGGGCACACACCACGGCAACGCGCGATGGTAAAGGAATCGTATTTGTGGCGTATGACGGTGAAATATATCCAGCAGGATTCTTACCTAAACCGCTGGGCAATGTTCGCAATCACCCAATCGCCGAAATCTACCGAAATAATCTTCTTCTGCGGGAAATTAGATCGTCCAACTTCTCAGGGCGATGCGGTTATTGCGAATATGCTGATTTATGCGGCGGCTCGCGCGCACGCGCATATGCTGCTACAGGAAATGCCTTAGGCGAGGATCCCGCCTGCGTCTATCAACCTGAGGGTTCACCAATGGCATTACTGAGCGATTGATGACTTCTTTGGAGGTGCAAGATGGTTGACGTTGCCCACGATAGTGCCGCAGCGCAGTGCTCACTTGTCATGTTTCGCGAATGAAGGCCACAACGAAAACTAAGACCTAATCTAGTCCCGCAATCAACTCGCCAGACAGGTGCGTAAATGTTAAGAGCGCGGCATCAAAATCTGGCGCACCACCAGCGACTAAGTCCTCTACAAACTTCAAATATGACACCTTCAATTGCGAATCTAAACGCGCCATTTGAAGAGCAGTTTCGAGTACGAGTTTCGGATTTTGAGAGAATGCAGGATCCTGATTCGCGAATCTCCTAACATCCTCTCTAACGGCCAACTTGAAGGCTCGATGTGTAGCAATTAAGTTTGGCTCCATGCCTGCCAAGATGTGCACGTCGTGGATATGTCGGACTAGGCGTTCATCACGATCTTGATTCGATGAGAGTCTTGGAGAACGTCTAAGGAAACCGAGTGCTTTTTCTGCCAAAGTTTCTTCCATGGCGTTACAAGTGAATTCTAAGGACTGTTCAGTCATTTCTAAATCACGTAAGAGCAATGTGGTGATTGAACGCTGGACCATGGGCAAATGGGCGGGAGCATAAGTGAATTCCACCTTTATCTCTGGTCTCAAACTCACTTCGCTTGGAAACTTCGGTTCATAGCGAAGACCGAAGGTTATGTAACGATTTGCGCTCATTGCTTGAAGCGGGTTAACAACAAATCCTGAATCGACAAATTCCTTGGTTACTGCAACTTTAAGATGACTCATACTTTGTCGGATGGCCGAAGTATTTCTATCTGATAGGTCAACAACTTTTATATCGATGTCCTCAGACATGCGATTCAGATATCCGTATGCTTTGACAAGGCTGGTGCCGCCACAGAAGACCAGTTTGAGATCCTCGGTTTCAACTAACGTCAACGCGCGCAAAACCTCGGTGAGGTGGACGTCCTTTTCCAGTGCCCCAGCGGAAAATAGCGACAGACCTTCGTTCGCGGCAGCGACTATAAACTCAACTTGCTCGGGTGAGAGGCTTCTCATATATGACCTCACGGTTGCCGAGCTTTAGTTTGCGACTGACCCGTCTGGAACCAGTTGAGACGGTTACCGACATTGGTACTTGGCTAGAGCTACCGGTTGCGTAAGCCGAACGCGCCATGCCCAAATCCACAGGAATACGTAAAGAATCGAATGCTTCAGCCACCAGAGATTCGAGAACTTTTCGCGGGATCGGATTGCCTGTGACGGCACTGGGAACCGCTTTGGCATACACGCCATATCCGAGTCTTACCAGCTTTCCTTTTTTAATCAGTTCGGTGATGGCCCGAGTGACTCGGCTTGGACTACCTAAATCGGCGAAATCGGCGCGCAAGAAAACATCACGCTTGCTTCGGCCGACTGAGCGTGCAATTCGCGTCTGAGTACTGAGTGCCATGATTCTCCCTTCGCAAACAATGTGCGCCTTGATAGTCAGAACTGTACTCCATTTTATGCTCAAAGACCACTATAGTGGCTACAAACAATGTGCGCCCTAAAAACCAAGTTCCATAGATCTAGTCACGATGGGTCTGATGGGAGGGCTCTAACATCGCAAATACTGGGCAAAAGGTTAATTTAACCTCTCTCGAAAATGGTCGAGAGAGGAAAAGGAATCCTCACGTCCTAATAACACTCAGGCACAAAGTAGCCGCGCGTTCTCCAGAGCGCAGGCAGGTCGCAATACCTAAACCATCGTAGGACGATCCGGCAAGCATAATTCCAGGATAGTGAGCGAGTTCTTCGCGAACCTTCGCCACTAACCCAAGATGACCAATTTCAAGTTGTGGAATCGCATCAGGCCAGCGTTGTACAAAATACTGAGCAGGTTCCGAGCTAATGCCGGTGGCCGCCACCAAGTCACTATGCAACCTTGCGACCAGCGCCGAATCTTCTAACTTATCAATCTTTCCTTCGTCGGCGCGTCCGCAGGACAGGCGCATCAAAAAATAATTTGGGTCTGCAAGATGTGACCACTTCGTTGTGAGAAAGGTTGCCGCTTTAAGAAGTCGTCCATGGGTCGAGGGAACCAGAAGACCCGTACCGCTTAACGCCCGAACTCCTTTTACCGCATCCAGCGGATATGCAACGAGGACCGTAGCCACCGAGGCATACCGAATCTGCTCCAGAATATCCGCGACCTCCGGAGAGACTGGTCGGACTATCTGCGCCGCGATCCTGGCCGGAACCGCCAGAACAACCCCGTCAACTTCCATTCCCTTCCCATTCGACTCTTGTATTTGAAAGCGACCATTGGGCAGAGTTCTTATCGAGGCAACAGGTGCCGAGTTCCTCACTTCAACATCGGTACCAGTCAAAAGTTGCCGAACAAGTATGGATAGTCCACCAACCCATGTGGCGAATGAAAGCGGCGGTCCACTTTTCTGACCCCGTCTACTCAGCATTACCGACGCTCCTGAATCAGCGATGGTTGAGAGTTCTGGAGTAAGAGTGCGAAGACTCAACTTATATACGTCACCAGCGTGCAGACTTCCGAGTACGGGATCTACAAACCGTTCGACCACTTCGCGTCCAAACCGCTGACCTAGATACTCACCGACCCCCATATCTTCTTGCGGGATTCGTCGCGGGACCAGCGGTTCAAGACCTGCCCGAATCAATCCCCGTATGGACATCACCCCTGCGGCCAGTACCGGTCGAAGGCTACGAGGACCAGAAGGACCTACGCCGGCAGGCAAGCGGCGCAACCCACGTCGCGTCCAGAGCCAAGACATACCGGCATTGGAACTTATGAGCTCTTCACTCAACCCCAACTCCGATATAAGTTCCTTCATCCCTGGCGCCGAAACATGGACTGCTTCCGCTCCCATATCGATCTGATGCCCTGCAAATGTTGTTGTTCTTATCTCACCGCCGAGTAATTTCTCAGCTTCAAAGAGCGTGACCTGAATACCTTGCTGGCTCAACCGTCGGGCACATATCAGTCCACTCACACCGCCGCCGACCACTGCGACCGTCGGGCGTTCTTGAGAACTCGAGTTCTGGCGAACCACTGAGAATGCCTCCTAACCTGTTCGCTGGCATAATGCCACAATGACGCAGCGCGGTGGGAAAAGTTTAGCCAAAGAAATTAATGAGACGATTCGATTCACATCGTGGACAGTATTTCGACGGACTGCATTGTCTGATCGACCAGCGGATTGCATCGAGGAATTACTTGAAATCCTGGCTAAGGCGCAAAGCGAGGATGTCCAGTTGCGGGGCATTTACGATGTTTCGGGAATGCGCGCAAATGCAGATCTCATGTTCTGGTTTCACGCTCCTCGCGCCGAACAGATACAAGCAACCCTGCGTGAAATTAGAAGATCCACCCTCGGCAAATCCCTAGAGACGGCTTGGGCCGCTATGGCATTACACCGCCCAGCCGAATTCAATAAGGGGCACGTTCCGGCTTTTATGGCGGGAGCAGCTGCTCGAGATTGGCTCTGTGTTTACCCTTTCGTTCGCTCCTACGATTGGTATCTACTTCCAGAAGAGGAACGCCGCGCCCTCCTTGTCGAGCACGGGATGGCCGGCCGTGAATTCACTGGAATTCTAAGCAACACAGTTGCATCCTTCGCTCTCGGAGATTACGAGTGGATACTCGCTCTTGAGTCCAACGATTTGCCGGAAATTGTCGACCTCATGCGAGAGCTTCGATCGACCAAAGCTCGACTGCACGTCCGTGAAGAGATTCCTTTCTATACTGGACGGAGAATTGAACCTTCTTCAATTAGAGATCTAATTTCGTGAGTTACGATGCAATTTTGCTCACCACATTCGGCGGACCGGAGTCAGTCGAAGAGGTCATGCCTTTCCTCGAGCGAGTTACCGCCGGTCGAGGCGTCCCAAGAGAGCGATTAGTAGAAGTCTCGCATCACTACTTGGCACTTGGAGGCGTAAGCCCCATTAATGAGCAGAATCGAAATCTCTTAGAATGCCTGCGCGAAGAATTCAACAGACGCGGCATCGTGACTCCAATTTACTGGGGAAATCGCAATTCGCATCCTTTTCTGACCGAAGCCCTGCAACAGATAAGTGCGGACGGTCATCGTAAAGTCCTTGCCTTAGTGAGCAGTGCCTATGCGTCGTACTCGGGGTGCCGTCAATACCGAGAGAACCTGGCACAAGCCCTCGTTGATACAGGGCTAAACGGAATCTTAACCGTTGACAAAGTCCGCAACTATTTTGATCACCCTGGATTCATTGCTCCATTTGCCAACGGACTGACCGAAGCACTTGAGGCGCTCGAGAATCGGGAAGTCGAACCCGCTGATACTCATATCTTTTTCACTACGCACTCCATTCCCCTCTCCATGGCTGAGACCTCTGGGCCCGAAAGTATGCGCAGTCCTTTCGAACACGGCGTCTACGTGGCACAACACAACGCCACTGCAACGTGCATCGTCGAGGTAGTGAGAGAGAGATTTGCAGGTGAAATGCCTACTTGGTCATTGGTGTATCAGTCTCGAAGTGGTGCCCCACATACTCCCTGGCTTGAGCCTGACATCGGAGATGCACTCCGCGCTGTAGCCAAATCAGGTACGTCAGCAGTGATCGTCGTTCCAATTGGGTTCATCAGCGATCACGTTGAAGTGATCTGGGATTTAGATCATGAGGCAAAGGAAATAGCCGACGAATTGGGGCTGCAATTCTCGCGCGTCAAAACCCCTGGCACTTCCCAGGAATTTATCTCGGGAATCGTCGATCTAATTCAAGAGCGTCAAAATCAAGGTGAGAAGAAAGCACTCTCACCAATGGGTCCTTCACCAGATTCCTGCACCGCAGACTGCTGTCCGAACCCTCGCAAAGAACTTCCAACTGTGGCACAAGCAAGTAACTGATTTTCAATGGGAAAAGAGAAAAAGGGTGATGCCTCATTTTCGCCTGCCATTCTAAAAATTCTCTCTTCATTGGCTCTGGGGATGTTCCTAGCTGCGTTGGATCAGACGGTAATGTCAACAGCCGGGCCAACAATTGCTACCCACTTTGCGCAACTTCCAAATCAAAGTTGGTTGCTAACTACGTACCTGCTGGCCTCTTTGATCACAACGCCTATCTACGGACGGCTATCGGACGGTTTTGGACGACGCCCTCTCTTCCTGGCAGCCCTCGCGCTCTTTCTTGTTGGCTCCTCCTTCGCTGCGGTCGCACCTACTTTTGCTCTGCTGATTCTGGGCAGGGCCGTCCAGGGACTAGGAGCCGGTGGTCTCTTATCCCTCGCCTTTGCCGTTATTTCCGACGCGGTCCCGCCTCGCGAAAGAGCTCGGTACATACTGGTTTTTGTAGCGGTTTTCGGTTCATCCAGTTTGCTCGGTCCGATAGTGGGCGGGCTGATAGCCACTCAGGATTCGATTCTTGGAATCACTGGCTGGCGGTGGATTTTCATTTTGAATATTCCAATCACACTAATCGCCATTTACCGTGCGCTGCGATTTCTGCACGTAAAGCAAGAACTTCACCGTCACTCCTTCGACTGGCGGGGAAGTACCCTCTTCAGTATCTTCGTTCTGGCCCTTTTGCTCGCCAGCCAATCATCTCTCTCTGAAGGCATTGCTCACTGGCGTCCATACTTAATTTTCTTACTTCCCTGTATCGCCGTACTTTTTATCTACACTGAACGGCGATTGGGAGCCACCGCATTAATCCCAATTCATTTCTTCAGGAATCGACTTTTTGTTATCACCCTGACCGCGAGTTCGGTTTCAGGCGCAGCAATGTTCATGGGTCTGGTGATCGTTCCGCTTTCGGTTCAAGTCGTGCACGGCGAAAGCCCTGCTATTGCCGGATTGACCCTGCTCCCGATGGGCGTCGGTAATCTCATCGGCTCTGGATTGGCCAGTCGCTCGATTGCCAAGACGGGTTACTACAAATGGCTAGCGACAGTTGGCCTCTCCGCTTTCTCCTTGGGATTTTTTCTCCTGTATTTAAGTCCCCAATTGTGGTCTGTGACACTTGCGGTTATTTCCTTGGGATTTGGCTCAGGACTTGTCACCCAGTTCGGATCGGTTGTTGCTCCGCATTCGCTGGGTCACAGACACAGAGGTTCGGGTTCGGCAATAAATACCTTCGCTCGGCAATTGGGTGGCCTGCTCGGGGTAGGACTTTCACTCGCCGCCATCTTCCAACTCTGGAAGTCTCATGGGAGCTTGGCCCTTGGCAGCCTTGAACAGGTGGGCAATTCGTTAAGAAATTTGGATACCGTCTCCCGCGCTGCATTTGTTAGCGCAGCAAAGCCGGTCTATCTAATAAGCGCTTCTCTCCTACTTGCGGTCGCCCTCTTATCTCGTTGGATCTCCAACGAGAGGTTGGAGCATGAAGAGACAAAAAGTGAGACGAATATCCCTTAAAAGAATGGGAATTCTGGTGGCTATTATTCTGCAAAGTGGCAAGATAGACGAGTGCCAAAACCCGTAATCTCGCTGGATCAAGTTGTTATTCGATTCGCTGGTGATAGCGGAGACGGTATGCAACTCACTGGAGACCGCTTCACGATGGATACGGCGAGCCTTGGAAATGACCTTTCAACGCTCCCAAGTTACCCCGCAGAAATTCGTGCTCCGCAAGGCACGCTTCTAGGCGTCTCCTCTTTTCAACTTCATTTTGCCGACCATCTCATCCAGACACCAGGTGATGCCCCGGATATTTTGGTCGCGATGAACCCAGCCGCGCTCAAAGCAAATCTTCGCGATCTGCGCCGGGGTGCGACAATTATTGTTGATAGCGATGAATTCACTACTCGAAATCTCACCAAAGTCGGCTACGCGACCAACCCACTCGAAGATGATTCCTTGGCTAGTTACAAAGTTCACGCAGTCGCACTTACTTCGCTCACCGTAGCGGCACTATCAAATCTTTCTCTTTCACGTAAAGAAGCTGAACGCTCCAAGAATATGTTTGCACTTGGATTGCTCTCATGGATGTACCACCGCCCTGTCGAGGCGACCGAAAACTTCCTCAGAGCAAAATTCGCAAAAAAGCCCGATATTCTCGAAGCCAACCTGGTCGCATATAAGACAGGATGGAACTACGGCGAGACTACTGAAGATTTTGCAGTGTCATACGAAATCGCCCCGGCCAAGATGCCTCCGGGTAGATACAAAAATATCAGCGGAAATGTGGCCCTCGCTTACGGTTTGGTGGCTGCCTCGAAGCAGAGCGATCTCAAACTCTTCTTAGGTTCATATCCAATTACACCTGCCTCTGACATCTTGCACGAACTTTCCAAACTGAAGAAATTTGGCGTAATCACCTTCCAGGCTGAAGACGAAATTGCTGCGATTGGCTCTGCCTTAGGTGCTTCATATGGCGGTTCCCTCGGCGTTACTTCGACTTCAGGACCCGGAGTTGCACTCAAGGGCGAGATGATCGGCCTCGGTGTGATGCTCGAACTCCCTCTCATCATCATCGATGTTCAACGTGGCGGTCCATCAACCGGACTTCCAACCAAGACGGAGCAAGCCGATCTTCTTCAAGCAATGTACGGTCGCAACGGTGAATCACCGGCCGCCGTCATTGCGCCCGCAACTCCAAGTGACTGTTTTGATATGGCCATGGAAGCTGTGCGCATCGCAACCGTCTACCGTGTGCCTGTTTTCTTGATGTCTGATGGATACATCGCCAATGGCTCTGAGCCTTGGAGAATTCCCGAGGTCGCCGACCTGCCAGATTTGCACGTTGAGTTTGCGAAAACTGAGGAAGATTTCAAGCCATACTTACGCGATCCAAACACTCTCGCACGTCCGTGGGCAATTCCTGGTACACCAGGAATCGAGCACCGTATTGGCGGCGTAGAAAAGGCCGATGTCACGGGAGAGATCTCCTACGACCCTGCCAATCACGATTTCATGGTCCGAACACGTGCCGCAAAAGTAGCTGGGATTACCGTTCCAGACATCACCGTTGACGATCCAACAGGTGATGCCGAGGTGCTTCTGCTCGGTTGGGGATCAACTTTCGGCCCAATATCTGCTGCAGTTGAAACACTGCGAGTTAATGGCGAGAAAATTGCGCAGGCGCATATTCGCTACATTAATCCTTTCCCAAAGAATCTTGGAAGCGTTCTTGAAAAGTATTCGAAGGTCATCGTGCCTGAAATGAATCTTGGTCAGTTGGCCATGTTGCTCCGGTCCCGGTACTTAAAGGATGTCATCGGATACAACATGGTGAGAGGACTCCCATTCACAACCGCAGAAATCGTCGAGGCAACCATGGAGGTGCTCCATGACTGATGTGGCATTGACTAAGAAGGACTTCACTTCCGACCAAGAGGTGCGTTGGTGCCCGGGTTGCGGAGATTATTCGATTCTCTCCACAATGCAGTCCTACCTGCCTGAATTGGGAATCCCACGTGAAAATGTGGTTTTCATCTCGGGTATTGGTTGCTCATCTCGTTTTCCTTACTATCTCAACACTTTCGGCATGCACTCAATCCATGGACGTGCTCCAACGATTGCTTCCGGACTGGCGATATCACGCCCGGATTTGACGGTTTTCGTAATTACAGGCGACGGTGACGCACTTTCAATCGGCGGTAATCACCTTATTCATTCATTGCGCCGCAATGTTGAATTGAAGATTCTATTATTCAACAACCGCATTTACGGATTGACGAAAGGTCAGTACTCACCCACAAGTGAGCAGGGCAAGATCACGAAGTCCACGCCACTGGGTTCACTTGATACTCCCTTTAATCCAATCTCGTTGGCGCTGGGCGCTGAAGCATCATTTGTGGCCCGCACGATAGACAGCGACCGCAAGCACCTGACCGAAACATTGCGAGCCGCAACAGCCCATAAAGGTTCAGCTCTAATTGAGATCTACCAGAACTGCCCTATCTTCAACGATGGCGCTTTTGATCTAGTGAAAGATAATGAGACGAAGGAAGCGGCCCTTCTGCAGATGATTCACGGTCAACCCATTAAGTCCTCAACCCATGGGTTGGTGCATGCTGGCTCATCACTCAAGTTGGTCGAACTGGGTTCGGTCGCCGAGAGCGATCTGGTTATTCACGATGCGCATAATCCTGATCCGGCTTACGCTTTCGCTCTCTCTCGCCTTACGTCGATGGATCACGATCATGTCCCTGTCGGTGTCTTCCGCGATGTTGCCCGCCCTGGATATTCTTCCTTGGTCAATAATCAGATTTCAGAGATCATCGCCGATCAAGGAGCGGGAGATCTCAACAAACTTCTCACCAGCGGCGATACCTGGGTTGTCGAATAGAGTTAGTTCTTCTTAATCATATTTAGGGCCCATTGCCGGACTGAATCGGACGAATCCACGGTCGCGAGGAGTTCAAATATCCGTGAACGCTCCTCGCCTCTCGCAACGAATAAATCTGAAATTGTAATTCCGTGCGATGGTCGTTCGACAATCTCGATTTCATCCCCTGCGCCAATCTCACCCTCTTTAATGATCCGCAGGTACGCGCCAGGTCGCCCAGCATCAGTGAATTCCTTGATTAAGTTGGGGCGATCCCAGAACCCCGCAAAAACCCGACAAGGGGTTCGCGGTTGTGAAACCTCAACAATCGCCGTCCCGATACTCCAACGTTCGCCTATTACCGCCTTAGTCGCACTTATACCTTCTGTAGTTAGGTTCTCGCCAAAACGGCCTGGAGCAATCACAATCCCCAACTCTTTCTCCCACCACCGAGCATCTTCCCGCGCATAGGCGTAAACCGCTTTGTCATAACCGCCATGGCTCTTGCGGTTGGCAACGACATCCCCCGCAACCGCATTCGCTGCCAACTTAACCCGACCTGTGATTGATCTCTTATCTATGCCAGTTCGACCGACGCTTCCCGTCCACTCGTCTTCATGAACAAAGGAGGTGACATTGACTGAAATGACTTCTCCCGAACCTGGCAACATAAGGGTCGAGCGTACCCAGGTTCAACGTGAGTAACAATCCTTACTGGAGACTCGGCATCCAGACTGGGCGGGATGAAGAGTAGGCGGCAATGTCGGCGGTATGCGAAAGCGTAATATCTATATCGTCCAGACCTGCAAGAAAGCGCCATCGAATGTACTCATCGATCTGGAATGGAACAACTAAGGATCCGCAACGAATCTCGCATGCCTCGAGATCTACAACAAATTGCGTGGTTGAGTCGGTCTCTGCGATGCCCCAGAGTTCCTCGACGACTTTTTCATCGCACTGAATGCAGAGCAGGCCCGCTTTACTTGAGTTCCCTCGGAATATGTCCGCGAATCGCGAAGATATGACAACTTTGAATCCATAATCCATCAAAGCCCACACGGCATGTTCACGCGAAGACCCAATTCCGAAATTGGCTCCGGCAATAAGCACCGACGCGCCTGAGTATTCGGGTTTGTTCAATACAAACTGCGGATCTTTGCGCCAGACCTCGAAAAGTCCATCCTCGAAACCGGTGCGAGTCACACGCTTTAAATACTTAGAGGAAATGATCTGGTCGGTATCAATGTTACTTATACGCATCGGCACAGCAGTGCCAGTATGAGTAGTGAACTTGTTCATCTTCGTCCTCCTTAAACTCTCAATAGGGAAGGTAGGTCATTCGGCGCGGCAAGATGCCCCATGATCGCGGTAGCGGCAGCAACGAGTGGAGATACTAAATGTGTGCGCCCTCCCTTGCCTTGTCGACCCTCAAAATTTCGATTGGATGTCGATGCGCAACGTTCGCCGACCGCCAACGAGTCAGGGTTCATGCCTAGACACATCGAGCAACCTGCGCCACGCCACTCACCGCCGGCTTGCGTGAAAACGACATCAAGACCCTCGGCCTCAGCTTCTAATCGCACTCGTCCCGAACCGGGGACAACCAACAAACGTGTTCGCTCATTCACCCTGCGACCTCTTAACACTTCGGCAGCCGCTCTGAGATCTTCGATTCGACTGTTAGTGCATGAACCAATGAAGACCGTGTCGATTTTGATTTCTCGCATCGGTACCCCAGCGGATAAACCCATGTAATCCAGTGCTTTTTGGGCGGCCAGTTGATCCCCAGCATCCGCAAAATCATGCGGGGAAGGTATCTTTGAATCGAGCGGAACTCCCTGGCTCGGATTGGTTCCCCAGGTCACAAAAGGAGTCACGGTGTCGGCGTCGAGGAAAATCTCCTTGTCAAACACTGCATCCTTATCCGAAACAAGACTCTTCCAATGCTCCACGGCAAGAACCCAGTTCTCTCCATTCGGAACAAACTGTCTTCCCTGCAGATAATCAAAGGTGGTCTGATCTGGCGCAATCAGCCCAACCTTTGCGCCCCATTCGATCGACATATTGCACAATGTCATTCGGGCCTCCATCGACATCTGTGCAATGGCTGGTCCGCGATATTCCACGGCATACCCTTGGCCACCACTAGTTCCAACCTCTGCAATTAAAGCCAGCGCAAGATCTTTCGCGCTTACTCCGTGGGCAAGTGACCCTCTCACATTGACCGCCATAGTTTTAAGCTTGGACTGTGGCAATGTCTGGGTAGCAAGAACATGTTCAACTTCACTTGTGCCGATACCGAAAGCGAGCGCACCAAAAGCTCCGTGAGTGGAGGTGTGGGAATCGCCGCAAACGATCGTCATACCGGGTTGGGTCAGACCCAGCTCCGGACCAATCACATGCACGATCCCCTGTTCGACAGAACCGAGAGGATAGAGCCGAATATTGAAATCCACGGCATTTTTGCGCAGGGTCTCTAGTTGAATGCGTGAAACAGGGTCAGCAATCGGTTTGCCGATATCCAGAGTGGGTACATTGTGGTCCTCCGTTGCCAGTGTTAAATCTGGCCGACTCACTTTCCTACCGGCTAGACGGAGGCCATCGAAAGCCTGCGGCGACGACACTTCATGAACCAGATGGAAATCAACAAATAATAAGTCTGGTTCATTCTCGGCGCCTCGAACAATGTGTTCGTTCCAAACCTTCTCTACGAGAGTTCTACCCACAATTACTGCACCCCCATCCCTATATTGATATTGGGCGCTACTACGTCATAGCACCTCATGAACTTCCTTCACTCTTGGGGAATTGTCCTGCCCTGAGGAGCGCTCCTGGCAATTTCTTTTTGAGTTTTCCCTCGAGCCAGGCAGTTGTCTCAATTATTTGGTCGAGATCAATTCCCGTTTCAATATTCATGCGATTAAATAGGTACAGAAGATCTTCAGTGGCAACATTTCCCGTCGCATTGGGGGCAAAGGGACATCCGCCCATGCCGCCGATGCTGGCATCCAGAACTGTTACCCCCGCCGACAGAGCCGCTACTGCATTGGCGACTGCTGTGTGTCGAGTGTCGTGAAGATGTAATCGAAGGGGCATACCTTGCGGCACATATTCCTGAGCAATTCCAAACCGCTCGATGATATCTTGCGGGATCGCCACACCAATCGTGTCCGCAAGAGCTAATTCATCGGGGCCCGTGTCCACAACTTGCGCGATGACTTCTCTTAGGCGCTCAGTCGGTACTTCCCCCTCAAAAGGGCAACCAAATGCTGCGCCAATCGTAACCGTGGAAGCCACCCCTGCATCGCGGGCCATCGCGACTAAATCTGAAGCGATTTGGATCGATTGCTGAGTTGTCATTCCTTGGTTCTTCCCGCAGAACGTATCCGTGGCGACGACGACAATATTCACCTCATGCACTTTGGAAGCTAGTGCTCGGTCAAGTCCGCGTGCATTCATAACCAGACCTGAGTAGCGCACTCCTTCAAGGCGAGGTAGTGCCGCCATGACCTCTTCCGCGTCTGCCATCTGTGGCACTCGCTGAGGATTAACAAAACTTGTTACTTCAATCCGACGAGCTCCCGCACTTACGGCGCGCTCGACTAATTCAACTTTCTCTTGAAAAGAAAAAAGGACGCTCTCGTTTTGAAGCCCATCACGAGGGGACACATCGCAAATTTCAATTGCTGCCATCTTTCCTCCTCTAAATATTCAGACTCCCTTTTACTGCCAACCGGACCGAAATGACGAGACCACCCCTGCACACGAAGCTGGGGCGGTCTCGCCCGTTTCTAGTCCTATATTCGTACCGGTTTCATTGGAGCGTGAAGGCCAGTCTCTTCGAAGGCGCGCTCCAAGATTGTTGCCAGGGGCGGTCCCATGTTGAAAGTCGGAATCGGATATACCCGTTCTGACTTCAACTTGTCACGCAGCGCCGTTGTCGCAGCCTCATCGACGACTCCGTTTGCATCGCAAACAACTCCGTAGCGAAGAGCTCCCTCAACGCTAACTAGTCCACGGCGAATCTCAAGTGCCACTAATTGTGGGTCTCTGAGAAGGGCATCGCCCCAACCGCCACCTCCCCAAGTTATGTAGTGGAGGACATCACCTGGAAAAACGGGGACATCAATGACTTTGCTGGGAAGAATTTCCTTGGTGCCATCCACCCGTTGAATCCATTTACGTCCGCGCGCGCCCGGCTCTCCTCCATTTACACCCCATGGATAGGTCAACCAGCGATCATCATGAATCGCAATCGTGCCCGGCTCTAGGAAGAAGTATTCGACCTCAACTCCATTGCCTCCACGATGTACACCAGCACCTCCCGTATCCGTAATCGTTTCCAATCGATCAATCCGAAGTGGGTAGTAGGACTCAAGATATTCGCAAGGAATATTTACAAACGATGGCCAGAGTGAGTGACCGTCAGGTCCGTCACCGACTGGGCGCCCAGGAATACCTCCAAAACCAATTGAATAGAGCTGGAACCATTCACCTTTTCGAGTGCCAGTTGAGTAATTACCTGAGTACATGAAGTGTGGAGAAGATGAGAAACCTGCAGCATTGAGAAGATCGGGGTTTGTCTGTCCGAGTAGACCGCCGAAGAGATCAAAAATCCGACCGACACCGTGGTTTCGGGCATTAAGCGCTGCCGGATACTTGGGTTGCCAGAAAGAATCCTCTGGTATCTCCACATCAACCAGCGGGTAGAAGCCGTCGTTCCATAGAATTTGTGGGTCAGCAACTGTAATCATGTAGATCCCGAAGAACATCCGAACGAGATTTTCATTAATGTAGTAATTGATTGGTCCCTCAGCCTGCGGAGCGCTTCCTGTGAAATCCAACAACACTTTCTCTCCCGTGCGTGTCAGACTCAGCTTCAATTCATAAGGTCCGTGGCCGCGTCCGTCATCATCGATGTAGTCAGTAAACGAGATCGTTTCGCCGTCTTTGAAAACTATTGCCAGCAAGACTTTCATTGCCTGGTAATTTCGATCCAAAAGAGCGGTCAAAGCCGAATCGAAGACGTCCACACCAAATCGTGTGCACATTTCCTGCACTCGACGACCGGCCGTTCGACACGCTGCAACAAGTCCGTTTAGGTCGGCTCTGTTCCAATCCGGTTTGCGGACCTGATTGAGGATAATCTTCAGAGCGTCATGGTCAAGTTCGCCTTTCTTATACAGTCTGAAAGGTGGAATGACGATGCCTTCTTCGAAAATTGTCTTCGCGTCAGTAGGCATTGATGCCGGGGTTTTCCCACCGACATCCGACATGTGTCCGAACATCGCCGACCATCCGATAATGCGGCCTTCAAAGAAGATTGGCATGACTACCAACCAGTCGTTGGCGTGACTGATCGAACCCCCACAAGAGTATGGATCTGATGTCAAGAGAACATCACCTTCTTCGATGGTGCCATCAAAATTATCCAGAAAGTCCGGCACCGACAAGCCAAACTGACCAACAACCATTTTCCCCTCGCGATTGGCGATCAGAGGAAACTCATCGTGCTGCTCTCGGATGCCTGGTGAGAGAGCAGTCCGAAATAGCACTTCGTCCATCTCATAACGTGCGTTTCGCAGGGCATTCTCGACAAGGTCAAGTGTGACCACATCTACTTCCACGGAGCGCAGCGGCTCAGTCGCCGTTTCAATTAATTTTGCCATGGGTCAGCCTTCCAGGGTTTCGTTGATGCCAAAGGGTTCGATAAGAATGCTCCCACTGCGATGTACCGTCGCAGCGTGGCCTGGTAAAACGAGTGTGGTGGAATCCATTTCAGTAACAATCGCTGGACCATGAATCACATTTCGTGCTTTCAGTTTCGTGCGATCGTAGATGTTTGCCTTTACAAGGCCGCCTTCGGCCCAGATTTCCGTCGTACCCCGTAGCGCCGCTGAAGGGTCGATGCCACCCTCAGGAAGTACAGGTGCGGCGATCTCAGGTCGAGGACCACTTGCGGTGGCTCGAACCGTAACCAACTCATGCTCTGCGTCGAGGAGGAAGGAGAAAAGCCTTTCGTGCTCGGCGTCGAAGGCTAAGCGCAACGCGTTGAGTCCTCCACCGTTACCGTCAAATGAATCAATGTCGATGGCTACTGGAATTTCAAACCCCTGGCCGTGATATCGCAAATCGGCAGAGTAAGTAATCTGTTGATCTGATTCAGCAATACCTCCAACCGTGAGTGAGACCCGCGCATTTGTGGCGAGTTCAAGCAGCATTTCCTTGAACTTGTCATCAGTTAGTTCGGTGAATCTGCGGATTAATGTTCGAACTGATTCGTTTCGGAGGTTAGTTGTCGCATCTCCATATGCACAGAGCACGCCGGGAGATGGCGGAATAATCACTGGCCAAGCTCCCGTTAAAATTCCTAGAGCGTTAGCGTGTAGTGGACCAGCGCCCCCGAAGGCGACAAGCGCAAATTCACGCGGATCGAATCCCTGTTGGACCGAAACAAGTCGAAGCGCGCCCAACATATTTTCATTGACAATGTCGATTATGCCTGCCGCAGCGGCTTCAACCGACCCCAGTGATGTTGCATCAACGATCCGCTGGACCGCATTTCGGGCAGCTACACGATCGAGTGAAATCTCACCACCGGCAAGTTCTGTCGGTAGGTATCCGAGCACAACATTCGCATCGGTTACCGTTGGTTCTACTCCACCAGACCCATACGCTGCAGGACCAGGTACTGCACCAGCACTTTGTGGACCTACTCGTAAAGCCTTCGTCAACGCTGGTACGTGTGCAATCGATCCGCCGCCCGCACCGACGGTACGAACATCGATGGACGTTGCACGCACTTTAAGATCACCGACCGTCGTCTCGCGACCAACTCTGGGTGTTAGCCCCTGAACTAAAGCAACGTCGGTAGAAGTTCCGCCGATATCAATGGTCAAGAAATCTCTATAGCCAGTTTGCTCGGCAACCCAAACTGCACCGGCAACTCCGCCAGCCGGACCAGAGAGTAGAAGCGCAACCGGATTATCCGCTGCTGTTGGGGCGGAGACGAGACCACCATCACTCTTGAGAATGAACAGTTTTCCCTGCACGCCAGAACCTTGGAGTTGTGATTCGAGATTGGCCACGTATCGAGCTACATGGGGCTGCACATATGCATTGGCAACCGTGGTGATTGTTCGCTCATACTCCCTCAACTCTGGAAGCACGGACGAAGAGAGGGAAATGGCCATGCCTGGTAGTTCCTCCGCCGCAATCTCTGCAATTCGTTCTTCGTGCTTTGAGTTTGTATAGGAGTTGATCAAGCTGATGCTCAACGCTTCGATTCCGCGAGTGCCAAGTTTTCGCAACTGCACACGGACATCTTCTTCATCCAGAGGCGTAACGATCTCTCCCGTAGCGGCAATGCGCTCTCGAACTTCGACCGTATCCTCTAACGATGCTAACGGTTCGGGCTTTGGCCAAATAATCCATCCGGCAAGTCCGCCAGGCACGAAGGAGCGAGCAATCTGCAGCACCTGCCTAAAGCCACTTGTCGTCACCAGGCCTACTCGGGCACCCTTGCCTTCCAAGATTGCATTGGTGGCGACCGTGGTTCCGTGAAGTACCTCCCCAATTTGATCAAGACTTATCCCAGCTTCCTGGCATGCGCGCTCAATTCCACGCAGAACGCCGATGGACTGGTCCTCAGGTGTTGAGGAAGTCTTGGCTCGGAAAGTTTCACCAGTTTCTTCATTCATAAGTAATATGTCGGTGAACGTTCCACCTACATCGACGCCGAGACGATAAGTCATATGATCTCCTTAGATGACGCCAGTTGCGTGCAACGAAGACAGTTCGTCATCGTTGAGACCCAACAAGCCTTGGTATATTTCTAGGTTATGTTCACCGAGGGTTGGTCCGACATGTCGGACACCCCCGGGGCTTTCTGACAAGCGGGGAAAAACGTTCTGCATTGCAAACTCACCGAATTCTGGATGGTTGAGTTTCACTATCGATTCACGGGCAGCGAAATGTGGGTCAGTCAACATATCTTTTGCGCGGAAAATGCGCCCACAAGGCACTCCTGCCGTATGTAATTGCTCAAGCAGGTCGTCAGCTTTTATCATTGTTGTCCATCGGGCGATGAGTCCGTCCAGGTAGTCCATGTTGCTCCCGCGAGCCCCGTGGGTTGCATATCGAACATCATCGGCCAATTCAGGTTGGTTCATCGCTTCGGCTAGACGGCGAAAGACAGTGTCTTGATTCGCCGCAATCAAAATCATTTCCCCGTCTAGCGTCGGGTAAACGTTGCTAGGAGCCACATTAGGCAAAGTTGCTCCCGTGCGTTCGCGTTGATAGCCCGCAATCTGCCATTCGGGAATCAGCGACTCCATCATGGCCAAAACTGCTTCATAAATTGCAGAGTCCACCACCTGACCACGCCCAGTACGAGTCCGATAATGCAAGGCCACAAGGGTGCCAAGAGCTGCATACGTTGCCGCGAGTGAATCACCAAGTGAAACCCCAGTTCGAGATGGCTGACGATCGGGGTCCCCTGTTGTATAGCGAATTCCACCCATTGCCTCGCCAATGGAACCGAAACCTGCACGCTTAGAATATGGCCCTGTTTGTCCGAAACCGGTAACTCGCGTGATGATCAAACCGGGGTTAATCTTCCACAATTCCTCAGGGCTCAACCCCCACTGTTCAAGAGTGCCGGGTCGAAAATTCTCGAGAAGAATGTCTGCCTGGGCGACAAGTTTGCGGATCAGATCCTGGCCATCCTTTGTCCTCAAATTGGCGGTAATGGATTTCTTATTCCGCGCAACAACAGGCCACCAGAGCGAATTGCCATATGGTTTTTCGCGACCCCACTGGCGCATCGGATCGCCGACTCCTGGATCTTCAACCTTTATTACTTCCGCGCCGAAATCTCCCAGTAATTGACCACAGAAAGGACCAGCCAACAGCGATCCGAGTTCAATAACTCTCAGATCGGCTAATGGCAACTTGTTGCCGCCGTCCACGTGTATCACCTCAGCTCCTCGCCACAATTACCGCAGTGTCTTCTTATCGATCTCGACATATTTTTCAAGGTCCACCAGTTGATTCAGAGCATCAAGTGTGAACATGCGATCACTCCACGCTCGTGTGTCTCCATACTTCATCAAATCACTGAACAACTGCTCAAAAGACTTGGCTGCAACTCGAAGCGCCGCTGTTGGGAAAGCGACAATTCCAAATCCCAAGGCATGAAATTCTGTAGCGGACATCGCAGGCGTCAGTCCGCCCTCACTCATATTTACCATAAGTGGTCCGTCTAATTGCTTCCCAATAGTTGTCAATTCCTCAATGGACTCGGGTGCGTCAAGGAAAAGAACGTCTGCGCCGGCATCACGGAACATGCGGGCGCGCTTGAGTGCCTCGTCCAATCCATGAGGACCTATAGCATCAGTTCGGGCGATAATGACCGTGTCTGGATTGGTTCGTGCCTCAACAGCGGCCGCAATCTTCTTAGCAGCATCCTCTGCGCTGATCACCTCTTTATTGCGCATGTGACCGCACTTTTTTGGCCACGTCTGGTCCTCAATTTGAATGGCCGCCGCGCCCAAAGATTCGAGCAGCCGAATGTTCGAATGAACAGAAGCAGGTCCGCCATAGCCGGTATCCGCGTCGACAATGATCGGCAAGGATACAACTCTCGAAATTGCCGCGAGCGCGTCACCAGTATCAGTGACCCCAAGCAACCCAATATCTGGAAGTCCGTGACGCCAGGCTGCAACTGCGTAGCCACTTATGTAGATGGATTGGAAACCGGCTGATTCTGCACTAAGCGCTTCCAACGGTGAACCGACCCCAGGCAGAACCAGAGGATTTCCAGTCGTTCCAGCTATCAATGTCCTAAGTGTGCTCGCATGACTCATCGGAATCAGTCCCCTTTATCTCAATCTTGCATTTCAGATCAAATGATCTCTATCGGCAGCCAGATCATAAAGATCCGACTGATTGCACTCTTGCAATTCTGTTTTCATCAAAGACAATCAACTGACGAATCGCGTTCCCATCGGCAAGTTGATCCATAGCTTCATTTATATTCTCAAGCTCAATTTCCGCCGAGATTAGTTTTTCAAGTGGAAGTCTTCCAGTACGCCACATGTCAACAAATCTTGGAACATCGCGCGAAGGAACCGACGAACCCATATAACTTCCAATTATCGAACGCCCTTCGGCTACCAAACTAAGGGGTGAAACTGTTGCGCTCTCACTTACGGGCGGTAAGCCGACCAAAACTGTTCTTCCGCCTGGCGCAGTCAATGCGATGGCAGCCTCACATGCCCTTGCGCTCCCCACCGCTTCAACTACAACATCGGCGCGGATTGCAGATCCACTCGCTTCCTCAGGCAGATAGACTTCGTGTACTCCAAACTCACGGGCCAACGAAAGTTTCTCCGGCCTCGCATCAATTCCGATGACGCGAACGCCTTCATGAGCCAGTCCGGTGAGGACTGCGGCCATTCCAACGCCACCCAATCCGACTACAGCCAGCGTTTCCCCCGTACGGAGTTGACCTGAATTAATGACCGCCCCTCCACCAGTGAGTACAGCACATCCCATCATTGCCGCGATTCTGGCTGGTACATCCGGATCAACGACGACGACTGATCGACGGTCGACAACAGCGTAGGTAGCAAAACCCGAAACACCAAGGTGATGACGAACCTCTACTCCATCTACATGTAGGCGCGAACCCCCACGTAACAATGTTCCTGAACCATTAGATGCGCTTCCGTTGATACACGGAGCGCGGCCGCCGGATGCGCAGGCATGACATTCTTCGCAGCGAGGCAAGAAGGTAGTGACGACGCGCTGACCCAACTCAATGTCTTGAACGCCCTCCCCGATGTCCTCCACAATGCCGGCAGCTTCATGTCCAAGTAGCATTGGAATTGGCCGTGGTCTACTCCCATTCACTACAGACAAATCGGAATGGCATACGCTCGCGATTTCAATTCTGACTAGAAGCTCTCCTGGTCCAGGCGCATCCAACTCGAGAGTCTGAACCCGAATCGGATGGCTCGTTGCATATGGCCTTGGTTCATTCGCGCGTTCAAGCACCGCACCGACGATTCTCATCGTTCATGCACCGCAGAGGCGAGGTCATGTGCATTCAAGGAATCACCTTCGAAGGTGCGGATAATGACACCTTTACGTATCACATGCACTCGATCACACATCTGAACAAGATCTTCGTACTCGACACTACTAATCAATAACACTGCGCCCTTTCGCGCGAGTAAGTCGAGTTGAGCGAATACTTCGCGCTTAGCCCCAACATCTACGCCGTGCGTGGGCTCGTGAAGGATAAACACTTTAGGTTCGGCGATTGCCCATTTCGCAAGAAGTACCTTCTGTTGGTTTCCACCGCTGAGAGTCGCCAAGGGCGCCTTCCCATTTGGTGGAGTGACAGTGAATCGCTCGAGTTCGGCAGCAACCGCCCGTCGCTCTGCACCGTGGCGGATTACAGAATTGAATGTCGTATACCGAGACAAGGTTGGAAGTGTGAGATTCTCCCCCACAGCAAGGGTGACGGCGCCGCTGGCACCCTTTCGGTCTGCGGGCAACAGAACGATGCCGTTCTTAATCGCCTCTCCTGGATCACAATCTTGTAATTTGATACTGACACCATCGATTACGGCGGTGCCTCCCAAACAACTTTGGGCGCCAACAAGTAAGTATGGAATCTCGTCGTAACCTTCACCAGGAAGGCCTACGAATCCAACAATTTCGCCGCGACGTCCATCAAAATTGATTCCTCGAACCTGATTCCCTTCAAGTCCTTGGACCTCAAAGATCACTTCTCCAGCGCCACCATCACGGTCAGGGTAAATACTTTCAGGAGATCGACCAAGCATTATTTCAACGAGATCTCGTTCAGTTTTTCCTTCAGTCGGAATATCAGCGACGAGTTGACCGCCACGAAAGACAACTGCTCGCGTGCAGTGATCAAGCACCTCATCCAGACGGTGCGAGACAAACAAAATACTGACGCCTTGACTAGCTAAGTCCTGCACAACTTTAAAAAGGCGCTTTACTCCGTCCTGCGGCAGATAGGCGGTCGGCTCATCCAGAACCAGAAGTCTTGGCCCGGTTGAATTTTCGGATTCAACTTCGGAGAGCCCTCGTGCAATCGAAACTAACGCTTGCTCGGTAACGGAGAGTTGTCCAACCCGAAAGTGAGGAGACAGGTCCAGTCCAACCGTCGCGAGCATGCGCTTTACCAGCGCCTCTTCTTCACTCCAACGAATCCGACGGGCAAAGCCAGTGGTAAATCTCGCGACGCGTAAGTTTTCCAGAATCGTCATCGACTCCACCAACGGCAAATCTTGGTGGATGAAAGCCATTCCAGTACGGCCAGGACCCTGGTCGAGAACCGTGGCGACATCCTCGCCTCCCATACACACCTCCGCACCGGAGTCTGGGGAGTGAAAGCCAGATAAAATCTTAATAAACGTTGATTTTCCGCTGCCATTCTGCCCGATCAAGGCCACCACTTCGCCGCGCGCAATATCAAGTGAAACGCCCGAGAGAACGGTAACTCCATTAAAGGTCTTGGCAACGTGGCGAGCACTAAGGGTGCGCTGCGCATCGCGCTGCAATTCTTCAGTGGTAGCCATAATCAACTCCTTCAAAAGTGAGTTTCAATTTCGCAGTTTTTGGGATTCAACCCGTGGGTGTGAAATCACACCCACGGGTTGAAACGGGATCTACTTCTTCCAGAGTGCTGTGAATCGCCCTCTGAAGCCGGTGTATCCATACCAAGGACCGTCATCATCGCCCTTGATCAAGTTCGAGTTCGTGGTATCAAAAATACGTAATCCAACGTTGTAATTTTTGATAGGAGCGGTGCCACTCAACACACGGAAGATTGTGTCTGTCCCTGCATATGACCACCATTCATTGTTCCCACCAACATCCAACTTAAGACCGCTCTTAGGGTCATTTAAGGATTGGACGATGCCAGGAGTCGCGTTGAAGGTTCCAACCTTGACCTTGCCACCAGCACCGGCAGTTCTAATTGCACCCAAGCCAGGAAGTGACTGGCCATCGTAAATTGGAAGCAAGTAGGTGCGGTCCGGCTGAGTATTGATCGTGGACTGGAAAAGAGTTGGGATTGATGTTTCCCACTGTGGAATCTGGACGTCCTTGACCTCAATATCGCATCCTGGGCAGAGTTTCTTTACTTCTGCCAGTGTCGCATTTGCTTGAGTAGGAGATGCTGGAACATCGTTGGAACTTACAAGGAGAGCCTTGCCCTTGCCCTTCGAGTCCATAATGAACCAGTCAGCAATGAGGCGACCGACAAGTGCATAGTCGAAGCTCACTTCAGCATCTTGTCCGCCAGAGACATCTCCAGGAACACCTGTGTTACCGGTAATGACTTTAATGCCAGCTGCGTGCGCATCGGCAATCTGCTTTTGGAAAAGGGAGGCAGGGAAAGCCTGGAGAAGAACGGCATCGGCCTTTGTTGCGATAGCCATTGCAAAGCCCTTATTAGCTTCGTCAACTGAACCTTTTGCATCTACAACTTCAACTTTTACTCCGCCGTACTTGAAGGCGAGGGAAGTTATATGGTCAGACCAATATTTTAGAACTGGAATACCGCTTGAGACGTTGATGTAAACGACTCTCTTGCCTTTCAATCCAGAAACCTTAACCGTGGCCGATGGACCCTTCCAAACTGGTGGTTTTCTGAACTTCTTTACAGTTGCGGTGGCTTGAATTAGGCCCGCGGACGCAGAGGTACCGGAGGCAGCATTTGCTACCACGGTTGGAGCTACTAGTAGTGAAGTGGTAACTGCAATACCGACCGTAAGAGATAGGGCTACGAAACTCTTCTTTCGAGGCCTACTTCCCGTTTCGGGACGCGCATTGGGTGTACTTCTCATTGCTTCCTCCTTAGGTGGTCCCCGATTAATTCGAGGACTCTATTTTTTTGTTGCCTTTCTCTATTCGTTTTTTGTTAAGTTGTCCATCTCTTTATCTGGCGGGCGATTGCTAACTACCCTTTATCTGGTGTCGCCCCACTAAATGACTGATCGTGACTGCAGCGACGAGAGATCCGCCGTAAAAGACCTGCTCCGGCCAACCGGCATAACCGAGGTATTGCAAACCTGTAATGCCTGTGACAAGGAAATAGACGGCGACGAAAGTACCGATGGCATTAAACCTCCCGGGGATAATCGCCGTAGATCCTAAAAAGGCCGCGGCAAAAGCTGGCAAAAGGTAGTACGCACCTGCTTGCGGGTTAGCCGCACCATTCGTTCCAGCCAAAATAATTCCGGCAAAGCCAGCGATTGTGGATGTGGCAATGAGGCCACCCGCTCGGATCCGCTTTACTTTTAAGCCGGCAAGTCGAGCAACTTCACGATTTTCTTGCACAAATATCATCCTGCGACCAAGTGGCGTCTGTTGCAGGATAAACCAAGCCACCAATGTGAGCAGTACTGCAAGATAAAAAGGCAAAGGGATTCCCAGAAACTGTTTTGTAATTACATCAACCATGGATGTGGACATCCCAGTGACAACATGGCCACCGGTTACCGCCAGCGTCAAACCGGCCAGCAGTGTTCCCGTTCCAAGAGTGATAATTATCGATTGCACGCCAATATAAACCGCGAGGAAAGCATTAATACATCCGAATAGAAAACTGACAATGAGAGTAACTCCAATTGCCGCCCATGCTGGCCAGTCATTATTGCCGTTTAGTACTGCCAACATAGAGCCACCAAAACCCACCATGCTTCCCATCGACAAGTCGAACTCACCAACTGCAAGGGAGAACATGAGGCCGATGGTTGCAAAAAGAATTACGGTCTGTGTACCGAAAATCAGTCTGGCAGTAGATAGCGTGGGAAAAGTGTCAGGAAGTAAGAATGAGAACAATCCTGCAACCGCGATCCAGGCAAGTAGGACTCCATAACGCTCAAGCCCCTGCGCCAATTGAGGGATTCGAACTCGCCGAGTCGATCCGTCTGAAATCACCGATGATTTTGGATCCTGCTCTGATGTCCCTTTGATATTTGTCATATTGTTTAGGCACTCCCCGTGAGTGAAGATAAATACTGCAGGATCGACTCTTCGGACATTACTTCTGCATATTTCGCTTGCAGATCAAACAAGTTCGCTTCATGCGGACCGTCGTTGCGGTCACCTACTGATTCACGACATACCAACGGAATAAACCCATGCTGAATTGCGTCCACCGCTGTGGCGCGCACGCAACCACTCGTACTTACGCCCGTGATAATTAACGTGTCGACTCCACTTGCTTGCAGTGTGGAAGAGAGCGAGGTCCCGAAAAATGAACTTGCATATTGCTTAACAATTATCACTTCGTCTGACAGCGGCTGCACCTCTGGCATTATCTGACCAAGTGGTCCATTACCAACGAAATGTTTAAGTGCATCGATCTTATGAAAGAAATGCCCACCATCGGTGCCGCCTTCGGAATACGAGACCTGTGTGTGAACAACCAGAATGCCTGCGTCGCGCGCTGCTTTTAACAAACGCGCTGCAGAATGCAAACAACTATCAATACCCATGTACAGCTGCGCACCTGGTTCGAAATAAGCTTTTACAAAATCAACTAAAATTAATGCAGGACGTTTGCCAGGCTTTAGTGCGCGGCCGAAACCAGCTTCCTCTCCCGCCAGGACTCGTTCATCACGGGTGTTCTCTGGTTGCATTGGACTCATCACATTTTCTCCTCAATCACCATTGAAATCGGCCCTCGAAAATTCAGCACGGAAGTAGCACTCGTGTTAACTAATACTTCATATTTCAAGGCGAACCCCCTATGAGTGGTTGGATAGTAAGCAAGGGAAAACAATTCGTCAAGTCAAACTGTTATGAAGATCACCCAATGTTAACTATGTATTAACACTCAAAAAAGTGCTTACAGCTCCGTTCTTCGGGCTAAGACTGCTTCTTTTCCGACTCTTTTTATGAAGTACAAGGCGAAAATTTCAAAATTAGCTCGAAATCACGCTCATTTAGCGGGGTCATCTATAAATTCTCTGTTATTAAAATGTTACCGAGGCGAATAATCGCACACTGCCATTTGATTAATCAATTGAAGGTCGAATTCTTATAACGAAATTGTTAGCAATTTCTTGTAGTCGGGAAGCCCGGGGGCGTACCTAGTTCCTTCTTAAGTTGAGATAGAGCCGCGTATGCACGATTCCGATAGGCAACAATCTCCTCTCTTTGCTCAACATCTAATCCCACGTAGCCGCCGCCTGTCTTCAATCCAAATTCACCGGAACGTGTTTTCTCCAGAAGTGATGCAGGAGCAGAGAATCTCTCACCATAGGCTTCAGACAAACTTCGGTATGCACCTTGATAAACATCCAAACCGGCCATATCAGCTATAGCGAAGGGACCAAAGAATGCCAGTCGGAATCCAAAGGTATTACTAACAACAGTGTCAACTTCTTCTGGCGTTGCTGCCCCCTCTTCAAACATCGTGACGGCTTCTCGATAAAGTGCGAACTGGAGACGATTCGCAATGAAGCCGGCAACATCAGAGACTCGACAAGTAACCTTCTCGACGCCGCCAATAAGATGTTCGACAAATTGAAGAACTTCCTCACTCGTATTCGGAGAGGCAATCAATTCAACGCCGGGAACAAAAGGCGCTGGATTCATCCAATGGACGCCGAGAAACCGCTCTGGGTTTGATACCCATTGCACTAATTTGGAAATCGGAATTGCTGAAGTGTTTGATGCAATTATCGCGTCAGCGCGCGCGGACCCACTGATTCTCGTCAGAACATCCCTTTTGATTTCAGCCACTTCTGGCACAACTTCTGCAATGTAATCCGCTTGGCTGGCAGCAGACTCAATGCTCTGTGCAACGTTGAGGTTGCTGGCTATCAACTTGGCACTTCCTTTTGCAAACAAACCTTGTGCTTCGAAAGCTTCGGCTTCTTTGATCAATCGACTGTAGGAGTTTTGGGCAATGTCAAAATTCACATCGGCCAAGAAACATCGATATCCCGCAAGCGCAAAAACTTGAGCCATTCCTCCGCCCATATAACCGGCTCCGACAATTGCGATAATGGTCGACTCTTCATCTCTCATGGCGCCATCTACTCCTTCATCGAATCGTGTATCCGCCGTCAACAGTTAGTACGTGCCCAGTCACAAGGCTGGCCTCCTCGGAAAATAGATAAACCACCGCGCCCGCTACATCTTCGGGCGTTCCGAACCGTCCTAAGGGAACTCGAGAGAGTAACTCTTCCGCCCATCCAGGTTCGCTGAGAGTCGATTTAGTCAGCTCTGTACGTATAAATGTCGGCGCTACGGCATTAACTCTGATTCCATATGGAGCCCATTCAAGGGCCAAGACTTTGGTTAAATGCGAAAGTCCTGCCTTACTTGCTCCATAACTGGCCCGTTCTTCAATTGCGACACTTCCAGCTTGAGAACTTACGTTTACAATGCTTCCTTTAATTCCATCTCGGATCCAATGTTTTCCCATTGATTGCGAAAGGAAAAAGACGCCCGACAGATTCACATTTAGTATCTTGTTCCACGTTTCTACATCTACTTCAGTTGCTTTTTGCGGAAAGTTGATTCCAGCATTATTACAAAGTAGATCGATGCCGCCGCTTAGTTCATATATTCCTTCAACCGCGGCTTCAATCCCTCCTAAATCGGCCTGGTCTAGAATTACGGGTTCTGATCCGTATCTAGCGGCGAGAATTTCAGCAGTTGCTTGATCGCGACTCGTTCCATAGACCAATGCTCCCTGTCGGAAAAGACCATCAGCAATAGCTTTGCCCAAACCACCGGCAGCACCGGTCACTAAAGCCTTCTTGCCGTCTAGTTGGAACATCGTCGTTGTATCGATTCTGCGCGACTATGCGTTGAAGTCGTGATCGTCCCAGGCAATCTCTTTGCCACCGTATTTAGCCGCGCGAACATCTCCCGATCGTGCGTGACCCTCAAAACGCTCTACTCGTGAGGCGCGACCACATACTTCTCCAAGCAGGGCGCTTGATTTCTTGTCTGTAACCTCCTGATAGGTGACAGTGCGCAAGAACTTGCCAACCCAAAGTCCACCCGTGTATCGAGCGGCGCCTTTAGTAGGCAAAACGTGGTTGGTGCCAATCACTTTATCTCCGTATGAAACACATGTACCTTCTCCTAGAAAAAGCGCACCGTAGTGAACCATTTTCTCAAGGGCTTCACGGGGTGATTTAGTTAGGATCTGCACATGCTCTGAGGCGAAACTATCTGCGAGAGCGTATGCCTCATCTAGCGATGGGACCACATATACAGCACCAAAATCACGCCAGGCAGGCGCAGCGAAATCTTTAGTGGGCATGCCAGGGAGAATGCGTTCGACGTGCTCAATTACCTTAAGTCCCAGGGATTCCGAAGTCGTTATCAGAATCGCTGGAGATTCCGGGCCATGTTCGGCTTGTGAAAGAAGATCAACAGCGACAATAAATGGATCGGCTTCTTCGTCGGCGATTATGAGAATTTCGGTAGGTCCTGCAAATAAATCAATGCCCACTTCACCAAACAATTGACGTTTCGCCTCAGCTACAAATGCATTTCCGGGTCCGGCTATTAGTGAGACAGGAGCAACCGTTTCTGTACCGATGGCCATCGCGGCCACGGCTTGGACACCACCGAGAAGGTAGATCTCATCGGCGCCAGCCAAGTGCATTGCAGCAATGGTCGCTTCGGGAATTTCACCTTTGATAGGCGGTGTCGCGGCCATAACGCGTTTAACGCCCGCAACCTTTGCAGTCACTATGGTCATATGCGCCGATGCCAAGAGTGGGTACTTTCCGCCAGGGATGTATGCGCCAAGTGCGGTAATTGGAATGTTTTTCTGCCCCAATAAAACGCCAGGAAGTGTTTCGATTTCAAATTCGGTTAAGGATTCGAGTTGTTTCTGAGCCATTGTGCGAACTTGTGATTGTACAAACTTAATATCCTCAATCACCTGGTGAGGAACTCGAGATACGATTTCTTCAACTTCTTGCGGGCTCAATCGAAATGACTTAGGAGTCCAATGATCAAACTTTTCGGAATACTCGCGAACAGCAATGTCTCCGCGATTTCGGATATCCGCGATGACATCTTCGACAATCTTGCGAACTTCCGGGGAGCCACTTCTGGGGGTGCTAGTTAATGCTGGTTCCTTGAGAACCTTTAATGTGGCAAGGACATGTGACTGGCTCATCGACTCTCCCATTCCTTCATTTGGTATACAGGTTCGTTTACTCACCTCAGGTGTGCTATGGGCGGGAATTTAGCATAGGTTTACACCCCGCGAATATTCCGAAACTCTCACTTAACGTTTGGACGATGGGACGGAACTACGCCAACCCGCGGTAGCGAAAGGCCTTCCATGAGGAGAACCGACGGTCGGCGGGACGACTCGCATTTGCGACTGAACTGTACAGCGGAGGTAAACACTGGAATAATCCCCCCGTTAGCGACAAGTCGAATTGAAGGTGAGCGCACACCTTGCTGAAGAGAGGGAGGCCATGGCGAGATCTATCGAACACATCGGACCCCGGCTGAAGGAAATACGTCAGGGAGCGGATCTTTCGCTACGCGAGGTCGCCCGCCAATTAGAAGTCTCACCATCATTTGTCTCACAGATCGAGAATGGGAAATCGCAACCATCGGTAGCGACCCTCTACGGCTTTGCCACGCTTTTTGGCGTCCCCATGGATGCACTTTTTGAATCTAATTGGAATGGGAAGACCACCGCCAGTTCGAAGGTGAGTCCGGAAATTGTCAAAAAAGACGAGTCCACTCATCCGCATGCTGTTTGGGACGAATCACAGGCTCGAATATCGACTGTGAGTCCTGGAAATCGCAGCCTAATCACAACGGAGTCTGGGATTCAATGGGAGCGACTAGCGGCCACCACGGAGAAATCCGTTAATTTCATGGAAATTGTTTACGAACCGGGCACCGAATCTCTCGACGCTGGGGCACTTGCCACCCACCATGGCTATGAATACGCATACGCACTAGAAGGAGAAGTAGAAGTTGTCATCGGCGATCTTATGTTGACTCTTTCCAAGAATCACTCGATCGGTTTTGACTCATCCATACCCCATAAGTTTCGAAATGTCGGTACGGTGACCTTCCGTGGGATTTGGTTTGTCCACTGGTGCGACGGTCCGAGAGACTGGAAATTAGTCAAATAATTCGGCTCTGCTGATATTTTTGCTGGGGCATTTTCGCGAAGAACTAATGCTTTATTCTCCGACGCAGATCCATTTCTTGAGCCAAGCACAGGCTCAACATGTGGTGGCGGGTCAAGGATTCGAACCTTGGAAGGCGTAGCCGGCGGATTTACAGTCCGCTCCCATTGGCCGCTCGGGCAACCCGCCAAGGTTGATCAAAGTGCGGCAATTATGGAACTTGCGAGGTGAAAGGATACCGTAGGCAGGTAGGCTCAAATACCGTCTTTTGGGCCCCAGTCCGATGAGTATTTGGTCAGGTTGGGCAGCGGGGGTCTTGAATAATGCTCAAGAAGGGATGAGACGTGGCAGCAGATAGCAGTTTTGACGTGGTCTCCAAGATTGATCGGATGGAACTCGACAACGCCGTTAACCAGGCGATTCGAGAGATTGATACCCGATTCGACTTCAAAAATACCGGAGCCAAGATTGAACTAGAGGGCGAGAAGATATCAATCGAGGCAGGCACGGAGGAGCGGGCAAACGCGACTCTGGACGTCTTGAAGGACAAACTGGTCAAGCGCGGAGTGTCCCTCAAGCACATCGATCCAGGCAAGCCCGCCCTGAGCGGCAAGATTTATAAACTAGCCTGCCCTCTCAAAGAGGGCATCACAACTGAGAACGCAAAGAAGGTCGTCAAGTTCCTTCGCGATGAGGGTCCAAAGAGTATAAAGACCCAGATCCAGGGTGATGAATTACGTGTCACTAGCAAGAGTCGCGATGATCTGCAGACCGCGATTGCAATGATCAAGGAAGCTAAGTGGGAGTTCGCAGTCCAATTTACGAATTACAGGTGAATCTGAATTAATAGTTCTGACCATCACAAAATAGGGCTGATATATGGAATCAGCGCATACACGCTCTGGGGACTGCTACCGCTTTACTGGAAATATCTAGAAGAGGCGAGCGCCTTTGAAATTCTTGCCAGTCGCGGCGCCTGGTCTCTTCTGGTCTGTATCGTCTTGCTTGCGTTTAGGAAACAACTCAAAGCCACTTTCGCGATTTTTCGTGATCGTCGCACCTTTGCGTTGTTGGCGCTCACCTCACTATTTCTTACCGTCAACTGGGGTGTTTACATTTGGTCCGTCACGGTCGACCGAATCGTAGAGGCATCATTGGGATATTTCATTACGCCACTTGTAAGTGTGGCATTTGGCATCCTGGGATTTCGCGAACGGCTCCGCCCATTGCAGTGGGTAGCAGTCGGATTGGCTGCGGTCGGAGTAATAACTCTGACTGTTCAATACGGGGCAATTCCTTTCATCGCCCTGGCCCTGGCAATCTCTTGGAGTTCCTACAGCCTCTTCAAAAAATCATTGAAAGTAGGGGCTTTAGAGGGACTTTCGATAGAGACAACAGTGGTTCTGATTCCCAGTCTCTTTTACCTGATCTGGTTGGGCCAACACTCGCAAGGCCACTTCGGATCCGGGATGGGAATTTCTTTGCTACTGGCAGGCGCCGGAATCATTACCGTTGTGCCACTTCTGCTATTTAACGGCGCTACAACGCGTTTACCGCTCTCCACTACGGGCCTCCTGCAATACATCACTCCCGGCATCATGTTCTTGGTAGGCATATTCATAAATCATGAGTCAATGCCCCTTGCGCGTGCGTTCGGATTCGGACTTATCTGGCTTGCTCTGGCATTTCTCGGCGCAGACCTAGTAAAGTCAACTCGAAATACCACTGAATCAGATTAAGCACTAGTCGATCCCACTGCGCCGTTGAGAACAGTCGCACGTCCAGACTCTAGACGAGCAACTGGTACGCGGAACGGCGAACAGGAAACATAATCCAGTCCAAGTTCATGAAAGAAATGGATGCTCCGTGGATCGCCACCATGCTCGCCACAGATACCCAATTTGAAATCTGATCGAACGGTACGTGCAAGTTCGGTTGCCTTTCGTACCAAGATGCCAACGCCTGCCTGATCCAGAGACTCAAAAGGGCTAAAGGGAAGGAGCTCGAGATCCAAATACCTCGGCAAAAATGTGGACTCAACATCATCGCGACTAAATCCCCACGTTAACTGCGTGAGATCATTTGTGCCGAAGGAGAAGAAGTCCGCATAGTTTGCTATGCGATCGGCCGTGATAGCCGCCCTGGGAGTCTCAATCATTGTCCCGATGGGAATATCAAGATTCTGACCCGTGCCCACAAAAGTCTTCTTGATTTCTGCTTCCAATGTCTCACGCAAATACAACAACTCGCGCTGCGTGGAAACCAGTGGAATCATCACTTCTGGTTGCGGATTATGGCCCAGTCGGCGAACCTCGAGGTAGGCGTGAACCAGGGCACGTACCTGCATTTTGTAGAGAGCTGGAATCAAAATACCCAGACGCACGCCACGCAGTCCCAACATTGGATTTGACTCATGCAGGCGCTTTACTGCGGCAAAAATAGCCTGGTCACGGGCTGGTATGTCCTCCCCTAGCGCCTCAGCACGGGCCATATGCGCAGACAACTCCGCCAGAGGCGGAAGGAATTCATGAAGGGGTGGATCCAACAGACGGATAGTCACTGGCAACCCTGACATCGCCATCATGATGCCGACGAAGTCAGCTCGCTGCAAGGGCTCCATCTCTGCAATAACTCCACGTTGGACATCTTCGTTCTCGGCAAGAACCAGCCGCTCGACATACATTCGGCGCGGTCCAAGGAACATGTGCTCTGTTCGGCAGAGACCCACACCTTCGGCGCCCAAAATTCGCGCACGAATAGCGTCTTCCGGAGTGTCAGCATTGGTACGCACATGCAATATCCGGATCTCATCTGCATAGGTGAGAATTCTGTCGACTGCTTTAACGACGGCGGATGCTTCATCGCTGGAAGCAGAGAGGCGGCCTTCCAAATACGAAGTAACAGGTGAAGCAATGACTGGCACTGTCCCCTGATAAACCTTGCCCGTAGTGCCGTCGATGGAGATTGTCTCGCCTTCGTAGACAGTCAAACTTCCGACTGTGAATAAGGAGGCTCGCTCATCAACAGAAATGCTCTCCGTGCCGCAAACCGCCGTCTTTCCCATTCCACGGGCAACGACTGCAGCGTGGGATGTCTTTCCGCCCCGGCTAGTCAAAATACCCTCAGATGCAACCATTCCAACCAGGTCATCCGGACTGGTCTCACGGCGCACCAGAATTACTTTCTTTCCGCTCCGCGCTAAATCAAAAGCGCGCCTGGAATCAAAAACCACTTCTCCTACGGCAGCGCCTGGAGATGCGGGAATTCCGCGCGCTATTTCCTTCACAGAGGCCGAAAGGTCAAATTGCGGGAACATCAATTGCGCGAGTTGATCTCCGGAGGTACGCACCAACGCCTCGTCCATGGAAATCTTCCCCTCGTCCACCAGTTGCGTGGCGATTCGAAAGGCAGCTTCGGCAGTTCTTTTACCTACCCGGGTTTGGAGAATCCAGAGTTTTCCCTTTTCAACAGTGAATTCAATATCGCACAGATCCCGATAGTGGTCCTCCAGGAGCTTCATTACACGCTCTAATTCGGCTGCGACGACAGGTGAATTCTCAGCAAATTCCGCAAGTGACATCGTATTTCGAATGCCAGCTACTACATCCTCGCCTTGGGCTCGCGCAAGGTAATCACCATAGCTTCCACTCGCGCCCGTTGCGGGGTCACGAGTGAAAGCAACGCCAGTCCCTGAATCATCGCTGAGGTTTCCAAAGACCATACTTTGAATATTTACCGCGGTACCTAAATCGGATGGAATTCGCTCACGTTGCCGGTAAACCTGCGCACGCTCTGAATTCCAAGAACGGAAAACCGCCTCTACGGATCGGATTAGATGGATATGTGGATCTATCGGGAAGGGCTCTCCAGTGACAGCTTCAATTTCCTTAATGTATGAATCTGCAAGTATCTGCAGTCCAGCGACATCAAGTCCTTGGATGCTCTTCACGTTCGATGCCGCTAACACGCGCGCTTCGACTCGGTGGAATTCAGACAGCGCGACTCCACAGACAGTACGACCGTACATATCAATAAATCGCCGGTACGAATCCCAAGCAAATCTGGGATTTCCGGTTTGATCGGCCATACTCTGAGCAACTTCAGCTGTCATACCAACATTGAGCACCGTCTCCATCATTCCTGGCATTGAGAACTTCGCGCCCGAGCGGACAGAAACCAAAAGTGGTTTTTCAGGATTGCCAAATTCCTTACCCAAACTTTTCTCTAGCTCCTCGAGCGAGGTGGAAATCTCTCCGGGAAGTCCGGCCGGCATCTGGCCTGATGTAAGAAACTCACGACATGCCTGAGTGGTGATCGTGAATCCTGGAGGGACTGGCAACCCAATACGTACCATCTCGGCAAGATTTGCGCCCTTGCCCCCCAATAAATCTGATTGGGTTCGGTCGCCGAAGGTGAATGGGTGAATTAGTTGCGCTGCCATAGCGATCCATTCCTTTAGTCAGTTGCTGCCAGAATCTTATAGGAGAAGAAGCCACTCCAATTTCAATTTAATGGGAGCGCTCTACCACTGCGTCGCATAATGAAAATAGGGCGGAAGTTGCGTCGCAAATTGGCAGCGGTTTAAGGGCATTTCGGGCCTGTTCGGCTATCGCGAACAATTGTGCACGTGATTCGGCCAGGGCAGAGTGCGATCGAAGTGCGGCTAGGACCTCGGCAACTACCTTCTCGGATTCGATTGGCGCCGTAAGCAATTTCTGCAAATCGCGATCGTCCTCCTTCGTGGAAGCAAGGACTCGAAGGGTGACCAAAGTCGGTACTCCTTCGCGTAAATCCGTTCCGGGAGTCTTTCCAGAATCTATTGATTCACTCGAAATATCGATGATGTCATCCGCCAATTGGAATGCGATCCCAATCTTCTCCCCGAAGACGGTCACGTTCTCCATAATCTCACTATTTGCACCAGAGACAAGCGCGCCATATCTGGCACTGGTGGCAATAAGAGAACCGGTCTTGTCTGCAACCACCTGCAAATAATGGGCAAGTGGGTCCTCTCCAGAATCGGGGCCTTGGGTCTCCATGATCTGACCAATAACGAGCCTTTCAAAAGTCCGCGCTTGCAACCGAACCGCCTCAGGACCTAGTTCTGCCAAAAGTGCAGAGCACTTCGCGAAAAGATAATCCCCCGTCAAGATTGCAACGGTATTTCCCCAGCGGTTGTTGGCGCTCTCAACTCCTCTACGAAGGGGCGCATCGTCCATTACATCGTCGTGATAAAGCGTCGCCAAGTGCGTAAGTTCTGCCACAACCGCAGCTTGAATCACCGCATACCGGGTTGGATCTCCATATTGAGCTGCAATCAATGTGAGTAAAGGTCGTAATCGCTTGCCTCCAGCGGCAGCCAAATGCCCAGCGGTCTCCTCAACTAATGGGTACTTACCTTTGATATGGCTACGCAACAACTCATCGACTTGAACTAAACCGGCAATCAGATCTTGCTCAAGGGTCGGAGAAAGATTTGGAATGCCAAACGCCGTCATCAGCGGATAAAGGTTGCCGTTGAAGTGATAAAATTAAGAAGGGGCGTGGGGAATACACCTAAGAAGATCGTTATGACAAAAGAGGCGACGATGGTAATTCGAGTAAGGAGTGCCGGAATAACCACAACCGTTCCATCTTCTGCAGGGTCGGTGAAGAACATCAGGACAATGACTCGGATATAGAAATATGCAGCGATAGCACTTGAAAGTACGCCCACGATAACCACGCTCTTGTTGCCACCCTCATATGCCGCGGAAAATATCGAGAATTTTCCGATAAATCCGCTCGTGAGTGGGATGCCCGCAAAGGCAAGCAAGAGAGTCGCAAAGACTGTTGCGATGAATGGCGAACGTTTTCCCAGTCCTGCCCAGCGATTGAGATCCGTAACCTCACCAGAGGAATCGCGGACTAGGGTGACAATTCCAAATGCTCCGACTGTCGCAATGCCGTAGGCGAAGAGATAGAAGATTGTCGCATCTAGCCCAGACTTGTTGAGAGCCAGAACGCCAGTAATCAAGAAGCCTGCGTGAGCAATAGAGGAGTAAGCAAGCATCCGTTTGATGTCACGCTGCGCAATCGCAACAAGTGATCCAAAGGTCATGGTGATAATCGCGATGACAGTCAGAAATGGACGCCAATCCCAGTAGGCATTTGGGAAAGCAGTGTAGAAAATTCGCAGCATTGCACCGAAGGCCGCCACTTTGGTTGCCGCTGCCATAAATGCAGTAACCGGAGTCGGAGCGCCTTGGTAGACATCAGGTGTCCATGCGTGGAAGGGGACCGCACCGACTTTGAACAGCAATCCCACAGAAAGGAAGGACATGCCAATCAATAGAAAGACTGAGTTGGCCGTGCCACCAATGACCGCCTCGTAAATGCCCGAGAACGAGAGTGTTCCAGAGTATCCGTAAAGAAAAGCTGCGCCAAAGAGGAAAAATGCGGATGAGAAAGCACCCAGTAAGAAGTACTTCAAGGCAGCTTCCTGTGAGAGAAGCCTCCTTCGGCGAGAGAGTCCTGCCATCAAATAAAGCGGCAATGATAGAACTTCAAGTGCTACAAAAAGAGTGAGGAGATCTGTAGCAACTGGAAATAGCAGCATGCCAGCAACGGCGAAAAGGGTGAGTGGGTAAACCTCGGTTAATTTCTCACCCAGTTGAATTGATTCTTTCTCCTCAGGCGAGCCCGGAATGGCCGCCGCCTGTGCCGTGAAATGTCCCTGATCGGCAATCAGAAAAACTCCCAAAATTGCGATGATAAGAACGGATGCTTGCAAGAGGACCGCGGGTCCATCAATGGCCACGGAGCCCATGGCGGCGGAGATGGAAGACTCATGCCGAATCCTCCAGACCTGCACGAGGGCAAGGGTGAGAGTTCCTAGCGCAATCGTCAATTGCGCTGCAGGGCGCACTCTGCGAGAGAGGAAAGCTTCTATGAGTACTCCAATGACGCCGCCGCCCAGGACGATAAGCATGGGCGACAAGAGGAGGTAAGAAAGTTCTGGCGAGGTAAAAGTGAGCATTACTTGCCTACCTTTGCATCGATTGTAGGAAGTGGGTCACTAAAACCAGCCTTAGCAATAACGTGCTCGGAGGCAGGATTTATAACATTGAGTAAGGGAGAAGGATAGAAGCCCAGGAAAAGGATGACTGCTACAACCGGCGCGATCGCTATTTTCTCTCGCAGGTTGAGGTCCGTGAGCGACTCATTGCCAGGCGTCGTTGGCCCATGCAGCGATCGTTGGATTGGTATCAAGATGTATAGGGCTGCCAGCACAATTCCAAATGCCCCAATTACTGCAGCAACTGGATATCGAGTGTAAGTGCCAACCAGAACCAAGAATTCGCTCACGAAACTGGAAAGACCAGGTAGTGCCAAACTCGACATTCCCGCAAAGAAGAAGACCCAGGCCATAACTGGTGTGACGCGTTGCAGCCCGCCGAAATCAGCAATCTTCGATGATCCACGCCGCGCCGCCATCCAACCGGCAACCAGGAATAGCGCCGCAGTCGAGAAGCCGTGGTTGAACATGTAAAGAGTTGATCCGGACTGCCCTTGGGAGGTCATAGCAAAAATGCCCATTGTGATAAATCCGAAGTGGGAGATGGACGTGAATGCAATAAGTCTTTTGAAATCCTTCTGTCCAATCGCCAGAAATGCCCCATAAATGATCGAAATCACTGCTAGAACAATAATGACGGGTGTAAACGTTTCTGACGCCTCCGGAAAGAGCGTGAGGCAATAGCGGATCATTCCGAAGGTTCCGACTTTATCGAGTACTCCTAAAAGTAATACAGAAGTGCCAGGAGTCGCAGCATCGGCCGCATCCGGCAACCAAGTGTGGAATGGCCAGAGGGGTGCCTTGATTGCGAAAGCAATAAAGAATCCCAAGAAGAGGAGATTCTGGGTCGTCGAACTCATATGTAGTTGGGAGAGCGCGCCAATGTCAAAGGTGTGTCCGCCCTGCTCACCCGAAATAACGTATAGAGCGATGATGGATGCCAGCATGAGCAAACCACCGAAAAGGCTGTAAAGAAGGAACTTTACGGCCGCCGCAGATCGTGCACCGCTGCCATATCCCCCAATGAGGAAATAGACAGGAATCAACATCGCTTCGAAGAAAACATAGAAAAGGAAGACATCCGTTGCGGCAAAGACGCCAATCATCATTGTCTCGAGTATGAGAAGAAGAATGTAGAAAGTCTTAGTACTCCATCGACCGCCCGCTGATTCATTCCAGCCCGCCAGCACGACGATCGGTGCAAGGAGTGTCGAGAGGAGAATCAAAACAAGGGCGATTCCATCTACCCCCAGGGCAAAATTAATTCCCAAGGAAGGTATCCACGATCGATTCAGCACGAATTGCATTTCGACGTTATCGCGTTGGAACTGGGTAGCCATCGCCACCGTCACTGCCGCAACAACCAATGTCGTCATAAAAGCAATCCGCTTCGCATTAAGTTCGCTCTGCTTAGGCAGAGCGCTGATAAGCAGTGCTCCCACAAGTGGTAGGACGCCTAGTGTTGTCAACCAATTAGAACTGTTCATCACAAGGTGACCATCCAAATCGCGGCTATTAAGCCAATCGCTCCGAGCAGAATCCACATTGCATAACTACGAACGAAGCCAGTCTGAGTAGTACGCAGTGCACCACCTGAATCGATCGCCAATCGGGCAACTCCACGAACCGCGCCGTCGATAACGATTTGGTCCGTCTCAACCAGGGCGTGAGTGATTTTCTGGCCAGGGCGCATAAAGACCGCTTCGTTGAAATCATCTTGCAGAAGATCTCGACGTGCCAGTTTGGTAAAGATCGAAACATTCTCAGGCGCAACAACCGGAACTTCGCGGCGGAGGTACTTCAGGACTGCCAATCCGACGCCGAGGAGAACCAGGGCGAGCGCCAGTACTGACACAACTGCCGGACTTAAGAGTTCGCTTTCGTGAACTTCAACCGGTTCGACAATAGGGGCGAGCCAATTGCGAAGGGCATCGCCCTGCGTAAAGAGGAATCCGGAGACCACCGAGCCAACTGCCAGCAAGACCATCGGCGCCCACATTAGAACTGGCGACTCATGCGGATGAGCCTCATCTTCCCAACGCGCTTTCCCAGCGAAGGTCAGAACGACCACCCGGGTCATGTAGAACGCGGTTATTGCCGCGCCGAGGAGAGCCGCAATCCCCAAAGTAACCCCTCTGATCCCGCCTGCATTGAAAGCAACTTCAATGATCTTGTCCTTGGAGTAGAAACCTGCAAAAGGTGGCACTCCAATAATTGCCAGATAGCCCAAACCAAATGTCGCAAAAGTAATTGGCATGAATTTTCTGAGCCCACCGTATCTGCGCATATTCACTTCATCATTCATGCCGTGCATGACCGATCCGGCACCAAGGAACATTCCCGCTTTGAAGAAACCGTGCGTTAGCAAGTGCATGATTGCAAAGGCATATCCGGCCGGTCCAAGACCCGCACCCAGGACCATGTAGCCGATCTGCGACATTGTGGATGCAGCAAGCGCTTTCTTTATGTCATCTTTAGCCATACCGATAACAGCACCAAAGAGAAGCGTGATCGCGCCGACAATTGCCACAGCAAGTTGAGCTGTCGGAGCGGCGTCAAATATAAAGTTGGAGCGCGTAATTAAGTAAACGCCGGCGGTAACCATCGTCGCGGCATGAATGAGGGCTGAGACCGGAGTTGGACCCGCCATCGCATCTCCCAGCCACGCCTGCAATGGGAATTGTGCAGACTTGCCGGTTGCCGCAACAAGAAGCATGATTCCGATCGCGGTGAGTGCTCCAGTAGAGGCTTGCCCCGCATGTTCTTTTACGCCAGAGAACGAGACGGTTCCAAGAGTCGCAAAGGCGATCATGATGGCCAATGAGAGCCCGAGGTCACCAACTCGGTTGGCAATGAAAGCCTTTTTCGCCGCGGTCGCATATGCCGGCTTCTGGTTCCAGAATCCAATAAGCAAGTACGAAGCAAGACCCACACCCTCCCAACCCACGTAAAGGTTGAGGTACGAATCTCCGAGGACGAGAAGGAGCATCGCCGCTATGAAGAAGTTGAGGTAGGCAAAAAATCTACGCCGATCAAGGTCGTGCGACATGTAGGCAATTGAATAAATATGAATCAATGTGCCTACACCGGTAATGAGCAGAACAAAACAGATCGATAGTTGATCCAGCATCAAGCCAGCATCTACGTTGAAACTGCCTACGGAAATCCAACTAAATAACTTCTGAGTGACGACTCGGTTCTCGGTTGAGCGAGAGAGCATTTGCGAGAACTCGTAGAGCCCGACCACAAAGGAGCCGCCAGAGAGAAGGGTCGCGAGAATGTGACCCCAACCATCAGATCGTCTTCCGGCCAGCATTAGAAGAGCTGCCCCAAAGAGAGGCAGTGCGATCAAATAAACAAGCGAGTTACTGGTCATCAAATCACCGTCTCAACAAACTGGCATCGTCAACTGATGCGGAACGACGCGAACGATAAATGGTGACGATGATCGCCAGGCCCACCACAACTTCGCATGCTGCAACGACCATAGTGAAGAAAGCCATCACCTGACCGTCAAGATTTCCATTTATTCTGGCAAATGTTACGAATGCCAGGTTTGCGGCGTTAAGCATCAACTCAACGCACATAAATATGACAATGGCATTACGTCTTACCACGACCCCGATGGCGCCGATCGTGAAGAGTAGGGCGGAGACGTATAAATAATTTGCTGGGTTCATTTCTCCTCCTCCACTTCACCTAGTTGGAACTGGCGCGAGTCGATGACATCACCACGTGCTTCCAGCGTTGCTGAAATTGAATTTGGGGCAGGGGATCCGTCGGGAAGGAGCGCTGGAACGTCGACGGCGTTATGAAGCGCGTAGACACCCGGGTTTGGAAGCCCTGCCGCATTGGCTAGCGAGTCCGTGCGAAAACGCATCACCGACAGATCTCGCTGAGTCGGTCGTGAAGAGATTCGGTGCGTATGTGCGAGAACCATGGCGCCGAGGGCGGCAGTGATAAGCAGCGCGGAAACCACCTCAAAAGCCCAGACGTAGCGTGAGAAGAGAAGTTGGGCGAGTGCCGGGACATTTCCTTGCGCATTTGCTGATTCCAAGCCAACCGCGTCGTGACCCAAAGTCGCCCGACCTACAAGAGATACAAGAAGTCCGCCAAAACCAAATGCAGCAAGAATTGCAATTGGTCGAAGTCCTCGTATCGTCTCAGTCAAAGAATCAGTTGAATCAACGCCGACCAGCATCAAGATAAAGAGGAAAAGCATCATGACCGCACCGGTGTAGACAACTATTTGAACGATGCCAAGAAACAATGCATCTTGAGCAATATAGAAGATCGCCAGAGTAATCATGACCCATGCCATCAAGATCGCGGAGTGAACTGCTTTCTTCGCCAACAACATACCGAGCGCAGCAAGCACCGCTAGCGGACCAAGAATCCAAAATAGAGTCGCTTCTGGTGCGGGGGTATTTCCAAGTTCTAACGCAATGTTTATCAAGACTTCACCTCCTGAGAAGGATGGAAGCCGAGAACGTCGCCCTTGTAATAATTTGTGTCATCCATATCTGGGTACATCGGATGCGGAGGCATCAACATTCCATCTCTCAAAGGAGCGAGGAGGTCGGCCTTTTCAAATATCAATTTGGACCTAGATTCATCTGCAAGTTCGTATTCATTTGTCATCGTGAGGGCCCGTGTTGGGCAAGCTTCGATGCAGAGTCCGCAGAATATGCAACGTAGGTAATTGATCTGATAGACCTTTCCATACCGCTCCCCTGGAGACATCCGATGCTCTTCGGTATTGGATTCGCCCTCCACATAAATCGCATCTGCTGGACACGCCCAAGCGCACAGTTCGCATCCAATACATTTTTCTAATCCATCGGGGTGACGGTTGAGTTGGTGACGTCCATGAAAACGTGGAGCTGTCGGCTCTTTAACTTCAGGGTACTCAACCGTGTTCACTTTCTTGAACATGGTTCGAAAAGTCACCCAGAAGCCGAGCAGTTGTGCAGTAAAACTCCTTGTGCCTTCTTCAGTAACCGGCGCAGTCGGAACCGCGCTTACAGCGAGATCGGAATTAACAAGTTCTGGTGATGGTTCAACTGGATACTCGTGCACCTTAGACACGTGGCACCTCCACTCGTGATGTCGGTATTTGTGGAACCGGGAAATTTGGTTCGGGCACTTCTACCTCGGGAGCAGACTTCACACGCTTTCGGGAGGAATCAAAAGCGATATTGACGGCCAATACGATCAAAACCACAACGCTGGCAAAAATGAGAATGGAAACTCGAGAAGCCCCCTGTAGTGAGAGGACTCGCATGGTGGCAACGACCATGATCCAGAACAAACTTGCGGGTATCAGAACTTTCCAGCCAAACTTCATAAATTGGTCATACCGCAAACGGGGAAGGGTGCCGCGGAGCCAGACAAAGAGGAAGAAGAACCCGATGACTTTCGCCATGAACCAGAAAAGCACGAACCACCCACCGAGCCAGTTTTCAGTGAAAGTAAGTCCGGGTAGAGCGTGGTAGCCCCCCAGGAAAAGCGTAGTTGCGAGCGCAGAAACCGCCACAATGTTGACGTATTCAGCAAGGAAGAAGAGTGCAAATTTAAGTGAGGAATACTCGGTGTGGAAGCCACCTACGAGTTCGCCTTCTGCTTCTGCCAGGTCGAATGGCGCCCGGTTGGTTTCGCCCACCATTGAAATTGCATAAATTATGAAGGATGGAAAGAGAACAACCGAGTACCACCACTGCTGTTGAGCGGCAACGATCTCTGAGGTGGACATCGACCCGGCGTAAATGAAGACTGCAACGAGTGAAAGTCCCATCGCAACTTCATACGATATGACCTGCGCACTGGAGCGCAATCCACCTAGCAGCGGATACGTGGATCCAGAAGACCATCCCGCAAGAACAATGCCGTAAACGCCTACAGATGCGATTGCGAGTACGTATAGGACACCAACTGGTAGATCCGTCATTTGCATCGCAGTCTTATGACCGAAGAGAGTGACTGGACCAGTAATTGGTATCACCGCAAATGACATGAAACACGTTGTCGCACTAATTATCGGAGCGATGATAAAAACAATCTTGTCGGCCGCAGCGGGAATCAAATCTTCTTTCAGAGCCAACTTCACACCGTCTGCCAGACCTTGGACGAGTCCGAAAGGACCGACTCGATTGGGACCAAGGCGCATCTGCATGCGAGCAACGATCCTTCGTTCTCCCCAAATAGCCACCAGCACCATAAGGACCGAAATAATGAAAACAAGTAGACCCTTTACGAGAATGAGCCATCCTGGATCTTGACCGATCAATGCTGCGATTGTCATTAGTCCTTCACCACCGTTACGACAGCGCCACTGGCAACACCCAAAGTGGCAAGTAAATGTGAACCACGCGAGTTTCGTGGCAACCAGATCGCGTCATCATGAATATCTTCAACAAGTGCAGGGAGCACAACGGTTCCGTGCTCTGTCGAAACACCGATCAAATCACCGTCAACAACTCCCAGAACAAGGGCGCGTTTAGGCGAAATAACGGCAACTGGCTTTCTTGCCGTACCAGCCAAATTCTCTTCACCTTCTTGTAAAGAACCCTCATCCAGCAAGCGACGCCATGAAGTCAACAGGGCCTCGTTCTCTTTGAGTGTAGGAAGGGTGGACATTGACACCGGTACAAAGTTGGCCTTTGACCCATCCCAGGTGCCAATCGATGCGAATTCCTTTGCGGCAGACTGCACGCTCTCAAGTCCAATCGGTCGAGACATTTCATCTGCAATCATCGAGAGAATCCGCAGGTCGCAGCGCTGCGCAGAGTCCACTACGGCCGCCTCGAAGGAGCGCGCCCGGCCCTCCCAATTGATGAACGATCCAGATTTTTCCGCGACAGTTGCGACCGGAAGGACGACATCGGCAACCTTAGTTACAAAGCTTGGTCGTATCTCAAGGCTGACAACAAAGGCTTTCTTCAGGGCAAGTTGTGCTTCATGACCAGCAGCCGCATCGAGTGGGTCAACACCTCCGATGACAAGGGCTTCAATCTCACCTGCGTTGACGGCAGCAAAGATCTCATCATTACTCAATCCGATTTCACTCGGGAGAGACTCGACATCCCATGCTGCCGCTAGATCAACTCGTGCGGCACTGTCATCAACGCAACGTCCGCCGGGAAGTAGGTTGCCGATAGCACCGGCCTCAAGTGCACCGCGCTCACCTGCACGGCGCGGAATCCAAGCAACTTTTGCGCCAGTCTTATCAGAAAGTGCCATAACGGCCGAAAGCGCGCCGGCGCTCTCGCATGCACGCTCACCAACGAGAATCAGTGAAGTACTTGTGAGTTCTTGGGTCGCAATAGCCGTTGCTTCCGCACCGGGTGCAACGCAAACAAAATTCGCGGGTAATTTCTCATTACCGATCGAGAGTTTGCTCGCGATAGCAGTAACTTTCAATCCGCGCTTGCGAACTTGCTTCTTCAACCGCAAGAAAACAATGGGCGACTCTTCTTCCGGTTCGAAGCCAACCAGAAGAATCGAATCAGCACGATCAATATCGGCATACGTGACGGCTGTTCCAACAATCTTCGAAGCAAGGAACGAGCGCTCCTCCGGTGAAGAAAGTCGTGAGCGGAAATCAATATTGTTGGTCCCAAGAACAACTCGCGCAAATTTACTGTAGCCGTAGGCATCCTCCAGAGTTGCGCGGCCACCAACCAGAACACCGGCCTTTTTTCCACTTAACCCGGCGGCTATGGCAGCCATGGCTTCCGGCCATGAAGCAACTTGCAGCTCGCCTGCCGAATCACGAATCATTGGCGAGGTAAGACGATCAACGGCTGTTGCGTACTTAAAGGCCCAGCGCCCTTTGTCGCAGTTCCATTCTTCGTTTACTTCTGCATCCTCTCCCGCCAGTCGGCGCAGCGTCTTTCCGCGACGAACATCGGTACGAAGTGAGCAACCAGATGCGCAGTGTTCGCAGGCACTAGGCGTGGAAACCAGATCAAATGGACGCGCGCGGAATCGATAAGAGGCGCCCGTGAGCGCGCCAACTGGGCAGATTTGCACGGTATTACCCGAGAAATATGACTCAAAGGGCTGCTTCTCGTAAATGCCTACTTGCTGCAGCGCACCACGCTCATTCATAGTAATAAATGGATCCCCCGCGATTTGTTCGGAGAATCGGGTGCAACGCGCGCAGAGAATGCAACGTTCGCGATCCAAGAGCACTTGGGAAGAAATGTTAATTGGCTTCTCGAAAGTCCGTTTCTTCCCGGAATAACGCGACTCGGCCTGACCCGTGCTCATCGCCTGATTCTGAAGTGGGCACTCACCTCCCTTGTCGCAAACCGGGCAATCGAGAGGATGGTTGATGAGCAAAAACTCCATCACCCCCCGCTGCGCCTTCTCCGCAACAGCTGAAGTTAATTGTGTCTTTACAACCATTCCTGGCTCTACCGGAATAGTGCATGAAGCTTGTGGCTTTGGAAATGCCCGACCATTGATTTCAATATCGACTAGACACTGCCGGCATGCACCAACTGGATCCAAAAGTGGATGATCGCAGAACCGAGGAATCATGATTCCGAGTTTCTCAGCTGCGCGAATTACCAACGTGCCTTTTGGCACAGTGACATCAAACCCATCTATGACGAGAGTGATCACGTCAACTACTTCTGCTCTTTGTTCAGTGGTCTGTGTCGTCATGATTATGCACCCGCTTTCGCACTAGCAAAAAGGGTGGAAGCATGAGAATCAAATGGACATCCCCCGTGCGTCAAGTGTGCAATGTATTCATCACGGAAATGCTTGATTGAAGAGGTGATTGGACTAGTTGCGCCATCACCCAGGGCGCAGAATGCGCGACCAAGGATGTTCTCGCAAATATCCAACAACTTCTCGAGATCTGCCGGCGTGCCTTTCCCATTTTCAAGATCGCGAAGAATCTGCACCAACCACCAGGTTCCTTCCCGACAGGGCGTGCACTTGCCGCATGACTCGTGCTTGTAGAACTCGCTCCATCGAAGTACTGCGCGAACGACACAGGTCGTCTCATCAAAAATTTGCAGAGCTTTGGTTCCAAGCATCGAGCCAGCTGCGGCAACACCCTCATAGTCCAGCGGAGTATCCAGTTGATCTGCAGTGAAAATCGGCGTAGAAGAGCCACCAGGCGTCCAGAATTTAAGTTGGTGTCCCGCACGAACTCCACCTGACATGTCAATAAGTTCGCGCAGCGTAATCCCAAGCGGCGCTTCGAACTGACCTGGGTTAGTCACATGCCCAGAGAGAGAATAAAGAGTCATTCCCTTGCTTTTTTCGGTTCCCATAGAGGAGAACCATTCGGGGCCATTCGCGATGATGGCCGGAACAGAGGAGATCGATTCGACGTTATTGACAACTGTGGGACGCGCATAAAGACCGGCGATTGCTGGGAACGGCGGACGTAGTCGTGGTTGGCCGCGGAATCCCTCCAGAGAATCAAGAAGGGCGGTTTCTTCGCCGCATATATAAGCACCGGCTCCAACGTGAAGTACCAGTTCCAACTCCATTTCGGTTCCAAAAATATTCTTTCCGAGGTATCCGGCCGAGTATGCGTCTTCGATCGCCTGTTGGACTCGACGGACCACATGAGTAACTTCGCCACGGACATAGATAAAGGCACGCTTCGCGCGAATCGCGTATGAAGCAATAATGATTCCCTCCACAAGTACGTGTGGATTGGCCAGGAGAAGTGGCATGTCTTTGCATGTACCTGGCTCGGATTCATCTGCGTTTACAACTAAATAATGGTCCTTGTTATCGCCTTGCGGGATAAAGCCCCATTTCATCCCAGTTGGGAAGCCCGCTCCGCCTCTTCCGCGAAGACCCGAATCTTTAACCAATTGAATAACTGCATCGGGTTCCATCGCGAGCGCTTTTTCAGCAGCCTTGTACCCGCCGTGCCGTTTATAGCCGGTCATAGTGAATGAGTCCTTCTCATCCCAGTGCGCGGAGAGAACGGGCGTCAATGTTGTCATGCCTGTGCTCCCTTTTTGGAAATTTCAAGTCCCAGCAAAGAAGGCGCTCCCGCTTGAACACCCTCATGTGCTCGTCCATCATTCAAACCCGCCAGAACAGCGGAATTCTCTTTCCACGTTGGAAGTTTGTCGGGACCACGAGTCGGCGCCGGTGGATTACCTGCGCGCGCACCATCGACCAATTCCTTAGCGGATTGAATGCTCTGATTGTCGTAAAACTCCCAGTTGGCCATAACCACGGGTGCGTAGTCGCAAGCGGCGTTACATTCAATGTGTTCGAGTGAGACTTTCCCATCGGCGGTAACGCCGTCATTTTCAATACCTAAGTGCTCTTTGAGACTTTCGAATATTGCATCTCCGCCCATGATGGCGCAGAGCGTATTGGTGCACACACCGACGTGGTACTCGCCGACTGGCTTGCGCTTGTACTGGGTATAAAAAGTGGCAACCGCCGAAACTTCGGCAGTTGTTAGATCAAGTTTTCCAGCAATGGTTTCAATGCCTTCACTTGTCACATATCCGTCTATTGATTGCACGTAGTGAAGCAGAGGCATAATCGCAGAGCGGGTCCGTGGATAGCGACTGATGATTGAGTCCATGACGACTAGGTTCTCGCTTTCAAATGCCATTAGCGATCAACACCTCCCATCACAGGGTCGATAGATGCAACAGCCGCAACGACATCTGCAATCAAGCTTCCTTCGCACATTGCTGATGTTGCCTGCAGATTGTTGAAGGACGGTTCGCGGAAGTGGACTCGATAAGGACGAGTTCCTCCATCAGAAACTAAGTGCACGCCAAGTTCTCCTCGTGGTGATTCGACTGCGGTATAGACCTGACCCTCTGGAACACGGAAGCCCTCGGTCACTAATTTGAAGTGGTGAATGAGGGATTCCATTGAGGTGCCCATAATCTCGCGGATATGGTCCAGGGAGTTGCCCAGTCCATCTCCACCCAGGGCCAATTGAGATGGCCAGGCAATTTTCTTATCTGCGACCATGACTGGAGCGCCTTCCAGGGCCTCTAACTTATCGACGCACTGTTCGATAATTCGAAGGGACTGCTCCAATTCATTCATTCGAATCAAGAAGCGGCCATAGACATCACAGGTATTTGCGGTCACGACATCAAAGTCATAATTCTCGTAGCCAGAATACGGCTGCATCTTGCGCAGGTCCCATGGCATGCCTGTGGAGCGAAGAACTGGTCCCGTGATACCCAAAGTTGTTGCGCCGGCGAGGTCTAGATAACCGACGCCTTCAGTGCGCTTCATCCAAATAGTGTTGCCGATCAGCAGTTTGTCATTGTCTTTGAAATCGCGGCGCAATTCCTTGACGGTATCGCGGACCTTGGTAAGTGCGTTGGGCGGCAGGTCCTGTGCTACCCCACCCGGGCGCACATAGGCCATATTCATGCGCAGGCCAGCTATCAATTCAAAAACATCAAGTACTTTCTCGCGCTCTCTAAAGCAGAAGATCATGGGTGACAAGGCGCCAAGTTCGAGCGCTCCAGTTCCGAGCGCCACCATATGAGAGGAAATTCGATTGAGCTCCATCATCATGACGCGAATAACACTGGCGCGCTCTGGCACATCCTCCGTAATTCCAAGAAGTTTTTCAACCGCCAAGCAGTATGCAGTCTCATTGAAAAGTGGTGCCAAATAGTCCATTCGAGTAACGAAGGTGACGCCCTGTGTCCAGTTGCGATATTCAGCGTTCTTCTCTATACCGGTGTGGAGGTATCCGATTCCGGCGCGAAGTTCGGTAATCGTTTCACCCTCGAGTTCGAGGATGAGTCGAAGAACCCCGTGCGTTGATGGGTGCTGTGGTCCCATGTTGACCACGACGCGTTCTTCCTTCGTCGCTCCAATTTCAGTGACGAGTGAATCCCAATCTCCACCAGTAACAGAAAAAACGCGTCCTTCAGTAGTCTCGAGTGAGGATGCGTACGGATCCACGATAGGACCTGAGAAAGTACTCATCGATATGACCTTCGATCATTCGGAGGTGGGATGGTCGCGCCTTTGTACTCCACGGGAATGCCACCCAAGGGGTAATCCTTGCGCTGGGGATGTCCACGCCAATCATCTGGCATCAAAATACGAGTTAGGCCTGGGTGGGAGTCAAAAATAATGCCGAACATGTCAAAGGTTTCACGTTCGTTCCAGTTGTTGCCGCCCCAAACTTCAACCAATGATGGAATGTGTGGATCGGTCTCCGATACGGATACTTCGAGGCGAATTCGCCGATTGTGCGTCATAGAAAGCAGCGGATAGACGGCGTGAAGTTGGCGATCGGTCTGCGTTGGATAGTGCACGCCGCTGACTCCGAGACAGACCTCAAAAAGCAGTTTGTTGCGGAGAATGAGGGCAACCTCAACTAATTTCTCACGTTTGATATGCAAAGTAAGTTCGCCGCGATAGACGACAACCTGCTCGATCGCATCCGCAAAATCTGGATACGCACGCTCTAAATCGTCAACTACTTCATCAAAATAGGAGCCAAAAGGTCGCTCGCTTGATCCCCACGATGTTGAGGTGCGTACCAAGCCGCCATAACCGGATGTATCGCCAGTATCTGCGGACCCAAATGCCCCATGACCGGCAGATAAATTCTTCTCTCTTTTCACGCAAGCAAGCCCTTCAATTGATGAGTTGGCTTTGCGGCCATTGCCGCTGCTTCAACTTCTTGAATTATCTTTTGACGATTGGGGCCTAACTTCTCATCTGAAATTTGAGCATGCAGCTTCAAAATCGCATCCATCAACATTTCCGGCCGCGGCGGACAGCCAGGAAGGTAAATATCCACCGGAACAATATGGTCGACACCTTGGACGATGGCGTAATTGTTGAACATTCCGCCAGAGGATGCACATGCACCCATCGCGATAACCCATTTCGGGGCAGCCATTTGATCGTAAATCTGTCGAAGAACTGGGGCCATCTTGTTTGAAACCCGCCCCGCCACGATCATGAGATCAGCCTGGCGTGGAGATGCTCGGAAAACTTCCATTCCAAAACGTGCCAGGTCGTATCGACCTCCGCCAGCGGCCATCATCTCAATTGCACAACATGCAAGTCCGAAAGTAGCCGGCCAGAGCGAGTTCTTGCGCATGTAACCCGCAAGTTTCTCAACGCTGGTTAATACGACTCCACTTGGCAATTTCTCTTCTAGGCCCATTTTTAATCCCACTCCAGTCCGCCGCGGCGCCAAACATAGGCGTAAGCGACAAAGACGGTTGCCACGAAGATTCCCATCTCCACCAACCCAAAGAGGCCCAACTTGTCGAAAGTAACGGCCCATGGATAGAGAAAAACAATTTCAATATCAAAAATAATAAAAAGCATCGCGGTCAAAAAGTACTTGACCGGGAAGCGTCCACCTTCGGCCGCCTGCGGACTCGGTTCGATTCCGCATTCATATGCTGCAGATTTCGCGCGGTTGTATCGCTTGGGACCAGTGATGGATGTGACGATCACTGAGATTGCGGCAAACCCAAAGCCGATTGCGCCGATGACGAAGATCGGAATATAAGGATTCGATGCAGTTGTCATAATGAATGAAATCCTAGGGTTGTCTGCGCCATACCTCTAATCACTTTGCCTTCTGCGCCCTGTGAACTGCGACAACTCCGCCGGTGAGATTGGTCCATCCAACCTGTCCCCAGCCGGCATTTTCAATTCTGTGCGCCAACTCGCTCTGATCGGGCCAGGCTCTAATTGACTGCGCCAGGTAGATATACGCCTGGGGGTTGCTAGAGGCCATCCGGGCAATAAAAGGCAGAGCCCGCACTAAGTAATTGCGGTAGACGAACCTAAAGGGGCGCCAGACTGGGGCTGAAAATTCAACGACGACCAGGCGACCACCTGCCTTGGTGACTCTGAGCATCTCGCGCAGGGCTTTATCGATATCTGCGGTATTCCGCAGACCGAAAGAGATGGTGACGGCGTCAAAATGCCCATCCGCAAAGGGCAGATTCAGCGCATCGGCCTTGGTGAAAGGCAGATCGGGGCGGGCTTTTCGCCCAGCCGCCAACATTCCGTCCGAGAAATCTGCCGGAGTAACCTCGGCCCCGGCGCGGGCCAGCGGTTCGCTCGAAGAACCGGTCCCCGCGGCCAGATCTAGAATCTTCATCCCGGGCTTTGGGTCAATGATGGCCGTGGCTGCCTTGCGCCACGCCTTGGTCCGCCCCAAACTTAGGAGGTCATTGACCAGGTCGTACCGCTTGGCCACGCCGTCAAACATTGCCGCGACCTCATCGGGGTCCTTATCTAGATTGGCGCGGGACATGTACTTATTCTCTTGCAGAGTAGGCTTCGCCCACAAATCAAAACACTTTTCACAGTCATTAGCCCCGACCTCTCTGGGACCCTACCTGTGACTAACGTAAGGAGCCGCGATGTCTACGACCACCACTTTACGAAGTGCGGTATTTCCGCGCTCAAGCGCCCTCAACAACGTACTCCTGGTAGCCGGTGGCACGCTTTTTCTCACCGTCCTTGCCCAAATTGCCCTCCCTATCCCCGGCTCTCCCGTTCCGGTTACCGGCCAGACCCTTGGAGTGCTGCTCATTGGAAGTAGTTATGGCTCCGTCCTAGGCCTCTCGACAATGCTCACGTATTTGCTGGTTGGCATTGCCGGCGCACCAGTTTTTGCCGATGGCGGCCATGGAATTACCCGTCTCACGGGAGCCACCGGTGGTTACCTCATCGGAATGCTGGTTGCCTCTTTTGTCGTAGGAGCCCTGGCTGGCCGTCGCTGGGATCAACGTTTGAGCACGGCGCTACCGACCATGCTTTTAGGAAACTTAATCATCTTCTCTTTCGGACTTCTCTGGTTGCACTCCTTCATGGATAGGAGCTGGGGATGGACCATCTCTGCAGGATTCACGCCTTTTATCGTGGGAGAGGTACTTAAGATCGCAATCGCGGGGACTTCGCTGCCTCTCGTCTGGCGATTTATCCAGAAATAATCTGCAATGGCTCAACTGACACCCGTCACAACCGCGCGCCTGGGCGAGCACCTTCCACTCCTAGAGCTCCTGCCCGACGCGCAGCCTGTCACCTGGGTTAGGCGCGGAGAGGGATTGGTCGGCTGGGGTGTTCATGCCAGCACCACCGTCAGAGGTCCAGAGCGGTTTCGTCAGGCGCGCCAATGGTGGCATCAGGAACTTGAGAAGTTGGCCATCACAGACTCAGTCCACTTATCCGGCACTGGACCCATCCTCTTCACTTCATTCTCCTTCTCCCCCGCGGAAGAGTCTGTCCTGACCATCCCAAAAGTCGTCGTCGGTATGCGCGCCGGGCAGTCGTGGATTACCTGGATAGGGGACGGACCCCAACCCAAGCTTCTAGACACGGCTGATTCTCCAGTGCCCGGAAATTACTCATGGCGAAACGGAACGATCAGCGTGGATGCTTGGCAGGGTCAGGTCGCGCAGGCAATCGAGGCGATTCAATCAAAAGCAATCGATAAAGTCGTGCTCGCCCGCGACCTAAATGGCGCCACGACAGATCAAATTGATCCACGCTCCATTTTGCGAAACTTGGCAGCGGAATATCCCGCGACGTGGTGCTTCTCGATCGCAGGATTAATCGGCGCAACTCCGGAGCTCTTACTCCGCCTCAACCGTGCCATGGTCACATCCCGAGTGTTAGCAGGAACGATCAGTCGAACTGGTGATGATGAGAGGGACTTGGCGCTCGCCGCATCTCTTGCCCGTTCTTCGAAGGATCTCGAAGAACACATGTATGCAGTTCGTTCGGTGGCAGAATCATTAGCACCGTTCTGTACTTCGACAAACGTTCCAGACTCCCCCTTCGTTCTTCACCTTGCCAATGTCATGCATCTAGCAACAGATGTAACTGGAGCGATCTCTGAATTCCCTCAACACGTGGACGCATTTTCAATTCTGGAAAAACTTCATCCGTCAGCTGCCGTTTGTGGAACCCCAACGGAAATGGCAGCTAAGGTAATCGCCGATTTAGAGGGAATGCGCCGGGGTCGTTATGCCGGACCGGTTGGTTGGGTTGATGCCAGAGGAGATGGCGAATTGGGTATCGCGCTTCGCTGTGGCCAAATTTCGCATAATGAAATCAGACTCTTTGCGGGTTGTGGAATCGTGGCTGGATCAGATCCGCAACGTGAACTCGCAGAGAGCCAGGCAAAGTTTGCACCGATGATGAGTGCTTTGGGAAGAAACTAAAGCGAATTTATTTTAAGATTTAATTCTCGTAAAGCCCGGGCATTCTCAGCACGACTTGGAACATCTGCGACAACTAAAGAGACTCCAACTATCGGCTGAAGTAGTTTTTCACTCAACTGATCAATATCTGTCACAGTCGTCGTATTCAAGCCAAAAGAGGCGGAAATCGCTGCTATATCCAGCCCATGCGGAGTTCCGAATATCTCTTCAAATCCTGGGACGCCATTCTGGGGAAGTGTGGAGAAGATCCCGCCGCCGTCATTGTTCACTATGACAAGGCGCAAGTTCACGCGCGTCTGACCCAGTGGACCCACTAGTCCAGTGATGTCATGCAGAAAGGAGAGATCTCCTAGTAGCGCAACCGTGGATTCACGCTGACTCGCTATGCCAAAGGCCGTCGAAATATTCCCATCTATTCCAGCAAGCCCACGATTAGCGAAAGTTTCGATACCTGATCGCGGGGATACGAAGCCTTCCAGATCTCTTATAGGTCGAGAAGATGACACGAAGAGTGTTGTACCCGGTACCAAACTCGCACCGAGTGTTCGCGCAATATTTTGTTCGGACCAATTAGGAATTCCCGATATAAGTGCCGCAGTTTGTTCGGCGAAGGAATTCCACGTCGAATCCCACGTGGAATCCGAATCGAATCTCTTCTCGACCTTCGGCAAAGAGAAGAAAATCTGCGTCGCATTTCGCTTTACATCAATACTCTCAGCTCTCGGATCAACTACGAACTCCTGAGTTGCCAATTTCACAAGCGCATTAATTGATCGCGAAAGCGTCGTTCGGCCAACGACAACTGCAATCTCTGGCCGTAAGAGCTCTCTGATTCGCGGCGACGACAAAAACAGCGAAGCATGCGAAACTGCACTTGAGAATGAGAGCGGATCTTCAACAACGAGTGGCCAACCAATTTCACTTGCGAACTTCTCAATTTCCGCAACACTTAAACCGGCACGGTCATGCCCGACGACGATCACTCCATGCGGATGCGAGAGCGTCAACTTCCCGGATTTGGTTGGCTCTCTGTTTATCCACTGCCCTGGCTTCGTACCTTTCAACCAATCGTGCGCATCGTCAGGCAATAACGGATCATCTAACTGAACGTTGAAATGAACCGGACCTTGCTGCAAATTGAAAATCACCGGGTCTAAATCCCACTCTGACGCCGAAATATCGGCCGAAAATGCGACAGCAGTGCCAAATATCCCGGCCTGGAGTGTCGTCTGGTTGGCGCCAGTTTGTCGAAGGAAGGCAGGGCGGTCGGCTGTTATTACGAGCAGTGGAACTTGAGAGTGATGCGCTTCTAAGACGGCTGGGTGGTAGTTGGCCACCGCTGTGCCACTCGTGCACAGAATCGCAACTGGGCGCAATGATGCCTTCGCGATTCCAAGGGCCAGAAAACCCGCGGTTCGCTCATCAATTCGGATATGTAATTTGACCAAACCGAGTTGCTGGGCAGAGTGAAGGGCAATTGAAATGGGAGCGTTGCGTGAGCCAGGTGAAAGGACCACGTCCGTGATACCGGCCTCGATGAGCCGGCGAACAATTCCGCGCGCGAGCTGGGTTGATGCATTCACCAATGCCACCCCTCCGCTGCGATCCAATCCGAGGCACCAGCATCCCACGTCTGGCGAATTCGATCACGCCACCAGTTCAGGCGATCTGAAGATACTTCATGCGCACTCATTGCTGAGGCGTTCGGAACCACTGTTTGAACTTCAATCCTTCCATTCCTAATCGGCAATACCGCAACATCATCGGCGAGCAATTGCCCTGTTCCTAATCCACAGGCAAAATCAAGATGAGGAAGTGCGGCTGCAAGTTTCAGACCATATGAAATCCCTACTGCGGAATCGAGTGCACTCGATACCACCACTGGAAGGCGGTGCGCACTCGCTATTTCCATTGCTCTCTCAATTCCGCCGAGTGGGGCTACTTTCAAAATCAAGATATCTACCGCGCCGCTCAGATCGATCTCCAAAGGACTGGGTGATTTTCGAACTACTTCATCCCCTGCTATCAGTACTGAAAAATCCAACTCTTCTTTGAGGGTGCGCAATTCTTGAATGGTTGCGCATGGCTGTTCGACGTACTCAATAGCGCCTTCGGCGCAAATAGCCCGCAGCGCATTCAATGCCTGCGAAACGCTCCAAGAACCGTTGACATCCACCCGAATTCTTGCCGCAGGCAAGATCTCTCTCACTGTTGCAATGCGAGCGAGGTCATCATCTAGATGATTCCCGACCTTAATTTTCACGGTTTTACAGCCGGAAAACCAAGCGAGAATTCTCGAGATTTCCTCTCGCCCGTTTACTGCAGGCAGAGTTGCATTGATATCAATTTCCGTACGAAGGGGCTGTGGAGCTGCAACTAGAGCAGCCTCAATCCCGCTGACTAACCAAGGGACACATTCACTTGGACTGTATTCGAGAAATGGAGAGAATTCTCCCCATCCATGCTGTCCCTCAAAGAGGGCATACTCGCGCAGTTGCACTGAGCGAAAATTAGTTTTTGTCGGGATTGAAATGACATGTAAAGAATCAAGAATTGAATCAAGCATTTAGGGACGCCTAGGAAATTTCCCAAAATTAGGAAGTCGCTTCTCCTTATACGCGTCTCGTCCTTCTTGACCTTCTTCGGTCATGTAAAAGAGGAGGGTGGCATCACCGGCAAGTTGTTGAATCCCCGCCAACCCATCATCGGCTGCGTTCAAACTTGCCTTCAATAATCGAAGCGCCATCGGTGATTGGCGGAGCATTTCTCGGGCCCATGACACCGTCTCTGCTTCGAGTTCGGCAAGCGGCACAACCGTATTTACTAGTCCCATCTCCAATGCTTCTTGCGCATCGTATTCACGCGTTAAGAACCAGATCTCACGCGCCTTTTTTTGGCCAACGTGAGCGGCAAGCAGACCTGCACCATAACCACCATCAAACGAACCAACCATCGGTCCGGTCTGCCCAAACTTCGCGTTCTCAGCCGCAATAGTCAGATCGCAGACAACGTGGAGAACATGACCACCACCTACCGCCCATCCAGCAACCATTGCCACGACGGGTTTGGGTGTGCGACGAATCTGCACTTGCAGATCAAGCACATTGAGTCTGCCGATTCCTTTTTTAGCGAGAGCGTCATCGCCTAAATATCCATCATCTCCGCGCGAATATATATCGCCACCCGAGCAGAATGCTTCAGTACCGGCGCCGGTGAAAATTATGACACCAACTTCTTCAGCATCTCTGGCCAACGAGAAGGCCTGCTGTAACTCAATAATCGTCTGGGGGCGAAAAGCGTTATGCACTTGGGGGCGGTTGATGGTTATCTTCGCCATTCCTTCTGCAACTTCGTATATGACATCAGTAAAAGATTCACCACCTGGATCGACCACCCATTTCGGGATAGCTCGGCTGCCAAATTCACGCTTAATCGGCCTGCTCATATTTCCTCCTATGCGGTTACGACCGATAGCCTACGGTGGCAATGGAAAACTCGGCACAACGTCATCCGCTAATACCCGCGCCCGACGACCTACCCACTCTGATGGTCGCGTTGGCGAAGGCGTTAGCTGGAGAAGGTCCCGCACTCGGCTTTGGGGATGTCACAAGCACCGACGTTCCCGAGCGGATTGCCGTTGTCACAACCACAACCGGATCGACGGCTAAACCCAAAGAGGTAGGGCTGAGCGGATCGGCGCTGCTCTCTTCGGCTCGGGCATCTCATGCATACCTTGGGGCAGATTTCGGACAGGTCTGGTCGCTCTTGCTTCCTCTCACCCATATCGCCGGAGTCAATGTACTGGTCCGCTCCCTTGAACTTGGCACCATGCCCCTTGATCTGCGAGATTCGTCTGGTCATAAGGGGCATGCGAAGCAGAAGAAGTTGTACGCAAAAGCAGATTTCACGGCAATCGTGCCGACCCAACTTTTTCGAGCCTTGCATGGCGAGATCGAACTCTTAGAGCATCTGAAAAATTGCGAAGCGGTCCTGGTGGGCGGGGCTGCCCTTGCCCAGCCTCTTGCGGCCAGTGCAAAAGCGGCTGGAATCAACCTTGTTGCGACATATGGCATGAGTGAAACTTCGGGCGGGTGTGTATACGACGGCCAACCATTATCAGGTGTTGAAGTAAAGATCATTGACGGGGCAATTGCAGTTAAAGGATCAACTCTAGCCACCTCGTACATAAACGAAGAAAAGGTCTGGGAAGAGTCGATGAAAGACGGCTGGTTCGTTTCAAGCGACCATGGAAGTTTTGTAAATGGCAGATTAGAAGTCTTAGGAAGAGCAGACGATGTCATCGTCAGCGGTGGCGAGAAGATTTCTTTGAACGCGATTGAGGAGATTTTCAAAGCGCACTTGGGGGGAGTCGAATTCGCCGCGTTCGCAATCCCCGATCAAGAGTGGGGATCGACACTTCACGTAGCCATCGCATCCAATACGTTAATCTCTGACGCGGAGATTTCCTCACTTCTAGTTCAAACTTTTGGCGATGTGGCAAAACCCAAAGGCATTCATAGGATTCCAGAACTTCCGCTCATAGGTATCGGCAAAATTGATCGAGACGCACTTGTCCAATTGGTTCGGAAAGGTCACTAGATTGAGAAAATTAGATACCTGGATCATGGGCGCACGACCACGAACCCTTCCGGCAGCTGTTGCTCCTGTGATCGTTGCGACGGCTCTGGCAGGAAGTGATGCGATTGCATCTCGCGCCGCCCTCGCGCTACTGGTGAGCCTCTCTCTTCAAATCGGCGTCAATTACTCTAATGATTACTCAGATGGGGTTCGCGGCACTGATTCGGATCGAGTAGGACCCACTCGGATAGTGGCAAGCGGTCTGGCCACTGCATCCTCAGTAAGAATGGCAGCGATTATTTCCTTTGTAGTCGGTGCCTGCGCCGGTCTAGTTCTGGCCATTCTTACTTCGTGGTGTCTCCTACCCGTGGGAGCTGCCGCGATAATTGCGGCCTGGTACTACACCGGAGGCAAGAAGCCCTACGGATACAGCGGATTTGGTGAGATTGCGGTCTTTATCTTCTTCGGACTCGTCGCAACCATGGGTTCGTACTTTGTACAAACCGAACAAATTACTCTGAAGAGTCTCCTAACCGCGATTCCCGTGGGCGCCCTCGCCTGTGCAATTCTGGCAATTAACAACATCCGCGATCGAGAGAAAGACCAGGCCGCCGGCAAACGAACTTTGGCTGTGCGTTTAGGCGATCAGGGAAGTCGCAATTTTTTTGTCGGTCTCCTTCTTCTCGCCCATCTTTCCTCACTCCTCGTCGCTCCGTGGGCGTTACTCACGCTCATTCTCACTCCACTGACCTTCCAACTGGCCCACTCGGTGAAATCACAGATTCACGGAACCGCGCTTATCCCCATGTTGGCAAAGACTGGGCAACTTCAACTTCTCTTTGCGGGGCTGTTAGCACTGGCGCTGTGGCTCCCATAATCTAGCGTTACACTTTAGGTATGCGCTTCCTCATGATCGTCCTTCCCATTATTTTCGTTATTTATACCCTGGTTGATTGCGCGGGTACTGATACATCGGAAATTCGTAATCTTCCAAAATGGGGATGGCTACTCATAATCATATTTGTCGGCCTTATTGGCTCGATTGCCTACTGGATCGCAGGTCGCCCGCGCCGTCTTGGAAATTCTGGTGGTGGATACCGCCGAATTCTTCCACCGGATGACAACCCTGATTTTCTTAAAAACCTCTAAACACTTTCAACACTCAGAGCCCGGAGTAGGTGTGCTTTCCCGTACCCCAAATATTTATATACACGTAATTAAATAGGAAAGTTGAACCCGCGAAGAGACAGAGCCAAGCGGCTTTGCGTCCTCTCCAGCCCACCGTGACTCGAGCATGCAGGTATGCGGCGTAAGCAACCCAGGTTATGAAAGCCCAGGTCTCTTTTGGATCCCAACCCCAGTACCTGCCCCAAGCATTTTCTGCCCAAATTGCTCCAGCGATAACCGCAAAGGTCCAGAGCGGGAATACAAAAGCCACCAGACGGTATGAAAGTTGGTCCAGGACTTCAAGAGTTGGAAGTCTCTTCGCCCAGTTCTTCCGCTCGCCTTTCCGCTCCATCGCATCCAGGTAGAGATACGTCGCAGCAATTGTGTTTGCCAGCAGGAATACCCCTCCAGAAATGATCGCCGCTGACACATGGATGACAAGCCACGTCGATTTAAGCGCAGGTACCAATGGAGCGCTCGGACGGTAAAGGACAGCCACCGCAGTTCCGAGAGTAAGGAGCACAAGGATTGATACGAGCAGACCCATCCAACGTAGATCGTGTTTACGCAGCGCAAAGAGGTATGCGCCGCAGAAGGCGAGGGCGCCGGTGATTGAGAATTCATACATATTTCCCCATGGCACACGACCAGCGGAAACGCCTCGCGCAACTACTCCAACGAGGAGAAGTAAGAATCCGAGGATCATAAAGGCGCTCGCAACTCGCCCAACTTTTTCCGTCCGTTTGTAATCCAAAGTCTTAACGAGGAGATGCGCAGCCGAGGAGCTTTCTCCTGATGTTGCTACATCGCTCTGGGGTGCTCGGACTGCCCAAGCAGTCTCATATGCGTGAGCAAAAAAAGCCAGCGTGAAAACGGCCATAGATGAGTAAACAAAATAGTTGGAGAGGTATGCCCAGGATGAGTTTGTCATTCGCCCGCCTTCTTCAATACAGCTACCAACTTACCTATCTCGTCCTCTAAACCTGGAGCACTATTTTTTGCCAGTCCCGCGACTTCGATAACTCCATCACGTTGACGAATCCAAATTCTGCGACGTCGGGTGAATAGCGATCCAAGTAGCCCAAGGATCGCAACAATACCCCCCAGAAGCGCGTACAGCTTTCCAGGATCTCTCACCACCAAAAGGTTTACCCAGGGGACAAATCCATCAAATGAGATGCTTCCCTCAGCAAACGTGAATGTTTCACCAAGGTTGAGGGATTTCAAACCGATCTTTTCCATTTTTGAAGTATCAATTCGATAGACAGATTGCGGAACCCCTTGATCTAGCCCGAGATCGCCCGTCCATGCAGCAAGCAGAAGTTTCGGATTGAGGGCTTCTGGGAACGATGAAAAACCTCCACGTATCCGGTTACTTTCAGCAGTTGGCAGAAATGATGCAATGAATCCAATCTGGGGGTCGGCATCCGGAGCCTTGATCGCGCCGAGTGAAGATAAATTTGAATCTTGGGGAAGAAATGGAATCGGACCTTGCAGGACTATCTCCCCTGACTTATCTCTTACCGTGACAATGGGCGAGTAGCCATTGGCTTGCAAATAGACATTCGTACTGCCCATCTTCAACGGAGAATTCACCTTGATCGTTCTTTGAACCTTTGGTGAATCAGGCGAGTCGGTCACCGTAACCTTAAGGGTGTAATCCTCAGGAGCGTTTGTAACCGGGTTGTACTTCGCAACAAAACTATCTACCGCGATCGTAAAGGGCGTCAGTGAGCGGTCTCCGAATAACTTGCCGTAATTCAGGCTGTCGTAAGTTGTTGGAGTATTGGTAAATCGCTCTCCAACGTTGACGATCGCCTCTCCACGCATGCCAAAAAGTGCTCCCAAACTCACTCCAATGAGAATCAGGATGAGAGCCAAGTGAAAAAAGAGGTTGCCCGTCTCTCGCAAATAACCTTTCTCGGCTGACAAGGATCCATCCGCTTCACGGATGCGAAAACGCGCTGCTTTCAACCACTTTCTTGCTCTCTCGAGTTCGTTGCCCGTGCTATCCCAAGACTGGTAGAACTCCATCCGGTCTAGAAATTGCGGAGTTAGTGGCGGAAGAGCTCGCGCCGCGCGAAAATGTTCGAATGAACGGGGAAGAACACAACCGATGAGGGAGATGAAAAGCAGAATATAAATCGCACTAAACCACGGCGAACCGTACACGTCGAATAGATAGAAACTGTCCATCCTTCTGGCCAAACTCGGATCGCTTCGAAAGAGCGCGTCTATTCGCATCGGGTTCTGAAGTCTCTGCGGAATTAGCGATCCCGGAATTGATGCAATAGCAAGTAAGAGCAAAAGCATTAGAGCGGTGCGCATGCTGGTGAGTTGTCGCCAGGCAAATCTAAATAAGCTGAGGATTCCCAACTCTGGAAGTTTGGTCTGTTCACTCATCTAAATGACCGGAATAAAGTTCGAGATGAGCGATCTCATCGAGTTGGTGATCTCATTCCATAAACCAAAGATCTGAAGTAAACCGATGAGGATAAGCATGGCGCCGCCAATATTGGTAATCACATTGCCATGACGGCTGATAAATCGACGCAGCACCAAAGATTTATCCAGGTACAGCCCGGAGAGAATGAACGGAATGCCAAGGCCAACGGAGTAACCCAGCGACAAGATCGCCCCCCGAGCCGCGCTGGCCTGCTCAAAAGCCAGCGTCAGTACTGTGGCCAGCACTGGACCAATACAAGGAGTCCAGCCAACTCCAAAGAGAAAACCAAGAATGGGTGCTCCGATCAATCCACCCACCGCCGACATTTTTGGTCTGTACGTGGGCATCATTGGGAAAACTCCCAAAAATATGATTCCGAGTGCGATGGTGAAAAAACCCAAGATTCTAGTGATGCCAATTTCATGACTGAGAATCTTTGAACCTAGTCCACCGAAGAGTGCGCCATAGGAGACAAAAAGGAGTGTAAATCCGGAGATAAACAAAATCGAACCCAGTAGCACTCTCCCGCGACTCTTTGACATACCCGCTGCATATGAAAGATAGCCCGGTACAAGTGGAAGTACACATGGCGAAAGAAAAGAGATGAACCCGGCAACAATAGAAATTGGAAAAGCAATCAACAGCGTTCCGTCGAATATCTGGTTTACAAAAAAGTCTTTCATTCTTTTGACACCCGCTCAATCAGATTTGTCAGCGAAGCGATGGTGATTTCACCAGATATTCTCGCAGCGACTCTGCCTTTCTTATCTATCACCAGGGTCGTAGGAATTGCATTGGCTATGAGGGAATTGCGAAAGCCCAACAAAATTGAGTCATCGACAAGTGTTGGGTACGGAATCGAAAAACGTCTTACAAAGGCGCGCGCAGTCGACACGTTATCTCTTGTTAGGACGCCAATGAAATTCACTTCTTTGAAAGTTTCGGAGAGGGAAGCAAGCGATGGTGCTTCAGCACGGCAGGGTGCACACCAGGACGCCCAGACATTGAGGACTCCTACGCGCCCTCTTTCAAATCTATAATAAGTAGCATCTAAAGTTTTCCCCTCAATGGCAGGGGCGGAGACTCGTTCGGCCGCTTCAATAGAAGTGACAGTGCCATTTCCTGCAATAAAACTTCGTGATCCGGTCGAAGAACTTCCGCCGGCGCATCCAGTCAGTAGGAGTGCGGTCACGACCCCAAGCAGGGATATTCGCCAGATTCCTTTCATTACTTCTTCACTGGGAGTAAGTGACGGGCCGGTTCTGAATAACTAACGCCGGTAATCATGTCATGATCATCGAAATGAAGAGTTGTGACAGAGGCAAGTGAGCACTCCCTTTTCCGCGGATCATGAAACATGTGTTTTCCCTCAATTGAGCTTCGAAGTATCCAAATAGGAAGTTGATGAGAAACACAGATTGCATCTTTCCCGCCCGCCGCTTCGCGGGCAGCGAAAACAGCGGCAAGCATTCGGTTTACCTGATCTACGTAAGGCTCACCCCACGAGGGTTTCCACGGGTTCCAAAGATGCCGCCATGCTCGGGGGTGACGAAGTACACCATCGCCCACTCCAAATGGCCGTCCTTCAAAAATATTGGATGCTTCGATCAATCTTTCATCCGTCGAAATGGGCAAGTTATGTGCTTGAGAGATTGGTAATGCACTCTGCTGTGCTCGCTCCAACGGCGAGACGTGGAGTGCGCCAAGATCGATACTTTTGGACCATTGCCCCAAAACTTCCGCCATTTCTTGACCGCGTTCAGAGAGTCGCCAACCTGGTTGGCGCCCGTAGAGAATCTTTTGAGGATTTTCTACTTCGCCGTGACGAATTAAATGAACCTTCGAAGCCCCACTTGAGATCATAAGGAAAGCATAAAGCGTTCGCGTCTGCTCCAGATCGCTAGGCTAGGCACATGGCTCCAAACCCCAAAAGAGCGGCATTTTTTGATGTCGATAACACGCTTATACGGGGATCTAGTCTCTACTTCCTTGGGCGCGGCATGTACCAGCGCGGATTCTTCAGCAAATCAGATATCTCACGATTTGTGCTAGCCAACCTGCGCTTCCGATTGACAGGAAAAGAGAATCCTGAGGAAATGAAGCGATGGCAGAAAGCCGCTACAGATTTCATCGGAGGTCATAAGGTCGATGACATCGCAATCATGGCTCAAGAAGTGTATGACGAGTACGTTTCACCCGCGCTCTGGCAAGGAACGATAGATATTGCTCAGACACATCTCAGTAATGGCGAAGAAGTCTGGCTCGTAACGGCTGCGCCCGAAGATATGGCCCATCTCATATCGGAAAGACTCGGCTTCACTGGTGCGCTCGGAAGCCGAGCAGAAATCAAGGATGGTCTCTACACCGGCGCAATGTCTGGCAATCTCCTGCACGGGAAGGAGAAAGCAATTGCGATCGCAGAGTTGGCCATCAAGCGCCAGTTTGATCTTGCCGATTGCTATGCATACTCAGATAGCCATAATGACCTTCCGCTGCTACTCGCCGTCGGGCACCCCAGCGCCATCAATCCCGATGCCGTGCTAAGAATTCGCGCCCTGCGAGAAAAATGGCCCATTCACGATTTCAGGCGAGCGCGTGTCATCAATCGGATCTGTGGCCCTCTCTTTAGCCGGATCGCTTCTGTCGCCGTTCTGATGCTCCCGCGCCGCAATCGCGAAAAAGATCGGTAAGCACCGCACTCTCCCAAGCACTAATGTAGAGCGGTTATGGAAACTCGTTCTTTTACCGATTATCTCCGTGGGCTAGATGACGCGGCGCTCCTCTCCATGTTCGCCCGCCGGCCCGACATCGTCTCGCCAGTCCCACCTGAGTTTTCCTCGCTGGCCATACGGGCGAATTCAGCTCCAAGTCTTTCTCGCGCAGTAGAGAGTCTCAATGAATGGCAGTTCCAAGTTCTGGAAGCGTGCACCGCGCTCAACGAACCAATGTCCGAGAAGGAAATACTCTCCCTCACAGACACCTCCGCCAAATTTGTCATTCCTCACCTGGTCGCCATGGGTCTCCTCTACAAATCAGATGACGGTCTCCGACTTCCCAGCACCTTAAGAGATGTACTGGGCAATGAGCCCGCTGGGCTTGGCCCGGCTTCAATGGCAAAGCTCTCCATGCAGAAGCTGGACGAAGCCCCGGAGGCATCTAAGAAAGTTCTAGAACGACTGACCTGGGGGCCGCCGCGCGGAAGCGTGGGTGACGTGCGGAATCCGGGACCAGGAATTGCTTGGCTATTAAAAGAGAATTTTCTGGTACCGCTAGACCAACGCACCGTCGTCCTTCCTCGTAACGTGGCGCTTCATTTGCGCGGTGGAAAGATTCATAAAAGCCCTAAACCAAATCCGCCACTTCTCATTGGCAAGAAAATCGATCAGAAAGCGGTCGATCGCGCGGCCATCGCAAATATTGCAACTCTGCTTCGTTGGTGCGAGGAGATTTTAAATTTCTGGTCGGAGGAACCACCCAGTGCATTGCGCGCCGGAGGTCTCGGGGTACGTGACTTGAAGGCAACGGCCGAGCATCTGGGAGTAGATGAGAATTGCACGGCTTTTGTCGCTGAGCTCGTGTACCTAAGTGGACTCGTCGTTATCGACGCGGACGATCGGATATTGCCGACTCATGCTTTTGATCTTTGGCTAACCCAGAGCCCACAAATTCGATGGCGCAATTTAGTTTCGCTCTGGCTGCTAACTTCGCGGGTCAGCGGACTCATCGGGAGAATGGACTCAAAAAATATTGCCGCACTAGGTCCAGAACTGGACCGAGTTAATGCAGCAAGAACTCGAAAGATTACTCTCAGCATTCTAAAAGATCATCCCGGGATATCTCCCAACCTCGACACGATCCTGGATCTGACCAAGTGGTTAGCGCCGTCGCGACGAAATTCCTCGACACGAGATGACCTGGTTCGATGGACAGTTCGTGAAGCAGAGTGGCTGGGAATTACTGGACAAGGAGTGATTTCTAAATATGGTGTGCAACTTCTCGAAGTAGATAGCGACCTTGAGATTGATAAAGATCTGCCAAAATCCATCAATCACATTCTCATTCAGGCGGATAACACCGCAATAGCGCCGGGTCGACTGGAAATTGAGATTGCTCGAATTCTTGATTCGATTGCCGATATTGAAAGTCGCGGAGGTGCTACCGCCTACCGATTTAGCGAAGCGTCTATAAGGCGCGGGCTGGATCATGGCAGGACCGGGGAAGAGATCAAAGATTTTCTACGGAAATGCTCAAAGACCCCGCTCCCACAACCACTTGATTACCTCATCACAGATGTAGCTATGCGACACGGTCGCCTTCGTGTCGGAAACACAAGTGCCTACTTATGCTGTGAAGACCCGACTCTCATCACTCAAATTCTCAGTGATAAGAAACTTGAAGGAGTACCTCTTCGTCGCATCGCACCTGAAGTTCTGGTCTGCGATCTCGAGGCAAATGAAATAATCTCAACTCTTCGTCTGGCAGGGTATTTACCGGCAGCGGAATCTGGTTCGGGAATACTTCTCACCAGCCAGCGCCTTGGTCGCGCAAAATCAAAACCTCGTCCGCCGAAAGTGATAGGGGATTTCGAAAACCCCACAGAGGAAACACTCCTTGCAGCGCTGCGCGCACTTCGAGTTGGCGAGCGATCTAGCCACAAGCAGAACTCGCTTCGTAAAATTGCCACCGATGCCCTCGGCTCGCTGCCAAGAACGAGCGCAAATGAGACCTTGGATCTCCTCAACACTTTTATAAAGGAAACTCAAACGCTCTCCATCGGATATGCAGATAACAATGGGGCAGTAACGCACAGAATCATTGATCCGTTGAGCATCAGCGCTGGATCACTCATTGCCCGAGATCACGGCACGGGAGAGATTCAAACCTTTCGGATTCCGCGAATAACTGGCGTAGCGCCACTATGAACGCCGTCCAGGGGAGTTCCGTATGCGAGTCTCCAATTCAAGCCAAGATAGGGAAGAATGGCACCCATGACCAGTAATTCCATACTGACCGAACTCGAAACATTGGTGCGTTGCGAATCCCCCAGTGAAGATCTGGAAGCATGTTCGCAAGTAGTACATGTGGCCAATGAAATTGCCGTGCGAGTTCTGGGCAGGCCAGCCCGAATCCTGAAGGTAAAAGGCAGACCTGTTTTCTGGTGGGGAGATGAAAAACCACAAGTGGTGCTACTTGGTCACTTGGACACCGTCTGGCCAAAGGGATCCTTCGAGCCATTATGGGAAGTGACGGAAGACGTGGCACGCGGCCCGGGAATTTTCGATATGAAAGCGGGATTTATCCAGGCACTCTTTGCCCTGCGGGAAATCGAAGGTTCGGTTGCTCTCATTGCAACTACAGACGAGGAAACAGGTAGCGCGACATCTCGAGAAATGATTGAAGAAATCTCTCGATCTTCAAAAGCAGTGCTCGTACTGGAGGCGGCGGTCGATGGGAAGGTCAAGATTGGGCGAAAAGGCACCTCGATGTACCGGATCTCCGTGCACGGTAGAGCAGCGCACGCCGGACTGGAGCCGGAAAAGGGGATAAACGCCACCATCGAAGTGGCTTCGATTGTTCTTCAGATGGCGGCTTTGGAAAATCCATCTGAGGGGACAACTGTTGTACCCACCCTCCTTCGATCAGGAAACACAACAAATACGGTTCCCGATCTGGCAACCCTTGACGTCGATATTAGGTCCTACTCGAAAGCAGAATTGATTCGGGTAGACGCAGTAATCCGAAAACTAGCGCCGCAGAATTCGGGCGCGCGCATTGAGATTTCCGGTGGTCTCAATCGACCGCCTCTTGAACCAACTTCCACTAGATCTTTGTATGAACTTGCCGCAAAAGTTGCCACGGAAATGGGCTTCGAACTGGGAGCCGCAAGTGTCGGTGGTGCAAGTGATGGTAATTTCGCCGCAGCCGCTGGTGCCAATGTGCTCGATGGATTAGGTGCTGTGGGGTCGGGGGCGCACGCCAAGGGCGAGTGGGCTAGCGTCGCAGAACTTTCAAAGCGGAGCGAATTCCTCCACCAATTTATTAAAGTGTTACTACATGAGTGATGGACCACTAATCATCCAGAGCGATAAAACACTTCTGCTTGATATAGATCACCCTTTAAGTACTGATTGTCGCCGGGCCATCGCACCGTTTGCGGAGTTAGAACGTTCGCCCGAGCACATTCATACGTATCGGCTCACCTCACTTGGATTGTGGAATGCGCGTGCAGCTGGACATGATGCCGAACAAGTGATCGACACACTCATTAAGTATTCTCGGTACGCAGTACCCCATTCCATTCTCGTTGATGTCGCGGAGACAATGTCTCGCTATGGGCGACTGCGCTTGGAATCGGACCCAGTACATGGGCTAATTCTCGTAACCACGGATTCTGCAGTCCTGGAAGAAGTAATTCGAGCAAAGAAAATTGCCCCCTTGTTAGGTGCAAGGATTGATGCTCAAACAATCTGCGTGCATGCCAGTCAACGGGGTCATATCAAGCAGGCACTCTTGCGACTTGGCTGGCCGGCGGAGGATTTCGCGGGATACGTCGATGGGCAAGCCCATGAAATTGCCCTGGTTGAAGATGGATGGAAAGTTCGCCCATACCAAGAACTCGCCGCCGAAGGCTTCTGGCACGGCGGTTCAGGTGTAGTTGTGCTGCCCTGCGGTGCAGGAAAGACCATTGTTGGTGCTGCCGCGATGGCTCATGCCAAAGCAACCACTCTCATTCTCGTCACAAACACGATTGCTGCTCGTCAGTGGCGCGAAGAACTTCTGCTACGAACCACATTGAATGATGATGAAATCGGGGAGTATTCCGGATCTAAAAAAGAAATCCGCCCAGTCACCATTGCCACCTACCAAGTCATGACGAAGAAAAAAAATGGCGTCTACTCCCACCTCGATTTGTTCGATACTCACGACTGGGGATTGATAATTTATGATGAAGTCCATCTCCTACCCGCCCCTATCTTTCGGTTCACCGCCGATATTCAATCGCGCCGGCGCCTTGGACTTACCGCAACCCTCGTCCGCGAAGATGGGTTGGAAGGTGAAGTTTTTTCGTTGATTGGGCCAAAAAGATATGACGTGCCTTGGAAAGAGATTGAAGCGCAGGGATACATAGCGCCAGCCGAATGTATTGAAGTTCGCGTGACACTGACGGAGGCGGAACGAATTGCCTACGCAACAGCCGAACCGGAAAATCGATACCGCCACTGCTCGACGGCTATGACCAAAAGGAAGGTTGTTGAGCAGTTGGCCAGGCACCATGCCAACGATCAAGTACTTGTAATCGGCCAGTACATCGACCAACTTGATGAACTTTCAGAGGTACTCGGTGTACCACTCATCAAAGGTGAGACGCCCATTAAAGAACGTGAACGACTCTTCAATCTATTTCGAAAAGGCGAAATCAAATGCCTCGTCGTTTCGAAGGTAGCAAACTTTTCCATAGACCTACCAGATGCCACTGTGGCGATTCAAGTATCAGGAGCATTCGGATCGAGGCAAGAAGAGGCGCAACGTCTCGGAAGAATTCTCCGTCCTAAGTCTGATGGTCGTACCGCGCGATTTTACTCAGTTGTCTCGCGGGACACGGTTGATCAGGATTTTGCGCAGAATCGTCAGCGCTTTCTCTCGGAGCAGGGATATTCGTACCGAATTATTGATGCTGACGACGTTTATCAAGGGAAGATTTGAATCTTTCAGGATCGACTCGGAAAAAATCGTGATGCTCACCATCGATATGAATGACCGGCACTTGCTCACCATATGCTTTCTCTAAAACGATATCCCCGTCGATGAACCGTTCTTCTATATCAAAATCGAGTTCATTTTGTAATAATTCCAGCGTACTGACAGCAACTTCACAGAGATGGCAGCCATGCCTGCTGTAAACAGTTACGAGAATAGGCATTACCTTCCTTTCTGAGCAACCAGTCACGCAGGAGTCCATAATAGCGGCACCCCCTTATCTGCCCGTCCTGATACCTTTTCCCAACATGCATACTCGCCTACATAACCGCATCCGCATCAGCTTTGCTCTTGTGGCGTTGCTTGCTGGGTTTATAGCCGCCCCCTCGGCTCCTGCGCTCTCTCGCTTTCATGAAATTCCCTCAACTACCTGGGGACACACATATGCAGGCAATTCAGTAACTCTAGTAACGTCTGCCAAAGCTCCCGCAGCAAACCTTGAGAAGCAGAGCACGTTCGTTGTTACCTACAATAATTTTCCCGAGTGGGCGAAGCTAGATGTACAAGCAGCAATTGATGTCTGGTCGGCAAATTTCGCATCAAGTGTTCCCATTTTGGTGGACGCGACTTGGGGTCGCTCGGCATCTTCTGGAATTCTGGGGAGTGCACGGCCTGGCAACTACTTCTCGAATTTCACGGACGCACCAGATGCCACACTCTGGTATCCCTCAGCACTTGCCAATGCAATTGCCGGCGAAGATCTGGACCCGTCCAGTCCGGAGATAGTTATCCAAGCCAACGCAGATGCTAATTGGGACAAGCGCAATGATGGCGAGCCAACTAGAACTGAATACGATCTTGAATCCGTTTTTATCCACGAACTCGGCCACGGACTAGGTTTTCTTTCCACTAACGCGTTCGACCCATATTTCAAATTCGGAATCCTTGATCAACCAACTGCATTTGATGCCTATGCTCAAACACTGGATGGCCAAAGACTTTCCGACTTCCAATCCCCCTCTTCTGACTTAGGGACCGCAATGACGCATACCCTCGTGTGGACTGGGCCACTGGGTATCGCAGCGAATGAGGGTGTGAAGCCCCTTCTCTACACTCCACCGCACTATGAGATGGGATCTTCGGTTAGCCATCTTGATGAAGCAACCTTTGCTGCCTCGCGAAATTCAGCCATGACTCCCGACTTAGGATCGGGCGAGGTCTATCACGATCCCGGTCCACTAGTGGTCGCAATGCTCGAAGACCTAAGAAATAAGCCACCTGCCGGAGTCTCTAGTGCAATTCCGCTTCCACCACAAAATCCATCGGCACTGGTTGGGGACCGCTCGACGATCATAACTTTCGGCTTGCCCGCCAACGTTCGAAGCACGCGAATAACAGAATATGACATCAAAAACGAGAAAACGGGCGAGCAAATTACTGCTACCTCAAGTCCGGTCTCTATCTCTGGGCTAAAAAATGGTGTCACATACAGTTTCTCCATCTTCGCAAAGAACGATCTCGGACAATCCGAAACCGTCCAAACAAATCAAGTAACTCCACAACCTGCGTGGAAAGCCACTGTTTTGGATGCGGCATCGGATGGAAAACACATCGCCTCTACGCTCTTTAAGTCTCAGCCCGCGATTGTTTATACGTCCAGTGCTAAGAAGAATCTCAAGTTAGGCCTTTGGACTGGAAAAACTTGGAGAAAGATCACGGTTGACGGTCGAGGGGGAACGCTCGGGAGAACTGTTCATGACACATCCGGCCCCGTCTCAGTATGCGTAAGTGGGAGTGGCAACAGTCAGATATTGCATATTTTCTATTCCGATCTCGTCGATAACGATTTACGCCATGCCACTTTTGATGGAAAGAATTTCAAATTTGAAATCGTGGACGGGAATGGCCCCATCGTCCAACCATACGATCAACCAAACAGAGTCCGAACTGCCAGCGACGTCAGCATGAGCAATGCATGTGCGAGTACAGCAATTGGCTTACAGGTTTTCTATCGCGATGAAACGCAAGGAATTCTGCTTGGTGCGTTCAAAGGGGCAACTGGAAAATGGACATACGAGCTAGTCGATGGCGATAGAAATACCAACAATCGAACCACTGGTGATGTCGGTACTCATTTAAGTGCCGTCGCCGTAGGTTCTAAAGTGAGCGTCATTTATGATTCAGTACTCCAAGTCAACCAACAGAAGCAGGTCATTGTTGGCGAAGTCCGGCTGGCAACTAGAACCGGAAATTCGCCGCTGTGGAACTATCGAACCTTGGACACATCTAAGGGCGCGGTTGCCGTCGCGGGTTATGGAGTTTCCTTAAACAAGAGCGCCGAAGGAGTCATTGCAAGTTGGCTCACGGCAAGCAGGATCTCGATTCCACAACCAACTCAAATTCGATGGGACAATGTCTCCGATAGTGCACTTCCCATAACCCTCACTACTGAGGGTTATGGATTACCAAACGCACAACTCGCTGTTGATAGTCGAACCCTGATCTTTGGATGCCAGAGTCGAGTATGCGCAGTAGATCTCAATGCCACGGGAGCCGGTGGAGCCATCCACCTAGTTTCAAATGCGCAGGGCGCTTCCCTGGCAGATAGCGCGTGGGTAAGAGTCAATAAAGTGCGCTACGCGGTTCTCTCAGTCGCGGGCAAAATAAGCCTATTTAGGCCCTGAGAAAGATCTACTACTTGGCGTTGCGACGCTGAATACGGGTTTTCTTCAGAAGTTTCTTATGCTTCTTCTTGGCCATCCGTTTACGCCGCTTCTTTATAACTGAACCCATACGCCACTTTCTCCTTTTGATTTAATACTCAACCCTCTAAGGGGGTTACATTACCTGGTCAGGGTATGAAAGATGGAAACGCCTAAAGTGCCCCTACCCAGGACAATCACACCCAGATCGCGGGTATATCCAATAGAGATTGGCGCAGCAGCAACTCTATGGGCGCTGGTAATGGCCCCTCTGGCGTTAAAACCAATCAGAACAGAGGTTTCCTTGGCCGGCCTCCACCCCTTAATCCCCGGAATGAGGGAGGTGGATGAGAAGAGGGCGAAACGAGAGATGGCTCCATCGGCTGTCATCGCTGGTGAGGATGACGGGTAGCGGGTCGTCCACGTTGGCACAAAAGTAGCGGAGAACTTCGTAACAACTGCGTCCATCCGCCCGTCACTAACTGAGTCACCACCCAGAAATAAGGAATTGGTCGCGCTCTGCCAAGAGCGAGCGCTTTTCGAATTTGAACTCCGGATGGCCTTACCAAATTTCCCGGCCACCGAGACCGAAGAAATTATTCCATCCCTTTGGCCCATCAATTTTGTCCCAGATATTGATTCAGAACTCGCTCCGAAAATTCCCACCGTACTGTTAGCCATTTTCGCCAAGGCATTCAATTCAGTATCCACTTTACCAAGATTAAGTGGTTTGCTCATCAACCCATTTAAATCCGAAGTTGCATAAAAACCAGCGCTGCCGGTGAGAGTGGAAGTAATTCCGACAAAGGAGATTCCAACAGAAGTACTTATCGCGCTTCGTACAAGAACTGGTCGATTCATTGCCAAGGTGAAAGTACCCAACAAATTTCCACTGCGTGAGACTTTCCAGGCAATCACATCTGTTAGATCTGGGCGTTGGGGCAAGGCAGGATCAACCTGAACCGAATCCGGGTTGAGCGGGGTCGAGGGAGCAGAAGTGACGGTAGAAGTATCAGACGAGGTCGTACCAGCCGAGGATCCGAGAACCCAAATACTTCCCCGGGCATCGATCGTTGCTGCGGTGGCAATTTCATTGCGGCCAGAATCAAGGGCGAGCGACCACTGAACTTGGCCAGTTTCGTCGAGGGCTTGCACGTAACCATCAGTACTGGCAACTCCAGTAATATTTCCAAATAGGTAGATGCTCTTGCCTCTCACCAACATTCCGTAGGTTTGATCTGCGCCAGTGAGTTTGGTGATGAGTGTCATTGGTTGAATTGCGACAGCAGGGGTCAAGCCCTGGGCGGTCACCGGAAGAGCGACTAGGAGTATCAGGGAGACCAAGAACAGGGAAGTTCTTTTCATAATCGCTCTTTAAGCCAATTCGCGCGAACGATCACGTGCCGCCGTCATCGCCTTCTTTACGATTCCAGGCAGATCTGATTGCGAGAATGCAGAAATCGCGGCAGCGGTCGTGCCATTTGGGCTTGTCACATTCTCTCGGAGAGTTGTCGGGCTCTTCTCAGATGTGGATAGCAATTTCGCAGATCCAACAATTGTTTGAATGGTAAGTTCGGTTGCTAGCGCTTCAGAGAGTCCAAGATCTACTCCTGCCTTGATCATCGACTCCACGAAATAGAAGAAATATGCCGGACCCGAACCGCTGACCGAAGTGACCGCGTCTTGCAAACTCTCATCGACTTCGACAACCCGTCCCGTAGCTGAGAGAAAATCGCGGACGAACTGAGATTGTTCGGGCGTTACATTTGATCCAATAGAAATTGCCGCCATCCCTTCACCCACCAGCGTTGGAGTGTTTGGCATCACGCGGATTACCGGATTTCCCGAACCAAGGAGACCTGATATGAACTCAATGCGCTTGCCAGCTGCAAAAGAGATCAGCAGAGTCGTAGGACGAAGTAGATTCTTCATACCAGATAGGAGTGATGACATATCCTGTGGCTTAACAACGAGGAGAAGTACCTCACTATTTGCCACGTTGCTTTCCAGATCAGCAACTCGCACTCCATAAGTATCAGTCAATTCGACGGCACGCTCTTCGCGCTTCTCCGAAATGGTGATGGCCTCGGGTTTTACGCCAGCTTTGATCATCGCGCTAATTAATGCTTCACCCATAATGCCCGCGCCAATAACGCCAATGCGTCCAGGGATGTCGATGCTCGTCATGTCTCAAGGCTACCTGCAACTGATGTGCGTTATGAAGCAATAGCCCGTAGGCTCTGAGACTGTGTCCGAAATAAAGCCAGGGTTCGCTCGTGATTGGATCGAATTCACCGATCCTAAAGACGAACTTGAAATCTACAAGTGCGATCTAACTTGGCTCACTTCATATTGGACCTGCATTTACGGAGATGGCTGCAAGGGAGTATTTGCCGATCGTCCCAATGATGGATGCTGCACTGAAGGCGCAATGTATTCAGACGAGGATGACGAAGTTCGAGTTCAAAATGCGGCCAATTTACTTACCCGCGACATGTGGCAGTTCTATGACCGGGCACATACCAATCTCACAGGCGGCTCTCTACAAATCTCAGAAACAGATGAGGAAGATGAACGGAAGACTCGAACGGTCGATGGTTCATGCATCTTCCTCAATCGAAAAGGTTTTGAAGCAGAAGGATTCACTGGGAATTTCGGCTGCGTCCTGCACCACCTCGCGCTGAAAGAAGGCACTCACTTCGTTGATACAAAGCCGGATGTCTGTTGGCAGCTTCCACTTCGGAGAAGTTTTGAAACTCGCGAAGTGGGCGAGCGTGAATATTCCATAACGGTCATTGGTGAGTACGAACGTCTAGCCTGGGGCGACGGCGGGAACGACTTCGACTGGTACTGCACGAGTAATACCGAGGCACATGTTGGCCTCGAACCCGTATACATCTCCAACCGGACCGAACTAGTCGCTCTTTTAGGCCAAGACATCTACGACATCTTGGCGAAGTACTGTGATGAGAGAGTCGCCGCCGTTAAAGAACTCGCTAAGCGCCAGCTCCCTCTATTCGTACTTTCCCACCCCGCCTCGATCGCCTCCGGGCGGATCTAGTCAGTCCTCCGCTCTAGGCTCTGCTCATGGCTAAACCCGAGAAGGACCCGTACCGCTGCTCCGAATGCGGATGGACAACCAACAAATGGGTTGGTCGATGCGGAGAGTGCCAGGTGTGGGGCAGTGTCGAAGAGATTGCGGCACCAAAGCGCCTCTCGCTCGTGCCCGGTGCGGTGACAAAAGATGCCTCGCCTATTGGTGAAGTAGACCTCTCCAGTGCCGCTGCCCGCTCAACTGGAGTTTCCGAATTGGATCGTGTCCTAGGTGGCGGGTTGGTTCCCGGTGCGGCAATTCTTCTTGCTGGAGAGCCAGGTGTTGGAAAATCAACCCTTCTACTCGCTGTATCGGCAAAAAGTGCATCACGTGGAATACGCGCACTCTATATAAGTGGTGAGGAATCAGCTTCACAGGTTCGGCTCCGCGCTGAGCGAATCGGTGCGGTCGATCCCCTGCTCTGGATTGCTTCCGAAAACGATCTCGGCGCTGTCATCTCTCACATAGATTCTGTGCAGCCAGACCTACTTATTATCGACAGCATCCAGACAATGAGCAGTGGAGCAGCCGAGGGTGCCGCGGGCGGAGTGACTCAAGTGCGCGAAGTTGCCGCCGCGCTCATCCGGCTATCAAAGGAGCGCGACATCACTCTCTTACTTGTCGGTCACGTCACAAAGGACGGTTCGATCGCCGGCCCGCGCTTGCTCGAACATATTGTCGATGTTGTTCTCCAATTCGAAGGCGAGCGTCATTCACGTCTTCGACTTATCCGTGCGACGAAAAATCGTTTTGGTGCCAGTGACGAAGTTGGCTGCTTTGACTTACATGACGGTGGTATTGAAAGCGTCGCGGATCCGACGGGGCTTTTCACTTCACGGCACACCGAACCCGTGCCCGGCACGTGTGTAACAGTGACTCTAGAAGGCCGCCGCCCACTTCTTGCAGAGATACAAGCACTCGTGGGAGCGGGTCGCGAGAATGATTATGGAAATGCGCGCAGAGTGACGAGTGGACTTGATTCTGCGCGTACCTCAATGACTTTGGCGGTACTTGAACTTCGCGCCAACATTAGGATTGCCGGCCGAGATGTCTACGCCGCAACCGTCGGTGGAATGAAGATGAGCGAACCGGCAGCCGATTTAGCGCTTGCTTTAGCCGTGGCATCAGCAGCACATGGATTAGCGCTACCTAGTGATCTCATTGCGATTGGTGAAGTCGGCCTGGCTGGTGAAATACGAAAAGTGAGCGGTGTTGACCGAAGGCTGGCGGAGGCATTTCGTTTGGGATTCAAACGCGCGCTCATACCTTCCGGAAGCGACACCAAAATAGATGGTATGGAAATTGTTGAGGTCTCCCGGCTCGATCAAGCACTTCAGAGGGTCAAGATCTCTGGGGATTGAACTCCCTGCCGAATGGGCACTTAACCATCTTGCCCCCTAGATAGCTGGCTTCTTACCTGAGCGAGGCCCGACCGCCTCTCTTGACAGATCTAGCGCCGCTTTTGTATCTCTCCAGTTCCGTTGGGCCAACGCCACACAGAGGCAATCTACAACTGTCAATTGTGCAATACGACTGGCAGTAGCACCACTTCGAAAAGTAGTCTCTCGCGCCGACGTATAGAGGACAACATCTGCGAGCGCAGTGGATGGACTGCGCAGACCATTGGTAATCAGAACAATTTTCACGCCGCGTGCTTTGAATTCGGTAATAACATCGACAATATCGACTGTTGTTCCGCTATGACTAACCGCCACTAGCACATCATTGGGTTTAAGCAATGAGATGGATGTCAGGGCAGAATGGGCATCTCTCCATGCAATCGCATTCTTGCCCAATCGATTCAACTTCAACTGCAAATCCATCACGACATAGCCGCTGGATGCAACTCCAAACAATCCGATAACTCCAGCCTTCTCCCAAGCATCGACCGTGGCCACGAAACTATCTACATCGAGGCGCTCGGCCGTAGATTGAATGGCTCTCGCATCTGCCTGTGAAATTTTACGGATGACTTCTTCTGGCGAATCCTGAATCGTGATTCCACCATCGAGTTCACTTCCATGTATGCCGAGGTGATCTTTCCGACTCAACTCACTGACGAGGGCTATGCGGAAATCAGGAAACCCTTTGAAACCCATTGCTTTGCTAAAGCGAACAACAGAAGCTGCCGAAGTTTGACTAAAAGCCGCAAGTTGAGAGATATTCATTGCGGCCACCTCTTCTGGGTGATCCAGCACTGCATGCGCTATCGCCGTCTCACTGGCGTGAAATGAAGAAAAGGAATTGGCAATATCTCCTAAGAGATCTTGATAATTTTTGGACACCTGCCGCGTGCCGTCATCCAGAACCATGTTGCCCCCCTAACCGTGCATCTGCTTGTGAATAGCGCTTAAAAAAGGCTGCCAGAGCAGCTCCGTAACGGGTATTTCTCCTTCGCAATGAAGGCGGTTTGTCAGGAGAGTAGCCACACAATCATGTTCTGGACAGAAAGCAAGGACAACACCCGGGAAGCCGGTGTGTCCGAAGAATTCGGAGGTGCACCCTTCGTAAGTGTCACTCCAGCTCCTCAGACCGAGTTGCTGACCTGTATCTGGACCTGTCGAGAGGAACTCTCTTGTCACCTTCCCAAAGTGACCTCCCTCGTTTCGCGCGCTTAAATTCATCGCTTCGCCAAATGTCAGCAGATCATCAACATTTGTGAAAAGTCCGGCGTGTCCCGAGACTCCCCCAAAGAGGTGAAAAGCATTTCCGTCATTTACTTCGCCGACCAAGACGTGAGTTCGCCACCTATTAAATTGCGTTGCTTCCTCCGGGACTGGAAATGGAATCTTGGAGATGACCATCTGTTTTTCAATTACATCGCCAATGGAGGTGGCAGCCACGGGTGCACCAGGCTCTGGATTTGCATAGCGTGTTGCATTCATGCCCAGAGGTTGTAAAACCAGATCCTTCACCAAAGTGGGTAGATCTGCAGAGGCAATTGAGATGAGAATTTGCCCGAGTGAAATGAAGCCAAGATCTGAGTAATGCCGACCTTCACCTACTGAGTATCTCAACGGAATCCGGGCAATTTCTTCAACTATTTTCTTAGGGTCTGGTGCGCAAATGTAAAGTGGCCGCCACTCCCAGAGTCCACTTCTGTGAAGAAGTAGGTCACGTACGGTTATTGGATCTTTATCGGTACTCGTCCAAGCACCTAAATATTTCGATGCCTTAGCATCCAGTGAAATTTCACCGACATCTACCAGGCGCATTATCGCCGCAGTCGTTGCGAGAACTTTGGTGATAGAACCGATATCAAAGGATGTATCCACCGTCATTTGCAAAGGAGAATCGACACCGAAGACTTGTCTATCTCCGTGCGCGGATATCGTCCGCACACCACCGACGGAGAGTCCGAGCACCATTCCCGGGACTTGTGTAAGCGTCTGATCAATTAAATGCTTCATGCCAGACTCACCTGCCCACCGACATAAGTGATCTCGGAATCCGTTGCCCACCACGAAGCATCTAGGTCATGCACCTCATTAGGCGCAATTGCACCTGCTAAGGATGCGGCGGCATACACCCCTCGATCGCCCTCCATCATGCTTCCAACGAGAGCCTTTATTCCTGCCTTTTTGGCCACGTCTGCCATGTCGAGTGTCGGGGTGATACCACCAGATTTAAGAAGTTTGAGATTTACCAGGTCTACGGCCTCCAATTCGATGAGCTCGTGAAGGTCTTGCATGGAAAAACATGACTCGTCGGCCATGATCGGCACATCAGTACTGCGCCGTATCTGCGCCAGTGCGGCCTTATCCCGCGCCGGCGTTGGCTGCTCCAAGTATTCGACAACAAGTCCAAGTGAGTCGGCTCTTTCCAAGAATTCAAGAGTGTGCGCGAGCGTCCATGCTTGATTGGGATCGATTCTTATCCCAGAAGTATTCTGCACTATCTCTGCGATGAGCTGAATCTTTTGAATGGACTGCTCTACCGGCTCCATGGCGAGTTTCACCTTGTAAGAACTAAACCCCCTTTCAATTCGGTGCTGGATTATTGCCGGCAGTTCCGCCAATTCGCAGATCGGGACCGTCACATCGGTAGCCACAGATTTCGCCTGGCAACCAAGAAATGCCGGTAAGGATAGATTTTTTATCTCCGCGGAAAGATTGAAGAGCGCCACATCCGCGGCGGCCTTGGCGCTAGCTACTACCGACAACTTTGCAATGTCACCTGCTAATTCGAGTGGAGAGGAGAATCTTGAACCAATAAGTAACTCCTTCACCGGCCCGTTTAGATCAGCAACTATCCTTTCTAAAATATCGCCGGTTATTGCAGGTGTCTCAACGGCCTCACCGATGGCAATAAATCCATCGTCTGTCTCAATCTCAAATTCAACCACTTCAAATTTGGAGACGGTACGCAACGATGTACGGAAAGGTTCCTTTAGTCGCCGCGACCTAGTTTGAATAGAGATTCGACTAATCGAATTCATCGAACCTCCTAAAATTGAGTAGGCTTGCTCCCATGGTTTTCACGATTCGCTCTGCCAAGGCTGAAGATATTGACGCCATCGTCCAAATATTTCGTTCTTGTTGGATCCAGTCATACCGCGATGTGCTGAGTGAAAAAGTTCGAAATGCCATGACCGAAGAAAAGGCATATGAACTCTGGTTACCCTCTTTATCCACACACACTGATCGGGAGACGCTTCTTGCCTGTCTTGCAGACGCCCCAGTTGGAATTGCTCGCATAGGTTCTGATCCTGATTTTCCGTCGCGCGGGCACCTATTTTCTTTATATGTAGACCCAGAAAGCGCCGGAAAAGGCTTTGGAAAGGCACTTCTGGCTGCCGCACTGGAAAAATTGTCAGTGCGTAAATTTAATGAAATCTCACTCTGGGTTTTCAAAGCGAATCCTGGTGCCATCGCGCTCTACAAGAAATTGGGTTTCGAACCAACTGGGAGAGAACGGACAGACCCACGTTGGCGCACTCTTGAGATTGAACTGCTCCGCAGCCAAGTTACTTCACAACTCTAATTCTTGAAGGCTTAACCTTAAGCGGCTTCGGTACTACAAAGGGTCCAGCGCCAGGCGTGAGTGATCCAAGGAGTCTCTCGCCAATCGCTCCTGTGCAACTCGGTATCTGACCAGGCAATCCATGAAGAGTGAGATATCCAATCAGTGCAAAGGTGATCGATTCTTTTGCGCGCGGATCTATTCCTAAGTCTGAGATCGATAAAACTTCGCATTTTGTTAAGCGCTCCTGCATCCGTCTCATCATGACCGGGTTGGCACTCCCGCCGCCTGCGATAAAGAGTTTGGATAGGGAGTTTCTCTCAACTTCACGCGCCACTGTTTCGACAGTTAGCTCCAATAATGTCGCCATGAGATTTTCGATATGCCATGTTTCTACGGGACCCGCATGTGCAATGAGATAAGGAAGATTGAAAAGTTCTTTTCCAGTGGATTTTGGGGCGGGCAGAGAATAATAGGTTTCTGCAAGGAATGAGTTGAGAAGTTCTGTATCTACCTTCCCCGCTCCCGCGACTTTTCCATCCTCATCGAAGGAGACGCGACCTTGCGAATGGGCGAAGATTGCAGCATCAAGTAATCCATTTGCCGGTCCGATGTCATAAGCAGTCGGAATAACTGATTTTCCAGCGATGGTAATATTCGAAATTCCGCCCAAGTTGAGCGCACCTTCTGGATTTTCACTATGACCAAGCAGCAATTGATCTAGAACACTCACCAGTGGTGCACCATGCCCGCCGGCAGCTACATCGCGAGCGCGGATGTTGGAGAGTACCTGCACTCCCGTCTCCTCGGCAATCCATGAAGGCTCGCCGAGTTGTAGTGTCCCCTTGGCATCGTGGTTGGCATCTATCCAATGAAAGAGTGTCTGCCCGTGCGAAACAATGAGATCGGGCTCAAAGGAATTTTCAGCAATTGCCTTCTGCGCAGCACGTGAAAAAGCCTGGCCGATCAAGGTATCCAGGACACATACCCGTTCCATGTCGATCGTGCGTGGAGGCATGGAATCAGCGATCAATTGATGAAGTTCATCCGAATACTCAAGAGAGGAGAAACTCACTTGTCTGACTTCGATCACTTCGTCCACCTGTGTGAATTCACAGCAGGCTACATCTATCCCGTCATATGAGGTTCCGGAAATCATTCCGATTACTTTCATTCGCTAACCTCCGGACAAGCAACGTAGTGTTTAGGCGAAATCTCCAACAGAAGAGGCACTCGAATACTGCACTCTGGCACAGAAATTGGACAACGCGCGTGAAAGGCACAGCCAGTTGGCAAGTGCGCTGGATCCGGTACCTCACCTTGAAGTGTCTTCGAGAGGGTTTCGGGGTTTCCTATAATACTGTGATCAGGCATGGCGGCGATAAGAGCACGGGTATATGGGTGAAATGGTCTTTCAATAATCTGGTCCCAGCTACCAAACTCCACAATCTTTCCCAAGTACATTACGGCAATTACATCGCTCACATAGCGCACCATCGCTAAATCGTGACTGATAAATATGTAAGTGAGTCCATACTTGGCACGCAAATCAATCAATAAATTCATTACCTCGGCACGCACCGAAACATCCAGAGCAGATACCGGCTCGTCCAGAATCAGAAGATCGGGTTCGGATGCCAGGGCTCGCGCGATACTCACTCGCTGTCTCTGCCCACCTGAAAGTTGATGGGGATAGCGATTCTTCAGATCCGACGTGAGGCCGACGATTGAGAGAAGTTCTTCCACGCGTGCCGTGACTTGTTTCCGTGGGACCAACTTATGGACTGTGAGCACTTCAGAAATCGCTGCACCTATCTGTTGGCGCGGATCCAGTGATGAGTATGGGTCCTGAAAAACTAATTGAACTCGGGAGCGAAGCGGACGTAAATGATTCTTCGCCTTATCAGCAATCTCGCCTCCTTCCCAGGTGATTTTTCCAACGGTTGGCTTTTCCAAACCTGAAATCACCCGAGCCAGAGTGGATTTTCCACAGCCACTCTCCCCAACGATGCCCAGAGTTTGCCCATTCTCCAAAGAAATAGAGATCCCATTGAGAGCATTGATCAGCGTTCCAGTTGCCAGAATCTTGTACTGTTTCTCGACTTTTTCAATATTTAGGCTCATATATTGGCCTCTATCGGATGAAAGCAGGAGACGCTCTTTTCAAGAGTCCCAACGAGTTGGGGGATCGTGCTGCTGCACTCGGGAGCCGCCTTAAAGCAACGCGGCGCAAAAGCGCACGATTGACCCACCAGCCATGGCTTCTGAGGAACCCCCGCGATTGAGGTTAGACGTTTACGGTCTTTATCAGCAGTTGTCGGAAGCGATGAGAGAAGACCATACGTATACGGATGCTGCGGATTGGTAAAGATCTCTTTCACGGTACCTGATTCCACAATTCGACCTGCATACATAACTATGAGCCGGTCAACCAAGTTGGCAACTACACCGAGATCATGCGTGATCCAGAGCATGGACATGTTCCGCTTATGTCGCTCCTCCGATACCAACGCCAAGATCTGCTGCTGAATTGTGACATCAAGGGCAGTTGTAGGCTCATCAGCGATGAGAAGTTTTGGAGAGAGAATGAGTGCCATAGCAATCATCACTCGTTGTCGCATTCCACCCGAAAATTCATGAGGGTAACTCTCCATCGCGCGCGCAACATCGGGAATGCCAACTTCCAACAGGGCATCACGGACTCGCTGATCCGTGCTGCTATCCGCCTTTTCATGTGAATCGATGACCTCGCGAAGTTGTTTTCCAAGCTTCATAACCGGATTTAATGCCGTCATGGGGTCTTGATAGACCATTGAAATCTCAGAACCCCTTATCTTGCGCATTTCCTCCGAAGAGATGGCGTTCAAATCGATCCCGTTGTACTTTATCGATCCTTGTGTCACGCCAACTCCACGCGGCAGAAGTCCCAGCACCGAGAGCGCTGTCAGAGTCTTACCCGAGCCGCTCTCGCCCACTACTCCAACAGCTTCGCCTTCGTAAATCTCGAAGGTGACATCATTAATGAGTACGCGCGGATCTTGGATTGTGGAGATCGCCAGATTCTCCACCGAGAGAAGCGGGGTGCTCATGAACTCCTCCGCGCAGGATCCCATGCGTCACGAAGTCCATCTCCAACCAGGTTGAGGCCCACTACGACGATCGTGATAAAGAGGGATGGAAAGACGAGAGTCCACCAAGCGAATGCCGCAAGTGACTGCGCGTCAGAAACCATGAGACCTAGAGAGGCATCCGGTGGTTGCGTGCCCAGTCCCAAGAAGCTCAACCCCGACTCAGTAAGAATCGCCCAGGAGAGTGAGAGTGCAGTCTGAACGACAATTGGGGCTGTGACGTTAGGGAGCACATGTTTGAGAAGAATTCGAGGAGAGGAATATCCCAGAATTCTTGAGACTTTGACGTAATCCATCTCCTTCACAGCCAGCACTGGTCCACGAGCCACCCGAATAAAGATTGGCGTGTAGACAATGGCTATTGAAAAAGCCGTATCAATCCAAGAGTTTCCCAAACTACTTACGATGGCCAGAGCCAACAAAATGGCAGGGAAGGCGAAGATGACATCGCTCAGACGCGTGATAAGCATGTCGAACCACTTCCCCAGATAGCCACCCAAGATCCCAAAGGTGACGCCTATAGAAGCGGCAATTGAAACCGCCACGATTGAAACTGTTAATGATCGGCGCAGTCCATCTAGGGTTCGGGAGAAGATATCTCGACCAAATTGATCGGTACCAAACCAATATTTCCCTGATGGGCCCTTCAAAATATCATCGACATTCTGATTCAAGGGGTCGTGCGGGAGCCAACCAAAGGCAGAACAAAGTGCTCCGATGACCATGATGAGAACCAAGATTGCGCCAAAAATTCCACTTGTACTCTGCAGGTAGTAGTGAACTCCGCCCTTAGTCCCTCCCTCTTTCCGCGACATCATTTAATCCTCGGATCGATTTTGCGATAAATGACGTCGGTGAGAACGTTGATGGTGACGAACATAATCGCAAAGATCATGACGCTGCTCTGTACTGTTGCGTACTCACGCTTGGTGATGGCATCCAGCACTTGTCGGCCCATTCCCGGCAGGGCAAATATTTTCTCCACAATTACGGCGCCACCGAGAAGGTAACCAAACTGGATTCCCGTCATTGTTACAATCGGAATCAACGAATTTCTAAGAACGTGGCGAAATTGAACCTTCCGTGACGGAACGCCCTTGCCGTGGGCGGTGCGAATAAAATCTTTATCTACGGTTTCCAATAAAGCAGAACGAGTTGTTCTCATAATCGGAGCGGCCACTGCAATGCCTAGGACTAGTCCTGGAAACATCATCTGTTGAAAATTAACCCACGGGTCTTCCCACGGAGTCATATACTCCAAACCATTAGGAAAATAATGAAATACATTGGCCATGATTGTCACCATGGCAGTGCTCAATACAAATCCCGGTATTGCCAGTGCGAGCAGACCAAACAATTGTCCGCCGAAGTCACGGAAACTACCTGGTTTGCGAGCGCTGAACATTCCAATTGCGATGCCCATGATGACGCCCAGAATGGTGCCGATGAGCGCAAGTTCGATCGTCACGGGTAGTGCTGACTTCGTCAACGCCATGACGGATACTCCGGTTGAGAAAGAAAATCCAAAGTGCCCCGTCAGGAAGCTCTTCATCCAGGATAAGTACTGGAGCAGGAGGGATTGATCGATGCCGTAGTAATGTCTCAGTTCAGCGATTTGACCAGGTGTTAGTACTCCGGTCTCAATTCCAAAGGAGCCGGTAATCGTATCGCCCGGAATGACGCGAAGAACCAAGAAGACAAAGACGGAGATGCCAAAGAGTGTTGTGATGACGCTGAAGATACGTACTGTGATGGAGGAAAAGAGGAACCGCTGCAGTTTCGTTACGCCCTGCATCACCGGCTACTCCCCTCTTTGAGAATTCTTCGAAATACTTACAAGATTTACCAACAAATCGGCTAAGAGTGGGAACGGTGTGCAGATCGAAATCTACACACCGTTCCCCCCTTAATTAGTTCAGATCTGCTTTGCGAAGTTCAAGAAGTGAACCAGTCGCCAGTGGAATGAACCCGGTCAGTTTCTTTGAAGTAACGCGGTACTCGTATGGCGAGAAGAGCCAAATCCATACTGCATTATTTTCAAGCTCTTGAGAAATGCCTTTGTATGCAAGCCTTCTCTGAGTTACGTTTCCGGTGGACTTGCCCTTTGCAAAGAGCGCATCAAGTGTTGCTGATGAATAACCTGCGACCTTATTGAGGTTGCCGGTTGAGGTGAAGTAGCGGGTGTACATCGTGTCTGGATCGATACGTCCACCATTGTTTGCAATGGAAGTGGCGAAATCAGCAGCCAACCAGCGAGATACGAAGGTTGAGTCATCAACCAATTCGAGATCCATGGTGATGCCGGCCTTTGCCAACTGAGCCTTCAAGCTCTGTGCAACTGCAGATGCGGTTGCGAATTGGGTAGGTGCCACCATTGTCTTAATGGTGAGGCCGTTTGGATAACCTGCAGTTGTTAGGTACTGCTTGGCCTTCGCCACGTCGGCTTTTGGACATGGGCGCTCATTAGGATCTGATTTGTAGGCTGGGCTGGTGATCGGTCCAATTACGGTTCCCTCACCAGACTGAGCAGTCTTAACAACCTCGGCCCTATCGATCGCGCATTGAATCGCTAAGCGAACATTTACATTGTCCAAAGGAGCTTTCCTGGCATTCAATTGAAGTGCCATGTAAGCAAGGGCAGGCGTCTTGTACTTCTTGAGATTAGAACCAACCTGCTTTGCGATTAGTGGATCAGTAATCACTGCAAACTCGACTGTTCCGGCGTTGAGAGCAGAAAGAACTGATGACTCACTTGGAATCACTCGGAAGGTGACGGTATCCAACTTTGGTGCGCTACCCCAGTACGTTGCATTCTTTGCCAACTTAACTGATTGGCCCGGCTCCCAAGATACATACTTGAATGGTCCGGTTCCGTTGACAACCTTTCCGACATTGCCGGCTTTGATGTCATCACTGGAAAGCATCGCAATATTGACACCATCTAGCGAAGCCAAAATTGCTGCGTTAGGGGTTGTTAGATCCAAATTGACGTCATACCGACTAACCACATTGACGCTCTTGATTGTTAGCAAGTTGGCGCGTGCCGCAGCCTTGTTGGCAGGGTCAAGGATTCTTTCGATAGATGACTTCACATCTGTTGCATCAAAGGCAGATCCATCTTGGAATTTCACACCCTTGCGAAGGTGCAGACGCAACTGGGTGCCAGCCGCGTTAAAGGCCCAGGAGGTTGCGAGTCCGGAGCGAATATCAAGCTTGGGGCCAACTTCCACCAAACTGCCGTAAACCAGGCCAAGTGCCCGGACGGTTGCAAAACTGGTTGCACCCTGCGGGTCTAACTTGTCGATATCAAGAGTGATACCGATGACGAGATCCTTGCTCGCGGCCTCGGCTGGCGCCACGAAAGCAACTCCAGCCACAAGTGCCGCAGAGACACCCACGACTGCAATCTTCTTTCTTAATTTCACTTAATTCCCCTTTCAAGGTCGAAAGACATCGGTAGCAGCATCATGAAAAAAAACTTCATAGACCCTGTCCATCCGTGGAAATCATTGCCTCAAAGTTCTGGTTGGTCAAGTGGAATGAGGCTGGGAGTCATAACGTTCGGGTAACTTTCCGACGGGGCGCTGGGAACTTGAAATCAGAACTACTCTAAATCAAGAGCTTCCTGAACTCTATTCGAGCCTGCCCGTAATCTCTCGCGTGCACTAGCGGCATCTAGGCTCAGAAGAAGCATCAATATTGCCACTTTCACCGCATTCCCAGAATCCTGCAGCGCTACAGCTGCCTCGGCATAAGGGGCACCCGTGGCTTGCATGATGATCCGCACCGCTCTATCCCGCAACTTCTCGTTGGTGATCTGTAAATCCACCATCAGATTCCCGAAGGTCTTACCCAACCGGACCATTGTGATTGTGGAGATCATGTTCAATACCAATTTTTGGGCGGTTCCAGATTTCAAACGGGTTGAACCCGCTAGCAGTTCGGGACCCGAGTCGATTTCAAGCGGGTGCTCTACATCCTCGGATATCTGAGAACCTGGATTGGAAGTCAACCCGATCGTCAGGGCTCCGATCTGCCTTGCGTATGCCAGCCCTCCTTTGACATAAGGAGTTCGACCGCTGGCAGCAATTCCAACTACGCAATCCTCGGGTCGGAGATTGATGGAAATCAGGTCATTCTCTCCCGCCTGGAAATCATCTTCGGCACCTTCCACTGAATGGATCAGCGCGCGATCGCCGCCGGCCATCAGCCCAATGACTTGGTCATCTGATACTGAGAAAGTGGGTCCGCACTCAACCGCATCCAACACCCCGAGGCGACCTGAAGTTCCGGCTCCTATATAAATCAATCTCCCACCGCGCATCATCCGCTCAACAATTGATTCAATGGCTCGTTCAATTTTGGGAAGTTCGAGTGCAATGGCTTTGGGAACTTCTGCATCGCCTTCATTCATTGCACGAAGCAGCTCAGCAACACTCATCTGATCCAAGTGCCGAAATTTGGAATTCACCTGCTCCGTGCGAAGTAAGCCGAGAGATGAATCTTTGCTGCCGCCCATGTAAGACCTTCCGTTCAAATCAAGGTTTTGCTGACCTTAGTTTCGTTGGAAACAGTTCAATATATGTCTAGGCTAAAGATGTGTCCAATTATCTGACCGTTGTAGCGTTAATAACCTTCGCAAATATGCTCCCCGCCTTTGCGCCGCCAACCTGGTCACTGCTCGTTTTTTTCACTTTACGACATCAGATGAACCCAGTCGCGCTGGTTCTCGCCGGAGTTGCGAGCGCAACAATGGGGCGCGCAGTTCTGGCTTACACTTTCCGGGCAATTAGAAATTGGTTGCCCAACGGGTACGTGTCCAATATGGAAGCCGTCGGAGCGCAAATCGAGAAAAATCCCAGGCGAGTTTTTGGACTCCTGGCTCTTTTCTTCATCTCTCCATTGTCTTCAGCTCAACTCTTCGAAGCAGCTGGGATAATTGAACGGATCGCCCTCAAGCCCCTACTTATAGCCTTTGCGGGTGGACGGCTCATTAGTTATTCATTCTATGTTTCAGGTGCGAGCGCCCTAAAAGAATCCTCGCTCGGAAAACTAATCACACGAGAAATGACATCGCCTTGGGCGATTGCGATTCAGGTGGTCTTCATCCTCGCACTCATCGCCCTAGGCAATGTGAAATGGAACGGGAAAAAGAACCAAACAGTGTGACCGCTCCTACGGAGTGGGCGCCCCAGTGAGGTCACTTGGCGAGTCAGGCGTAAGCGATTTCGGAGATCCAACAAAAGTGAACTTGGCTTCTGTGCCTTCACCTTCGACATCAACCAGAACAATTTCGCCTGCCTTGATTTCACCAAAAAGAATTCTCTCGGAAAGGCTATCTTCAATCTCACGCTGAATTGTTCGGCGAAGTGGCCTGGCTCCAAGAAGTGGGTCATAACCACGTGCTGCCAATAGGTTCTTGGCCGCAGTCGTGAGTTCGATGCCCATATCTTTCGCCTTAAGACGTTCATCAAGATTAGTGATCATAAGATCGACAATTTGGATGATCTCCGTCTTAGTCAACTGGTGGAAGACGATAATGTCATCGATTCGGTTGAGGAATTCAGGACGGAAATGAGTCTTCAACTCATCACCAACTTTTGCCTTCATCCGCTCATAGTTAGACATTTCATCCTCAGAATTGGCAAAGCCAAGTCCGGCACCCTTGGAGATATCGCGTGTACCAAGGTTGGTGGTCATAATGATGACCGTGTTCTTGAAATCAACAACACGTCCCTGCGCATCGGTCAGATGACCGTCTTCCAGAACCTGAAGGAGTGAGTTAAAGATATCCGGGTGCGCCTTCTCAATTTCATCAAAGAGAACTACAGAGAAAGGTTTGCGACGTACTTTCTCAGTGAGTTGACCACCCTCGTCATAGCCAACATATCCCGGAGGCGCACCGAATAAACGCGACGCCGTGTGACGCTCGGAGTACTCGGACATATCGAGTTGGATTAGCGCATCTGCAGTCCCAAACAAGAACGCGGCAAGAGTGCGGGAGAGTTCGGTCTTACCAACGCCGGAAGGTCCCGCGAAAATGAAGGAGCCACCAGGACGTTTTGGATCTTTCAAACCTGCGCGGGTACGGCGGATTGCTTGCGAAAGCGCCTTGATAGCCTGATCCTGGCCGATAACGCGGCGGTGCAACTCGTCCTCCATGTGAAGAAGTCGGGCAGTCTCTTCCTCGGTCAACTTGAAGACCGGGATTCCGGTTGCGGTTGAAAGCACTTCGGCGATGAGTTCTTCATCTACCTCAGTGACCATGTCAAGGTCGCCCGCCTTCCAGTTCTTTTCACGCTCATGCTTCTCGCTGATCAAGTTCTTCTCTGTGTCGCGCAGCGCGGCGGCTTTTTCAAAATCCTGGCTATCTATAGCTGATTCTTTATCGCGTCGAACATTGGCAATCTTCTCGTCAAATTCGCGCAACTCGGGAGGCGCGGTCAATCGACGGATGCGAAGACGCGATCCAGCCTCATCAATCAGGTCAATTGCCTTGTCTGGCAAAAATCGATCAGCAACGTATCGGTCCGCCAAGGTCGCAGCAGCAACAAGTGCCGCATCTGAAATCGAAACGCGGTGATGTGACTCGTAACGATCGCGCAGACCTTTGAGGATTGCGATGGTGTGCTCGAGAGTTGGCTCAGCAACTTGGATTGGCTGAAAGCGACGCTCTAGCGCGGCATCCTTCTCAAGGTGCTTGCGGTACTCGTCAAGAGTTGTGGCACCAATCGTCTGGAGTTCGCCACGGGCAAGCATCGGCTTCAAAATACTCGCCGCATCAATCGCGCCCTCTGCCGCTCCGGCACCAACCAGGGTATGAATCTCATCGATAAAGAGAATGATGTCGCCACGTGTGCGAATCTCTTTGAGGACTTTCTTCAACCGCTCTTCAAAATCTCCGCGATAACGACTTCCTGCCACGAGTGCGCCCAAATCGAGTGAGTAAAGTTGCTTATCTTTCAACATCTCTGGAACGTCTCCGCGCACGATCGCCTGCGCCAGTCCCTCAACCACTGCGGTTTTACCAACACCTGGCTCACCAATGAGTACTGGGTTGTTCTTAGTGCGGCGCGATAAAACCTGCATCACTCTTTCGATTTCCTTCTCGCGCCCAATAACTGGATCCAGTTTTCCTTCGCGCGCAGCTTGAGTTAGGTTGCGGCCGAATTGATCAAGCACCAGAGATGTCGACGGAGTACCTTCGGCAGGCCCTCCGGTAGTTACGGCCTCTTTGCCTTGATATCCCGAAAGAAGTTGGATCACTTGCTGACGTACCCGTGCCAGATCGGCACCAAGTTTCATGAGAACCTGCGCGGCGACGCCTTCACCCTCACGGATGAGGCCAAGCAAAATATGTTCGGTGCCAATGTAGTTATGGCCCAACTGCAGAGCCTCCCGCAGCGATAATTCGAGAACTTTCTTGGCGCGGGGGGTAAACGGAATATGACCACTCGGGGCTTGCTGTCCCTGTCCGATGATCTCTTCAACCTGAGAGCGCACCGCCTCCAGGGAGATGCCTAGCGACTCAAGAGCTTTGGCAGCTACGCCTTCGCCTTCATGGATAAGGCCCAGGAGGATGTGCTCGGTACCGATGTAATTGTGGTTGAGCATGCGAGCCTCTTCTTGGGCAAGCACAACGACTCGCCTGGCTCTATCGGTAAAGCGCTCAAACATCCGGCAACTCCTCTGGTCTTCCTTTGCGAATTCTGATTTTCTTGCTGATTTTCTTGCTGATCTTCTTCCTATAAGCCTAATACTAGGCGGGGGTAAGGCGCGAAACCTCTTCCTTGATTCTTGTAACCGTAAATCAGGACTATTTATGCCCGAATACACCCCCCATCTTGTGGGCAAATTTGCCTATCTCCGCGGTCCAGCCAAGAAACGGACTCTAGAGGTACTTGAGCATTCTGGTATTTCCCAGCGTATTTGGCTTGACGGACTCCAAATCCAGGAACTCAGCAATACCGGTGTCATAGGAGTGGAGAAGTTGGGTATATACCTCCGGCTCCACCGGAGTTCCCTGAATTTCCTCAAAGCCGTATCGGCCAAAGAAATCGGTCTCAAATGTCAGACAGAAGATTCGCTTTACTCCTATCGCGCGGGCACGCTCAATGATTGCTTCGAGGAGTTTGCCGCCGACGCCTTGTCCGCGCAGATGATCTGCGACCGCAACGGTACGGACTTCGGCGAGATCTTCCCAAAGGACGTGGAGCGCGCCGCAGCCGACCACTTCACCGGCTTCCATGGCCACTGTAAATTCTTGCACGCTCTCATAAAGAGTGACTGTCTCTTTCGAGAGAAGACGTCGTTGCGGGGCGTAGGTATCAATCAACTTGCGAATGCCTTTTACATCGGTTGATTTGGCAGGACGAATTTCGATCATTGCTAATCAATCTCGGGCTTCACAAGTGGAAAGAGAATTGTCTCTCGAATTCCCAGCCCAGTCAGAGCCATGAGTAATCGATCAACGCCCATTCCCAATCCGCCCATCGGCGGCATTCCAAATTCCATGGCGCGCAAGAAGTCTTCATCAACTCCCATAGCTTCAAGGTCACCCTTTGCAGCAAGCCGACCCTGTTCGACGAGGCGTTCTCGTTGAATGATGGGATCAATGAGTTCGGAGTATCCAGTTGCCAACTCAAATCCATCGATATAGAGATCCCACTTCTCAACAACTCCCGGAATCTCTCGATGCCCACGGACCAATGGGGCGTTATCAATAGGGAACCCCATGACAAAAGTTGGTTCGATTAGCTTGCCCGCGGATACGTGCTCGAAAATTTCCTCAGCAAGTTTTCCCTTTATCCAGTTGGGATCGATCTTTATTCCCAAATTAGTCGCTAGATTCTGCAACTCTTTCATCGGAGTCAGGGCTGTAATTGATTCCCCCACGATTTCAGAAACAACGTCAAAGAGAGAGATCTCCCGCCAATTTCCGCTTAAATCCGATTCTTTCCCATCATGGTGAGTGACGATGTGAGATCCAAAAATTGCTTGCGCCGAATTCTGAACAAGCGCGCGGGCAAGTTCGGCAGTGGTACGCCAGTCACCGTATGCTTCATAACTTTCGATCATCGCAAACTCCGGAGAGTGACTTGAATCCGCTCCTTCATTTCTGAAATTACGATTTATCTCAAAGACTCGCTCAATCCCACCGACGACGCATCGTTTGAGGAATAGTTCGGGAGCTATACGCAAAAAAAGATCCATGTCGTACGCATTACTAAAAGTCTTGAAAGGGCGGGCCGCAGCGCCACCAGGTTGCACCTGGAGCATCGGGGTTTCAACTTCGAGGTAATTTCTAGTATGAAAAGTCTCGCGTAGAGATCGCATAACGGCCGGGCGAAGCCGGGCATTGCTGCGAGCCTCAGGGCGGACAATCAGATCGACATAACGCATCCGTACGCGAGTCTCCTCCGACATTGGCGTGTAATCGTTTGGAAGAGGGCGCAGCGCTTTTGCAGCAAGCGACCAATCATTGGCCAGGACGGAGAGTTCTCCGCGCTTAGACGTGATGATCTCGCCGCTCACACTGACAATATCGCCGAGGTCAATGTCACTCTTCCAAGAGGTTAATGAATCCTCGCCCACCTTCTCCAAAGAGAGCATTGCCTGAAGTTCGGTGCCATCGCCCTCACGCAGGGTTGCGAAGCAGAGTTTGCCGGTGTCTCGCTTAAAAATAATTCGCCCCGTAACGCTTTCAATATCTCCAGTAGCAACATCGATCGCAAGGTCGGCATAGGTAGCGCGCACTTGCGCCAGAGACTTTGTCCGTGGAACCGAGACAGGGTACGGCTCTACCCCGCGCTCGAGAAGATCAGCGCGTTTCTCACGTCGTATGCGGAGTTGCTCAGGGAGTTCACTTTCCATACCGCCATCACTTGCATCTCCACGGTTCTTCACCAATGGGTGTTCAGGCAAACTCTCGTCCGGAACCATATTCGTATTCTCAGCCATAGTGGAGTGAGTCTAGCGATTTAGCCATTTCTCTCGTGAATCAGACGTAGACCGATCAACGTGAGATCTGGTTCGTGGTACTCGATAGTTTCTGAAATGCCCAGAACCAGTGGGGCTAATCCGCCAGTCGCAATAACCGAAGGCACTCCCTGTTGGGATTGCTGGAGTTCAGCCGAGATTCGGTGGACCAAGGCATCAACCTGACCCGCGAACCCAAAGATCGTGCCAGATTGCAGTGCCTCTACCGTGTTCTTGCCGATTGCAGAGCGGGGTCGAACCAACTCCACCTTGCGCAACTGCGCTGCCCGCGATGCCAGAGCGTCCACTGAAATCTCAATCCCCGGTGCGATCGCCCCTCCCATAAATTCGCCCTTTGAAGAAACCACATCCAGATTCGTTGAGGTGCCAAAATCGACAACTATTGCCGGTCCATTTGGATAAAGGGTGTGGGCCGCCATCGTATTGACGATTCTGTCAGCGCCTATCTCCTTAGGATTATCGACCAACAAAGGAACACCTGTCTTGGTTCCTGGTTCAACGATCGTGGTCCGAATCTCTGGAAAATATGCGCTAATCATCGTTCGCATCTCGCGCAAACTCGCCGGAACAGTAGAACAGACAGCGAGTCCAGTTATTGCATACCCGGCCACTAAGGCACCTAACTGAAGCCAGAGCTCATCGGAGGTATTGCGCGGATCAGTCTTTACTCGCCAAGAGCGAACCAATACTTTGCCATCAAAAATCCCGAGCACGGTATTTGTATTTCCAACATCAATTGCAAGTAACATTTAGATCTCCGCCTTTAGGTCGAGTCCGATATCAAATACAGGTGCCGAATGAGTAAGGGCTCCAACTGCTAAATAATCCACTCCGGTCTGCGCATATTTGCGTGCATTGTTAAGAGAGAGTCCTCCGGAAGCCTCCAATTTACATCGCCCGGCGGTAATTTCAACCGCCTGCCGGCACTCCTCCACACTCATGTTGTCGAGCAGCACTAGATCTGGATTCTGAATAAGTATCTCCCGTAGTTGTTCCAAAGTATCGACTTCAATTTCGACTTCAGTATTCGGATAAAGCGCGCGCACACTTTGAAATGCCTTTACGACTCCACCCACGGCCTCAATATGGTTGTCCTTTATAAGGGCCGCATCACTTAGAGACATTCGATGATTGGTCCCGCCGCCCATCCGAACTGCGTATTTCTCCAGCTCCCGCAATCCTGGAGTTGTCTTGCGCGTATCTCGTATCAGTGTCCCGAACTCGCTTACTTCATCAACCCACCTTCTGGTCAACGTTGCAATGCCACTGAGGTGGCCCAAGAAATTCAAGGCGGTTCGCTCTGCTAAGAGAAGTGCTCTCGTATTTCCTCGCGCAACCATAAGCACCGTGCCTGCCTCCACTTCGTGAGCGCACAGCACTGGAGTCGTAATATCTCCGATCCCCACCGTCTCAAGGACAGCCCGCGCGACGGGAATTCCAGCGCCCACACCCGTTGCACGGGTGCGAAATTCGCCGGTGGAGAGATGATCGGCGGGGATGGTCGCCACCGATGTGACATCCTCCCCACCCTGCAAATCCTCCTCAAACGCACGCTGGATCAGGTTGATCACTTGTTCTGGATTGAGCGATGCGGCAAACAAATCTGCCCGGGTTTGGTCGGATATTTCTTGATATCTCATGACTCCTCCACCGCCTCGAAACTGGTCTTCCAATTACCTTCAATATCCATCCGCTGCAGGATTCTTTGCGACCACCGTGGAAGTTGCTCTGGGAAATCCTCGCGCCAATGAGAACCTCGCGTCTCTTCTCGTGTGAGGGCCGAGCGAACGATTGCCTGCGCAAGTTGAAAGAGATTGGTTGTTTCCCAAGCTTCCACACATGGCTCGGAACTTCTCTGTATTGCGATTTCTCCCAAATCCTTCGCAGCCCTTTGAAGAGAGTGCGCTGATCTAAGAACTCCCGCACCTTTGCTCATACTCGCTTGCAATGTCTTACGTGCTTTCGGGTCGAGGAGAATTGTGGGTGCTGGAGTATCAACCGGCTCGGCAAACTCCCGCGGATTCGCGGCAATATCCGCTGCGATCCGGGCACTGAAGACAAGTCCTTCCAACAAAGAATTAGATGCCAGGCGGTTGGCGCCATGGACTCCCGTGCAAGCAGTTTCTCCGCAGGCGTACAAACCAGAAATACTTGAATGCCCGTTCAGGTCGACTCGCACTCCGCCAGATGCGTAGTGGGATGCGGGCGCAACCGGAATCAATTCAGTAAGTGGATCAATGCCATGGACCAAACAAGATGCATAAATAGTCGGGAACCGTTCGACGAAGCCTTCAATGTGGCGAACATCCAGCCAGACATGATGAGCCCCGGTCTCATTCATATGTCTCATGATCGCTTTGGCAACCACGTCGCGCGGAGCAAGCTCTGCCATTGGATGTTGCCCAACCATAAATCGAACACCCTCATCATCAACTAGGAATGCGCCTTCACCGCGCACCGCTTCACTAATCAACGGCTGCTGACCTTGCGATGCATCACCCAACCAGAGAACAGTTGGGTGAAATTGAATAAATTCCACATCGGCAACTTCGGCTCCCGCCCTAAGAGCGAGCGCAACTCCGTCTCCGGTTGATACAGATGGATTCGTAGTTTGTGCGAAAACTTGACCAAGTCCCCCGGTGGCAAGGACGGTTGCCCGTGCCATGGCTCGTCCCACGCCGTCTCGTGTTCCCGCCCCAATAACGTGAAGCGTCACGCCGCAGACTGCACCATTTGCATCCTTCAGCGCATCCAATACAAGTGCGTGCTCCAAAACTTCAATCTCAGGGTCGTTCCTTACGGCCGCAAGAAGTGCTCGGGAAACTTCCGCACCCGTTGCGTCCCCGCCGGCGTGCAAAATTCGATTGCGATGATGCCCACCTTCGCGAGTGAGGGAAATTTCCCCACTGGCCTCTTTATCGAATACCGCACCGCGCGCAATCAACTTACGAACCGCCGCCGGACCCTCAGACACCAGAACTTTCACTGCAATCCTGTCGCACAAACCTGCACCCGCAACCAGCGTGTCCTTCTCATGTTGATCAGGCGTATCCCCTGGCCCTAGGGCTGCAGCAATTCCGCCCTGCGCCCATTTCGTCGAACCTTCGTCTACGCGAGCTTTTGTAACCAATAAAACTGAAAGTCCAAAACTTCTCACTTGGAGAGCAGTTGTAAGCCCGGCAACTCCAGATCCGACGACGATGACATCTGCGCGCGCTGTCCAACCAGGACTCGGAGCAAGAAGTTTCATAGAGAGTGATTTCGTATCGCCATGTTGTCAATCAATCTAACACCACCGACCCAGCCGGCAACGAGAGCACGTTTGGCAGTGGTCTGCTCGCTCGCCAAGGCAAAATCTTCCTCATCGATAATGGCTGAGTAATCACGTGTAAATCTTGGCTCTTCCGCAAGAGTATTGTCCAATTGCCTTTTCATCTCTTGTAGTGAATTCGCCAGCGAAGCATTGCTAAGCGCCCTGTATAGAACGCGCGCCGCGATCCTTCCTTCATCGGTTAATCGTACGTTCCTTGAAGAAAGCGCCAGACCATCCACATCGCGAACGGTAGGAACCGCGACAATTTCGATCTTTTTGCTCTGTTGGCGCACCATCTGCTCTACTAAGAAAAGCTGTTGGAAGTCTTTCTCTCCAAAAACGGCCCATTGGGGGGCAACCAGATTGAAGAGCCGATTGACAACTGTCAACATTCCATTGAAGTGCCCTTTTCGGCTTACTCCCTCAAAAAGTTCGCCCAGCGGTCCAGCTGAGATTGGCTCAATCTGGCTGGGATAAATCTCCTTAAACTCCGGGCGCCAGAGAAGCGCTGCACCGGATTGCTCTGCAACAACCGCATCCGCCGCCGGATTGCGCGGATACTTCTCCAAATCTTTTGGGTCACCGAACTGCAGAGGGTTTATGAAAACGCTTACCAACACATTGGAGGAGCATTGCTTCGCTCTCTCTATCAACTTCGCGTGGCCGGCATGGAGCGCGCCCATCGTCGGAACGAAGGCGATGTGGCTGGCCTCATGAGGTAAAAGTTGATTGAGATTGGTGATCTCGCGCATCTGCTCCAGTCCTTCCGTGGTACCGGGCTAAGAATTACAGATTACTAGGCAGGTGGTAGTTGCGCCAAAATTTCACTAACTTTCCCATGAGTGATAAGAACCGCCGCAGGATCTATCTCCAACCAGGGCTCTAAAACGAAGCGCCGCTCATGAGCCAGCGGATGCGGGAGTGTCAAAGTCTCATCGTTGCTAATAGTTGATCCATACTGAATGAGATCTAAATCAATGACACGGGGTCCCCACTTTTCGGTACGGACCCGACCCATGCTCTTCTCTATCCCTTGCAATACACCTAGCAGATCAATGGCGGGGAGGTCAGATTCAAGCAGGCAAACGGCATTTACATAATCAGGTTGCGGAGGTCCACCGACGGGTCGAGTTACATATAGTTTGGATCTGCCAACGAGGTCTGTTGCTTCCTTTAGCAGAGCAATGGCCAACTCAACAGCTTCCGCAGGTTCTGCCAAATTAGCACCTAGTGCAACAACTGCTCTCAACGGGATCGCTCAATTCTGATTGCAATATCCGCAAAAGTTACTTCGACGGGTGCGTGCGGTTTATGTACCACTACAACTACCGAATCGATAAGTCTGAAATTCGAAAGAAGCAAGTCGGCAATCTGGGAAGCGAGCGTTTCGATCAGCGAGACGGGTGGCCCAACAATCGCCCCTAATACTAAATTGGAGACGCTTCCGTAATCGACCGTGTCTTCAACTGCGTCGCTCTGCGCAGCTTTTCGTAGATCCAAATTCAATGAGATGTCGACTAGGAACTCTTGCCCATCTTCGCGCTCGTGATCAAAAACGCCGTGATACCCAAACGCGCGGATTCCCTTTATTTCTATCGAGTCGCTCATCGGAATCTCCCTGCCACTGCGACCGCATCCAAATGTGACTTGACGTTATGAACTCGCACGCCCCAAGTACCACGCCGCGCCAGCAAAGCCGTCAGTGCAATTGTTGCGGACTCACGGTCATCCGGATCATCTGACCCAACAAGATTGCCCAGAAAACGCTTCCGTGAAGCACCGACTAAGACCGGAAAACCGAGAGCTTCGATAGAATTCAAATTGTTTAGGAGGGTCCAATTGTGATCGGCCTCTTTGGCAAATCCAATACCTGGATCCAAGATTATGTTCTCTGGCTTAATCCCAGCGACGAACGCTGCGTCCACTCGCTGACCCAACTCCTCAACAACTTCCTTAACAACATCGCGATAAATAGCCCGGCTCTGCATATCTTTGGAATCACCCCTGCTGTGCATCGCGATATATGGGCAACCTAGAGAAGCACTCACCTCGAGAATTTCTGGATCCGATAATCCGGCACTTACGTCATTGATTATGCGAGCTCCGGCAGCAAACGCGGCCTTGGCGGTCGAAGCCCGCGTCGTATCAATACTCAGCAATATCCCACGCGCGCTTAACGCTTCGATAACCGGAAGAACCCGCTCCATCTCTTCCTCTGCGCAGATTCTTGTCGATCCTGGACGGGTGGACTCACCGCCGACATCAATGATGTCTGCGCCTTCTTCGATCATCTCCATGCCGCGCGCGAGTGCTCGATCAAAATCGGAGTAACGCCCGCCGTCGGCGAAGGAATCAGGAGTGACATTGAGAATCCCCATAATAATTGTCCGGTCGGTCGGTAAGCCCAAATCGGACAGAGCCATGTCAATCTACTTTCGCGTAATAAGGCTAATAGCTTCTGCACGGGTAGCTGGATCGCGCAATATTCCTCGAACGGCACTTGTCACTGTGCGTGCTTCGGCCTTGCGAACGCCGCGCATTGACATGCAAAGGTGTTCGCACTCGACGATAACTATCACGCCCGCTGGCTGAAGAATTTCAACGAGCGCGTCTGCGATCTGCGTTGTCATACGTTCCTGCACTTGCGGTCGGCGCGCAAAGAGATCGACCAATCTCGCAATCTTGGAAAGACCGGTAATTCTCCCCGAAGGTATGTAGCCCACATGGGCCACGCCATGGAAAGGAGTGAGGTGATGTTCGCAGTGAGAGTAGACCTCGATATCCTTGATAATCACGAGCTCCTCGTGGCCAATATCAAAAGTTGTAGTTAAGACATCTTCTGGCGATTGCCAGAGTCCGGCAAAGTTCTCTGCAAAAGCACTGGCTACTCGCCTGGGCGTATCGCGCAGGCCCTCGCGCTCAGGGTCTTCCCCAAATGCCAGGAGAAGTTCGGTTATCGCGCGTTCGGCTCTCCCTTGATCATAAGGCTGGGATGCGCGTCCGTCCTGTGGCCCCATAGATACCGAACTAATCTCACTCATCTTGAACCTTCGGTGGAGTTGTGTCGACACGTGGAGCCTTCGCTGCTCGTTTAACTCGCGCCGTTTTCGGCTTTGCCTTTCCAGATTTGGCCGTCTCCTCTGCAGTGACGCGCGAGAGCGCAACCCGCGTAGCGATAGGCGGCACCGAGGATGGCTTTCGAGTACTCGAACCCGTCCATGCGGGACGGTTCGGGAGAGGCTTGACCTGCGCAAAAATCTCGGCAATCTCCTCCTTATTGAGGGTCTCGCGTTCGAGCAACTGCACCACCATTTCATCAAGAATGGCGCGATTTTCGTCCAAGATATCAAAAGCTTCCTGGTGAGCATTCTCAATGAAAGTGCGGATTTCTTTGTCAATCAATGCCGCGATACTTTCTGAGAAATCACGAGTATGACCATAATCGCGGCCCATGAATGGTTCTGAAGCATCCGTGCCTAATTTGATAGCGCCAATAGATTCAGTCATTCCGTATTGAGTAACCATGGCGCGCGCAAGAGTTGTCGCTTTATCAATGTCATCACTCGCCCCGGTTGATGGATCATGGAAGATTAATTCCTCCGCCGCTCGACCGCCAAGGGAGTAAGCCAACTTATCGAGCAACTGATTCCTTGTCACGGAATATCGATCATCATCTGGCAAGACCATGGTGTAACCCAGGGCGCGACCACGCGGCATGATCGTGATCTTATGGACCGGATCTGTGTGCGGCAGAGCATGAGCAACTAGGGCGTGACCGGCCTCGTGATAGGCGGTAACTCGTCGCTCTTCTTCGCTCATCAATCGACTCTTACGTTGCGGTCCCGCCATTACGCGATCAATCGCTTCATCTAATTCGGAGTTGGTGATGAGCTTCTTCTCTTCGCGCGCAGTGAGAAGAGCTGCCTCATTAAGTACATTCGCTAAATCAGCTCCAGTGAATCCTGGAGTCCGCCGGGCAAAATTAAGGAGATCAACATCCTCTGCAAGAGGCTTCCCTTTTGCATGAACTTTTAGAATTTCCTCACGGCCCTTTAGATCAGGCCGCTCCACTGGAATCTGTCTGTCAAAACGACCTGGACGCAGCAGCGCAGGATCCAAAATATCTGGACGGTTAGTGGCAGCAATCAGAATTACAGAACTGTTCGTCTCAAAGCCATCCATCTCGACAAGAAGTTGATTGAGAGTCTGTTCACGTTCATCGTGACCGCCACCAAGACCCGCGCCACGCTGGCGACCAACTGCATCAATTTCATCAACAAAGACAATTGCAGGGGCATTCTCCTTAGCTTGATTGAAGAGATCCCGCACACGGGCGGCACCGACTCCAACAAACATTTCAACAAAGTCAGAACCCGATATTGAGTAGAACGGCACATTCGCTTCGCCCGCAACTGCGCGAGCAAGAAGTGTCTTGCCAGTTCCGGGAGGGCCATAAAGCAACACACCTTTAGGAATTTTTGCACCCAGAGCAACGTATTTCGGCGGATTAGCCAAGAAGTCCTTGATTTCACTGAGTTCGGCCACGGCTTCATCTGAGCCAGCCACATCAGCGAATGTAGTTTTAGGAACATCATTGCTCTGCAATTTTGCCCTTGAGCGACCGAAGGAAAATGCCCTATTGCCCCCTTGTGCCTGACTCATCATCAGGAAGAAGAGGAAACCGATCACCAGGATTGGTCCGAAGGAGAAGAATATTGAGACTAAGAGAGATTGTGTGGCAATCTTCACCGACCATGCATGGGGTGGTGGATTGCCGACGAGCAACTCAACAAGTGTCGGTTCCTGGCCGGTTATGTAATAGGCCTCAACTTTCGAAGAGCCGTTTATTTGCGCTCCAGATTTCAGAATAACTTGGATTCGTTGCTCTTTGTCAATCAGCAGTGCCGAATCAACTTGTCCATTGGAAATAGCCGAAATTATCTGAGAAGTAGTGACCTTCGTATATTTGTTGCTGGCTGCAGAGACTTGACCGAAGACTGTCACCGCGACGATGGCAATAATGATCCAGAAAAGCGGCCCACGCAAAATTCTCTGAGAACGCGTTTGAGGTTTCTTCCGCTCAGGCTTCTGATTCGTCTTTTTGTTCATCTTCTGCTGAGTTTTCTTCTCTCTCATCTGTTGAGCCATTTTTTAGAAGTTCTCTTCTCTTAGGAGTACATGTGCTTGGCGAGTACGCCGACGAACGGGAGATTGCGATACTTCTCATTGAAATCTAAACCATAGCCGACCACAAAATCGGCTGGGATTTCGAATCCAACGTATTTGACTTTGACATCAACCTTTGCCGCCTCTGGTTTTCGCAAGATCGCAAGTATCTCAACGCTCTTAGCGCCGCGCGACTCAAGATTAGCCTTCAGCCATGAGAGTGTGAGACCTGAGTCAACAATATCCTCGACGATGAGAACATCACGGCCAGTAATATCTCGATCCAAATCTTTAAGAATTCGAACCACACCGCTGGACTTCGTTCCAGATCCGTATGACGATACCGCCATCCAATCCATATCAACGTGGCGCTGCAGCGCGCGTGAGAGATCGGCCATTGCCATTACAGCGCCTTTGAGAACTCCCACCATTAGCAAGTCTCGTCCGCGATAATCTTCTTCGACCTTTGCCGCCAACTCTTTTATTTTGGACGCGATCTCAACTTCAGTGACAACCACACGTTCAATATCGCTTCCAATCATTGATAACTCCACGGTTCCTCGCTTGTCCTCGTTCGCATGGCCTAATTAACTGGGGGTGAGAGCGAAAGTCTGCCCGATAATCGCTGCGCCTTCACACCGCCGGGCAGGCTGACCACCCCCTGCCCGCTCCATGAGGTGACCAAGGCCTCAATTGGATTGAGATGCTCGAGCGAGATCGAGCCCGTTGGAGCTCCATTGGCATAGATTGCGGCTCGAATCACTCGACTCCGCACCGCTCTGGGGAGCAGGGTGAGGGCGGCAATATCCATCGAAGTTGGGTCAAATTTCTCAAATTCGCGCATTGCCCATTCATCCAGCGCATCCGCGTCATCTCGCAGCAGGCCGGCGCTGCGGGCCAAGGCCGCGGCAATACCTGGACCGATTTTATCTTCCAGAAAAGGCAGAACTTGGGTCCGAATCCGCGAACGGAGGAATCTCGGATCCTCATTATGGGGATCATTCCAAGCAACCAGCCCCTCTTCTCTACAGGCGTTGAGCGTCTGTTCTCGAGTAATCCCCAGCAGGGGGCGAACATACCTACCCGAATGAGCAGCCATCGCCGACAAGGACCTCGTTCCTGATCCACGGACCAGTCCAAGGAGGACACTTTCGGCTTGGTCATCTCGAGTGTGGCCAAGGAATACTTTTTTTGCGCCATGCCTCTGGCAGGCGGCATCAAGGGCTCCATACCGAGCCCGCCGAGCTGACGCTTCCATGCCATCAGTAAGGGAAACTTCCACCTTCACAATTTCGCAAAGTTGGATTCCCATACTTTCTAATTGAGCAACAACCCGCTTGGCCTGCTCATTCGAGCCCGCCTGCAACTGGTGATCAATGGTTACACCGATGATCTGGATGGCTAACTTCTTCGCCTCGACCGATAAAGCGAAACTTAGGGCGAGAGAATCAGCACCCCCTGAGCAGGCAACCATGATTTTCTCACCTGGAGCAATCTGCGCTAATTCAATGCGGACGGCACTTCGAATTGCCACCATCGAACTGGTGGCGGATGTGCTCATAACGATAAGACTAGACCCGACCGCCGAATGGCATAAGTCCGCTCACGCTATACATATTTGAAAATCTCAATCCCGACTTGGTTGAGCGCGCTTCCCACATCATGCCATCACCAGCGTAAATCGACATGTGATGAATAGTGGCAATCGATCCTTTGTACGAATAGAAGAGAAGATCACCAGGCTGAAGTTCGCTCAAAGAAACATGCTTCACATATCCGGCATAAAGCGCCGCATTTAGACGATCCCAGTTCGGCCACGCCAGACCGGCTGCCCGGAAAGCAGCGTAAACCAATCCTGAGCAATCAAAAGAATTAGGACCCTCCGCGCCCCAGACATAAGGCTTTCCCGCCAGCACTTGAGCACGGGCGTAAGCAACTGCCTTCAACTGCTGAGCCTCATTAGTCCGTTGAGTTGATCGTCCTCTAAATCCACGATCTGGCCAAATTTTTGCTTGGCCGGGCGTTTGCGCAGCTTGATTTGCCTGCGCCTCTTCCAGAAGTGCCAACTGACGTTGCTGTTCAAGAGTGACGCGTACTCGCTTCGCACTTGCAAGTTCTTTCATCAAATCGTCTTGCACCTTCTGCAATTTATCTACTTCTGCTTGCTGTGCGGCCTTGGCTTCATCTGCGCTCTTTTTAGCACTTGCAACCGCAATAGTGGCTTTCTGCTGTGCCAACTTTGCCGCATCTGCCTCGGCTTGCGCTGCTTGAGCAACCACTTCAGCTGCCTTGTATCGATCGAGTGCAGTTGAATTATTTGAACCCAACGTATTCAAATTAGAGAGCTGGTCCACGAGATCCTGTGGCCCAGTCGAACTCAACAACGGCTCGATGTCGGCAAGTCCCCCGCCCATCATGTAAGCATTCGTCGCAAGTTGTCCTATAACCCGATGTGCTTGAAAGACTGCAGCTGAAGTTTGCAGGGCGTGAAGCGCTGCTGCCTTGGCAATTTTTTTCGCGACCGCCAAATCCTGAAGAGAGCGTAAATACTTGGCTCGGGCAGCATCGGATTTGGACGTGAGGGTTCGGAGCGTCTGGTTTGCCTGCGCTAGTACCGCCGCGGCGGCGTTTGCCGCCGCCCGCTTAGCTGCTTCGGCTTTCTTCGCGGCTTCAATCTGGGCCAGCGTCGGCTTCGGAGATTTCGCAAATGCCGGCGCAACATTACAGAGCAGCCCTACAGATAGGGCAAGAACTAGCACGCGGTTGCGGGGAATCAAACGCAAGGGGAACCTCCTGAAGACCCGATAATAAAGGCCAATCCTGGGAAAACGCCTGTCTTTGAGTCTGTGTCTTTAATTTGCTACATCACGTTGGCGAAAGAGCACCGAGACGACAATCATTCCGGTGATCAGATACGCCCACAGCACGAGCAGTGCATGCGAGTAAGAAGCGTTGATATCGCCGCCTGCGGCAATTGTGTTGATCAATTGTCCGGGTAGCCATCTGCCAGAATGTTCCACCGTCGCAGCGATTATATTCTCCACCACTAGCAACCAACCGACGCCAATTGAAATTGAAGTAATTGGTGAACGTAGGAGCAATCCAAGAATCATGCCGATGGTTCCGGAGGCAATTACGGAAATAAAAACATTTACAAAGGTGTGGAGTAGCGCACTCCTCGCCTCTGATGTCGACCAAGCAGCCGTCGAGACTTTAGCTTTACCTGAAAGTGCGAAAGCGAGCGAAATACTCACAACCGCCGATAGAACAACTGAGATGAGTGCAAAGAGAATCATCGAGAGAAACTTGCCTACTAGAAGGGTGAGTCGGCGCGGTTGACGCACTAACAAATTGCGAAGCGTCCCGTACGTGTACTCCTGCGCGGTCTGTGCGGCAAAGATACAGAGAGCAACTAATCCGAGTAAACCTGCCGAAGCGGCGAATCCGACCGACACTCCCATCGGGAGTTCGAGAGTTGCTCGGTTGGCCATTTGTTCCTGATGAGGATTACCTTGAGTCGAATCGAGCATGAGGAAGATAAGCGAGGTAATAAGTGCACTCACTCCAATGACTGCCACCATCGTTCCGGCAAAGAGCGCGGGGCGACGCAACTTCCGCCACTCTGCAAAAAATACGTTGATCAATTCGCATCCCCCGTCATTTCAAAGAATGTCGCCTCCAGGCTAGGCAGGACGGGAGAAAGTTGCGAAAGAACAATTCCTGAATCAAATGCCAATTTATTCAACGTCACCGCCCACTCGGTTGGACCAAGAATTCGGGCAACGCCATCAATTATCGAACCCTCGTGCCCTGCCTGATGAGCAATCTCAAGCAACCTTAGGAGATCTTTCGGATCCGCACTTTTAGCGATAATAGTTGGTTGTTGTTGCAAGAGAAGATCGTGGGTTTTGCCTGCAAATACCACATCGCCTTTGCGAAGCATGACGAGTGAATCACTGATCATTTCAATCTCTGAGAGCAAGTGGGAGGAAACAAAAACAGTTGTTCCATCATCTGCTAGCGCGCGCAGAAGTTCGCGGATTTCCTGGATCCCAGCTGGATCCAAACCATTTGTAGGTTCGTCCAGTAAAAGAAGTTGTGGAGTCGGAAGCAGCGCGGCCGCAATTCCGAGGCGCTGTTTCATCCCGAGTGAGTACGTTCGGTATTTCGAATTAGCCCTATCACCAAGTCCCACGCGATCAAGGAGTCCCTGCACCCGATCAAGTGAAAGCCCGGCCAATGTGGCCAAGACCCTGAGATTCTCCGCACCGCTCAAGGCCGGGTAGAAAGCCGGACCTTCAATCATCGCCCCCACCCGATCCAAGTAGCGCTCAGGATGGCTAATTGGCTCGCCCAACACTTGTGCATTTCCACCCGTCGGCGATATCAAGCCAAGGAGCATCCGCATTGTGGTCGTTTTTCCAGAGCCGTTTGGCCCCACAAAACCGCAGACGGTACCGAAGGGGACTTCAAAACTGGCGTGAGAGACCGCCTTCTGCTCGCCGTAGCTCTTGCTCAGATCTGAAACTGAGAGTGCAAGATCGGTCATGACTCCACCTTACACTTTCACCATGAGCAAACGCCCTTGGGGATACCAGCCTCTGCCAGAACGACCCGATCCACAGTGGTCCCTTCATCCCGAGACGCATGCAGTACGTGCCGGATTGGCTCGATCAGGCTTTGGTGAAACTGCGGAAGCTTTGTACCTCACAAGTGGCTTCACCTATGCCAGCGCGGAGCAGGCAGTCGAGTCGTTTACCGACGAAACCGACCACTTTGTTTATGGTCGCTTTGCCAATCCGACTATCGCCATGTTCGAAGAACGCCTTGCAGCTATTGAAGGTGCGCAATATTGCGTGGCAACAGGATCTGGAATGTCGGCGATGTTTGCCTCGGTCGCTTGTCTAGTTAAAGCAGGGGATCGCATAGTTGCCTCTGCCTCAATGTTTAGTTCTTGTTATGTAGTCCTCATGGAGATTCTCCCTAAATGGGGGGTTACTACAGAATTAGTTAAAGGCAACGATCCTGTGGCATGGGCAGAAGCACTCTCCAAGCCAACCGCGGCGGTATTTATTGAAACCCCCAGCAATCCCATGCTGGACGTAGTCGACATACGGATGGTGAGCGATCTTGCCCATCAAGTAGGTGCAATTGTCATCGTCGACAACGTCATGGCATCACCGATTCTTCAAAAGCCACTCGAACTTGGGGCAGACGTCGTCATGTACTCCGCCACAAAACACATCGACGGCCAAGGTCGCGTATTAGCCGGCGCAATCCTCGGAAGTTTCTCGTACATTCATGAGAGCCTCAATCCGTTTATTCGTCACACCGGCCCCTCTCTCAGCCCATTTAATGCTTGGGTTCTGGTGAAATCCCTAGAGACCATGTCAATGCGAGTGGAGAAGATGAGCAACAGCGCGCACACACTTGCCCAATATCTTGAGACCTGTCCGCAAGTAAAAAGCGTTAGATACCCGGGACTAAAATCCCATAAGGATTACGCGATCGCCCAGAAACAGATGTCGGGCGGCGGATCAACGATTGGCATCGAATTTGTCGGTGGGAAAAAGAGCGTCTTTGAATTCATGGATGCCTTGCGGGTCATTGATATCTCAAACAATCTGGGCGACAGTAAATCGTTGATTACGCATCCTGCGTCAACAACTCATCGACGACTGGCCCCAGAAGTTCAAGCTGAGATGGGGATTAGTGAATCCGTCATGCGTCTTTCAGTTGGATTAGAACATCCCTCTGACCTACTCAAAGATATCGAGCAGGCTCTTACGCGATAAGTTGCGCAATCACCAGCAGCACCGAATAAAGGCTTAAGTAGCTGATAGACCACTGGAAAATTCTTCCAGCAACTTTCGTATATGAATCAGAATCATCTCGCAATTGCAGAAGTTGGGCAGCAAAAAGCAATCCCAAAACTACAGTAAGCAACAGCGACCAGAATGGCAGCTCGGCAATTTGAATCAAGACGATTGACGAAATTATCATCGCTACGGTGTGAAACCACATTTCAACCCGCACCCGCGATTTTGGCGCGACCACCGGCAACATGGGAAATCCCGCAGCCGCATAATCATCTTTGAATTTGATGGCGAGCGCCCAGAAATGCGGCGGTGTCCAGAAGAAAATCACCAAGAAAAAAGCGACTGCGGGCCAGGAAAGTGAATTTGTGATCGCAGCCCATCCAATGAGGACCGGCATACAACCGGCTGCGCCACCCCACACTATGTTCTGCACTGTGCGAGGTTTCAAACCAACTGTGTAGATGAGGACGTAATAAGCAATTGCAATAAAGGTCAAGAGCGTGGCCAACGGCGTCGTAAAGATCCAGAAGATCGCCAGGGAAATTATCCCTATCGCACTTGCGAAAATCGTCGCCTGACGTTTGCCGACAACGCCTGTGACTAACGGTCGCTTCGAAGTCCGCAGCATCAATTTATCTAGATCACTCTCAATGACCATATTGAAGGCATTTGCCGATCCCGCAGCGAGAGTGCCACCAATGAGCGTGGCGAGGGTGACCCCAATCGGAGGAAGTCCCTGGTTGGCCAGAACTAACGCTGGCAGAGTAGAAACAAGGAGTAGTTCTACAACTCGAAGTTTCATCAGATCGATGTATCCGCGAATGGCCGCCCGGTTGCTCAGGTTCGCACTCATCCGCGCGGGCATCTCTGAGATCACTTCCTAAGATTACTCAGCAACGCCAAATCGCGTTCCCAGATACCTCCCAGACCGGTCAGTTACTTTCTGGCCAACGAAAGGGAAACCTATGACAGCCCAGATTCCAAAACCAGAATGGTTCCAACTCATAGAGGCGGATTCAATCCAACCCAGACCCAGGATCAATCGGGTCGCGCGGATGCTCGCCCTCTCTACTCCGCTCCTCGTCTTGGGACTGAGCTACGTCCTCGCCCAAGGGTCGAGCGCGGGAGCGCCAGCACATTCGATCCTGGCAGCGGCACCAGTTCAAGCCCAAAGTGCCAATCCAACGCCAATTTCGTCCCAGTCCACCTCATCAGGTCTTCAAGCGCGGGTAGCACCATCTGCTATCACACCGTCTTTCGTCAAAACGGGATCGATCACCAAACCCAGCGGCGATTCCGATGACGTCGAATTCGCGCCAATCGGCAAATCAGTTGCGGGCGGAATCTCCGTCCCACCAACTGGTGATTCAGATGAGGACGATGAGTCCGACGACTGAGTCGGGAAAATAAATGGGGCGGTAATTCTCCCCAGCAATTTGTCCAGGGTGGCTCGAGCCATCTTGGCAGCGACTTCTCCCTTTTTGATCCGGTCAGCAATGGCCACAAATACGTATTCATGAGCGCCGGATTCCACGTAACCGGCCAAGCTCACAGTTCCGTTGAGAGTTCCAGTCTTCGCACGCACCAACCCCACCGCCTGTGGTGCAGTCATCAAGAACCGATCCTCCAATGTCCCAGTAATCCCGGAAACGGGCAGACCTTCATAGACGGCCGCAAATTTCTCATCGCCCCTGATCTTCAACAGTAAATCCGCTACCAGCCTTACCGTTACGCGATCGCTTTTCGAGAGCCCGCTCCCGTCCAGGACAAAAAGTCCAGCGTCGCTAATTTGAAGAGTCGTCAACATCTTCCTAATAACATTGGAAATACCAACGTCATCATTTGTAAAACCTGTGGCGCGGGCTGCGGCCTTGACAAGGCGATCGGCCAATTGGTTGTCGCTCCAAGTAAGTGCAAATTTGACCATCTCATTTACCGTTGGGGAGGTCACACTTGCGATCACGCGTTCAGTATTGGCAGCAATGTAATTTGGCCCAATAGTCGAAAAGTGTGCGGAAATTCCTTTGCTCTCAAAAAACTTACGCAAATAATTGATATCTGCCGTGAAGAGTCCGATGTACCTCACAGAGATTTCCGTAAGCGGAGCTTTCTCTTTCGCGACAAGACCTGAGATTGCCTTAAGCGCGAGATATGGCAACAGCGCACGGTCTTCACGTTGAGCCAACTTATAACTGGTTGTCATCCACGGATCGAGGTTGCCCTGGATAATGACGGTCTGCGGAGTAGTGGCAAGCGATACCTGGGTTACGTACTGGTAGTTTGGATCCAGAAACTCCAGAGCTGTAGTTGTTGAGAGAAGTTTTAAAACTGAGGCCGGCTTGCGCGGGGACCCGGTTTCTTTCTGAAAAAGAACTTCACCCGTACCACGATCAATTAATATCATCGAAGGATTAGCAAGGTGAGGCGACAGAGAAATCTTGGCGAAGATACGAGAGATCTCTGCGGTACTAACCAGATTTGTAGCAGAAGCAGGAGGCGTGCTGATCCCCAGCGCTAGCGTTGCTAGAAGCGCGATTGACCGAATTGGGGAAAACTTCATATGCAGGACTACCCGAATAGGGCGATGAGAATATTCGCAGTGGTGAGTCCGATAAGTGCAACCCAGATGGAATTCTTCACTTCCGGCTTCTTGAAATTGCGCCGAATAAGAACCAAAATCACCATCAAAATTACGAACTTGATTCCGATGACCGTGTTATCCACTTCCGGCCACTTCGCGGGATCATCATTATGAAGTGGGGTGCGTATACCCACCATGAGAAGGCCCATGACGAGGGCGGTGAGGGCGCTATGCCAAGTGCCAGGGTGAATCCGCCGCGGGCTCTTGTTGATTTGCATTAGGAGTAAGACCAACAACCCAATGATCGAAATAATGTGTATTGCCAGCGCAACGTCACTGATCAAACTTAAAGCGCCCATCAAATTCTCCTTCTAGTGGATCCGATTATGCATGGATAGCCTTTCCAAACCAATCAGTTTAGAGTGCGACTCATGCTCCCACCTGCAACTATCGGCCCCGGTGAATTCTTCCCGGTCGTAGGCGTTGGACCTCATCCAAAGCCATGGCCTGATGGTAACAATTATGACCCCGAATTACTCGAATTGGGCGATCGCCGAAACGTACTTGATAAATACAGATACTGGAGTGTCGAGGCAATAGTCGCAGATCTCAATACAAAGCGGCACAAATTACAGATTGCAATTGAAAACTGGCAGCATGACCTAAACATTGGCTCAATCGTGCGCACCGCAAACGCCTTCAACGTCTCAGCGGTGCATATTGTCGGTAAGCGTGATTGGAACAAACGAGGCGCAATGGTCACAGATCGATACCTAAGTGTTATCCATCACCCGAGCGTGAAAGATTTCTCCCTCTGGTGCCATGAGCATTCAATTCCGATCATTGGAATTGATAACGTCCCCGGTTCGCTCAAGTTGGAAAGTTCAGAACTTCCTGAGGAGTGTGTGCTGCTCTTTGGGCAGGAGGGCTCAGGGATGTCAGATGAGGCAGTCGCAGTCTGCTCGGTGCTCTACGCCATCGAGCAGTACGGCTCTACTCGGTCGATGAATGCGTCAGCGGCTGGAGCCATCGCGATGTACCACTGGGCGCTCCAGCATCTTCCGCGATAATTCTTGAGACAGATGTAGGTGAGAAAGGTGAGATCATGAAATACGGATGGCTTTCCCGCAATCTCATGGTCTTAACCATTGTTTCACTAGCACAAGACGCAGCCAGCGAACTTCTTTACCCGCTCTTACCCATACTTCTAACTGGTGTGATCGGCGCTGCCCCGCTCGCCCTTGGAGTGATTGAAGGATGCGCCGAAGCCGCTGCGGGATTTACAAAATTGTATTCAGGTAGAGCCAGTGATCGGCTGGGACGCAAACCCTTTGTCATGGGTGGATATTCAGTTGCTGGATTGGGCAAAGTCTTTGTTGTGAGCGCAACGGCCTGGCCGCTATTCTTTTTTGGAAGAGTCATCGACCGGGTGGGGAAAGGTTTGCGGAGTACACCACGCGATGCTCTGATTCATGACTCAGTACCGAAGGAACACTTAGGAAAGGCTTTTGGTTTTCACCGGGCCGGAGACAATTTAGGCGCCGTCATTGGACCACTGCTTGCACTGCTAGGTCTCTACTTACTTGACGGAGATGTTCGCAAAGTCGCACTCTGGGCAATCATCCCTGCGATTATTTCTATTTCTTTCACTTTCTTCATAAAAGACAAATCTCGAGCACAGATCAAATTAGAGCCACCAAAACCCTCCCATGGTGCACTGCCATCAAATCTAAAAAGAGCCATCAGCATTCTCGTATTGATTCAACTGACAAATATCCCTGATGCGCTCTTGCTCTTGCGTTTACACGACATTGGTTTTAGCACGCAGGGCGTAGTGCTTGCCTACGTACTTTTTAGCAGCGTTACCATGCTGATGGCCTTTCCTGCCGGATACTTTGCTGATCGATTTTCACCGCAGGCGGTCTACACAGTTGGACTAATTGCCTTCGCGCTCGCCTATTTCACTTTGGGATTTACCAATAGTCATCTCGTCGCGATTTTCGCGCTCATGCTTTATGGGATCTTTCCAGCCCTCACTGACGGGGTAGGCAAGGCGTGGATCGCTGGACTCAGCGAGAGTAATCATCGAGGACGAGCCCAAGGTGTGTACCAAGCCAGCATGAACTTCGCCATTCTTGGCGCGGGAATATGGGGAGGCGCCTTATGGACCTCAGGTGTTCGCGAATGGCCACTCATAATCGCAGCGATCGGTGCAGCTTTAGGAGCTCTCTTGCTGATCGTCGAGAACTTCCGAAACCGTCGCTAAACGTCGAGTAATTTCATCGGCTTCCGCAACTCTTCCTTGCGCGCGCATTACCGACGCCATACGAGTCTCAACATCGACAATAAGCTCGAAATCTCGCGGGTCTTCATCCGTTGCGGTCTGAAGAACTTGCTCGAGAGTGTTCAATCCCTCATCAAGCCGATCAAGGAGAATTTGTGCCTTCGCATACTCAAACATGGCAAAAGTTTCGCGGCGGTGATCATGTGCAGTTTCGAAAACGTCGAGGGCTTTGCGAGCAGAAATGAGTGCTTCTTCTCCTCTGCCAAGTTCAATCTGGCAGGCCGCAATTTTCTGATCGCAACGGGCAACATGAATTACTTCGCGATTCTTCTTAAATAATGCGCGTGCCTCATTAAAACTAATTATGGCATCCTCATAATTCTTGATCTCACGGTATGCGCAACCAATCAAGTGCAGATCGTTGGCAGCACCAATCTCATTGCCATCCAGCAAATGTTCTTGGGCACACTCCTGCATGGTCTCAATGACTTTGCGGTAATTTCTAGACGAATACCACCACTCCCCAAGAGTGCAGGCGAGTTCTAGAGCGATGGGCGATTTATTGTTGCGCAGAATCTCAACCGCCTTGCTCATGGCAGTGGCCGCCTCATCCATCCGTTTGAGTTGATTGAGGTTGTACCCAATGGCTGAATAGGCCTGCGCCAGCCCTTCACTAGATCCACTCACACCCAACCCTGAATAGATGTCGCAGGCAGTTTCGGCCAAAGCCAATGCTTCGTCATACTGACCACGGGCATAAATTCGCGCGCTCAACTCATAGTAAGTGCTAGCCCGTTCGGCGCCATCTACCTCCGGAATCCGATCCCAGAGCATCTCCTCCGTTACGAGTTCGTCCTGCCCCGCTTCTTCGTCTTCGCTCATCATCGCCTCCCCATCGCTAAACTCTAGCCGTGGTGCCTGAGAAGGCGGGCAGGGTGGTGCCTGAGAAGGCGGGGAAGATTTGGGTAAGCGGGCGCTAATCCTCAGATTTCAAGTGGACAGTCCCAGATTCAGGGCCGTACTCTCTTTCTGCAAACGGTTCGCATTTAGGGTTGGGGAGGTCCGAAATGAATGAGGTAGTCGCTGCCCCATCATCGGCCATTCGTTCACGTCTGACCCCCGATGAGTGGCGCCGCCTTTACGCGATGTTTGGGTTTATCGCCTTCCTCCATATCGCCGGGGCCGCCCTCATGTTCGCGGCAACGAGTGGGCACTACGAACTCTCCGATGGATCTCTCTTTGGTTGGGGTACCGCGCTACTGGCCTACTCCCTGGGAATGCGTCACGCATTTGATGCTGACCATATTTCTGCCATTGATAACACAACCCGCAAACTCATGAGTGAGGGTCAGCGCCCACTTGCCGTCGGATTCTTTTTCTCGCTGGGTCATTCATCCGTCGTGGCCGCCCTGGCCATCTTGCTCAACTTCGGAATCAAAGCACTTGGTTCTCAATTGAAGGACTCTGAGTCCGCATTGCACCATTACACGGGGTTGATAGGAACTTCTATAAGCGGCGCATTCCTCATGCTCATCGCGATCTTAAATCTGATAATCCTGGTTTCCATAGTTAAAGTCTTCGTGGAAATGCGGAAGGGAATGTACAACGAAGAGGAATTAGAGAAGCACTTGAATTCGCGCGGATTGCTGATGCGATTTTTTGGTCCGATCGCCCGCCGCATTGATGCAAGTTGGAAGATGTATCCGCTAGGAATACTTTTCGGATTAGGTTTTGATACAGCCACGGAAATTGGATTGCTAGTTCTGGCCGGAACGTCAGTTATTGCCGGACTGCCGTGGTGGGCCATTATCTCCTTACCGCTTTTCTTCGCTGCCGGAATGAGTTTGCTCGACACCATCGATGGCTCGTTTATGAATTTTGCATACGGTTGGGCTTTCTCCAAACCTGTGCGAAAGGTCTACTACAACATTGTCATCACCGGACTCTCAGTTGCGGTTGCTCTCTACGTCGGCGGTTTGGAGATCCTTCAGGTGATCGCCCGCCAACTAAATCTCACCGGGGGATTTTGGAATTATGCAGCTTCATTCAATTTGAATTCCGCGGGTTACATCATCGTCGGATTATTCGTTGCGGTCTGGAGTGTTGCCCTGCTTCTCTGGAAATACGGGAAAATTGAAGAACGCTGGCACGCGCGGGCCCATGCAGCACAGCTCGCGCGGGGCGAAAATACAGATCACGCTAAAGCAGGTGTCGAGTTGGGCCCAATTCGCGAAGCATTTAAGCTCGATTGAATTTGATTCTCCCCTGTCCAATTGCCGCACCGAGTAAAACAATGAGCCCGCCAACTGGTTCGTTCCACGTGATCTTCTCGCCAAGAAAAATTATTCCTACGATGACGGCTACCACCGGCGTTACATAAGTGACCGAACTGGCAATCGCGCTTCCGGCGGCGGCCATGATTTTGAAGTTCCATATATACGCATAGCCGGTACCCAGCACACCCAGAGCTAGCATCGCCGCGACTGGACCTGCTCGATATTCCTCCTTAGCAATGCCATCAAATAGATAAAACGGGAGGAGAGTCAGCGCGGCGAGAGAAACCTGAGTCGTGGCAAGTGCCTCTGGCGCCAACTTGTACGGCAAGATGAATTTGCGCGAGTACGGAAAAGAAAATCCATAACATGTCACCGCCCCCAGCAGCGCAAGGATCGCGGGCAACGGGTTAGTGCCCAGCCCCTGCCAAATTCCCAGAACGGTACTGACGCCCAGAAAACCAATGAGCAAACCAATTACATGGTGCGCCAGAATCTTCTCTTCGCGAAAGAAAGTCATGATGACCAATAAAGTCATCAACGGAGTGACAGCGTTAATGATCCCCGCCAGAACAGAAGTCACATCCTCCTCTGCAACCCCAAAGAGGACTCCTGGTACCACGTTGAGCAGCATCGCGACGACCCAGAGATGGAGCCACACTCGCGGGGCCTTCGGTAGAGCAATTCCTCTCGCTCTGGAGATCGTCACCAGTGCGAGCGCCCCAAGGGCGGTGCGACCAAAAGCAACACCCACTGGAGTAAGAAATTCAAGGCCGAGTTTGATGAAGATGAATGAACATCCCCACACGATTCCGAGGGCTATGTAGGCCGGCAACCAGCCGCGATCTTTCATCTGGGAATGGTAATAGTTAGTTGAATCGTCAGGTGGGCTATTACTGACTCCCTAATGAAAGGTAAACCAGATCATGCTGGCGATGCAGACGGAGACCATCCCAATAATAAGTAGGTAGACCGCTTGCATACGAGGTCCTGCTCGATATTCACCCATGAGGCGTTTATCCCGCGCAATTCCCAGCATGTAGCAAAGTAGCGGTAAGAGTAATACCGCGTTAAGTACTTGAGTCCAGAGCAGGATCGTTACTAAAGGGGCGCCTGGCAGCAGAATCAAACCTGCTGCAATAACAGTAATCGCCGCAAAAGTGCCGTAGAAGAGAGGGGCATCCCGAATCCTGTCATCGAGTGCAGCAGGTCGGCCAGTGAGATCGCTGACTGAGTATGCGGTTGATAGCGGCAAGATGGATGCAGCTAAGAGGGCCGCGCCAATTAACCCAATTGCAAACAACTCTTTCGCCAGTGTTCCTGCAAGTGGTTTCAATGCAGCTGCCGCTTGTGACGCATCAGTGATGTTGAATATTCCCTGTCGATTGAGCGTCGCCGCGCAGGTGACAATGACGAAGAAGCCAATAACCCCCGTGAGCAAAGAACCAGTCCACACATCTACTCGGAGAAGCCTTAGATCATCTCGAGTAAGACGTTTATCGACTGCATAAGACTGAATGAAAGCAAGCCCCCACGGGGCAAGTGTTGTACCTAGTGTTGCCGTCGCAATAAAGACGGCGTCACGTGTCAGTGGCATCGACGGCACCACCATGCCATGAAGTGCTTGGCCCCAATCAGGATGCGCCAAGAATCCGGCAAGTATGTACGAAAGAAATACCGCGGAAAGAAGAAAGAATACTTTTTCCACGCGACCAAAGGACCCGCGCAAAACTAAGAAAGTCACCAACATTCCGGCGACAGGAACGGAGAGATATTTCGAAACTCCGAAGAGCTGTCCAGCAGCTGCAATTCCTGCGAACTCTGCCGTCATCGTTCCGATGTTGGCCAGGATGAGTGATGAAGCGCTGAACACTCCTGATCGTGCACCGTATTTCTGACGCACAAGGCCGATGAGACCCTGTCTTGTAACGACCCCAATTCGAGCGCCCAAATCTTGAAAGAGGATAAGCGCCAGGGTCGAGAGGACGAGCACCCAGAGAAGACGGTAGCCGTACTTCGCGCCCATTTGCGAATAGGTAGTGATGCCCGCCGGATCGTCATCTGAAAGCCCGGCAATCATTCCCGGTCCCATAACGGCCAGCAATGCCGCAATACGAATTTTCCGTGGAGATAGCGTCGGTACTTTGACACCCTTAACTACCTTGACCGCTTTCACAGCGGTCTTTTTCTCCTCACTCATGTGAGGGCACCACTTCCTTGCGCGAATCCACGATGTTCGGTTCGCGCGACAAGTGCATCAACGATGTCGTCCGCCATGATCCGTCCTACCGGTTTATTCTTTCCGTCGATAACGATGATGGAAGAACCGCGGTTATTGGAGAATTCTTCAATTACCTCATCGAGTGCGGTATTGATGTGAACCGCGGTTGGAAATGGCGGGCCTGTGAGATCAATAAGTGCCACACTTGATTTAGCGGATACGAGTTCGATCATCTGAATGTGATCGAGCAACTTTCCCTTTGCATCAACGACGACTACACCATCTGAAATATCGCGCTCTTTGTGCTTTACAAGCAGGGCCAATGCCTGCGCGACCGTGTCATTCTCATGGCAGATCACCATATGCGTAGTCATCACACCACCAGCAAGCTCTTCGTCGAATGCCACAAGTTGACGAAGTGTCTTAGCCGTCTCTACCGTCATCGAATTGAGAATGCTCTCGCGGTGTTCGTCATCCAAATCACGCAATACTTCAGCACTCTCATCCGGCTCCATGAGTGCAAGGAGTTGCGCGGCACGCTCGGCAGGCAATCCGCGAAGAAGTCCCTGCAAATCGTCATCTTCCATTTCTTCGAGTACATCAGCGGCCAGATTGGGGTCGAGCATTTCGATCAATGCATTCTGCTCGCGACCCACCAAATCCTCGATCAAGTCCGCCAAGTCGGCCGGACGCAATTGCGCGAGCGCCGAACGAGGGCCCGAGGTTCGCACTTGCCCCGCGCTATCAGTCAGCGATGCGACGGTCGCCCAATCAACTACCCGATCTGGTGTGGGGCGCCGACGCAAGGTTCCAGGAAATATGCGGCGTAAAAAGGAGACAAAGGAAACGTCAACACCCACCAGGCGGATCTCTCGATCAAGTGGGGCCAAGTACAGATCTGCCGAACGGACAACCCGGAGCCCATTGACGTCGACGATCTGATGGTCAATCACATCCGCATCAAGCAATGACTCACCCGAGCGGCGCGTATATTCCTTGAGATTGATTTTTGTTGAGGAGAGACGAATCTCATCTTTGGTTAATCTCGAAATTCTGGCGCCGTCGATAAAAGATTTGCGAGCTCCAACTTTCACAATCAGTCCGGAGACTGCGGGATAAGTTTCCTCACCATGGCGGACAACAATGTCTACAAGTTTGCCGAGATCGCGTCCTTCGTCGTCGCGCACCGGACATCCGATAAGTCCCGCAACGGAAACTAAAGAATCCCGAATGTTCTTCCGCGCCAGAACTGAACCCGCATCCCGACGCCCCACAATGCGCTTGGCCACATTGATGGCTGGGACTGCAGGGGTTTTCACTCTTGGATTTTAGCCGTCTGCCCTTGCCCGACGTCTCACATATCAGTGAATATCAGGAGGCACTTCCTGGTCAATGCTCAACGTCTCATTTTCGCAAATTCACTTCGAACTTATCTTTGAGTCCCCTATCGAGATTTTTCCATTCTTTGGATGCACTAACGAGGAAATCTAATTTGTACATTGGATTACCACTTTGCCAGTTCTTCGAGAGTTACCGAAATGTGCTTCTCTTTGCTCGCAAGTCGCTTCTTTATAAGCGGGGTGATCTCTATTTCCCAGAGTATCTCTTCAATTTCATCGAATAATTCGGGTGACATCACATAGAAAGTCGGCTTGTTGTTGGTAAGAACGGCAAAGGGCTTTCTCTTCGCCTTCTTAACGACCGCGTTTGGGTTCTTCTTAAACTCAGAAATAGTCGTCGTTAATTCAGTCATAATTCGATCCATTTTCTCCTCCTTTCCTCTGGTATTAAATTTAGACCTAAATTTAAACCTAGACAACTGAAGGGTGGTGAGTTGCTATCACATGAGTCATTTCTAGAGGGAGGCGCCGACAACCCGACCCTGGTAATCCACAGCCACAATCCACGGTAAGATTGCCCCCGTTGCTCCAACCGGAGCAGTGATTTCTTCCCTTAAAGCGCAGTATTTGCGCTTACTTGCGAGTCTTATCACCACCCGACCGGCCCAGATCCAGATCAGTACCGCTTGAATTGGCCAGTCATACCGAGACGCGCTTGTCGTCTCGATTGGTATAGCTAAAACATGTCATTACAACCACGCTCCAAAACTGCTGCGCGCGCGAAATCCCCCAAGCCTCACCGCAAGGGAAACGCCGCCACGCCTATCACCCGTGCCGCCTCCGTGGATTCTGCGGAGAAGTCGGCTAAATCCCCCCGCTCGGCCAAGCCTGCCTACGCAAAATCGGGAAAGCCCGCATTTTCCAAGGGTGGCAAACCGGGGTCATCAAATTCACCGAGCAAGCGCCTCAAGAACAACCCGCGCTCCCTTGAGCGTGCCAAGCGCTTCGCCGAGTCTCGCGCTACCGCTCCAACCGAGCGTTCTGAGCGGGCTGAAGATTTTCGCACCTCAGCGCCCCGCGCCGAGCGAGGCGAATTCCGATCTGCCCCGCGCGACTCAAAGTACGCGCCAGCGCGCCGCGAAGCACGCCCAGATACTCGCCCCACCACGCGTCGTGATGCCCGCATTGCCGAGGCTTCCCGTGAAGATGGCCGCCCCAATTTTGAACCCCAGAAGCGCGTCAAGTTCGTCCCTGGTGGAAAGCGCACCGCTTCTCCAACCCGGAGCGCACACAGCGGCACCGCAACCGCCAATGCCCGTCCTTTCAATCGCGCCAGTTCGTCGCGCTCAAAGAACACCTTTGCCTCGCATTCAAATTCTCATTCACCATCCCACTCAAGCAGTGGCTACAGCGAAGATTTCGGTGCTGACGATAATTACATCACCGACATCGAGCAAGAAAGTGCCGTCGAGGCTTCACATCACAAGCCCAACGAAGGTACCGACAAGACTTTTGCCGATCTCGGCATTGCCAGCGAACTCGTTCAGATTCTCACCAGCCAAGGGATTAATTCACCTTTCCCAATTCAGGTTGCCACCCTTCCTGATGCACTCAAGGGACATGACATCCTGGGCCGCGGACAGACCGGTTCAGGCAAGACGCTGGCTTTCGCTTTAGCCATGCTCAGCAACTTGCAGGGCAAGCAAGCCGCGCCACACCGTCCGCTTGGTTTGATTCTTACCCCAACTCGCGAATTGGCACTGCAGATCAATGACGTCATCACCCCATTGGCCAAAGCCATCCGTCTTGACTCGGTTGTTATCGCCGGTGGCATGCCATACGCAAAGCAGATCACCGCAATGCGAAAGAGCTGCCCGATCCTGGTTGCAACTCCCGGCCGCCTCATCGACCTACTCAACCGCGGCGAAGTTCAACTCGATGATCTTCAGATCACCGTTCTGGATGAAGCCGATCAGATGGCCGACATGGGCTTCTTGCCTGTCGTCAAAGAGATCCTTGATCAAGCGCGACCAAATGGTCAGCGCCTCCTCTTCAGCGCGACGCTTGACCGTGGCGTTGACTCACTCGTCAAGAAGTACCTCAACAACCCAAAGACACACTCACTGCAAAATGACCGCGCCTCTGTCAGCACAATGGAGCACCACGTTCTTGTGATGCACCCAAGTGATAAGGACGAGATCACGGCGCAAATCGCCTCCCGCGATGGCCGCACAATCCTCTTTGTTAAGACCCAACGTGGCGCGGACCGACTTGCCGACAAGCTCGCAAGTGTCGGCGTTGCAGTAGGCGCACTACACGGTGGAAAGTCACAAGCAGTTCGCACCCGAACCCTCGAGCACTTCAAGTCCAATCCAACCGCAGCACTTGTTGCTACCGACGTCGCAGCCCGCGGTATTCACGTCGACGACGTCTCACTCGTAGTGCACGTCGATGCACCGACCGATCACAAGGATTACCTCCACCGTGCCGGCCGAACAGCCCGTGCCGGTGAAGCAGGTGTCGTCGTTACTCTTGCAACATCCAAGCAACAAAGTGCCGTCCGTGGACTCACTTCACGTGCGGGTGTCTATCCCAAGTTCGTAGATGTCCGTCCACACCATGCAGAGTTGGTATCCATCACCGGTTCCAAGGAGCCAAGTGGAATCGCTTACATTGCACCGGTCGCGGAAAAGCCCAAATTCGGCGGACGCAAACCACGCCCAGGCCAAGACCAGAGACGTCGTAGACCTAGATAGTTCTCCTGAGATCAAGCAATTTTGATTTCATTTATAAAGAGTTCGTCGCAAGTACTGTCGGCGTAAAGCAGTACCAGGGGTGATTTAGAAATCCAGGCTCAACGCCTGAATATCAGCGCATCTCCCTGACCGCCACCACCGCACAGTGCCGCGACCCCGTATCCGCTTCCCTTTTTCTTAAGTTGGTAGGCGATGTGAAGCGCAAGACGAGCGCCCGACATTCCTAAAGGATGCCCGACTGCAATTGCCCCACCGTGGATGTTCACGGATGCAAGGTCTAAGCCCAGCGCGTTAGCTGAGGCAATTCCGACCGCTGCAAATGCCTCGTTGATCTCGACAAAATCGAACTTGTCCAAACCAATTCCTTCTTTCTTCGCTGCCAACTTGATTGCATTGGCAGGTTGTTCCTGCAATGAAGTGTCGGGACCCGCGACCATTCCCTGTGCTCCTATTTCGCAGAGCCACTCAAGTCCCAATTCAATGGCCTTCTCCTTCAACATCACAACCACGGCTGCGCCGCCATCGGAAATCTGCGAAGCAGAACCTGCGGTGATCGTCCCGGCGGACGAGAAAACCGGCTTGAGTTTGGCAAGTTCTTCACGCGAAATGTCGGCGCGAACGCCCTCGTCGCTGGAAAGAAGTGTCACATTGCCTTTGCGGTCCTTAAGTTCGACAGCAACAATTTCCTGGTCAAAAACGCCTTCAGCTTGCGCTTTGGCTGCGCGCTGGTGTGAATGAAAAGCAAATTCATCTTGCTGCTCCCGGGTAAGTGAGTATCGCGAATTGAACTTGTCGGTGCTCTCACCCATTCCGATCTGGTCAATGCTGCAATAAAGCCCGTCGAAAACCATCGAATCCTTCAACGTGGCATCTCCCAATTTAATACCAGTCCGAGAATTCATCAGAAGGTGAGGCGCATTAGTCATCGACTCCATACCACCGGCAACGATTACATCGAACTCGCCGGCACGAATAAGTTGATCTGCGAGCGCAATTGCGTTCAAGCCCGATAAACACACCTTGTTCACAACCACGGATGGAACGTCCATTGGCAAGCCGCCCTTGACCGCCGCCTGTCGTGCTGGTCCTTGTCCGGCACCAGCCTGCAATACCTGCCCCATGATTACGTACTGAACTTGATCAGAAGAAATACCGGCACGTTCAACTGCGGCCTTGATTGCTAAGCCGCCCAAGTCAGTCCCACTGAAACTGCTCAATGTTCCATTCAAGCGTCCGATTGGAGTACGCGCACCGGCAACAATCACTGAAGTTCTCACGAGGGCTACATTAGTAAGAAATCTAACTTCAACCAATTGATTTCAGCGGCCAATTAAACATTCCTGCCAATCAAAGTCAGGCATCTCACTTCTAACTTCGCTAAAGGTTCAATCGAGTACCTTCCATTCGCCAACCACTACTCTTACCCCATGCACTCCGATACCCCTGGCATCCATGGCTAATCCATTCATACCTGGGCGAGGTAAGGACTATTGTCGTGGCTGCAATCACCCCGAATTGTTCTCTGCTCTCGACTTGGGCGATCTACCTATAGCCAATGAACTCTGGCAACAAGAGTCTGAGGTCATTGAGAAATTTCCTCTCCACTTACGGATCTGCCGTCGATGCGGCTTGGGGCAAGTAGAAGATGTCGTCACGCCGAGCCGTCTTTTCCGCGATTACCGATACCTCTCATCAATGAGCGCGAGTTTCATTGAACATGCCAGGGTCTACGCGACTGAAATAGCCAGTATCCTAAAATTCAAGGACGAGGAATGGGTTCTTGAGATTGCAAGCAACGATGGATACCTCCTGCAACACTTCATAGACCTTGGCATCCATGTTCTTGGCATAGAACCGGCTGAGAATGTTGCGAAGGTCGCCATCGAAAAGGGAATCCCGACTGAAAGCGAATTCTTTGGTTTGGCTTTTGCTGCCTCATTACTTGAAAGAAGCGGCTACCCCAGGTTGATAGTCGCTAACAACGTTATGGCTCATGTTCCCGACATTCGCGATTTCATTTCTGGCCTTGCCAAAATGGCCGGCCCAAACACTCTCATTAGCATTGAGAATCCCTCCCTGATGAATTTCCTTGAGGGCAATCAATTCGACACTATCTATCATGAACATTATTCCTACCTCACCGCTCACTCCGTCAAAGTTATAGCCGCCGAATTTGGCTTGGAGCTTTTCGAGGTGGAGAAGATCAATACGCATGGAGGCTCCAACAGGTACTGGCTTCGTCTTCAAGAGCCGGTGGTGCAAAGCAACGGGCAGGTTGAGAGCTCTATCTCTGGGGAAATCGACTTTGGGCTCTTCAATGTAGAAGCCTGGGGTTCCTTTGCAGCGCGGGTTGAGTCCACGATCCATTCCTTCCACGATTGGCTAAGTCACGCTCATCAGGAAGGCCGAACTGTCTACGGATTTGGGGCTGCAGCCAAAGCAAGCACCCTAATAAACGCCTCAAGAATCGAGAAAGATTGGATAATCGGAATTGCGGATACGAGTCACGAGAAGCAAGGACGATTTATGCCTGTGCAGGGAATCCCAATCATCTCCCCAGAGAAAATGTACGAAATGAATCCGACCGACATCATCATTTTCCCCTGGAATATCAAGAATGAACTGGTCCCTCTCATTAGAAGGAAGAGTGCTGGCAACATTCGAATGTGGCAGGTAATACCTACCCTGGAAATGATTTCCTAGTGAATACGTTCGTTGCCCTCGAGGAAATTGCAGGCGTTAAAGCGATTCAGGCTAAGCGCACTCCCGACAACCGTGGATCGTTCACCAAGTTCTTTCAAGTCGATGACTATCTGGCAATGGGCTCGAGTCTGGAAATTGATTCATTAGCTTTCTCGGAAAATACCTCAACCGGGACTTTAAGAGGATTGCATTTTCAAGTTCCGCCGCATGAGGAGGAGAAACTGGTCCTCTGTCTAGCAGGGAGAATTTTCGACGTCATAGTTGATCTAAGGCCGGACTCGTCCACTGTCGGGTGCTGGACGAGCATCGAGTTGGATGCCAATGACCCCACAACTTTGATTCTTCCCAAAGGAATTGCGCACGGCTTTCAAACACTCACGCCAGATACAAAAGTACTTTATGGAATTGGTGACGAATACGTCCCTTCCAGTGGCCGGACTCTCCTCTACTCAGACCCCACCTTAGGGATTGTCTGGCCGCTACCTATCACCCAGATATCCACGAAAGACAAAAATGGGATCTTGCTGGCGGAGGCGATATCACTACACGGTCCTGAGAGAAGATGAAACGAATTCGGATCGGGTATGTACCGATCAGCCAAAACTTGTCCGCACCTGGCGATCGCAGGAGAGTCGCATTCTGGGCCAAAAATCGCGGGCATAAAATTGTTCTTGATTTGAGCCAACCATTCGATGTTTTACTCCTCTCCGAAAGATCGAACTTGAGTGCCTACAAAAAGAGGACGAGTAGTGCTCCAATAGTGTTCGATTTGGTAGATGGATATTTAGCGACTGAGTCAGTCGTTCACGACTGGTTCCGAGGAACATCGAAAGTTCTCGCCGGTCAACTATCAGGGGCACCTAAGCCATTTACGAAGTTTGTCGCCGATCTATGCGCACAATCTGCCGCCGTCATTTGCAGCTCCCCCGAACAACGCGAAATGATTCGTGCCCATTCGGAGAATGTTCACGTCATTTTGGATTCTCATGATGAGATTCCACTTCTCCCCTTCGTCGAACGCTCTCAGAAATCTTCTCAGGCACCGCAAGTTCTTTGGGAAGGAATGCCCGCCACACTTGCGGGCGTAGCGCAGATTCGTAAGACTCTCGAAAATCTGCAGAATAGAAGTGAGGGTATTCATCTAAATTTCGTTACCGATCCCAGTTACTATCGCTTGTTAGGAAAATTCTTTCCGGGTCAAACTTCAACGCTTCTAAGAAAGAGCCTTCATGAAGCATATGAATCCGCTGAAATCATCCCGTGGTCTCAATCTAACTTGGTTGATGCCTCCAGGCGATCTTCTGCTGCAATCATCCCTATTCAGTTGCAGAATAAGCTTCAATTTATGAAACCGGAGAATCGGTTGCTGATCATGTGGCGTCTCGGTCTGCCCTGTCTGACTTCTTCAAGTCCTGCCTATAAGAGGGTGGCGATGAATGCTGGGACGGACACCATTTGTGACACTCCCAAACAATGGGAATCTAAGTTGTCTGAGATACTCGAAGATCATGACTTTGCAAGGGACATTGTTGCCAGAGGACAGGCCTATCTTGCGGAGAATCACAACCGAGAAATTCTGCTCTCTAAGTGGGACCAAGCATTTCAATCTGTACTCTAGATACTTAACCCACTGGAGAGGAATGCTCTTTGTCTCAGCCAAGGAAGTTTGACCTTTCCTACGTAACCGTGGATTCGGTTTCCGAAGGTGTGGGATCAAGTCAGATCCTGCCGCTTTTACAGCGCCTATCTTCGGCGGGGCTGTCCATTAACTTGATCAGCTTCGAAAAGGTCGAGCCGCCTTCCTCGACTCGAGAACTCCTCAAATCGTTAGGCATCCAGTGGGATCTGCGGCAATTCAAAGCGAACGGAGCACTCGGGGGACTCGCTCGGCTTATAGAAATTAGTAAGCGCATTCCTGAAACAAACATAATTCATGCCCGCAGTGACATCCCGGCCGTTGCAGCGAGTCTTTCCAGAAGAGCTCCCATCCTGTGGGACGTTCGAAGTTTATGGGCGGATCAAAAGGCCTACGTCGAACCGAACCCCATAAAGAGCCGAATCCTGAAGTCCTACCGGCTCCTAGAAAACATTTCTAGTTTCAACGCCTCCGCGATGTCTACCCTTACACACAGCGTCGTTCCGGTGCTGGAACGTCGGCATCATCGCTTACCCAAACTGCGCATTGTTGTGCCAACGGCCGTCGATCTAGATCGCTTCAAATTCAACCCAGCGATTAATTCACCCTTCAAGGGGCTGTACTCGGGTACTTACAACAACTATTACGATCTCGCCCTTAGTAAAAGTTTCATTAGTGAGCTATCGAAACGTGCAAAAATAGAAGTCCACTGGGCTCGCCCTCATGAATCGCACCGAAAATCTCTGGACGCTGGGGAAAGTCACGTTTTCGAGTCAACTCAGAACGAGATGGCAAATCGCATTTCAGAATATAGTTTCGGCCTGTCCGTCTGCAAACTGGACGCGGGACCATCACTCAAAGCTGCCATGCCAACAAAAGTTGCAGAGTTCCTTGCATGCGGTAAGCCAGTGGTCGTAAATGCAGGACTTGGCGACTTTGACGAATACCTAACAGAGTTCAACGCCGGCGTAATCCTAGATGGATCGGAAAATGATCTATCGATTAAGTCAGAAGCACTTCTCGACCTCATGTCTGATCCAGAAACGCCAATGAGGTGCCGCCAACTTGCCGAAAAATATTTCAATATCGATAAAGGCGCCGAAAAATATTTAGATCTCTACGAGAATATGAAGAACTAGAGTCCCATAAGTTTTGCTTGGCGATCAAAATCGGGTACGGCGTTTCTTACCTCTTCGAATGTCCCAGTAGCCATTATCTTGCCATCCGCCATATATATAACCAGATCTGCATTGCGCACAGTCGACAACCTATGCGCAATCATCACAACAGTAGTTGAGCCCCTAAGTGCGTGAATCGCTGCAGAAATACTGGCTTCGGTCTCTCCATCCAGCGAACTGGTGGCTTCATCTAAAACCAATAAATGAGGCTTTGTAAACATTGCGCGGGCAATGCCTAATCGTTGTCTCTGACCTCCACTTATTTTCGCCCCGCGCTCTCCAACTGCAGTATCTATTCCTTCCGGTAAGTCAATCAAAAAATCCTCAAGGCTCGCGACGGTCAAAGCGCTCATCACAAGTTCATCAGTAGCGGCTTCTGGAGGGAAGCCAAGGGCAACATTTTCGCGAATCGAACCGTTTGAGATGACAACATCTTGCGGCACATATGAGATGGCTCCCGGCCATTTCGCTACTGCCTGGAGAGGTGGCAAACCGGACACCACCACGGTTCCCGAATCCGGGGAAAGAACACCTAAAAGCACATCAATGATCGTGGTCTTCCCAGCACCCGAGGGTCCGACAATCGCGACAGAAGATCCGATCGAGATAGAAAGCGATATATCTTGAATGGCCGGCATAGTTTTACCAGGATAAGTGAGCGAAACCCCGTCCACCTTAATACTTGCGACAAATCCTTCGTGAATCACGTCAACCGTGTCATCAACGTTCTCCACCATCGAAGCATTCCCGAGACTTTCAATCAAATCTAAGGTTGGTCCGGCGGCTCCCAGACCACCTCGAATTTGAATCGAACCTTGCTGTACTCGAAGAACGGAGGGGGCAATGCGCGTTCCGGCAGCTAAAAAGATCGCAAGAGTTGCTACGGCGTGCGTGGCATCTTGAAATATAAATTGAACGCCGCCAATAAGTAGAGCGCCGACTACCACTGCCGTTTCGATAACGTACTTGCTTATGAAGGGCATGAAATATATCTCAGCCATTGTGTCCGAAAGAGAATAACGCAGCTTTCCAATTTCGCGAGCGTAGTAGTCACGTCTATTGCGAACAATGGATTCTCGATATGAACTAAAAACTTCAACGATCTTTTCATTACCGCTTATGGTCAGCCTCGAAGATTTGAGACCTAGTTCGCCGGCTCTCACGTGCATTAGACGATATAGTGAAAATCCAATCACGGAGAATACAAGTACTGTCGCAATAGCGGTAGTTGGATTCACGATCAGCAAACCGATTCCCATAACCACAAGTAAAGAGACATCTGCCACGAGAACAATTGAGGTAGCCAGTACATTGAGGGTAATGTACTCAACACCCCGGGTTACGGAGTAGAGAGTCTCCTGGGTAGTCCTAGACTGAATCATCAACAATGGTTGGGCTAGCAGTCTCGAAACTAGATTCGCCGAAACTGAAGCACCTCTTCGGCTAAGAAAGAAGAGTATTCGGCGAGTAAAGAGTATTGAAAATATCGTTCGGCCCACCAGAAGAACTACGGCTGCAAGACCCAATATTGCGGCTTGTGTTTTAAAGGAAGAGTCTTCAATGTGCAGAAATCGCAGCACTGCGCTCACGCGGTCCCCAGGTTTATTCGATTCGATTCCGCTGACAGCGACAGCACCTAATAAGCCGATTACTAGAACGCCAAGTAGGTCCAAGCCGCTCATAAATATTTGCAAAATTGCAACGGCAACGACCTTTTTTTGGTCCCTCCGTGAAAGTACCCTCGCTGACCGGCCGAAAGTGCTCAGGTACCAGCGGTTTCGCAACCTATTCACACGACTCCCGCCCTTAAGTACTCCACTTCATGAGTGACAACTACCCTACCAAGAATGCTCAAATCCCTTTCCGCCTCTTCAATCTAGCCACTTCTGCGCCCAAAGTTCGATGACGAAGAGCGGCCAAAGAATGCGGTCCTTATCTACTCCACCCTTATGAACATCAATTAAGCGAATCACTTCAGTTTGATTAAACCATCCCCGATTTCTGGAGGTCGGGCCAAGAAGCACTTCCGACACCCGGGAGCTGAGTTCATTTCTCATCCAACCGGCACGTGGAAAACCAAATCCCATCTTCTTTCTATCTATCACGCTTTCAGGCACATACCTCTTTGCGATCTCTTTCAATAGATATTTGGTTGTTCCATAACGAAATTTCAGTTCTGGACTAATGCTCCCGCAAAGTTCCATAAATTTGTAATCTTGGAAGGGAGCGCGCAGCTCCAAACCATGCGCCATCGAAGCAATATCAGTTTTGAAATTGAGGTCCTCTGGAAGATAAGTTTCGATATCGACGGCAAGCGCCCGATCCCTCGCACCCAGCGAACTCGCGTTCTGCCAGATTGAGTCAAACCACTCGCCTGGACCTTCACTGCCCTTACCTCCAGCGATACTTCCTCGCCAAAGCTTGGCGCGCTCGCTGTCATGTACCAAAGAGACCATTCCTCTATATCGGGCTTGCTTGTTTGGGTATGGGCGTAGCGCGCCCTCCAATTTAGAAAATACTTTTCCGCTGGACTGAGATTCGAGTCTGCCAAAAACTGGCGAAAGTGGAGAAAAAAATCTCAGCGCAACATTGGCGGCGTGCCGTCTTTCGAGCATGAGATAACGCGAATACCCTCCCGCTGCCTCATCTCCTCCATCTCCGCCCAAGGCAACCACCACTTCGGATCGAGCAAACTCACTCAACAAAAATGAAAGAATCACAGACGAGTCGGCAAATGGTCGATCAAGAGTCGATGTCAAAATCTCAACCATCTCTAGGGGATCTGGGTCGACCATGAGTTCATGATGATCCGTACCAAGATGATCCGAAACGCTCTTGGCGTACTTTGATTCATCAAATCGCTGATCCTTAAATCCAACGGAGAAAGTCTTTAGTTTCTGCATTGAATTCTTAGCAGCCAGCGCAGTTACAAGCGTCGAATCGACCCCGCCACTTAAAAAGACACCCAAAGGCCTTTCGGACACCATCATCATCTTGACTGAATCTTCAAGTGCCGCATGTACTGCATGCTTCGCCGATTCCTCCGTAAATGCTTCTTTTCTTGAAGAATCAAACTTCCAATATCTCTCGATCGACACTCTCCTCGCGCTCCACTTGAGAACATGACCCGGGGGAAGCGCAACTATCGAAGAAAAACCGGTCATAGGTGGTGGCGCATAACCAAATGCAAGAACAAAATCTACAGCTCTTAAATCAGCCTCTCTTGCCGCACCGACTCTCAGCAACGCCTTGGCTTCAGAGGCAAAATCTATCCCACCATCCGCCTTGGTGCTGTAGAGCAAAGGCTTCTCGCCCATCCGATCGCGAATCAACAACAAGGTCTGACTTCTTGTATCCCAGATGCTAATTGCAAACATTCCCCGCAATTTATGAATAAATTCGATTCCATCCAAAAGATATAGGTAAGCAATGACTTCCGTGTCGCCTTGGGTCTTTAGAGGGCAACCCCGAGAGAGCAATTCCTTTCTCAACTCCCCAAAGTTATATATCTCGCCATTGAATGCAACAGCCACTTCGTCGTTACTAGTAATGATTGGTTGATGCCCGCCTTGCACATCAATGATTGAAAGCCGGCGTGCCCCAAGTTCTACTCCAGGCAGCACAAAAAAACCTTCGTCATCCGGGCCACGATGAAGAAGGGAGTCGGTCATCTTCTTTAAGACTTCTCGACTTCCAGCGTGAGCGCCAACCCTCCCCGCGATACCGCACATTTAAGTCATACCTCCCAATTTCACTTTGCTTCAGTCCGTGGCCGAAGACACATTCGAAAGACTGAGCGAACAGCCTCAAAATAGAGACGGCCTTTTGCAAAAGATTTCGCAGAACTAAAATGGAACATCGCCCAGAGAAATTTTTTCTCAAGATAACCGATTTGGAGATCTTCAGTAAACATTTTCAAAAGTGCTCTTCTATTGCCAAGATAATATTCTTTTAGCGAACGATTACTCACATTATTTGAATGCTTCCTAACATACACGAAAGCTTGATCGACGAAACCAACCTTTGCAATTCTGCAATACCTACGAAAAAAATCCCAGTCCTCCGCCGGTCCTTTAAATCTGGGATCAAAAACGCCCGTTTGGGGAAGTAGGGCCGCGTTAATAAGTGCAGTACTCATCCCGGCACATATGATCGCCCTTCCTGGGAATTTCTTGAAATACTTGTAACAGTTCCCAGAATATTTTGCCTCGTGAAGCACATTGGGACCCAACGTATTACCGAATTCCTGACCATGGCAATAGACAAGATCCAATCCATTTCTCTCTAAGTACTCCATCTGCGCACTCAATTTATTTTTGACCCAAATATCATCGCTATCCAAAAAAGCCAGATACCCGCCCTTTGCGGCAAGGATGCCTGCGTTTCTGGCAGCTGATGCTCCACCGTTTTTCGTCTCGATCAACACAATTTCTTGGCCATATGCCTTAAGGAGTTCGACGGAATCATCAGTTGAGCCATCGTCAATCACAATGATCTCTTTATTGGGATAATCCTGTTCAATCGCGCTCGAAACAGCATCTTTTAGGAAAAGCGCACCGTTGTAATTTGGAATTACCACGGTAATGAGCGCTTCCACTTTCCGAGTCTAACTCCCTGATTGTGATCTCGCTCCGATTTGGGGATCAGGTGGGTCAGATTATCTGCCATAACGGGAAGACCAACTTTAGATCATATTTACCTTAATCATTCCTTAGTAGCGAAGGGGTATGAAATGTTTCAAGAGAGGTAGAAGGTAAGAATTGCCCAATTTGATCGCCAATTGCTTTAGAGTCGCATTATTCGCCATTGGCGCCGGCCCGTCTGTCATCATGAAAACAGAGAAACTAGATAGTGGTTAATTATGAAATAGGTCTAGATCTTCGGTAAAGATGTTCTGCTTTGCGCAACAGTCAAACCGCCCACTTGATTCAGCGTGTCCAAATAGTCAACGAGCTCCTTCCGAGATCCCACGATTAGGGAAACTATCGCAGCGACAGAATCTCCTGCACCCGTGACATCGACTGCGTCAACCTCATCAGCGGGGGTCGCTACAACTTGCTGACCCTCTGAAAAGCAGGTAATTCCATTCTTCCCGTGAGTAACAACTACATATCTAGTCCCCTGAGCAAAGAGCCAAGCTAACGCCGCTGCTTCGTCGCGGTGAGCTTGTACAAACTCTTGCCACTCTTTCGCATTCGGCTTTATTACGTCGCATCCTGCAAAGAACCCCACCCTCCCCAACCCTGGATCGGAGACCACTGGCTTCCTTCTTACTTTTGCCAACAACAATAGGTCCGTGATCAGCGTCTCGGTTAGTAACCCTTTGGCATAATCGGATAGAAGCAATACGTCAAAATCATCAATCTGGCTACTCACCTCCTTGATGATTTCGGCCTCCATCTCATGATTCAAAGAAATCACATCCTCCGAATCCTTCCGAAAGATGGGTACACCATCGACATAAACGCGTTCTTTGACTGTCGTCCTACGGGAAGGATCAATCATTAAATCCATCTGTCCAACATCCAAACCATTCAATGAAGTCATCTCATCGCCAACGGAGTCAAGACCACGAATCCCGATCAAGAAATGACCTCCCTTAGACAAGTTATTCAAATGTCTGAGAGCGTTTCCCGCACCACCTAGTTCTACAAAATACTCCTGTTCTTCAACTATTGGAATTGGCGCTTCCGGAGAGATCCTTGTCTTCTTCATGTAAATCCACCGGTCCAACATCACGTCGCCGACCACTAAAACTCGCGCGTCATGCCAATTCATTCAACACCCCATCGAAATAGGCAACGATCTGGGTCGCCTGAAATTCAAATGGACCTTCATTCCCTGGAAGAACTGTCTCAATATTTACATCCCAATAAGGAATTCCAAATGCCGAAGCGGCTCCCCTATCCGATTCAGAGTTGCCGATCATTGCCGAGAGACTCCTATCAATCACTTCAGTCTCTGCCACTTGTTCAAGTAGGCCCGGTTTGGGCTTTCTGCAATCACAATTCTCTTCTGGACCGTGGAAACAGTAGTGAACCGTATCGAATTCAATACCGCTCTCGAGGAAAATGGCGTTAACGCGTTGCACAACTTGCTCAAAATCCGCTCGTGAAAACTTCCCTCGTGCCAAGCCCGACTGGTTGCTCACCACGTGTAACTGATATTTGTTCTTTCTGAAAAGTTGGAGACCTTGAACGACTCCTGGAAGGATTCGAACATCCTCGGGGGAGGATATATAGCCGGCATCTTCGATGAGAGTTCCGTCGCGATCAAGAAAAATACTTACGCTCATGAATTACCGTTCGTCATAATCCTGTCCACTATGCGCGTCGTACTCACACCCTGCACTTCATCAGTGTAGGAAACCGTGCATCCTATTTCGGTCAAAAAAGACTTCTCCGGATAATCTCTTTCCCGATACTCAGGGCCTTTTAAAACCTTTCCAGGACGCAGACGTCTCAAGACTGTTAGCGGATCGTCTTCCGAGAAGATGACGACCAAATCCACAAATGGAAATTGCAAAAGCGTCCGTGCTCGGTTCTCTTCTGACACGTAGGGCCTAGAGGCTCCCTTTATACGCCTGACAGATTCGTCCGAATTTATTCCTACGACTAGATACTTTCCCATTCTCGAAGCTTTGTTAAGCAACTGAAGGTGACCTTCGTGGAGGAGATCAAAACAACCGTTCACCCAAACTATCGCCTCACGGGGTGGAAGTTGAATTTCAGAGAGATGACTCTCATGAACAAATCTAGGAACGGCTCTTTCCAACTCGTTTTCAGACAAACCCATTTTTGACTCAATCAGCTCACAAACTATATGGATCAATATGAGGTGGGCCTCTTGAATGATCGCTGTTTCTTGACCGCCAACTTCAATAACAAAATCGCCGGCGTTTGGATCGATTTGGCCTTTGTTGCCGGAAATGAGCACGGTGATGCCCCCGTGCTTTTTGGCTTCTGTCAATCCCGCAAGTACATTCGGTGAGGTTCCAGAAGTAGTGAAACCAATGACGAAATCGCCGGCTTCAACTAAAGATTCAACCTGGCGCGAAAAAACATGATCGAATCCGAAATCATTCGATATCGCTGTCAGGGCACTCGTGTCGGTACAGAGTGATATTGCTGGAAGCGATTTTCGATTACCCTTAAAACGACCAATCAATTCTGTCGTGAAATGTTGAGCCTGAGAGGCGCTTCCCCCATTCCCAAAGGCATAGACGCGATGCCCCGAAATGAAGGCTTGCGAGATTTCCTCAGCGAGTGAGCGAATCAGGCCGATTTGAACATCGCTTATAGAGAGAAATTCACGATATCGCGCTCTAATTGATTGTTCAATCACAAGGGCATTATGCCCTATCTCCCTTTAACTTTGGATCAAAAGCGTTTTGCACGCTTCAAAAACCTCATTCGGCTCGATGGCGGTGATGCAATGGGGAGAATCTGCCTGGCATGATCCCACACAAGGTGGAAGCAAAAATCGAGGCTGCAATTCAGTGTATCTCGTCTGCCAAGGATGATAGCGATTCGGGGAATGCAAGTGCCAAGGGTTCCCGTCGAGCGGATGCGCACTCACAACAACGCAAGGTAACTTAAGCGTGGCAGCTATGTGTACTAGGCCCGAATCATTGCTGATCAGTAAATCAGCGCCTAACATCAACTCAGTAATCTCACTCAAACTCGTCTTGCCAATCAAATTCGTCAAGTTTTTTGAAGCAACAAACTCATCAGCAAGTTCCTGTGAATCAAAGGATGGGGGACCAAGAATGGTTAATATTATCTCAGGATATTCGGTGATCATGAGTCCGATAAGAACCGATACCTTCTCAATTGGCCAGTTCCTTCTAGCCTGGCCTGCTCCAAGACTTACTAGAACTCGCTTGGCTACTCCCCGATCTTCTTGAATGACCTGATTTATCCGATTCTCAGGTATTGTCCAATTTTCAATTACGTTGCTCGATACCTCTAAGCCAAACATCTTCAGGATCGAGAGCATCCGCTCTACTTGATGCGAATGATCAACAAACATTTCACGGTTCCGCAGTGCTGTCTCAACGAGAGAATTCCGTCCCTCATTTACGTGCTTGAATATGAAGTTCTCAGTGAAGTGCTTCGGATCCTCGACCAGAAGCCAATCCGGCCCGATGAGAAGGTCTATTCTTCTCTTCCCGTGGCGAAGTAATGCCATGTAGGTACAAAACATCTTTCTGCCATAGCTCGTTGCTTTCCCGTGACCTTCCCCAGATTTGGGCGTCAGGTGCCCCCTTATCCAGATCCAGCGATCCACATATGGACAAAATTCGACAAGCCCAGAGTTCTCTTTTTGAGCGACAACAAACAATTTGGAATTGGGGAAATTCTTCCTTGTCTCCCGGATAACTGAAGAGAACAGAACGAAATCACCCAGATTTTCCCAATTAGCAAGAACGACTATGCGCGGATCGGAATCTTCAGATGCTATCCCTTTTCCAAGACGCGGGATTGAAGCCAGAAGCAATCGCTTCAGCCACGTTCTCACCTTTATCAACGATAAACCTCCCGCTAGCGACTCACTCAAATGCCTTAAGAAAATCATTTGGAATCAACCAAAATAGAATGCGGCAATTCCAAAAGACTTTTCCTTCAAGGAATGATACCGTTTCTCGAAATTGGTGTTTTGTATATTCTTGGAGGACTCGTCGTGGATGAAGCGTCAAAAACATTATCCCTTTACTCCACTCTGTTGATCCCTCTCCTTCAGGGGAAAATCCTAGACATCGGAGCGGGTGTCGATCCAATCACGAAAGATGCAGTGATTTTTGATAAAGGGCAGGGTGACGCACAAGAACTAGACCGCTACTTTCCTTCAGGGAGTTTTGACACTGTTTTCTCGTCACATTGCCTGGAGCATATGGTGAAACCTCGAGAAGCTCTCCAAGCTTGGTTTTCTCTTGTAAAACCTGGAGGCTTCCTGATTACGATCGTTCCGGATGAAGATCTTTACGAACAGGGTCATTTCCCGTCAATATTTAACTCAGACCACAAAGCTACTTTCACTCTTTCAAAGTCACATTCTTGGTCGCCCGTATCGTACAACTGCCTAGAATTAGCAAATGAACTAGACGGGAAGCTCGTCTATTCCGCTCTTCAGTCCGATAACTACGATTTGAGAAAGAGAACGTTTGGCAAGCTTGGAGTCCTTAGATTTCGAATCTTCCGAGTACTTATGAGACTTTCACTATTCTCAAGAGTTACCCTAAAATTAGGAATTCGGCCATTTGATCAAACGAGCGGCGGTATTAACGTCCTCGCACAAAACTGTTTCATTGTACAAAAGACATAATTTGCGTTGGGCCCATACGCTGCTCCGCTACATATTATGTGCATTCAGCCACAACCTAAATTGCTCCGCGAAGCTTTTCTCCTACAAATTTGCTAAAGACCAATGCGCCAGGTGCATTCAAGTGGACTCCATCTATAAAATTTGAACGGTCAGTCGTCGCATCGTTTCCCTGAACAAAATCAAGGCCAAGTTTGCTAGCGATAGCGGGCACAAGGGCCCTGTAATTTGGCTCATAACTGCTCGTTGGTACGGTACTCAAAATAAGTTTCGCTCCTATCTTCCGACACGCTGCCTTCAGAATTCTCAGATGTCTCATCGTAGCTAATGGCAAATTCACTGAAGTAACTCTCGATTCGACTTTTGGTAAGAACCATTTACCTTGAGCATAGGAGTTGGGTGTTCTCTCAAAACTCGAATCTCCATTAAATTTCATCGTGTCTACATTCCTATATACAACACCTTCTCTAAGGCTGTGAAAACGAATTGACCTGTAAATAGTGTTTAAAATGAACGGATCACGTAAAGTATTACGGTACCTGTATAGATAGAAATCCCGATTAAGAATTCCTTTGAGCCCAGTTTCCTGACTGGCACTGTCCCCCTGTTTGTAAATTCGAACCGATTTGTCATTGTCTGATTGTCTCGACGTATTTGGACCAATGAGCAATAGTAAGTACCGGGGCGTCGCAAAATGCACTAATTCCTCGAATTGTTTCATAATCGTATAAGTCGTTGAACTATTGAGTGACGCGTTAAAACTATGAAATCCTCCACCGACCACAGCATCAAGAATGTCTGGATCTACTCCTTCCTTTCCGGTGGAATCACCCATGATTACCATATCTATGGGTCCGAGTTCATTAGGTCTTTCTTGAATTTTAATCAACTTTGCCTGTTGTTGAATCTGCCAAACGGTCTGCGGCGGTCCGATTATCGGACTTGCTAGACGCATGACTATCTCAAGCAGAAGGATCGCCGAGACAATCCCTGCGATAAGTTTCAATATTTTCATATGGCCTCAGAATTGAAAGTAGACGAAGGGGACGATTTCGCTGGCTCGGAAACTTAAAGCAATGGCGAACAAAGCTCCAATTACGAGCCCACTGGAATAAGTGCCTAATACATATCGGGCTGATCTGTAATGTCTCACAACAAAATCTAGGCTGAAGGAAATTAGGATCAGTATCAAGAGTTGGAGAAAATCAATCCTGTCAAAGGTTCCACCGGCCTTCCCTGCAATTCTCGTGATTATCTCGGTAGCTGTATGAAATGAATCTGCTCGGAAAAAGACCCAAATTAATGAGACAACAATAAAAGTTACTCCAGCTTTAATCGGCCTTGTAAGCGAGAGAAGCCATGCGGATGTTCTCAACGGATTGAAATGCACCATTAGCTTGTGTATTACAAGTAGTAGTCCATGAATTAGACCCCAGATAAGAAAAGTGACCGCTGCGCCATGCCATAGGCCGGCCACAGTCATCACTATCAGTAAATTCAAGAGGCTCCTTCGAAACTTCACTCTATTGCCGCCAAGGGGAACATAGAGGTATTTCCTAAACCAGCTGGATAACGAGATATGCCATTGCCGCCAGAATTCGGTTATGTTCTTGGAAAGATAAGGTTCTTGGAAGTTGCGAATGAGTTCGATTCCCAAAAGTCTCGATATTCCCCGCGCCATGTCACTGTAACCTGCAAAGTCGCCGTAAATTTGCAGGGAGAAAGCGAAAATGCCAATTAATAGGGTCTTCCAGTCGAAGAGCGTGTTGTTTCCAAAAACTCGATTTACAAGTGGCGCAGCGTAATCGCCAATCACTGTTTTCCTAAAGAATCCCAACGCGATCAGTAAAAGAGCAGAATTGATGGTGCTTGAAGTGAGTCGCGTTGCTCTTACCCGAAGCTGGGGAAGCATTACTTTTGCGGACATGATTGGGCCGGCGATCATGTAGGGGAAGTATGAAAGGAATATTCCAAACTCGACAAGGGATGTAGTGGGCTCCAACTCTCGCCTGTACACGTCTACCGCGTAAGAAATAGCCTTGAATGTGAAAAAGGATATTCCCAAGGGAAGAATTATGTGGATCGTTGTGAAACTCGCCGTAAATCCCAGGGAGCGCAGAAGCGAGTCAAAAGAGTCAACAAAAAAATTCAAATACTTAAAAGTACCTAGCACAACCAAATTGAAAGAGACGACCGCAGTTAGTATCTGTCTTCTTCTTCGCCCAGACTCTTCCCCCATTAGACGCGATAGGTGAAAATTCACAAAAGTAACGAAAATTATTAGTCCCAGAAATCGCCAATCCCAATAGGCATAGAAGAAATAGGAAACAATGAGAAGCCCCGGCGTCCTCATCCTCACAGGCATTGACCAGTAAAGGAGAAGCACTACAGTAAAGAAAAGAAGGAATGCGAAAGTATTAAAAAGCAATTCTCGGCCTCCTCATGATTCTCCTATTGTAGGGTTGAGATCGACAATAGAGATTTTCTGAATTTAGTGTCTCTCCTTAAGTTGATTAGATTGGCGAAGTAGACCATTTAGCGTCATGCCTCTCCGTTGCACTTCAACCTAAGGATCTGACACTTTCAACCGCCTTAGTGTAAGAGAAAAGGGTGATACTCGTGGCAAGTATCCGCGAAAAGTTGAAAGATTGAAGTAAAGTCTCAGTATGGATTCCGCTCCGAACACAGTTGATCCATCTGATGGCAACACCCCCAAAGGCGGCCCTTCTCCGATCATCGCAAAATGGTTGACTACATGGATTCTGATTTCCGGCCTTCTGTATCTAAAAATACCCACCGCCTTCACGAAGATTTATGCAGAAGATGGAGCGATCTCGCTCCAAGATGCCCTCGGAAAATCTTTTCCGCAAGATTTTCTTGAGCCATATGCCGGATACTTAGATGTAATTGGACGAGGCGCTGGAAGAGTCGTCTCCATCTTTCCCTTACAGGATGCCGCAAATGCATTTTTCATCTTCAACACATTTATGTTGACCTGGATCGCTCTTACGGTTTATTACGCATCTTCTGAAATTGTGCCAAATAGAATAGGTAGATCAGTTCTATCCCTTTCCCTTGTCTTGCTTCCAATCGCAAGTTTCGAATCGCTTGCCAACACCACCAATTTGCATTTCTTCTTCATGAGCGCGTGTTTGCCCATTTTCTTAAAAAAGAGTTCGATGAAATATGAGGCAGGGTTATTCGCATTCTTTGTCCTGGTAGCCACTTTGTCTACTCCATTAATGATCTTCTATTTTCCACTCATGGCTTATTTGCGATGGAGTTCTAAAAGTTTGAAGTGGTTTGCAAAACCCAGCCTTATCGAATTTGCGTGGCTGACGGGCATGTTGTTGCAGGTAGCTTTCATTTTGACTCGGGCATATGGTGATCGAACCACCACTGGAGTTCACTCCGTTGCAAAAACTGGTTTCCTCTATCTAGACCGTGTAGTTGGATCTACCTTCTTCCCTTGGTGGGGGAACGTATCTGATAACACACCATCTATAGTGCCGAGCATCTTTTCAGCAAGAATCTACCTACTTCTCAGAGCGGTGGTCGCACTTGTTCTCCTAGCACTTTTTGTCCTGTACATTCTGAGAGCGACTACAAAAGATTCTCAGACGAGATTCCTTTCAGTGAGCATTTTATTGACAGGATTCTTCTATTGGTTTGTCGTTGGAGTCCTTTTCAATCCCGAGCCCCGATACGCGATCTTTCCCTCATTCGGTTTGCTTCTGGTTCTCTTCTACATCCATAGCAATGGTGCGGATATCAGAAATTTCAAGCTTCGTCAGCGAGTAATCATCATCCTGTTATTCCTAACGTGGGTGGGCTCTTGGTCACCTTCCGCCCTGCGCGTAAACGGTCCAACTTGGGCAACGGAATATGAAAAGGCTCAGGCAACGTGTCTCACGGGTGCGCGCGAGGCGCAAATCCCGATTATTCCCACCAATTTGGAATGGCACGTGGTTATTGATTGCAAGAAAATTCGTTGAAACTAAATTAAGACCCCATTTCTTCGCAGACCCCAAATATCAATTATTTCCTTATCGGTTTGAAGGTCTTTATAGACACCATGCGGTGCCCCAAGTATAAGCAAGTCGGAACATTTCAATAACGTATCCTGACTGACCAATCGCTCATCTTTTACAAAGGGATCTGATATCAGAACTTCTTTGCACTTGAATAAAAGTAGCTTTCGCAGTTTGTAGGCCAGAGAACTACGGGTGTCATCCACGTCTGCCTTGAAGGCCATACCCAAAATTCCCACGGTCATTTTCGAAAGATCGAATCTTCTTTCAAGCCGACTGACTAGATAGCCAGGAGTCCCCTCATTGATCATCATTGCTGCATGCCCCAAAGGAAAATTCTGTTGGACAAGGGCCGATAACTGCATCGTGTCTTTGAATAGACAGGGGCCAGCCGCGAAACCCGCCATGGGAAGATCACTCGCCCGAGGGTATTCATGGGCAATAGCGTGCCTAACTTTCTCGTAGTCAACACCGAAATCATTTGCCATCATAAAAAACTGATTAGCGGCTGCGAATTTCAAGTATCTCCACACATTCGTGAAGAGCTTGGCAAGTTCGGCCTCCTCTGGAGTAGTTCTGAGCGTCTTGCCCGAAAGCGCATTAAACAATTCGGCGGCTCGGTTGAAGGCCGAATCATTTCGCACTCCAATTACTTGTGGCAGGGTTGCAAGCTCTCTAAGCGCATGCCCCTCCGCAATTCTTTCTGGACAATAAGCCATTTCCATTCCAGGTACCTCCTCACTAATGAGGCCCTCCACTCGCTGAGAGACACCGGGGAAGACCGTGGATCTCAGAATGAGCAACTGTGATTTGTTGAGGTAAGGCAAAAGTTCTTTAACCGCATTGACCACTGAATTTGGATCGGGACTTAGGTGTTCATCGACCGGAGTACCAATCACAACAATGATGATGTTGGCATCAACGAGACACTTCGGATCTGTTGAGGCTCGGAAACGTTTGGCTTCCAAGCTGGATTTTAAAAGTGCCTCTGCCCCATCTTCGATAAAAGGAACAACCCCTGAATTGATCTGTTCCACCGTGCTGACGGAGGTGTCATATGCAATCAAGTTGTATCCGGACCGCGCTAAAGCCAATCCGAGGGGAAGTCCAACATGGCCACCGCCACCGACGATAACTACGGTTCCTTTAGTTTCGGTCTGATTGCTCATGATTTTAGCGCTCCGTAATCTTCGAAGGCGGATCCCAGACTCTTGAGTCCGCTACGTAGACTCCAACCCTAGTCTCAGATATCCGAAAATCCGTAGTGCCAATAATTCATTTTGAAAAGATCAATCTAAGAAACCAGTAGATATAGGTTGGAAGCCATTTCAATGTCTTGAAACTCGAAGCGCCCACTGTCCTTTCATGCCAAATTGTAGGAATTTCCGCTATTGGGTATTCAGCAATGTTTGCCTTACCTACAAGCTCTAGTCCGAGCGTGAACCCAAATTTGCTTTCAATGCTGATATTGTCCAAGAAATCTCGGGTGACTGCCTTAAAGAGATTTGTCGGGTCACAGGTCTTGAGTCTCTTTATATAGCGCACAATCCTGCCTGCCAGCCACGAAAGAAAGTACTTCAACCTCGGTCCGCCAATGTGTTGTCCGCCCCTGGCATAGCGTGAGGCGCACACCACCGAAGCCCCCGCTCTTAACGATGATATAAGTCTTGGAATATCTCGTGCATCGTCACTGTCATCGGCTGTCATAAAGACGACGAACTTCTCATTTGAAGACTCGATGCCAAGTTTTATTGCAGACGCCGGACCTCGAGCCCCGTCCTGGATGATCATTCGAACTGGAGTGGCTATCCCTTTTGCCGCCAACTCGGCTGCAGGAATGGTGGGGTCAGATGATGAGTCGGCAATCAAATACACAATTGCGGGTTCAACCAATGAACGGTTTACATCCGTCAAAACTCTAGCGATCGTGTCCTGCTCGTTGAATACGGGGATTATGATTGCAATCTCGCAACTGTCCGCCATTCGAGTAGCCTAGTGGCTGGCAATACATTTGATCGGGAATGGAACAAGTGTCAAGAAAGAAGAGTCTGCTTTTGATGGGCTCCACTGGATTCCTTGGATGCGCCGTACTTAATAGGTTGAAATCCCAAGACTTGCAAGATTGGGAGATTTTGATTTCTTGCTCTACATACCCGAAGAGTCCCATTCTCTTCTCTCTACTAGACCCCAACTTAGAACCGGCAAGTACTTTCGATGAGTCATATTTGGTCGAACACTTAAGGAGCGACTTAATCGTTATCAATTGTGCAAGTTCGCGGAATTCAAGAAATGAGGATTTGAGTCAACAGGGCAACTTCGAGTTTCCGAAGAGGGTGCTAGAGCTGTTGCTCGCTGTTAAAGGGTTAAACACTAAATGGATTCAGATAGAGACCTTTTGGCAATATTCAAAAACTCCGATTCCAGACGCAAGTTACGTACAGTGGAAGAATCGATTCAGTGCTATTTTGGCTGAATCCTCTCGTAATGGGGATTTTGAAGTCGAAAAACTGGTTCTGCCTCATCTGATTGGACCATTTGATGGCCCAAACCGCTTCCTGCCAAAAGTGTTCTTTAAATTGCTGAGGAATGAAACTGTCCACGTCAATTCCCCCGACGAACTCTTTTGTCTGGCGGATGTCCGTGACGTTGCCGATTATTTAGTTCGCACCTTGGGCAATCTCGCGACAAATCAGGATTCGGACGCCTTGCTGTTTCCATACCACGAACTCTCACTACGCGAGATCGTATTTCGGTTCTTGGTAAAAGTAGACAGCAAATCAAAAGTCAATTTCGAAAGCCCTGAGACAATTACTAATCCGGCACTTGTTCTCAACGAGCAGCCACCATTGTTGAAATCGAGTCAACAAATGCTGCGCAGTCTTGATTCCACTTTTGACGAAATTGCTCAGTGGTTGTCAGGAACTCACCAGATTGATAATCTTCAATAATGCAAAGAGATGTGACGTCTAATAAGTTAAGTTATCCGCTGGCGATGGATAATTGGGATGATCGAGAGCGCGTAGCGATTGAACGAGTCGTTAAGTCAAATAGATTCACAATGGGTGAGCAAGTCAAACTCTTCGAATCAGAAGTGGCAGCGAAATTCGGAAGTCGATACGCGGTCATGGTTAATTCTGGGTCCTCAGCAAATCTTATTATGCTAACTGCAGCCAAAATTTTCCTGCAGGACGGCTTTGGCAAGAAACCCAATATTGTCGTGCCTGCAGTCAGTTGGAGCACCACGTACACGCCTGCCTACTACCTCGGTTATGAGTTGAAGTTTACTGATATCGACTCCAATCACTTCGGCCTAAGCGTAGAAAATGTTGAAAAGGCCGTGGACGAAAATACGGTAGCAATATTGACCGTAAACCTTTTGGGCTCGGCATCTGATCTCACTCGTCTTAAGAGTTTTGCAGAAAAAAGAAAGATTCTTCTTCTGGAAGATAACTGCGAGTCACTAGGAGCAGAACTTGACGGTCACTACACAGGTACGTTCGGTCTTATGGGGACGCATAGTTCATTCTTCTCGCACCATATAAACACTATGGAGGGAGGTTGGGTCACAACCGATAATGAGGAGGTCTACCAAATTCTGGTCTCCTTGCGGGCGCATGGTTGGTCCAGGGAGTTGCCCCCAACTTCCAGATTTCGAACACCCGGAGCAAAAGACTGGTTCACTTCTCAGTTTGAATTTGTTATGCCTGGCATGAACTTTCGGCCATTGGAGATGGAGGCAGCCATTGGGCGCGTCCAACTTTCGAAGGTAGATCAAATGATCGAGCAACGTAGACAGAATGCCGACGTGTTCATCCAACACGTTGGATCACTGCCCTCAGTGACAATACAGAGGCCATTAGGCGAATCTTCATGGTTTGCATTTGCAATCATTTTTAAAAATTCCCAAATACGGGGTCAGGTTGCAGAGGTTTTGAGAGACGCAGGGGTTGAATGTAGGCCAATTGTGACTGGAAACTTCACTCGACAACCGGTTCTGAACTATCTCAATTACGAGGTGTCTGGCAATCTCGAAGTTGCCGATAAGTTGCACGACTGCGGTATGTATATTGGCAATCATCCCCTTCCCTTGTCGAGGGAGATCACGCAAACGGCTACTCTCATTGAGGACGCGGTAAAGTGATCAAGGCACTGAGTACAGGATTCCCAACCATCCAAACTCGAGAAGCAGGTAGTCATGCTAAATCAGACTAGGGTTTTGGTTACTGGGTGCGGTGGCTTCATCGGTAAATACCTGGTTCAGCGGTTACTTCAGGATGATTCAAACCTGGTTTATGGCGCTGATAGAACTGCAAAACTGGAGGAACTCCAGCAAAGCGAATTCGTTTCTCCTTCAACCAAAGAACGTTTTATTCCACTTAATCTCGATCTGACAAAACAGAAAGACTGTCTCGATCTGCCGGAAGTGGATTTTATTTACCATTTGGCTGCAATCAATGGAACATCGCTCTTCTACAAAATTCCATGGGATGTCTTTTACAACAGTAGCGCTAGTACCTTGAATGTGATTGATCGATATAAGGATTCAAAACGGTTGAAGAGGTTCGTCTATACGAGCTCAAGTGAAGTGTACGCAAGTCTTGTTGATGGGCATCCAGAATTGTGTCCAACTCCTGAGGGGGTAAGTGTCGGCTTTCAGGACATACTTAATTCGCGGTGGTCTTACGGCGGGGCAAAATTGGCCGGTGAAATTGCGCTCCTCGCAGCAAGCAAGCAACTAGGTATTCCTTTCTCCATAATTCGCTATCACAATGTATATGGACCTCAAATGGGTCTCGATCACGTGATCCCAGATTTCATAAGCCGAGGCAGGGATGGTCGCTTCGAACTTCATGGATCAGAAAATCAACGTTCATTCATCTACATTTCCGACGCCATCAGCGCCACTCTAAAGATCGCTGCGAGTGACGCCGCGCTGAATCACATTATTCACGTGGGTACCATGAACATGATCACTATGAAATTCTTAGCTCAGAAAATTATGAGCCTCGCCAATTGGTCTGGGGAAATTTTAGAGTATCCTGCTCCAGTTGGGTCAACTTTGGCCCGTTGTCCGGACACAACTTTTCTGAACACGAAGGTTGAGTTTCTGCCTACAGTTTCGTTAGATGAAGGATTACTAGAAGTAATCCGATCCACATGAACGCAGTCACTTGATGCCATTCATTCAATTGCCACATGATCCCTATTCCAGTACGTTTCAAAAGATAATTAGAGGTATGGGTAGATTTCAATGAGAGCATATTTTACTGATCCAGTTTCAATGGTCCGTTCAAATTTTCAACGAATAATCCTCGCTGGTGTGATCCTCGAGTACATAGCAATCTTGACGGTCTATGGAAATAACATTGGAGACTCCGGATTGTTTATCAATGCCGGGAAAAGTATTCTCAAACACGTCAATCCATACCTCAATACTGAGTATGGCAACTCTCCCGTTATCGCTCTTCTTTTTAGTCTTCTTGCCGGCCTAATTCCTAGTTTTTTGCTTCCAGTTCTCTTGCAATCCATCAACATATATGGGCTATATCTTTTTATACAAGAGTTTACGCCCAAGGTATCTCGAGCGAAATCGATTGCATTACTGAGTTTAATTCCGTTTCTAACTAGTTTTCGAGGTCTTCTCGCCGATACACAAGTGAGTGGCATCGTGCTTGGTCTACTTGTGCTGGCTTTCCGAAAATCTAGAGGTCCAAAAAGTATACGTTCGAGCATCCTTTCGGCGATTTTGATTTGGTGCGCATTTGAAATCAAGCCCCAGTTTGCCATCGTATACATTGTTCTAATAATTTTCTGGACAAGGGAAAAATTGGCCCCACTTCTTGTCGGAATCTTAACGATTTCCAGCCATCTAGCAATCAGTCTCTATTTTGGTAGCAGCCTGGACCTTCTCTGGCTTCAAAGGATTCAAAAGTTTTCGAAGCGTTCTCTCTTACCTGGCAATGAGTCTTCGTTTTGGAAGATCGCATATAGGTTTTTTGGAGGGGAAGACATCCTTCCGGTTGTCAGTCTACTAATATTCGGAATTTTGATAGTCCTAGTTGCTTACCTAGCTTACAAGCGAAAAGAGATTGCAGTGACGATCTCGATTTTCTTACCCTTATCTCTTGCGTATTTACATTTTTACGATCTAATTGGGATTGCTATAGTTCTAACGGCAATGAGTTTAGAATATGTGCGCGTAGGAAACCTAGTCACGATTATTCTCCTATGCGTCACCTATCCGATTGACTTCTTGGAATTTGGTGTGATGGGGATTCTTGAAATACTCGCTGTAATTTGTCTAGCGTTAATACTCCAACTGAGGATTCAAAGAAGAAAAATGACTTTGGCAGTAGGGTCCTTTTCGATTGTGCTCGCTGCCCTTTTTCTGATTTCCAAGTTCGATATCTCGATACAGTCTTCCTTGGTAATAGTGGCAATGCTACTTTCGGCGTGCCTGAATATCGCTTATCCTAAACGCAAAGGCCAATTGAGTTAGCCAACGAAGGGCCTGACAAGTTCAGTCATTTCGCAATTCCCCACTCTTAAGCCGAATGTCGTAATCACCATAGCCTATTTTTGGGGCGTAAATCTGGATCGCCAAAATAGAATTTCGAATCTTCTCCGGCTTACTACAGAAAGTCCGAGTGTAATGACAAACGCACAGGGAATGCGCAACCAAGAGTGCCCGAAAATGTGATCAAAAAGAATTAGGATTGGAAAATGTATACAGTAGAGCGAATAGGACAGATCGCCAATCCAAGTGAGCGGAACAATTTTCCCTATCCTCGATGATCCGAGGAAAGTTAAGAAAAGGATGAACTCGGCAGCTGCAATAATTGAATATCCGAGACCAGAATAATTGGTCGGTTCCATTTGTGAGAAAAATATGTAGCCGAGGGGAACCACCGCCACGAGAAGTAAAATCCTGGAAAGTCTTCTTGAAACAGTGAATCCTTGCTCAAATTGCTTAAACGCAACCCAGCATCCAGCAAAGAGTATGTCAAAGTACGAGGTTGGAAGAGTCCAAACCGTTTTTCCTATAATCTGAAAAAACACATGGAGTACCGTTGAAAAAAGGATTAGGCAGAGAAGTATCGTTGACCCACGAAATCTTCGCCATCTCTTAACAACAAGGAAGAGCAAGCTTGGCCAAATGACATAAAACTGCTCTTCTACCGCCAGGCTCCAAAAGTGACCGATAGGCGCGGCCAGATCGGCATAACCCAAATGGAAAAATCCTAAGAGATTGCCAACATATAAGGTGGCGAAAAGGGTGGAAAGGGCTAGGCCTCTTCTATCTATGATGAGATAACCAACGGCATCTAGAAATAGAAAGATTGCAAGGGTTAGCGCTAGTACCAAGTATGCAAGTGGTAACAACCGACGGGCTCTGCGAATGTAAAATCTTTTAAGATCGAGAGTGCCGCGCGTTAAAAGTTCATCAAGAAGAATGCTAGTAATCAAATACCCGCTAATACAAAAGAATAGACCTACACCCAGGGCGCCAGCTTGTCTTGGCCAATCGAAGTAATGGAAGGAAAGCACTAGCAATATACTTACCCCACGCATTGCCTGAACGTTCGCGTTGTACTTGTGCCTATGTGCGATCTGCATTAGAAGATACTAGGCGAAGGTGCCCCAGGGAACTCACGGGGTCATTTACACCTTTGAAACGTGTCGCATCACAACCCCCTGGCGATTCATAAAGAAGGACTGAATTTATCAAAGTGTTGCAATGATTGATCCCAGGACCGGATATTGCGTCAAGCATCGCCCGAAACGCCTATGTCAAGCATTAGTCGAATTAATACACTAACTGGAGCCGCCTCCGGGATTTGAACCCGGGACCTACGCATTACGAGTGCGTTGCTCTACCCCTGAGCTAAGGCGGCTGATCGTGCGTGCAAAAAGTACCGTGTGACTACGAAATACCCAAACTCTGCGCGTTAGTAAGCAGGAAATCGATGTCTGCATTGCAAGCGAGTATCGGTTCGACTGATTCGTTCAATACCTTGTCCCACCATTTAATGGACGCAGAAACAGATTCGCTCTGGTTCCACGAGCAACTCCAGTTGAGAGATGTTCGTGCCTTTTGAGAGTCAAGTTGGAGCGCGATCGATTCCATTCCCTCGCTTTGCTCCCCTGAAGAGAATTCAACACTGGTCGCAGAGGGCCAATTTGATCTGCTTATGTCAACAATTTGACGCACTGTGAGACTGTCAAAATCGGGCCCGAAATTCATTGAGGCAATCTGCTCTCCCGCGAGTACCGCTTCAAGAACCATGACATAACCCACCAAAGGATCAAGGACATGCTGCCAAGGGCGAGTGCTCCCGGGATTGCGAACGACAACTTTCGAATTTGTCGAGAACCCGCGAATGAGTTCTGGAATTATTCGATCATCTGCCCAATCTCCTCCGCCGATTACATTGCCAGCACGCGCTGACACAACCTTTGGACCCTTGGACATTTTGGAGATCTGTTGCCAAGCGGCGACCACTGACTCTGTTCCGACCTTGCTGGCACTGTAAGGATCTTTGCCGGCGAGCGCATCTGATTCAATAAACTTCATCCCTAAGTTGTCGTTTCGGTAGACCTTATCGGTCGTGACTACAACAATTCCCTTGACGGATTCGACAGCGAAGGCGGCATCAAGAATGTTTACGGTCCCCATCACATTCGTCTCGAAGGTTTCACGCGGGATCCTGTAGGACTCAAGAACCAAGGGTTGGGCCGCCATGTGGATGATTGCCCCTGGCTTATATTCCGCCATAAACCCTCGCACTGCGTCAAAATCGCGAATATCCAGAAAAGCCTCTGGAATTGCTCCTTTTCGATTCATCCGGTCATAAAGCGAAAGTGGCTCAGCTGGAAGTGAGAGCCCAACAACGGGAACCTTGAGCCGCTCCAAAAGAAGTGTGAGCCAAGTACCTTTAAAACCAGTGTGCCCCGTGACTAAAACGGGTCCAGATAACTCACGCAGACGCTTGCCTAAGGTTAAATCCATAGCCAAACAGTAGTCTTCTCCTATTGACTCACGAACAATCCGCTAGAGCACTGACGTGAAAAGGGGCTTGAATTGACTGCAGGTAGCGATGAGATGATCGCTCGGCTGGTCGCGGCAGCCATGAAAGAAAGGCACACACCAGCAGAATTTGTCGCTGGGCAAACAACGATTCCAGTGGCCGGGAAAGTTTTCGGCGAGCCGGAGTTGACCGCTGCGGTCCAAGCCAGTTTAGATTTCTGGCTTACTGCTGGTCCATATTCGGAAAACTTTGAAAGCCGCCTGGCTAAGGCCGTCGGAATGCGGCATTCCTTCATGGTCAATTCTGGTTCGTCCGCCAATCTAATAGCCCTTTCCAGCCTGACTAGTCCAAAGCATGGGGAACGAGCCCTGAAACCAGGAGACGAAGTGCTTACAGTGGCCGCCGGATTCCCGACGACGGTGACGCCAATTCTGCAGAACGGAATGACGCCTGTTTATGTGGACGTCGACTTAGAGACGTACGTGGCCAATGACGAAGCTTTTGAAAATGCAATCGGACCAAAGACGAAAGCAATCATGATTGCCCACACTCTGGGAAATCCGGTCAACCTTGATTTACTAGAGAAGTTAGTGAAAAAGCACAATCTCTGGTTCGTTGAGGATAGTTGCGACGCTCTTGGTGGAACGTATCGGGGGAAAAATCTCGGTAGCTTCGGTGATCTTTCAACCTTTAGTTTCTACCCCGCCCACCACATCACGACTGGTGAAGGCGGCGCGGTTCTGACCAAGAAAGCCTCACATAAGACGATCATCGAATCTTTCCGCGATTGGGGTCGCGACTGTTGGTGCGCCACAGGATGCGAAAATACCTGCCTGAAAAGATTTGAGTGGCAACTTGGCGAACTTCCCATGGGCTATGACCACAAGTACATCTACTCGCACCTTGGATACAACTTGAAGTCTGGCGATATCCAAGCCGCCATCGGACTGGCACAACTCGACCGTCTGGAGAACTTTGTCGAACTTCGAAGACGAAATTGGAAGTATCTTAAAGATGGACTTTCAGATCTCGGCGAATTCCTGATCTTGCCTAAAGCAACCGAGCACGGAGATCCCTCATGGTTTGGATTCGTAATCACGGTTCGCCATCCAAGCCCCAAAAGTCGGAATGAAATAGTGCAGGCGTTGAACGAGAGAAAGATCGGCACCCGTCTACTCTTTGGTGGCAATCTCCTGCGCCAACCAGCATTCATTGGGACACCCCGCAGAGTGTACGGAGAGTTGAAAAATACTGACGTTGTCATGAATGACACGTTCTGGATTGGCGTCTGGCCCGGTCTGACTATTCCGATGTTGGATTACATGATTGAATCTATTCACGAAATCCTGGGAGGCACTAAATGAAGGTCATAATCCTTGCCGGCGGCTTAGGGACGCGCCTGTCGGAGGAGACCGACAGCAAGCCAAAACCAATGGTTCTGATAGATGACAAGCCCATCCTCTGGCATCTCATGAATAGCTTTTCACAGCAAGGTCTAGACGAATTCGTCTTGGCACTGGGCTATCGAGGAGAAGTAATAAAGCGATGGCTACTGGATCTCAATGATTTAGACGGTGATATCCGCATTGAAACGAATAGTCGGAAGATCCATCACCTTGGAAACGGAGATCACTATTCGTGGAGTGTCACTGCACTCGAGACAGGCTTAGAGACTCAAACAGGTGGGCGAATCGCCCAATGTATGAAAGCCTTCCCCGGCGAGAGAGTGATCGCGACATACGGTGATGGCCTGGCAAACGTATCCATCAGGAGTCTGCTCGAATTCCACGAAGCGCACGGAAAATTGGCGACGATCACTGCCGTAAGGCCACCAGCTCGCTTTGGACATTTGCATATCGAGGATTCGCAAGTCACCCACTTTGGTGAGAAGAACCAATCCGATGAAGGTTGGATTAATGGCGGATTCTTCGTACTCGAACCAGAAATCGTGGACTACATCTTCGACAACAGCGAACCATTTGAACGCGGTGCACTTCCACGGCTGGTGGAGAAGAACCAACTCATGGCCTTCCATCACCATGATTTCTGGCAACCAATGGACACTTTGCGTGAACGAAATGAACTAGCCGCAATGGCCAAGGAGACTCCACCGCCTTGGCTCCGCCCTGCAAATCCTGCACAAACGGGTCGGTAAATGTCTACCAAGAGGATTCTGGTGTTCGGTGCATCAGGAACACTCGGGGGGGCATGCTCAGAAGAATTGAATTCGAGTGGTTACGAGCCGATTCCGGTTGGTCGCGATTTAAGACTGCTTGAGAGCGTCGGACAGGTTGACGGAGCAGTCTGGGCACAAGGTGCGAACTTCACCGGTGAATTGACTGCGACCACCTCCGACACTTGGGAAGAAATATGGGATGCGAATTTTCAATTCATAGTGCGCTCCCTTGAGATTTTATTGGGGAAGAAATCATTCAATCCCGACTCCCGTTTGGTTGTCATAAGTTCGGTCTGGCAGGAAATTGCACGGCCGCAGAAGGTCGCCTACATCGCCTCAAAGGCCGCGCTTGGTGGACTAGTGCGAGGGCTGGCCGTAGATCTTGGTAAAGATGGGATCTCGATAAATGCCGTACTGCCCGGAGTTGTCGATTCACCCATGACACATGAGCACCTAAATAACGAGCAAATTACCGGGATTATCGCTGGCACGCCTACGGGAGCCCTCGTCACCCCTGCCCAAATTGCCAAGACCGTCGCCTTCTTAATCGGACCGAATTCACATGGAATCAATGGGCAGTCAATCATTGTTGATGGTGGATGGTCGATCACTCGAAATGTTTGAACTAATCATCCAAAGCTCCACTCGGTCCTACCCCATAACCATCGGGTCAGGTGCGATTGAAAACTTAATAGGCCGAGATTTCATCATTATTGTCGACGCCAACTTAATGCAGGTAGCGAAGCGAATCGGACCGAAAGTCATTGAGCTCTCGGCAAGTGAAGAGACTAAGACGCTGGCCACGTGCGAGAGTGTCATTTCACAATTGAAAGAACTGGGAGCAAATCGGGACACGGTCATTCTTGCGATTGGAGGTGGCTACATACAAGATATTGCGACTCTAGTATCAGCCCTCTATATGCGAGGGATTTCTTGGATCTATGCACCCACAACCCTGATGGCAATGATGGACTCGTGTATTGGTGGCAAGAGTTCTATTAATGTCGGGAGTGCAAAAAATCTTATCGGCAACTTTTATCCACCTACGGAAATCATTATTGACCCTGCGCTCATTGCGACTCTGGATAGAGCAGCAATCGCATCTGGCCTCTCTGAAGGTGTGAAGATTTGCTACGCAAAGGGGCCAACTGCATTTGAGAAATTCTGCTCGTACCGTTCCTCCGTCGACACCTACGACTCTGAGTTAGCGGCAGAGTGGATAGCGCATGTTCTCAATGCGAAGAAATGGTTCGTTGAAACCGACGAATTTGATCAAGGTCCGCGGAAACTTCTAAATTTTGGACACACCTTCGGACATGCGCTTGAATCTGCGACCAATTTTTCCATTCCGCACGGAATTGCGATAAATATCGGAGTTCTTGCAGCCCTCCAGCATCCGCTTTCTCACCGAGGCACAGTCGAACAGAAACTTGCCGAAGAATGTATTTCCATATTGACACCGGTGTCGGTGCAACTCAAAGCAAACGTGGAATCATTCGATGTGAAGAGGTTTGAGAAAGCATTCCTTGGCGACAAGAAGCATTCTTCACAGATGTTTCGCCTCGTACTCTCCCAGCAAGGTACGTTGAGAATCGTTGAAGTAGGGCGAAATGAGCGAGAAATTGCGATAGTGGTCGAAGCAATGAAGAAGGCCTTAGAGGTAGTTGCGGCGGGCACAAAATGAAGGAGACCTACTCTGACCAATTCTGCGACTGGTTGACGGATCAGGGCTACACACACTGCTTTTTCGTTGCCGGCGGAAACATAATGCATCTTCTCAACTCTGCCCGAACTCGATTTACCTGTATTCCGGTTGTGCATGAAGTGGCCGCTGGAATTGCCGTTGAGTACTTCAATGAGACCTCGCCAAATTCAAGGGCATTTGCGCTAGTAACGGCTGGCCCTGGGGTTACCAACATAGTGACCGCGATAGCAGGAGCATGGTTGGAGAGTCGCGAATTGCTCGTGATCGGCGGGCAGGTAAAGAGCTCAGATTTGGCTTCCGCACAGTTGCGACAGCGCGGAATTCAAGAACTCAAGGGAGTGGCGCTGGTGGAGTCAATTACCAAAGCGACTCTCCAAATTCAAGAACCTGTGGTGGAATCCCGCGTCCTAGAAATCTGCAAAGTAAGCAAAGAAGGAAGACCGGGACCGATCTTCATTGAATTCTGCTTGGACGCCCAAGGTGCTCCCTCCGATATCGTTCTTAATGATGTCGAAGGCAGTCCGAGCAAAAACTTGTCTACCCCAACGGATGAGGAAATCAGCAAGATCGATACAGCAATATCGAATTCCGTAAGACCCATCCTTTTAATTGGCGGAGGTCTTGGACGAGAAGAGGTTGCTCGCCTAATGCCTCATCTCGAGACATTAGGCATGCCAATCATGACGACGTGGAACGCATTGGATCGAATTGATTCGTCGCATCCGCTCTACTGGGGGCGTCCGAATACTTGGGGACAGCGAAGTGCGAACGTGCTTCTTCAGCAATCAGATCTGATTATCGCGGTGGGAACGAGGCTTGGCATCCAACAGACTGGGTTCAACTGGCACGGCTTTGCTCCACTTGCCACGATTGTCCAGGTTGATATTGATGCGGCCGAACTTGCCAAAGGACATCCAGATATCGATCTCGCCATCTGCTCAGATGCATACCAAGTGCTGAGTCGGATAAATACTGATGAGGTCGGTGGACCAAATTCCCGGTGGAGTGAGTGGTTGCATTTTGGTGTGACAGTCAGCGAACTACTTCCCAACAATGAGGGTGTTAATTCGCGCAAACCCGGGTATGTAAATCCCTACGACTTTGTAGAGGAAATCTCCACATTGTTGGACGGAGAAGATGTCGTAATTCCATGTAGTAGCGGCGGAGCCTTTACTACCGTCATGCAAGCTTTCCAACAGAAATACGGCCAGAAAGTGGTGACCGACAAGGGGCTGGCCAGTATGGGGTATGGCCTGTCTGGCGCCATCGGGGCGGCCTATGCAAACCCCGGCAGACGGATAATTCTCATAGAAGGCGATGGCGGATTTGCGCAAAATATCCAAGAAATTGGCACGGTCGTTGCTGGTCACCTGCCATTAAAGATCTTCATCTACGACAACTCTGGGTATGCATCTATTCGAATGACTCAAGCAAATTACTTTGGTGGCGAATACGTGGGCTGCGACCGAGAGACAGGATTGGGGTTGCCTAATTGGGAGAGCCTCTTCGCTTCATACGGAATTAAGACACACTCCCTAGATCCTTCCAATCCTTTTGGGGATTCAGTGCTTGAATCCATGAGAAGCAGTGAACCAGTGGCATTTATTCTCCCGATAGACCCCGAACAAACTTATTTTCCGAAGATCACAAGTCGGGTATTACCCAATGGGAGTATGGAATCTAATCCCTTACATCTCATGACTCCGCAACTGACGGCGGATGTGACGGAAACGGTATTCAGATACCTGAAGGCATAGAGGTATAGTTCAATGTTGTCTACCTATTAAGCCTATAAAGGCCGATGTGGAGTGTTGATGAACCAGACAGAGCGCAAAATGGTAGAGATCCTGGAAAAGGGAAAAGAGTCACACGGAGTCGTCAGCGTAAAGGCTGAATTCGAAGCCGAAGGTACTCGCCCCGATGAATTACTCCGCTTGGTCGATGTCGCTCGCTCTGCAGGGCTTCCACTAACACTAAAGATCGGCGGTTGCGAGGCAATCCGGGATCTTCTTGAAGCAAAGCAGATCGGAGTGAAGTACATCGTTGCTCCAATGATTGAAACTCCATACGCGCTCAGCAAATTCATCCATGCCCGTAACACTGTCTACTCTCCGGATGAAAGAGAGGGCATGCACTTTCTATTTAATATGGAAACAATAACCGCGTTTTCCCACCGCTTAGAAATGGCGGAAATGGCTAAGAATTCGCTCTCTGGATTTGTTTTTGGACGGGTTGATTTCTCGGGCTCTATGGGGCTTGGCCGAGATGCCATCGAAACGGATGAAGTGACTGAAAAAGTAGTGGAGATATCCAAACTCTGCGCGAGCACTGGCCTTGAACTCGTTATGGGCGGCGCGATATCCATAGATGCCTTACCTAATCTCAAGCGCGTTCATGCGACTGGTCTGACCCGATTTGAAACTCGAAAAGTTGTTTTCGCGGGCGATGCCGCGGTGTCTCCAAACATTGAAGATGGATTGCTCAATGCCGTGCACTTCGAACTGCTCTGGCTCCTTAACAAACGCGACTATTACAGCAACATTAAGGAAGAAGACCATAATCGAATTGAAATGCTGGAGTCGCGCTGGCAAGTACTCGGCAAGAGCGTTCTTTAATCTCATGACTCTTGGCAAGATAGCGGATGTTCTGACCCAAGATTCCCTTCCACCTGGTCGAATCCTCATCACTGGCGCGACTGGATGGGTCGGTCGCGAAACAATTTCGCTATTGCAGAACACCCTTGGCGATGAATTTGACCATCGAGTAACCCTGGCCGGGTCTCGCGATTCCAAAATTGTCCTAAATGGTCACACCCACCACGTCAGAAAACTCTTCGATATCAACGCAGACGAACATTTTGAGACCGTTATCCATCTAGCCTTTCTCACCCAGGAGAAAGCAAACATCCTCGGAGCAGCGGACTTTGCGCGCCTCAATCGAGAGATATCGGACTTCGTTTTCAGACTGAGCTATCGATCCAATGTCGGCCGGATCTTGGTGGCTTCGAGCGGCGCCGCGGATCCGAAGACGCTGGGGGAGTTCAAGGACCCGGCAAAACGAATATACGGTGAGTTGAAGCGTGAATCTGAGGAGTTATTTGCGCAATTGCGAGATCGGGATCACAAGAAAGTAGAAATCTGCCGAATATGGTCGATCTCTGGTAGCCACTTCCTCACTCCGACGAAATATGCCCTGGGAAATTTCATAGAGCAGGCTAAAACGACTGGCAGCATTCACTTAGCGAATTCCGCCCCCGTAAAACGAGCATATATAGATGCAGGCGAGATGATGGGCGTGCTTCTTCTCGACCTGATTAAGGGATCTGGTCAACTCATCAGTTCGGGTGGATTTGAGACTACTTTGCAGGAATTAGCCCGACTAGTCCTTGATGAAATTAACCCCAGTGGTGAAGTCTTACTCCCGAAGGAAACGCACGGCCACGTCGAGGATATCTACACGCCCGATGTGAAGCCATTTAATGCGCTGGCTTTAAAATTCGGCGTTGCGTTGAGCGATCTCTCAGAACAGATAAGGGCTACCGCGACTTCCAACGTTTTTCTATCGCAATCAGAAGATAGAGTCTAAAATCCAACTTTCTCACTCACGACGAAATTCGGCCGTCCTTTAACTTCCTCATAAACAAGTCCTAAGTACTCACTCACAATGCCGAGCATGAGTGCTTGCATCCCCAAGCCAAAAAGGATGAGGGCGATAATCGACCCGAAACCTGCAAAGGGAACGCCAACAAAAAACCAGACTATTGCCAACGCAACCATCACTAAGAACGAGAAACTTGAGAGAAGCAGCCCAAAAATCGAAATGAATCGCAAGGGTTTGTATGAATGGGCAAATATTCCCTTCAGGGCCAACTCAACAACTTTCAGTGAACTCGCGTTGGATACACCAGCAAAACGCGGAGGGCGCGTCATTGGAACACCGATGGATTTGAATCCAACCCAAGCAAAGAGCCCGCGGACGAATCGATTACGCTCGGTCATCGTCCGAACAGCTTCATAAACCTTTCGATCCACCAGCCGGAAATCTGAGGCGTTCTCAGGGATCGCCCCGTCGGAAAGCTTGCCTGCTACTTTATAGAAGAGTCGAGAGTTCAATCTTCGAAGAAAACTTGTCCCCTGTCGTTCTTCCACCACACCATAAATATTCTCGAAACCTTGCTCCCATTTTCGCAGGAATGCGGGGATCAATTCTGGAGGATCTTGCAGATCAGCGGTCATCAAAACGCAGGCATCCGAATCCACAAATTCAAGTCCGGCGGTGAGTCCACCATCCATGCGAAAATTCCGGGAGAGTCTCAATATCTTAAATCGCGAATCGCGATCAGAGATTTCTTGCAGTTTTTCCCACGTATGATCAGTAGAGCCATTTTCAACTATCAAAGCCTGCCACTTGTACTGAGTTTCGCTCTCAAAAACTACTTTTAAACGAGAGGTGAGTTCGTCCACGCAGTCTTCCTCATTGTAGGCAGGAATCACTATCGTGACGGATTTCATACTCACATATTAGGTTTATCGCTCCCGTAAGTCCACCTGTAAGTGCCTAAAAGAACTACTTCTTATGCTTGCGTCGTTGAATACTTTTTTCTATTTAGCAGTCCACCAATACTCGTCAATGTGCCAACTAATGCACATAGCAACCAGAACATACTTGACGTGCCTCGCATAGCATTCTCGTATCCGTTTGCCGACGGAATCACGATCGGTAAGAGCGTTGATAAAATCGCAAGAGTAGCCACTGAATACAAGACATCGAACCTTGAGTTGGCAGCTTTCGCCAACGCGCGTTTCGATAATCCCAAAGACATGGCTATTGGAACGATAAGGAGAGATGTTACGTAGTGAAGGCTTAGTGGTGCTACCAGCCAGAGTGAGGATACGAGCAACAAAATCGAGATTTCGTAAGGAACAACTCTGGCTACGACGATGAAGAAGACTAGTAAGAAATAGAAAATTCCGATCCACCATGGATGTGAGATGAGAAACTGGTATTCGTCCTCCAGCGAGGGGAAATTCGATAGTACGCGGACCCATGCTCCGTATAAAGAGACGTTGCTAGGGTTTATTTCCGTTGGCATCGTTCCTCGGTAGCCGAGAATTCCTCGAACGATCGCGTTAATTTTGTCTACATAACCACCTTGAAAGAGGGTTGCGATTACAAATGATGCCCCCACACTCAGAAAGATTGCCTCAAGTGCCGCCTTAATTTTCTTCCTTGGGATGTATGCGAGCAGCAGAAGTACGGGGTAAACCTTGAAGGCGATGAGAAATGCCAGCAAAGCTGACGATCGGCCCCATTTCTCCTCCCTTAGCGCCCGGAAGAAGAGGTAGAGCGGAGTAACTAAGAGGGCCACAGAATTGCCGCGATCCAAGGATGTAATGAATCCTACGGAGAGTGCAATTGGCACAAGTAAGGCGCCGTATTTACTAAAAAGATTATTTCGCTTCAATTCGGCGAATATCGGATAAAGCAACGAGCACATTGAGAGAAGAAGGAAGAAAATAAGCCCCAGTTTGTAGGGCAAGAAAGAGAGTAACCAAAAGAATCCCATGGCAAGCGGTGGGTAATTATTTGAAGTTGAGATCGAATTGATCCAAGGATTTCCCACGGTCGCATAATCGTGAGCTAGAAGATAGTCACCAAAGGTATGGACTCCGAAGTACCTATCGCCAATAAGGACGTTTACAACATAACTTGGAGGTTCATTCGAAACATAAGAAATCAGCGCATGGATGTCATAACTGTAATATCCGCCCAAAATCCACATGAGGGCGGCCGACAAGATCGTTCCCGCCAAGGCAAGGGGTAAAAAGCCAATTTTGACTCGCCCACCGAATCGAATTCCAAAATTGTCCATATGCAGAGGATAGAGGGTGGAACAGCCAAACGACTAGAAGCCTAGATACCAAAAATCGGTCGCGATTTAGCGCAATTAATCTAGGCGAACAACTCCATTTGGGGTCTCAAGGTGGATGGCGATGATTCCATTGTTTCCATCTGTTTCAGAAGGTTCGCTCCATAGAACCTCAATCTCTCCAATCGCGTGGACAATATCGTTGTCCAGATAGTTCGTGATTGTCTTTTCATCCCCGGCAATTTCAATTTGCAGAATCTTTGCATGCGCCTTTCCATCAACAGATGGATGCTCTGTGGAGAGCCATTGGATAAAGAAAGGAAGTTGGGAGTCTTCTAGTGTGTCGAGAACTCCGATCTGCTTCCACCGTAGATCAGTACCGTCGGGCTTTCTACGGTGACCTTCAACAGCTGGACGACCAAGACGATTTTCAATCTTTGAAATATCGTCAACAGAAACAACCCACGTCAGCCATCCGCCGCCTTCATTCGCGCGCTTTGATACTGCCTTCCCGAATGGTGATGCATCGGACGCTGGATGATCGAGTGGGCAGACCACTTCAATGTAATGACCATTGGCTAAAGGCAGTGTGAAATTGCGTGTGCCAAAACGCGGATGAACTCCTCCATCGACAAAAGCCGTTCCGAGCCGAGAGCCGAGGCGTTGCACAGTGTCGGCGAGCTGGTCATGGGAAGTCACATACGAAACATGGTCTAGGCGCATAAGTAATATCTTGCCCTATCGAAAGGGGTGCTAATTACCACCCAAGGCCCATCCAAGGTCAAGCCGGGGATTTGCATGTCAGGTCAGAGGTTGGCAAAATGCCCGTCAGGAAGTACTGGTCCACCGCGGAATCTACGCAAGCCGATCCGTGCCCGTACCCCGTATGCCCGTCTGCCTCGAACGAGATGAGGCGTGAGTTCAAAATTATCTTATGTAAATCCTGCGCCCAAACATACGGCGTCGCGGGGTCGCGCGTTGTTCCGATAATAATAATTGGCGTGGTGGTTATCTCCCGCGTCACGCTCTGCGCAGGTGCAGAAAAGAATTGGCATGAGAGGCCGCTATAGGCCAGGTAAGGCCCGAACACTGGCGCCTGTTGGACAAATTCTTTAGCCAATTTCCTTATCGCTGCAGTTGATTTTGGACCTCGCCAATCAAGGCAATCAATTACGAACGCTGCATCTGTTTCATTACTTGAATAAGTACCATCGCTACGCCGCTGCGCGTAGTCGTCCGCCAGAGAGAGAAGTGTGGTCCCGTCTCCCTTCTTTGCTTCAGACAGGGCGACTTGAAGTTGCGGCCAACCAGTCGAACTGTCATAGAGAGCAGAGGCGATGCCAAGAACAACGAGCGACTCTGTTACAGCACGATCACTCTCGCTAGTAAGAGGTGATACCGCGGTCTTCTCAAAGAGCGCGATGATCTGCGCACGACCATTCTCAATGGGTTGCGCCACGGGGCAGTCCGTCTTGATATAGCAATCAGATATAAAGGCGTCTAGTGCCATATCAAATCCAATAGCTTGGGTCAGATTCTGATCTTCACTATCCACGTTGGGGCTCACCGCGCCATCAAGAACCATCCGACCGACTTTTTTTGGAAAGAGTTCTGCGTAAAGTGTTCCCAGATAGGTGCCATAACTCACGCCCAAGAAATTCAATTTCTTCTCTTTGAGTGCAGCGCGAAGTATGTCCATATCCCGCGCCGAATCACGCGTGCTGTAGTGCAGGACGTTCTTGGTTCGTGAATGACATTTCTCCGCGTAGGCCCGCACGTCTCTTATCAGAGTACTCAATTCCGCGGCATTATCTGGCTTACTGTCCGCTGAATAACTTGCATCGGTTTCACGATCAGTCAAACACCTGATAGGAGCACTCTGCCCGACTCCGCGTGGATCAAATCCAACAATGTCGTATTTATCCAATAAATTAGGGCTAAATATGAACTCTGCGTTGTAAGCGTACTGAACACCGGAAGCCCCTGGTCCGCCAGGGTTGAGGACTAGCGATCCGATCCGATCATTCTGGTGAGTCGCGGCGTGTCTTAAAACGCGTAACTTGAATCTACCGAGGGAGAGATTTCCGTAATCAATAGGCACATGCAGATACGAGCAGTCAAAATTATCGTAACAGGCGGACCAATCCAATGACTGTCTTTCATACTGGGCGAGCGTCGTAGGAAGATCCTCAATTTTCGGCGCCGAGAAAGTCCCTAAGAAGACGAAAACAATGAGCACAAGAATGGAAATGTTTCGTTTCCGCTGGGAAATCCTTGGACCAGGACGTTTCATATTTCAGCGCGCCTCGATAACTACTGCGCTAAGGCACACATGAGCGCCTCAATAGTTAGCAAGGGGGCGGCGTTGTAACTCAGACTGGTTCGTGCCCGCATGATTGCGTCTAGTTTTTCGACAATTCTTTCCGGCTTTGTTTTCTGCGCCATCACGAGGATTTTCTCTTCGAGTTCCGTGTTTAGCAAGGGAAGCGTTGAAGCCGCTGAAATAGATTGAACCATCATGACGTCACGATACAAAGTGGCGAGATCTAGTAATGCACCGTCAAGTGAATCCCGCACCATGCGCGTAGCGCGCGACTTCTGTTCTTTCTCTAATTCCTTGAGTGCCCTTGCACCACCCGTTGCCATGCCACGTCCAGTTGCGCCTTGTCCCCACGCTTGGCCAAGATCATGTGAGTCCTTCTCAGACCGAGCATCTGATTGAGCGTTTGCCTCTTGTGTTGCGAGTTCGACAAGTGTGGCGGCAGCCGCAAAGGAAGCCGAGAGAGATGTCAGAGTGAACGGTAAATTCAAGATGGTGTTTCTACGCGAGCGGATACTTTCATCATTGGCTAAGTGACGCGCGCGCCCAATGTGACCCTGGCTAACTCGGGCGGCAAACTCAGCCATCCCCGGCGATATTCCGTCACGTCGGACAAGGACCTCTGATACATCCTGCGTCGAAGGCGTGCGCAGTTGAAGATGACGAGTGCGGGAGCGAATCGTGGGAAGAACGTCGAAAAGAGTCGGTGCACAGAGCAGCCAGACGGTCCGTGCGCCAGGCTCCTCGATTGCCTTAAGGAGGGCGTTTGCAGCCGATTCTGTAAGCCTGTCAGCGTCTTCCATCACCACAACGCGCCAACTTCCCACGCTCGGCGCCCAGGCCACGCGTTGGAGGAGCTCCCTTACTTCATCGACTTTAATGGAGAGTCCCTCGGTACGAACGATTTCAACATCGGCGTGACCACCGGCCTGAGCCGAGCGACAATCAATGCACGTTCCACAACCCTCTTCAGGGCAGATAAGTGCCGCAGCAAAAGCAATGGCCGCGCTTGATCGTCCACTTCCGGGTGGACCAGTAAAGAGCCATGCGTGCGTCATCTCCTGCGACTCTTCACCATTGCGAGATGCCTTTATTGCATCTTCTAAAGCGAGGACGATGTGCGACTGCCCTACCAGGTCGGCAAAGACGGACACTCTATTTCACTTTCGTTTTACGTTTTAATCCCGAAGGAATCCGAATTGGTTTCTCTTTCTTTGGAATCTTGCTCAAAGCAGGCAACTCTGCTACTCGAGTAATAATTGAGTGCTCGATATCCGCCAGACTCATCTGCGCGTCAACTACCAAGTAACGTTCGGGATCCAAGAGCGCCAACTGCAAATATTCCTGACGAATTCGCTCATGAAACACTAATGGTTCGACTTCCAGACGATCTTTCTTTTTCAACCGGCTCAATCCAACGTCTGCCGGGAGATCAAGAACCACAGTAAGGGTTGGGAAAAGTGATTCGGTGGCCCAACGCGATATACGGGCAACCTCCCCGGGCTCCAAAATCCGACCCGCGCCTTGATAGGCGATAGAAGAATCGAAGTATCTATCGGTAATTACTATCTGACCCGCCTCAAGGGCGGGACGGATCACCGAATGCACATGGTGGGCACGATCGGCCGCGTAGAGCAACGCCTCAGCACGCGGAGAAATATCTCCCGTCTCATGGGAGAGCAGTATCCCTCTCAAAGCCTTGCCAAGTTCGGTGCCACCTGGTTCGCGAGTGAGAAGGACGTCATGGCCCTCCCCCTCTAACCATTTCTTTAATAACTTCACCTGGGTAGATTTTCCAGAACCTTCTCCGCCTTCAAAAGCAATGAAGACGCCTTTCGTGGAAGCACCGGTAATGGACCCAAGTTCGCCTTTAAGCGCATTTGAGATGTCGCTCCAGATTGAGACATTGGGGCGGTCCTTCATCTGCCGATACGAGACCATGCCAATAATTGAGGCAATTACGCCTGCTATTAGGATCGTAATGGCCGCTCCGTTATAACTGATCTGAGTGTTTTGAAATTTGAAATTATGCTGGCCCACTGCGGCAGCAATGAGCGGGGAAATTGCAAGAACAGCTACGAGAGTCACACGTATGAGTGACTGCATAAACGCGAAGGTGCGACCACGTACATCGTCTGCAACTTCCATGCCTAGCATGGTGAATCCAGTAACCCAGCAGACTCCAGAGAATGATCCAAGAACCACGACGATAAATACCGCCAGAACTAAGTTAGGGATAATCGCGAGGAATACCAGGAAGAAACCCGCAATTGATAATGAAGCGCCAAAGAGTCGACGCCGCGAAAACTGCGCAAAGACTCTGGGGCCAAATGCGATTCCTACTGCCAGCCCAGTGAAGACGGCTCCAAAGAGAACACCGTATGCCGCGTCACCTCCACCGAGGTCGCCCACAAATGTTCGTGCCAGACCGATGACCGCACCTGCCGCAACAAATGCGCCGACCATTCCCACAATGAGTCCGCGCACAATCTTAGAAGTACTGACGAATCGCCAGCCTTCCAGGAGGGACTTGGCTACTCCAACCTCACTCGCATTCTTTGATGCTGCGCCTTTTGGTATTTCATGCAAACCCCAGACGGTCCACGCACCAAAGAGAAAACTTGCCGCATTAATGTAGAGTGCTAAATCAACTGAGTTGCTCTCAATGTTTGGAAGAGCATTTGCGAGCGCACCGTTAACGAGTGCTAAGAGAGAAAATAGTACGGCCGCAATCGGAGCGCTTCCGTACGCTGCAAGTAGTGAAACTTGATTGGCGCTTTCCAACTTCTCTTTGGGAACCAAGTTAGGCACGCTTGCCTCTTTTGCTGGAGACCAGAAGAGAGTCACACATTCGACCAAGATGGTCGCGATGTAGAGCCAGAGGTAATTTCCGATAATTGGTATAGAAATGTAAAACCCAGCTCGAAGTATGTCTGAAATGATCATCAATCTACGTCGATCAAACCGATCGGCTATTACTCCAGCAAGTGGTCCCAAGAAAACCGAAGGGACAAGGCGAGCGATGAATACACCCGCAATCGCAAAGTTAGCCTTTGCATAATCGCCACCCGAGAGTTGCTGGGCCATCGCAGTTGTGGCCAATAGACCGAGCCAGTCTCCAAGGGAGGAGAAAGCCATCGAGTTCCAGAGTTTGCGGAAGGCTGGAATGGCCATGACGCCACGCGTCTGGTCTGGCGCGAGCGCCGCAGGAGTCGGGAGTGAACGTGCCACGGGGTAAGGGTAGTCCGAACCGGCTATTTACTAGCGGTAACTGATTTGACTCTTCCAGTTGCCGTTTTCTTGGCAACTCGCTTTGCGGCAGACTTCTTTACAGTGTTTTTAGTCAAAGTAGGGGCAGTTGATTTGGCGGCTTTTTTCTTGGTAGACCGCTTCTTCGGTCTCGCCGCGCCGCCATTCTCAGCTTCCCAAGCGCGTCGTCCGGCTAACAGTTCGAGACCTCGCTCTAGGGTCAATCCTTCTAGAGTGTCACCCCGACGTAGCGTCGCGTTTGTTTCTCCATCGGTTACGTACATTCCAAATCGACCGTCTTTGACAATGACCGGCTTCTGAGTCGTCGGATCCGCGCCCAACTCCTTCAGAGGTGGCTTGGCAACTCCTCTACGGCGAACCTTCGGTTCCTTGTAGATTGCAATGGCTTCGTCAAGTGACAGTGAGAAAAGTTGATCTTCACTGGTAAGAGTGCGTGAATCCGTGCCGCGCTTGAGGTAGGGACCATAACGTCCGTTCTGGACGGTTATTTCCTCGCCGGTTTCCGAATCTGTCCCAAGAGTGCGCGGCAGTGAAAGTAACTTCATTGCATCTTCAAAGGTGATTGTGTCCAATGTCATGGTTGATAGCAGAGAGGCGGTTTTTGCCTTGTCACCCTTCTTTGCGTCCTCTGGTAAGACTTCGGAAATATAAGGACCAAAGCGCCCGGACTTCGCAATAACATTAAGGCCAGTATTCGGATCGACACCAAGTTCGCGCTCCCCGGAGGGCTGCGCCAGAATTTCCTTCGCCACCTCCAGTGTTAATTCATCCGGTGCCATCGTCTCTGGAATATTGGCTAGTTTTCGATCCTCTCCCTCTCCCTGTTGGAGATAGGCGCCGTATCTTCCGACGCGGATCTGAATATCATCACCAAGACGCATGGTGTTTACTTCGCGCGCGTCAATGGCACCAAGGTCGGCTGACAATTCATTTAATCCTGGTTGTCCATCGTGTCCATAAAAGAAATCTCTCAGCCAATCAACACGTTCTGCCTCACCGGCTGCAATCTTGTCGAGGTCTTCCTCCATGCTTGCCGTGAATTCATAATCCACCAATTTTGAAAAATGTTGTTCGAGCAGGCCAGTCACAGAAAAAGCAAGGAAGGTCGGCACAAGCGCCCGACCTCGCTTATAAACATACCCGCGGTCTTGAATTGTTTGGATAATGGATGCAAATGTAGATGGGCGACCAATCCCAAGTTCTTCCAATTTCTTCACAAGAGTTGGCTCCGTGTACCGGGCCGGAGCCTTTGTGTCATGCCCTTCGCAGCTATATTCCGCCACATTTATCGCCTGACCAACGCTCATGGAAGGTAGTCGACGATCCTTATTCTCCTCACCAGTCTCTTCATCGCCCTTCTCCTCGGTCGCGTCATCATAAGCAGCTAAAAAACCATGGAATGTAATGACCGAACCATTTGCCCTAAAGAGCGTCTCTTTCCCATCATTTGTCGGTGCTTCGAAATCCACGCGCATCTGCATCTTCTTGGCATCTGCCATCTGCGAAGCAACCGTTCGTTTCCAAATCAAATCGTAGAGTGCAAATTCATCGCGCGATAATTCGGGAGCTAATTCCCCTGGAGTCCGAAAGCTATCCCCGGCGGGACGGATGGCTTCATGCGCTTCCTGCGCGTTTTTAGTCTTGCCTGCATACACACGCGGTGTCTCCGAAAGATGATCGGCTCCATAGAGCGCTTTCGCTGCATTACGCGCGGCAGTAATTGCCTGCGCTGAGAGATTCACGGAATCCGTACGCATATAGGTGATGTATCCATTTTCATACAACCGTTGCGCGATGCGCATTGTGATCTGAGCGCCCCAACCCAAACGTCCACCGGCATCTTGCTGAAGCGTCGAAGTCGTGAAAGGTGGTTTAGGCCGTTCTGTGCGGGGGGACTCCTCAATAGATTTAACAGTGAGTGGGGAGATCCTTAACGACTCGACCAACTCTTTTGCACTTGATTCATTGAGAAGAAGAATGTTGGCAAGTGATTTCTCTTTAACTGACCCATCTGCGCCAAAATCACTGGTTGCAGCAACCTTCTTACCATCAACACTGATCAGTCGGGCGTTAAATCCAAGCTCGCACTTTGCGGACACGTCCCACCATGATGATGAAATGAACGCCATCCGTTCGCGTTCTTTCTCCACGATGAGTCGCGTTGCCACGGACTGCACTCGTCCAGCAGAAATGCGCGGCATAACTTTCTTCCAGAGCACAGGAGAGAGTCGATACCCAAATAGTCGATCGAGCACTCTGCGGGTTTCCTGCGCATCGATCAGGTGGTAGTCCAGGTCACGGGTTTCATGAACTGCCTTCAGAATCGCTTCCTGGGTAATTTCGTTAAAGACCATCCGTTTAACCGGAATTTTTGGCTGTAGAACCTCGACCAGGTGCCAGGCGATCGCCTCGCCCTCCCGGTCCTCGTCAGTTGCCAGGATCAGCTCATCGACACCCTTCATCAACCCCTTCAATTCAGCCACCTTGGCTTTTTTATCGGGGTTAATTACATATAAAGGGGCAAAATCGTCCTCAATGTTGACGCCTTCCTTTGCCCAGGCGATCCCTTTGTACTCCTTGGGGATGTCGGCGGCACGTTGCGGCAGGTCGCGGATATGGCCGACGCTGGCCTCGACGATGTACTCATCGCCGAGGTAGCCGCCAATCTTGCGCGCCTTAGCTGGAGATTCAACAATCACCAGCTTCTTCAGATCTTTTGCCATAACCGCCTTCAGTGCACCGAGGTATGAGGTAAGAAACCGTACCTACAAATACCTTATTTAATATTCCACTTAATATTCGATGACTGTCGATTTGCGACGGTTATGAATGAGTGCGCCAACAATGACCGCAAAAGCAAAGATGCCAATTGCGGTACTTGTTCCGGTATGACCACCCAGTGACATGCTGACAATCGCTGGGGTAATCAAGAGACCAACCAAGTTCATGACCTTGATCAATGGGTTGATGGCAGGTCCTGCTGTGTCTTTGAATGGATCGCCGACCGTGTCTCCGATAATGGTTGCAGAATGCGCTTCAGAACCTTTGCCGCCGTAATGACCATCTTCGACCATCTTCTTGGCGTTATCCCATGCTCCACCAGAGTTGGCAAGGAATACTGCCATCAGTGTTCCGGTTCCGATTGCACCTGCCAGGTATGCGCCGAGGGATCCAACTCCAAGACCAAAGCCGACGGCGATAGGGGCCATAACGGCAAGTAGTCCCGGTGTAGCGAGTTCACGGAGTGAGTCGCGAGTACAAATATCAACGACCCGACCGTACTCAGGCTTCTCAGTGCCTTCCATTATGCCGGGGTGCTCGATGAACTGCTTGCGAACTTCTACAACGACTGCACCAGCAGCTCGTGAAACCGCATTGATTGCTAGGCCAGAGAAGAGGAACACGACCGCTGCTCCGATGATTAATCCTACGAGGTTACGTGGATTAGCAACATCGAGTACTCCTTGGAATTGGAGGGCAAGATTCGCTGCATTCTCGCCAGCAGTCTCAACGGCGCTCTTAATCGCATCAGTAAATGCTCCGAAGAGTGCAGTGGCTGCCAGCACGGCCGTCGCGATTGCGATTCCCTTGGTGATTGCCTTGGTGGTGTTACCGACTGCATCAAGGGATGTAAGAATCATTGAACCCTCACCCTCAACATCGCCAGACATTTCAGCAATACCTTGTGCGTTATCTGAAATAGGGCCGAAGGTGTCCATTGCCACGATTACACCAACAGTTGTGAGCAGACCAGTACCCGCCAGCGCAATGGCGAGGAGCGAGAGAACGATGCTGCCACCACCCAGCAAGAAGGCGCCAAATACTGCTGATGCAATCAAAATAGCTGAATAAACCGCAGATTCGAAGCCGACCGAGATGCCCGAAAGGAGCACAGTTGCGGCGCCAGTTTGTGAAGACGCTGCAACATCATTGACTGGGCGCTTGCCAACAGAGGTGAAGAAGCCGGTGAGTACTTGGATTGATGCGGCCAGGACGATGCCGATTAGTACCGCGCCGAATGCAAGAATTCGCGGATTGAGATTTCCTGCATCGGTCACGGCACTAGCGGACAGACCGGTGAGAAGACTGAAATCACTTGGAAGGTAAATAAACGTCGCAAGTCCAGTGAGGATGGCACTGATGATCGCTGACATAAAGAAGGATCGGTTGATTGAATCCATTGCAGACTTATCAGTGCTTCGCATACGGGTTAGGAAAATTCCGATAACAGCGGTGATGGTTCCGATGGCAGGAACGATCAGCGGGTAAATAAGACCCGAATCACCAAAGCCGGCTTTTCCAAGAATGAGTGCCGCGACGAGAGTTACGGCGTAAGACTCGAAGAGGTCTGCCGCCATACCAGCACAGTCACCAACGTTATCTCCTACGTTATCCGCGATGGTCGCTGCGTTACGTGGATCATCTTCTGGAATATTCTTTTCAACTTTACCAACCAGGTCGGCTCCGACGTCTGCTGCCTTAGTGAAGATACCGCCACCAACACGCATGAACATCGCGACCATCGCTGCACCAAAACCAAATCCTTCGAGTACTGAAGGTGCATTCTCTCGATAAATAATGACAACGAGGGAGGCCCCGACGAGTCCGAGACCAACGGTGGTCATACCTACAACTCCACCAGTGCGGAAAGCGATTCGAACCGCCTTCTCGGCTGATCTTTGGCGGGCGGCCTCTGCGACGCGAACATTCGCGCGCACGGCCAGCCACATTCCGTTGTAACCCACGAGTGCGCTAAACACCGCGCCCATCAAAAAGAAGATAGAACGTCCTATACGAATATCTGCATCGCCGGGAAGGGCGAAGAGAAGAAGGAATACGATTCCCACAAAATAGGAAAGTGTTCTGAATTGACGCGTGAGATATGCGGCGGCGCCTTCTTGAACGGCGGCGGCAATTTCACGCATTTTTTCGGTGCCTTCATCCGCGGCAAGTACCTGGGCGCGCAACGCCCAAGCAATGGCGAGCGCCCCGAGCGAGATCGCTAGGACGATGTAGACATATGTGAGGTTTGTTCCTGTGACATGCACGAGAGAGCTGGCAGCTCGCATTTCTCCTCCATTGGAGATCGGGACCCCATCTTGGGGCAAAGATGACCAGAGTGTACGCATAGGGTCCGCCCTAACCCCAAATTGACCGATCTGTACCTATCTATTTGGGTCTATTTAGGTCCATTTGGAGTGCATAGGCGTCTATCGGGACACACTCGCGTTTTGATTCTGGCCCCATGGGGTTAGGGTTGCGACCTATGAACCTCCTGGACGCTAAATCCATCATTGTCGATCTGGGACTTCTTGGAATCCTGGGAGCCCTTTTTGCCGAGACCGGCCTGCTGATTGGGCTCATCCTGCCGGGAGACTCCCTCCTTTTTGTCGCCGGGCTAGCTGCCTCCGGTTCGGCTGCCGCCTTGTTGGGTGGCACCCACCTCTCCGTCCTCGGGCTCTTCATCGGAGCCCCGCTTGCGACAATCCTCGGTTCGCAGTTGGGCCATTACATAGGCCATCGCTTTGGACGTCCACTTTTTGACCGACCGGATGGAAGAGTCTTCAATCGGTCTCGTGTAGTAGCCACTGAAAAATGGTTAAAGAAGTACGGACCGGGCCGGGCCATTGTCCTGGCGCGCTACATCCCCTTTGTGCGCACGCTGATAAATCCACTCTGCGGAATCGTGCGTGTGCCAGCTTCAAAATTCTTACTCTGGAATGTCATCGGAGGAATCATCTGGGCCGATGGAATCGCTCTGCTCGGGTACATCCTGGGAGAAAAACTTAAAGGTTCGATTGACTCCTATTTGCTTCCAATAATCGGAGTGATCATTCTTCTAAGTCTGCTCCCACTTGGACTGGAAATAATTCGTGAGATGCGAACAAAGCGACATCTGAGTTAATTTACTTTCGCTCTTCCGATCTAAATAGCGGTTGATCCAATAATTCCTCATCGATTGAAACACTCTCTGGCAAACTTGAGTTTAAATACTTCATCTCATCCGTGGTCAGTGAGATACCAACTCCTTCGAGATCATCGCGTAGTGAGGATACGCGCGTAGTTCCGGGAATTGGGATCATGGTTGACGAGAGATGTAGAAGCCATGCAATTGTCATTGCAAATGCCGAGACGCCTTTCTTCTGACCCAATTCACCAAAGGCTGCAAAATCTCCTCCGCCGAGTTGCTGGGCATTTCTAATTCCACCTAGTGGCGACCAAGGAAGGTATGCAATCCCATACTCCTCACAAATTTCTATCACGTCAGCCGCATGGCGATATCTCGGGCTATATTCATTTTGAATGGAGACGAGTCCGCCTTGCGCCGGCGATCCACCCATCTCTATCGCACGACGAAGTTGTGCGGCGCTGTAATTGCTCACACCAATTCTTTCTACGAGCCCACGTGCTTGAAGTTCGAGAACATTTTCAAATTGATCCTCGAATATCATGGAAGGATCTAGGCGATGGTGCTGCCAGAGTTGGATTTTTTCCACTCCTAGACGCGTTGTAGAGCTTTCAACAGCACGAAGTAAATAATCCAATGAACTCGAACGGCCCCAACTCTCACCAGGACCACGGGTAATTCCAGCCTTGGTGGCGATTATCACCTTTGACTTCTGCTCCTTCGAGCCAGACCATGAGTTGAAGGCCGCACCAACCAGACTCTCGTTGTGGCCGAAAGTATCCCAACTTGGCGCGTAAATATCAGCAGTATCAAGCAGAGTCACTCCCGCGTCTAACGCTGCATGAATAACCCCGAAAGCCTGTTCGGTATCCTTAAGAATCGGTGCGTTGACCCTCGACATTCCTGACAACTGCATACAGCCAAGCCCCATTGCAGAAACTTCCCACGGCCCGATGGTGCGGCTAATCATTTCTACAGCCCTAAGTCTGCGAGTGAATATGCTGCGCGATACTCCAAGCCAGCATCCAAAATGGCTTGCTTGGCGCCACGTTCGACGATCACGGCTACACCGACAACAATTGCGCCTGCTTCGCGAAGTGCTTCAACCGCGCTCAGAACAGAACCGCCTGTTGTGGAAGTATCTTCGACTGCAACAACTCGTCGGCCCTGCACATCGGGACCTTCAATTCTTCTCTGCAAGCCATGCTGCTTCTCTGCCTTGCGAACCACAAATGAATCAATTAACCGACCGCTCTGTCCGGCAACATGCATTATGGCGGCGGCTACGGGATCTGCGCCGAGAGTCAGACCACCAACTGCATCGAACTCCCAACCCTCTAACAGATCGAGCATAACTCTGCCGACGAGTGGTGCAGCCACTGCGTCCAAAGTCACGCGCCGCAGATCGACGTAGTAATCCGCTTCCATGCCTGAAGACAGGATCACTTTCCCGTGGACCACGGCCTTCTTATTGATCTGCTCTTTTAGAGCTTCGCGAGGATTCATGATGAGATCTTACCGACTAGTCGGAGTTGTCCTACTCCTGCTTGTAAATCACCACGGGAGTTGAAACTCTCCGAGCGAGCGTCTTAGGCGGATTGGCTTCCAAAAGCGCATCTACTTCGACTCGAAGTTTTGCTACTTCTAGAGCCATGTTTGCCATCGCCGATTCGAGCTCGATAATCCTTTTAATGCCGGCGTGATTAATTCCTTCGCCAATGAGACGCTGCACATTGCGAAGGAGGGCGATATCGCGCAATGAATATCTTCTGCCTCTACCACTTGCGCGCCCTGGAGATACCAGACCTAATCGATCATATTGACGCAGCGTCTGCGGGTGTAATCCGGAAAGTTGAGAAGCAATTGATATGACATATACAGCGGCTTCATCATCATCTTCGGGATTTTTCAATTCCTCGGTCATGACTTTGCCTTTGAATTGAATTCTGCGCGGACATCATCCTCTGCCGTTTGGGTGGCAAAGTCCTCCAGTGCTTTCTGTGCTTTTGAGTTGAGGCGCTGTGGAACTTGAACATCCACATGGACAAGCAAGTCACCCATTCCATTTGCACTCTTCACTCCGCGGCCTTTCACTCGCAGAACTCGACCATTCGGCGTCCCGGGCGCGATACGAACGGTCACTTCCTCTCCAGAGAGCGTGGGAACTTTTATATCCGCTCCAAGTGCGGCCTCGGCAAAAGTGACGGGAAGCGTCATAAGGAGATTCTCGCCCTTGTGGGAGAAAATCGGATGGGGTCGCACTTTGAGATGAATAAAGAGGTCCCCTGGACCAGCCTCTCCCGGCGCGCCTTTGCCCTTGATGCGGATTTTCCCATCATTTTTTACTCCCGGTGGAACCCGGACCGTGATATTCGCAGGCGCTCCGCCATCACTTGATAAGCGGAGTTCAAGGTTCGTTCCAAAAATGGACTCTCGAAAAGAGATGGTGGACTCTGTCTGTAGATCGGCTCCCCGACGCGGACCCCGCCGGCCACCAAAGAGATTGGCGAAAATATCTTGGGGTGAACCCTCGTTGAATAGATCCGAGTAGTCGCGACTACCGCCGAATCCGCCGCCCATCCCACCCGGTTGAGCTCGAAAGCCGCCGCGTTCAAATAACGAACGGGCTTCGTCGTATTCGGCGCGAGATTTATCATCTGACAAGATTTCATAAGCCTCCGAGACGGCTTTGAATTCCTCTTCGAGTTTTTTGTTCCCAGTGTTTTTATCTGGGTGCAACTTGTGGGCAAGGAGACGGTATTGCTTTCTAATGTCCTTGCTCGTCGCATCCTTCGAGACTCCAAGGATCTTATAGAAATCTTTCTCGTAAAGATCTTTGGCGGCCAAGGTTTACTCCGGATCTGTTACTGCGACTCTAGCAGGACGAAGAATGCGATTCTTGTATTTATAGCCCGGTTGCAGAATTGCCGTCGCCGTAGTTTCGCTCACTTCCGACGATACGGTGTGGGAGAGCGCTTCGTGAATTTGTGGGTCGAAAGTCGTCCCGACTTCCCCAAATTGCTCAAGTCCTATCTTGGTCGTAACTCCGACCAATCTGTCGGCTACCGCTTTAAAGCCGCCGCTCAGTTCGCCATGTTCTTTGGCTCGATCGAGGTCATCCAGAACTGGCAAAAGTTCGGCAAGTACCGCCCCAACGGCCAACTCATGTGAGAGCGAACGATCTCGTTCGACGCGTTTACGATAATTTATGTACTCCGCTTGAAGTCTTTGAAGATCTCCAGTGAGTACGGCGAGATCGCTCTCAACCGCCTCACTTTGGAGATCTTCCATTACTTCATCCGCTAGGGATTCATTCTCCGATGACATTATTAATCTTCGACAATCTCTGCGTCTTCCACACCTTCTTCTGCTCCTTCAGAGCTAGAAGATTGCGCAGTTGCGGCGTTCGCGGCATAGAGCGCCGAACCAAGTGCTTGACTCAAGGTCGAGACCTTCTCAGTTGCACTCTTGATCATTTCGAAGTTGGCTCCACCAAGAGCTGTCTTGAGTTCAGCAAGTGCTTCCTCAGTCTCAACTTTCTTGGCAGCGGCCTCACCTTCATTAAGTTTTTCGCCATTTTCCGCCAAGAATTTCTCAGTCTGGTAAAGAAGTGAGTCGCCGGTATTGCGAATTTCAGCCTCTTCCTTGCGTTGGCGATCCTCTTCGGCGTGAGCCTCGGCATCTTTCATCATACGGTCAATCTCATCCTTGGAAAGTGCAGAGCCACCAGTGATGGTCATTCTCTGTTCCTTGCCGGTGCCGAGATCCTTCGCGGAAACGTGCACGATTCCGTTGGCATCAATATCGAACGTCACTTCGATCTGCGGCACGCCACGTGGTGCCGGCGGAAGACCGGTGAGTTCGAACATTCCCAACTTCTTGTTATAGGCAGCCATTTCGCGCTCACCTTGGTAAGCCTGAATTTGCACTGCAGGTTGGTTGTCGTCAGCTGTTGTGAAAATTTCACTGCGTTTTGTTGGGATGGTCGTGTTTCGTTCGATCAATCGAGTCATCACTCCACCCTTGGTCTCGATTCCAAGAGAAAGCGGCGTAACATCAAGAAGAAGCACATCCTTCACTTCGCCCTTCAACACACCCGCTTGCAACGATGCGCCGACTGCTACAACCTCATCAGGGTTGACACCCTTGTTTGGTTCGCGACCTCCCGTGAGATCTCTTACAAGGTCCACTACTGCTGGCATACGGGTTGAGCCACCAACAAGTACTACGTGGTGAATATCCGCGACCGGAATTCCGGCATCTTTCAGCACAGATTGGAATGGCTTCTTGCAGCGCTCCAGAAGATCCGCTGTAAGTGCCTGGAACTGCGCACGTGTGACGGTCTCGTCCAAAAAGAGCGGGTTCTTCTCTGCATCAACCGTGATGTAAGGCAAGTTGATCGAAGCTTGTTGTGAAGAAGAGAGTTCGATCTTTGCCTTCTCTGCTGCTTCACGGATACGTTGCATCGCCATCTTGTCTTTGGTGAGATCGATTCCGTTCTTAGAACCAAAAGTCTTTACGAGGTAGTCGACAAGTGCTTGATCCCAATCGTCTCCACCTAAGTGGTTATCGCCGTTGGTTGCCTTCACTTCTACAACGCCGCCGCCAATTTCAAGAAGAGAGACGTCGAATGTTCCGCCGCCGAGATCGAAGACAAGAATCGTGTGCTCCTCATCGGCCTTATCCAGTCCGTAAGCAAGCGCCGCTGCCGTTGGCTCGTTGATAATGCGAAGAACATTGAGACCTGCGATTTCACCAGCTTCTTTCGTGGCCTGACGTTGGGCGTCATTGAAGTAAGCCGGAACGGTAATGACCGCGTCGGTTACTGTCTCTCCCAAGTAGGACTCTGCATCGCGCTTCAATTTCTGAAGGACGCGAGCACTGATCTCCTGAGGTGTGTACTTCTTGCCATCGATGTCGATGCTCCAAGAAGTGCCCATGTGCCGCTTGACTGAACGGATCGTCCGCTCCACATTGGTGACCGATTGGCGCTTGGCCACTTCACCTACGAGAACTTCCCCGTTTTTCGCGAAAGCCACGATCGAGGGGGTGGTGCGGGCACCTTCAGCGTTAGCGATAACCGTTGGTTCGCCACCCTCAAGGACCGATACACAACTATTGGTGGTGCCGAGGTCGATTCCAACTGCTCTAGCCATCTTTATTGCTCCTTTTTCCTATATCTGCGGGTCCAATCAGGATCCATACGATAATTCTCAACCTTGCGTCGAATTTTGTCAAAAGATTGAGTCGCATCGACTCAAGGTTGAAGGGCCCTTTGCCGGGTGGGCGAGAATAAGGAGACCTTGGTTTCACCCAGCTGTCTTGTAGAGTGCAATCTGGCTCAGAGGCAGTATCAACCTTTCTGGGAATTTATCTAGGGAGACCATGACAACCCCTTCAAGGAATTTAACCCGGGGCATTAGAAACGGCTATCTAGGCGCTCGAGGGCTGGCTGCTGGGTTAGCCATGGGATTCGCGCTTGTCTACAGCACAAATCTGGGAGTCGAAAGAAGGTCCCTCGTTGCCTTCATTATGGCAACTGCCATGGTGGTTGCTGTCATTCTAACTTCGGGAGTAAGCCTCACTTTCCGAAGGTCTGTTCCGACTGCGGAGAACAAGATCACCCTCAATTCATATCTGTATCTGACCACATTTCTCTCAGTTCTCGTCTCCGGTCTCACTTTGGTATTCGTCTTGATTTATTCAAATACGAAAACAGAAATTCCAAAAACTTTACTTCTCATCACCGTCATTTATGCGTTCTTCGCCTGTTTAGATTTTTGTTATCACCAAGCACTAATTGCCTTTAATTTATTCAAATTGGCGGCAATTCTGGATGTGTTGACAATTGGAATTCAGATTTCGATCTATCTCATGCTATTCCTGGTAAACCAAGTAAGCATCGCCGTGTCGCTGTTTACCGCACTAATTATTTCCTATCTCACTTCTACGACAGCTGTCCTTCTACTTCTGATAGGTATAAAGGACTCCTCAATTAGGTTTAATTTCAGAGAAATACGACACTTGGCCACCCAGAGCAAGAATTACCATCTATTCGGAATTGCAAATGGGTTCGCCGACAGAATTGATCGAATCATAATCGCATGGTTCTTGCCGTTAGGCATCCTGGGCAAATACGCGGTGGGGACTAGTTTGATTTCCTTTTTGCGCTTCCTTCCCGAGGCAGCCAGTCGACTAATAGTCGGTGGCAATTCAATTCCAACTTTCAGTTCAATTAATCAAACTTTTCTACGTAGGCTGCTTGCGGTATCTGGGTTAGCCGTAGTTGGTTCTGTGCTGTCGCAACTTTTTGTCAATTTGTTCTTCGGGGATCCGTGGAAATTGCCATTCCTGGTACTTCTTCTGTTTGCCGCGCAGGAAATAGCCCGAGGTTACTACCAGATAGCGATTTCTAAATTGATTTCGGATGGCGCCGACCGCCGCGTCAGAAATTTGTCTCTTGTACTAATATTCGCAAGTTTCGCACTACCCATCATCGGAGCGAAAATCATGGGTATTTATGGGGTGCCTTTGGGCATCGGCATAAGTTACGTCGTTTTGAACGTGTACATGAAAACTACTTTGCTTAAGTCTGTTCAGAAATGACACCAAAAGTATCGGTGGTAATTCCCGTTTATAACAAGTCTCGCTGGATAGAAGAGACGTTGAAATCGGTGGCGAATCAGTCCTACAAGGACTGGGAGTGCATCATCATTGATGATGGATCTACCGATGAGAGCCTTGAAGTCATAAATACCTTCATAAAATCGAACCCTGGGAAATGGAAGCTCCTGACTCAAAATAATAGCGGCCAATGCATCGCCCGAAACCGCGGCATTGCGGAATCTACGGGAGAGTACGTCGCCTTCTTGGACGGAGATGACACCTGGGCTGCAAACAAACTCGATGTCCAAGTCGAGTTATTGGACGCGAATCAGGACGCCTCCTTGGTGCTTTGCCCTTATCGAATTTATAAACAAGGTGAAGACGAGGAGAGAGGACGAATAGTTCTCCACAAAAATAACCGAAAGATGCTAACGAACTGGTTTAACCTGCGAGGATTCGGGGCAGGAACAGAATCAACAGGGATGGCGCGCAAGAGCTTCTTACTCTCAACTGGAGGATTCGATCCACAGCTCTCCACTTCTGCCGGGTTGGATCTCACTTTAAGATTAGAAATGCTCGGAAGAATTCTTACGGCAAAAAATACTTTCATGAAATACCGCATATACACAGGTCAATGGCACGCGAATCTCGAAACGCTCTCCGCGGATTTAGGGCAGTTGCGGCAGAAGCACGCCGGAGCAAGTCGCATCCTCGGCGCACATATGGCAGACAAGCACGATGCTTATATTTATCTACAGGAACTAAGGCAGAATTTCACAAAGAGGAAATTCTTTCACATTACTCGCCGCCCAAGACCATTTTTCTACTTATTAATTCTCGCTCTTTGTATCATTCAAAGAAACTTGATGGCTCGAATGCGGGCAACCTTTCCCAATCTGCTTACCCAGATACCGAAGAATCAGGTTGAAAATCTGTTTTCCTAGTGTTTTTCATATTTGAAAATTGCGCGCTTTGGCTATGGCGATCGCCCCAAACATTTGATACCGGCTTCGAATCCGCACGTTCATATCAATGCGCGGATATACGCGAGTTGAATCATTCACGGAGAGAGTAGATTTGCCGGAAAAGATTATCGAGTATCCGGCGTGTGCAAGAGATTGAATCACAGGATCAGCAGCCACTGCGTGAGGGGTCGCGAAGAATCGATTGTCCCAGGCAAAGTTACTTAATTTGGACTGACCTACGGCAATTTCGACATTGAGTTCATCCATTCCAAGGCTATTCATATGCCAATGATTGTGAAGATGATCTCCAATGGTAATCAATGGATTCAATGATAAGAGTTCTAGCTCGCGTTCATTGATAAACGGGCCTTGATACTCTCTGACCTGATCGATTTCGCTGGTGGTCAGACGCGCAATGGATTCATTGAAATATCGTGGGTTTGAATTCTCCCAGTGCGCGCAATTTTGATCTTTCCTTGCCATGTACATCGCCAGCGCGGAGGAATTTATCTCTCCCTGAACCGTAGCCATGTTAACAAAGCACACTGCCGGCACTTGGTAATCTTCCAAAATGGGCAGGGCATTTGACAGCACACCTTTATATCCGTCATCGAAGGTAACCAAACATCCTTGCAACGTCCCTTTTTCTGTCTTATTGCCTGCATTTAGCGGTGAAAAACTCTCCTTAATCCATCCCATCTGCTTCTTGAATAGTTGCACATCCGAATAGGTGTTTGTCTCCCTTGCGTGGAGATTGGGGTTGTCACTTACCTCATGAAATACAAAAGCAGTCAGGCTTCGCCGAAGGAATGGTTTACCCAAAAGCACATAAATGAATCCGATGAAGGTTCGGGCTCGGTTTACAGATCTCTCCCTGCCGCCAAATTTCATAAGTAACTTGCCAAAGGGTAGTTTCCTTGCAAAAAATCAACCATTGTCACTCCACCCAATCCTAAAGTCGGCAAACTCATGTATGTCCCGACCCTCTTCCATGTCTAATGTTTTTGTAATCAGAGAGACCCGGTTTCGACTAAAAAATCCAAATCGTCCCCACTGAAATGTCGAATTCGTAGTGTCACTGGCCCAGAGTGATACCAGTTGTACCGTCCTGAATTTCGACGTCAGCAGAGCCAAATATTTGGGTAGGTTCTTTTCCGAGGCAGGATCCAAAATAACCCAATCGGACACGACAAGTGTTTCCCTCCCCGATTGTCGAACGAGAACGACGCAAATAATCCATCCGCTATTCCTACCGAACTCCTGAATCTTGAAGTACTGGTACCTATAGTGTGGATGAAGGACATATCGGTATTTGAAAAAGGCGGGATTCCGCTCCATACGAATCGACTCATTATCCAAAATATTCTCTGAGTTTTCCTGAAGATTTTCCTCTAGATCGAGCACGAAGGATTCAAATCGGTCTTCTTCAATATTGATATTCCGCGCAGAAATCAACAGATTCACTCTCCGAAACGTTCTAACAAGAAAAATTGCGAGCGAAACCATAAGTCTCTTTCGCGATCCAACTTTGAACTCTTGAGTTGGAGAACTCCAAGACCTCACCTTTCCCCAACCAATTTCTTGAAATCCAAGTTTGTTAATGTACGGAGGTCTCGAATTCTCGTTTGGGGTTCCGAAAACATAACGAATTCCCGAAGTTCGTGCTCGATCTAAGGTTTCAGTGACTAGACGCCCAAAGACGCTCTTGTTTAAGTAGTCATGTGGACCTGAAGTGCCTGGATAAAGGGAAGCACAGTTGCCAATCCTTCGAAAATCCGGATGGGTGTATGTGTCTCCAATCTCAATCGCGGTAACTACTCTGTTTCCTTTAAGGATCTTCTGGCGAGTTGCAGAAGTTGTACCGATCACTTTCCCATCATGCATAGCGACGGTCAAGAATCCACTCCCCGCAGGGTTTTCCATCCCGAGCTTCCACTGAAATATCCGTGGAGAGCACTCTGGGTAGAAAACGCCGGGAAAATACTGGTTAAAGAACTTTGAAACTTCTAGGAGATCAGATTCAGCCAAGTCATCACAAACTTTGATTTCCCACTCGCTACTCGTAACCCTCACATCGGGAGGATACTTGACCTGACTGCGACTCGTTTGAAAGAGCGAGGATGAAGTCAGCGACTATCCAGGTAGTTTCCCCCAACCTGGCAGGCCGAGTCGGGCCGATTCCTTCTGCACGTCCCGATCGTAGGCCCGTGCGCCATCCTTGGCGGTTAGCTTGCCCGAACCTATCTTTACTGTGATATTTGAAAGATTCGGTCCTTTAATTGGAGATACAAACTCGAGAGCGGGAGCGGTTCGGCCCTCGGATTTGAAATATGGAAGCATGTCACGAGTAACAGTCGAGAGCTGGCCAGATAATTTCGCCCCTTTAATGAGATAAGGACCAGTTGGGGTAAGTGCCGCATTCATGGTTGCAAGTGCAGATGATGAAACGGAGTATGCGACAAACTTCTTCGCGGCGTCCAGATGCTTCGTACTCTTTGGAATAAAGAGTCCATTTGGCATCCAGACAGTCAAACCATTCTCGTCGGCTGATTCGCCAGGCTGAGCAAAGAAACCAATATCACTCGCCTGCTTCGGATAATCCTTTGACAAAGTGGAGGCAACGAAACTAAGCATCGGATAGTGCACTCCAGCTCCCGTGGCCAAATATTTCAAACCTCGCGAGAGCGTGGCGGTTGCAAAATCCTTATTGAGATACTTAGCTTTGTAGATATCCTCCAAATGCTGGAATCCGGCACTTGCGACGGGGGTATCAGCAATTTCTGCCCGGTGCGCGGTGTAAAGATCGGCAAAACTAGGAAATGCTTTTTGAACATTGAAATAATCAGATAGAACAAAGAGTTGGGAAGTCCAAGAATCCTTATAGGTCTGAATAACTGGAATCAATCCAGCCTTTTTAATAACTGCATTATTCCGCATGAACTCTGCCCAAGTCAGAGGAATCTTCAACCCAAGCTTCTTATAGACAACTTTGTTGTAAAGAATTCCTCCACCCATGGCACTTCCAAAAGGGGCTCCATACAACTTCTCCCCAATTGAGACGGCTGGAAAGTAAGAAGAGATCACGGAGGAGCGCCATGATTCGTTGGTTAGTTCGGTGAGATTAATTGTGGGATCGAGCGCCTGGAAAAGTGATCCACTCATGTAGACAAATACATCTTCCATAGTTCCTGCGGCCACTTTACTTTTCACGTGTTCGACGCCCTTGACGCCAGTTGGGCCAATAATCACATGAACATGAATATTCGGATTGGCTTTCTCAAATGCCTGGGCCACTGCCGTCAATAATGTGCGATTGGCGATCTCACCGTCGCAATACACATCTATTGTTTCCTGGCTTGCGCTGGCCGACGGCATCCCCATACCAATCGTAAGTAAAGGAGCATAAAGGAATGCAATCACCTTAATCGCGTGCCGCCCGATTTTCATGGCATCCTCCCAACCACCATTCTCTCTGAAAACGCCTACGGAAAGGTGAATTTTTTCAAAGGCGCGGATACCCTCATCCCATGTCCTATTGGTTGAACCTAGTACTGCCGCCCATCTCCTACGGAATAACTCTTTTTGCGCTCACACTGCTCTACGTCAACGGGAAGAAACTCCTGGCCATCTACAGGGCCGGACAGCCGGATCCGACGCGGAGCGAACATCGATCTTCGCGCTTGGGCCACATGCTGGGTGAGATCCTGGGACACACCAAGATGCTCAATTTCACCGGCACTGGCATCGCCCACTGGGTTGTCATGGTTGGGTTCGGCGCCCTTTTTGGAACGTTAATTACCGCCTATGGACAAGTCTTAGATCCGGCTTTCTCGCTCCCATTCATTGGCCACTTCATGCCGTATGAATATTTCACTGAACTCATCACTGTTCTCACCGGACTTGGAATTTTGGGATTGATTCTTATCCGGCAGCACACCCGCATCTTCCAAAAGGGCAGGCGGTCGAGATTCTTTGGATCTGGATCGCTCAAGGCGTACTACGTTGAAGCAACCATTGTTCTCATCGCTATCTGCGTAAGCCTGTTGCGTGGGCTTGAAGGCGCCTTATCAAGTGACACCGATTGGAGTTGGCACTATCCATTCTCATGGCGATTAGTCGAATTATTTAAAGAACTTCCACTTCACACTATTGAGACTTCAATACAGGTCGTAGCAACAGTGAAGATAGTCGTTTCAATGCTCTGGTTTATTGTCATTGCACTCAATCTAACTATGGGCGTTGCATGGCATCGATTCCTAGCTTTCTTCAATGTCTACTACAAACGTCACAGCGATGGCACACCTTCACTCGGCGAACTACCAGAAATGTTGTCGCACGGTCGGCCCATCGATTTTGACGATCCTTCTGAAACTGATGTATTTGGACTTGGTACGAGAGCAGATATTTCTTGGAAGGGCTTACTGGACATGACGACCTGCACTGAGTGCGGGCGTTGCCAGTCACAATGTCCTGCTTGGCATACAGACAAGCCACTTTCACCAAAACTCCTAATTATGGCGATGCGGGATCATGCAATGGCTAAAGTCGTTGAAAATGAATCCCTGGTTGGAGAATTAGCACCAATTTCTTATGACGTGCTTTGGTCCTGCACCACTTGCGGTGCGTGTGTAAACGAATGCCCAGTCGATATCGAGCATATTGATCACATCGTCAATATGCGCCGTTTCCAAGTACTCGTCGAATCTCAATTCCCATCTGAACTCGGTGGCACTTTCCGCAATTTGGAGAACGCCGGAAATCCTTGGGGGGCCAATCGAAGCGATCGGGAGAGTTGGATTGCAGAATGCAATTTTCCCATACGGGTTGTTGAAGGGCAGATTCCAGAAGACGTCGAATATTTGTTCTGGGTCGGTTGCGCTGGTGCCTACGAAGAGCGTGCCAAGAAGACGACGAAGGCGGTTGCTGAACTCCTACATATATCGGGGGTGACTTTTGCGGTTCTCGGAAAGAAGGAGACTTGCACTGGCGATCCCGCTCGACGCGCCGGAAATGAATTCCTCTACCAAATTCTCGCAAAAGAAAATATCGAAACATTCCAAGAGGTATTTGCCAATCGCACGGATAAAGGTACAAAGAAGATAGTCGTTACTTGCCCTCATTGCTTCACCACAATCGGCCGTGACTATGCGCAAAGTGGATTCGAATTGGTCATGATCCACCACACCCAGCTTCTCAACCAATTGGTAAGGGAAGGCCGACTTATTCCGGTGAACAAGAGCGCGAAGAAGTTGACCTATCACGACCCTTGCTACCTTGGTCGGCATAATCAGATATATGAAGCACCGCGAGAACTCCTTGAAGCCACCGGTGTTGAAATTACTGAGATGCCACGAAATCGCGAGCGCTCGTTCTGTTGTGGTGGTGGCGGCGGACGGATGTGGATGGAGGAGAACATCGGCACTCGCATTAACCTCAACCGCGTGGATGAGGCCATCGCCACCGGCGCGGAGGAAGTGGCAGTCGCCTGCCCGTTCTGTCGCGTCATGGTCGGCGATGGAGTGACTGGGCGTGAGAGTGACGTTGAGGTGCTCGATGTCGCCCAAGCGCTGCTTCGATCTGTTAAGCCCACAATGTAGGAAGATGGTCTGAGCGTAGAGAGTCACAGTCGACCTCAGAAATGGAGTTGCTTGAGACTGCTTCGCTTTACGTCTCAGCGCTAACTCCATTTTCTTCAGTCTTACTGAGATCCAGAGGCTGCTGACGGACTATTCTCAGATAATCCCCAGATTCACAGGGCACTATCAGCCTAAGGGGTGATGAATATGACGATTCTCAAGGAGCGACCGGTGCAGGCAGAGACAAAAGAAGTTACGACCCATCGAATCTTGGTGGTGGATGATGAGTCCAGCATTAGCGACCTAATTTCCACCAGCCTACGCTTCGTCGGTTTCGACGTCCGGACTGCGGCCAATGGTGCTCAGGCGCTACAAGTCGCTGAGGAGTTTCAGCCTCATGCCATTGTGCTGGATGTGATGTTGCCCGACCTTGATGGGTTTGAGGTCTGCCGACAGCTTCGCAGCGAGGGTCACACTGTGGGCGTTCTATTCCTCACCGCAAAAGATGGAATGGAAGACAAAGTCGCCGGCTTAACCATCGGTGGCGATGATTACATGACAAAACCATTTAGTTTAGAAGAGTTAGTTGCACGTCTGCGAGCACTTCTCCGACGCACAGGCGCGATCGAATCACTTCCGGACGATGAGAAAATCCGCTTTGCCGACCTTGAGTTGGACGAAGCCACCCATGAAGTCCGACGTGCAGGACAGTTGGTTGATCTTTCGCCAACTGAGTTCCTTCTTCTTCGCTATCTTCTGATTAACGCGGATCGAGTTGTATCCAAAGCCCAAATTCTCGACCATGTCTGGCAGTACGACTTCCGAGGCGATGCGGGAATTGTAGAGACTTATGTTTCCTACCTACGGAAGAAAATAGACATCTTTGACCCGCCGCTAATTCACACTGTTCGAGGTGTGGGTTACCGACTGCGTATGCCTCCTAAGCCTTGACGGCTCAATTCTTCTAAACTGCATCCACTATGGACTCTCCTTTTCGCAAGGTTTCCAACCCGCTAAGTCTGTGGAGTCTTCGCAATCGTCTCATCGTGGGTGTCGTGGTTCTTTCTGCTTTAGGTTTTATCGCTTCAGATGTGGCGGCACGCAGTGCCCTCCATTCTTACCTCGTAGATCAAATCGATGAGCAACTCACCAGCGTCGCTGGAGGATCAACTCTTCGTTTGGATCGCGCCGGGATTGCACAAGATGAGAACGATTCGATGATGATGGACTCGGAATTGAATGATGATTCCACCGCTACAAAGAAGCACGCCGGCGCGGGAGTCATGCAACCCTTGCGCCAGGTTCCAACTGCAATGTCAGTGACACTACTCAATCCAGATGGGAAGGTAGTGGGCGTCATCGGCGGCGACCTGAATACGCAGGCAATTACCAATTTCATTCAAGGTTTGACGCCAACCCAGGTTATTAGCCATGAAAATCAGCCCTTTACCTTGGAAGTGCCCGGGTCCGATTTCCGGGTTTTAGCACGAGTACTTCCTTCGGCACTAGGTAGTGTCGTTGTTGCCCAGTCCTTGGACAATATAGATCAGACACTGCACCGACTTCAGGTCCTCTTTATATTTATCGGACTGATTGCACTCCTCCTCATCGCACTCGCATCGCGCAAAGTGATTTCGATTGGCCTAAAGCCGTTGGAAGCGGTTGAAGCAACCGCAGAATCAATCGCCGCGGGCGATTTGTCTGCGCGTCTCCCAGAGGCCAAACCAGATACCGAAGTCGGACGGCTCGTTGAATCGCTTAACCAGATGTTGGCGCGCATCGAAGAATCGTTCGCGGCTCGCAGCGCCAGCGAGAATCGACTTCGTAGATTCGTCGCCGATGCAAGTCACGAACTGCGCACCCCTCTCACTGCCATCCGAGGGTTCGCGGAGTTGCATCGTCAGGGCGCAGTAAAGGGTGAAGAACAAACAAGAGAATTAATTAGTCGTATCGAGAAAGAGTCTCTTCGAATGGGGTCTCTCGTAGAAGATCTCCTACTCCTCGCACGCCTAGACCAGGCTCGAAGTCTAAAGAGAGAGCCGATTAATTTAATTGAATCAGTTAAAGATGCGGTGGAATCTGCGCGGGCTGCAGGACCGGGCCACCCGATTTCATTGACACTTCCAGATGATGAGTTCTACATCCTGGGCGATCCCGATCGAATCCATCAAGTGGTCGCAAACTTACTTGCCAATGCACGAACGCATACCGAACCAGGCACACCAATTCTAGTTTCAGTCTCACAATCCAACGAGGGTGCGACGGTTTCCGTGGCAGATAAGGGACCTGGATTGAGTTCGGAAGATCAGGAGAGAATTTTCGAACGGTTCTTCCGGGCGGATCCATCGCGTGCCCGCGCCAGCGAAGAGGGAAGCGGGCTGGGACTTTCAATCGTGGACGCTGTCATGCGAGCGCACGGAGGAAAAGTCAGTGTCACCTCTAGCCCAGGAGAGGGAGCAACCTTCACGCTCTTCTTCCCATTGGAAAATACCGAGGATTCAATAGATTAAGGCTTGATAGCACTGCTTATTAGGTAGCGGGTCCCAAACTCTCCATCGCACGCAGTGCCGCAATTCGCTCCTCAATGGGAGGGTGGGTTGCGAATAAACGTGATACTGACTTGGCATCAAGTGGCGACTCAATCCAGATATGCGCAACCGCAGTCGAGCGCTGACGAACAACTGTGGAATCTGCGGCAAGCACTTCAAGTGCTGATCGCAGACCAGCCGGATTACGGGTAAAAGCTACTGCGGTGGCGTCAGCCAGGGCTTCACGTCGACGGGACACAGCAGATTTAAGAAGTACTGCCGCTATTGGCGCCAGAATAATAACGATCAGTGAGACGATAAGTGCCAATGGATTCGAGTTGTGCTCTCTACTATCGCGTCGGCCACCTCCGAACCACATCATCCGGGTAAGAAAATCACTAATAAGGGCGATAGCTCCGGCAGTTGTGGCAGCTACGGCGGAAACCAACGTGTCACGATTTCCCACATGGGACATTTCGTGCGCTACAACTCCCTGTAATTGATCTCGATCCATCACGGCCAAAATTCCCGTAGTGAATGCGATCACCGCGTGTTCGGGATTTCGACCGGTTGCAAAAGCATTGGGCGCGTCATCTGTAACGATGGCGACTTTTGGCATTGGCAATCCGCTTGCGATTGTTACCTCGTGAATCAAATTGAAAAGATTTGGGTTGTCGCTCTGTTGAATTTCACGTGCGCCGGTCATCTTCAAGACTATGGAGTCGGATGAGTAGTAAGCGCCCCAAACTGAGACCAGTGCGATGCCAACCGCAATAGGGACTATGCCCGCCGAACTCTTTCCTAAATACGTAAGCGCGGCATAGACGATGAGCCAGACAAGCACGCCCATCCCTGCTAAGAGAAGATACGTCTTACGTTGATTCGCACTCTGGGATGCGCGAAAAGATACTCCCGCCATAAGCAGGCTCTAGAACTTTACGGATGGGGCTTGGCGAGATTGTGGATCTTCCACAACATAGAACTCCCGCTCGGTTACCTTGGCCACTCCAGCAAAAAATGAGGTGGGGATGGTTTTCACGGCAGAATTCAAGGCACGCACGTTGTCGTTGTAATACTGACGAGCGAAAGAAACCTTGTTTTCAGTAGTCGAAAGTTCCTCTTGCAGGGCGAGGAAATTTGAAGAAGCTTTGAGGTCTGGGTACGCCTCAGCTACTGCGAGCAAACCGCGGAGGGCTTGAGTGAGCATCCCATCAGCGGCGGCAACGTCAGCAACCGTTGTGGCCGTTGTCGCCTTAGCTCGCGCGGCAATAACCTTCTCAAAGGTTTCGCGCTCATGTGTCGCATACCCCTTTACGGTCTCAACTAGATTTGGAATGAGATCTGAGCGTCGCTTGAGTTGAACCTCAATCTGAGCGAACGCTTCACTAACGTTGATATTGAGTTTGACCAGTCGGTTATAAACCGAAATAACGAAAAGGACGAGAAGAGCAAGAACAATAAGGACAATTACAGTGGTTTTCATTCTTCTAATTTACTCCTATCTACTCCACTTGACTCTGGTGAAAATTCATCCACGAGCGACTTGGCGTAGGCCCACGTTGGCCCTGGTATCTAGAACCGTAGACTGCTGAGCCGTATGGATGCTCGGCAGGTGATGTGAGTTTGATGAGACAGAGTTGCCCGATCTTCATGCCTGGGAAAAGCTTGACTGGCAAATTGGCCACGTTAGAAAGCTCGAGGGTGATGTGCCCCGAGAAGCCGGGATCGATAAATCCCGCGGTTGAGTGAGTTAGTAATCCGAGGCGGCCAAGGGAGGATTTCCCCTCTAAGCGCCCAGCTATATCGTCTGGAAGAGTAATCACTTCGTACGTGCTCGCGAGCACAAACTCCCCAGGATGGAGGATGAAAAACTCGGTAGGGGCGACTTCCACTTCTCGAGTTAGTTCGCTCTGTTCGACAGATGGATCAATAACCGAGTATTTATGATTTTCGAAGACTCGGAAGAATCGATCAAGGCGGACGTCAACACTTGAGGGTTGAATCATCCCCGGGTCGTATGGCTCGACGCGAACACGGTTTTCCTGAATCTGGGCGCGAATGTCTCGATCACTTAGCAACATGGTTGGCGACTTTACCTCTCTTGCCTATGCTTTCCCAATAGAACCATACGCGGGCGTAGTGAAATGGCATCACGTCAGCTTCCCAAGCTGACAGCGCGGGTTCGATTCCCGTCGCCCGCTCTCTTTTTAGAGATATTCCGGGCCGGTCTGACCCTACCTAGGGTTTTAGTGACTAGGTTCCCCATCCAGGAGCACATAAATGTAGCCTCCCACGGTTGCATCCACCTTTTGGAGAATATTTGTACCAGATTGCCCACGACCCGTAACTGCCGTGGCATCCGTCGCGCCCATGCTCGAAAGGTTGGAGATAAGGAAAAGTCGCGGACCGACCTGGACCTCGTGGACAAAATCCAAAACCCTGGAGTAATCACCTGTCACGGAAAATTGAACGGGAATGACTATGAAGTTATTTGAAGTGATTCTTGGATTCGTTGTCACCGAGGCAGAAGTTCCGGAGGTTTCACTTCCGGTCGTCGGCGCTACTAGTTCTACTGGGGTGTAAGGCTTTGCGTCATTAACAGTAATGGAGCGAACTATCACCGTGTGGGAGTTGGCAAGAGAGTTTAACTCCGTGACGAAAGTTGAAATCTCCGCGCTCGCTGGTACAGCAACCTTAAGAACTGACAATTCTTCTCTGAGTACATCTATTCCCACATAGTCTGCCTTCAACTTTCGCAAAATCGCTTCATTGGAGACATTTTGACCAAAGACAGCCGCACGGCTTGCATTGGTTCGGGAGGAATCGGCTAATTGCGGCGCGACTCCCACCAACCAGCCTGCGACGATCACAACAACCAACAACAAGGAGAGTACAAGAACTCCAGATTTACTACTTTTCATTTCAATCCCCCCGCATTGGCTGCAAAGCGATGGGTGAAGGCATCTTGATTGATGTGCATCGTTATGTTCACGGAATAGGCACCGGACTCAGTCCGTGTTACAGAACCCGGTGAAGCATCGGAGTATCCGGGCAAAGAAGTAAGTGCAATGAGCCAAGTGGGAACTTTCGGAAGCGTCGGACTCAGAGCTGTGAAGCTCAAGGTCGCGATCCGCGAACCTTGCAGCGGTGCAGTTGCCTGCGTGTATGGCGCAAATGGGGTGGCAGAATCAATATTGATGGTTTCAATGGTGACATTAGAAGGAAGCGTGGCCTGCACAGAAGTCAGATATTCCTGCCAGTTAATTTCAGTAGAAGTCCCGACCTGTTGAGCCGCTTGGATAGTCGCAATCTGATTCTGCGCCCTGGCAACTTCACTGTATTTTTGTTGTTCGGCAATCAAGAATTTCGTATTCGCTTCCTCGATTGCCAAATTTCGATGCGCTTGGAGAGCCTGCGCTCGGACCAAAGCGGTGCAACCAATCATCAATAAAATGACCAGGAATATGCTAAAACCAAGCCGGCGACGAATAAGTTTACCGTGGCGCTTAATGCGAACCTCTGCCGGCAAGAAGTCAACCCGTGAGTCTCCCCCGATGAGAAGTTCTGATTTCTTCCTCTTTGATATCACGATAGATTCCGCATCGCGAGCCCCAAAGCGACTGACAGAGATTGGGCATTCCCAATTCGATTCTTCTCTTCATTCTTTCGTGAAAGATTAACCATCGATAATGGATTTGCCGTTGAGACTGGAATCTGTGTTATTGCGCGAAGTGTCGGAGCGAATCCAGAAAGTCTCGCTCCGCCGCCCGTAAGAAGTATCTGGGTGACTGGATTCTCGGGATGCGTGTTATTGAAGTAACTGACAGTATTTCGGAGCCCACTGAGTAGTTCCCCTGTAACCCTTTGGAGAATCTCATTGGCACGGGGATCATCGACGGTGGCAACATCGGCTAAACACTTGGGACAAGTGCATTGAGACTTGCCTGCCTCATAGTCATCCTCTGAAGTGGCTTCAGCACCCACCCGTAAAGTCCGCTTGAGTTCTTCGGTCGCATTGACATTTATTTCAAGTTCTGATTTCAAAGCTTGCGTTAGATCATCTCCGCCAGCCGGAATAATTCGGACGAATTGCGGGACGCCCTCGCGGGCAATAAGCATGCTGGTCGAACTACCACCGACGTCGATAATCGCTACTGTCCCATCGACATTCGACCCATCCATAAAAAGTCGATTGAGTGCAAAAGGTATGAGATCGACATCAACTGGAGTGAGGCCCGCGCGTTCAACTACTCGGATCGTGCCAAGAATTCCTTCTTTCTCGGCGGCAATCAGCAGCCCATTGACAGTAGGTCCGTGCTCGTTCATTCCTTCCGAAACTGGATAGAAATCAAGAATTGAATCTTCCAGGGCCATCTGGAGAAGGCTCTGGACTTGCATTGGCAGGGATTCACGGATCTCTTTGAGTGACATCTTTGGGACAGTAAGGTCACGGACGAGGACATTCTGATTTCCCGTTCCGAGAATTACATCCTTAGACTTGAAACGCCCTTCTGACCAGAGTTGCTTGAGGGCGGCTCCGACAGCAACTGCATCTAATATCTCCCCACGACTCACCGCTCCCGGTGGAAGAACCACTTCATGAAATCGAAGCAAATTCGGTTTGTTCTTCTTGGCAGCACTTAGTTCGACACCGCGCACCGCAGTACTTCCAATGTCCAAACCGACGACGTTCGTAGCCACTCTTTACTCCGCTTCTACTCAAACACCAGATGAAAGTGAAAAGATTGAAAGGTAACTCTGGACAATCTGCACGCCGAAGAAAACTCCAAGCCATGCGCCCGCCACCATCCACGGACCAAACGGAATGCCGCTTTTTAGATTAGTCTTCCTAAAAAGAATGAGTGCAAGAGCAAAGATTCCGCCCAATACGAAGGCAGCGAAAGCACCAGTGACCAGTACATCCCAGCCTAAGTATCCGAGGAATAACCCTAGGACTCCGGCAAATTTAACATCGCCGAACCCCATGCCCTCTGGGTACATCAGCGCCATAGCCATATAGAGCAACCACATAACCGCTGCGCCGATAATGGCCCTTACCAGGGCTCGATGGTCCCCGCTTATCAATCCATCAGCAGCAAGAAGAACGCCCCCGACTGCATAGCTTGGAAGCACAATCGCGTTAGGCAATGTGTGGGTTGAAAGATCAATCAGTGCAAGAGCGATAGTGATTGCGGCCAGATAAAGAAAGGCGGTCAACAGGAATATGAAATTTGAGTTCGCGAATTCAAATTTCCACGCAACCAGCGAGAAGAAGATTGCAGTGCCCAATTCGACCATTGGATAACGCACGGAAATTGCAGAGTCGCAGGTGCGGCACTTTCCTCGCAATAGAAGCCATGAGACGACAGGAATATTGTCATAACCCTTAATACGCGAGCTGCACTTGGGACATGCGCTCGGCGGAGAAACCACCGATTGGCGAAGAGGCACGCGATAGATCACCACGTTCAAAAAAGAACCCACCGCTAAACCGAGAATGCCTGCGATTATCACCATTTATCGCATCGCCAAGTCTCGAATTGAGGTACGGCCGCCAAGAACTCCAGTACCAGGTGGAGCTAAGAACTGTCCTGTACTGAGATTAACGGTGGGTAGACCGATTGGAAGATACTCCAGAACGAAGTTAGAGCTCGTCGCCACTGACGACGCATACATCTGTCCACGCCATACATCTCCTGAATTACTTACTTCGCACGGTGAATAGACCATTGCACCAATATGTGAATTGATCGTCACATTCTGTCCAATAGACGGAGAGGCATTATTTGGGCAAGTTGGAAGTTGATTGAGGAC